>DGBP01000059.1 GCA_002384855.1 Nocardioidaceae bacterium UBA4001 | reverse complement strand
ATGTGCCAGGACACCGGCACCGCCATCGTCATGGGCAAGAGGTCCGAGGGCGTCCTCACCGGCGCCGACGACGCCGAGTGGATCAGCAAGGGGGTGTACGACGCCTACACCAGGCTGAACCTGCGCTACTCGCAGATGGCCCCGCTGACCACGTGGGAGGAGAAGAACACCGGCACGAACCTGCCGGCCCAGGTCGAGCTCTACGCGACACCGGGCGGCGAGGGGAAGGCGCCGGAGTACAAGTTCCTGTTCATGGCCAAGGGCGGCGGCTCGGCCAACAAGTCGTTCCTGTTCCAGGAGACCAAGGCGATCCTCAACCCGAAGCGGATGATGGAGTTCCTCGACGAGAAGATCCGTTCGCTCGGCACGGCCGCCTGCCCGCCGTACCACCTCGCGGTCGTCGTCGGCGGGACCTCGGCGGAGTTCGCGCTCAAGACGGCGAAGTACGCCTCGGCCCACTACCTCGACAACCTGCCGACGTCCGGTGACATGTCGGCCCACGGCTTCCGGGACCTCGAGCTGGAGGAGGAGGTCTTCAAGCTGACCCAGTCCTTCGGGATCGGCGCGCAGTTCGGCGGGAAGTACTTCTGCCACGACGTCCGCGTCGTCCGGCTCCCCCGTCACGGGGCGTCGGTCCCCGTGGCGATCGCGGTCTCCTGCTCGGCCGACCGGCAGGCGCTCGGCAAGATCACCGCCGAGGGGGTCTTCCTCGAGGTGCTCGAGCGCGACCCGGCGAAGTACCTCCCCGAGGCCACCGACGAGAAGCTCAGCGACGACGTCGTGAAGATCGACCTCCGCCGGCCGATGGACGAGATCCGGGCCGAGCTGTCGAGGTACCCCGTCAGGACCCGGCTGTCCCTGACCGGCCCGCTGGTGGTGGCCCGCGACATCGCGCACGCGAAGATCAAGGAGCGCCTCGACGCCGGCGAGGAGATGCCGCAGTACCTGAAGGACCACGCGGTCTACTACGCCGGCCCGGCCAAGACGCCCGAGGGCTACGCCTCCGGGTCGTTCGGGCCGACGACAGCGGGCCGGATGGACTCCTACGTCGACCAGTTCCAGGCCGCGGGCGGCTCGATGGTGATGCTCGCCAAGGGCAACCGGTCCGCGGCTGTGACCCGCGCGTGCGACGAGCACGGCGGGTTCTACCTCGGGTCGATCGGCGGGCCGGCCGCCCGGCTCGCCCAGGACTGCATCCGGTCGGTCGAGGTGCTGGAGTACCCCGAGCTCGGCATGGAGGCGGTCTGGAGGATCGAGGTGGAGGACTTCCCTGCGTTCATCGTCGTCGACGACAAGGGCAACGACTTCTTCGCCGACCCCTCCGGCCAGACCACGATCCCACTGTCGGGCATCCGGGTCCGGTCGGCCGAGCATGCCTGAGCCTCCCCTCGCGGCGGCAAGTGGTCACTTGTTGCAGCCCGGCGGGGTCGAGATCTGCAACTGGTGACCACTTGCCGGCGGGACGAGGGGCCGGCCGGGCGGGTGAGAACGGGACGAAACGGGGTAACACGGAGGCGTGAGCGAGCTGGAGTACACCGAGATCTCACGAGCCGAGTCACCGCGCGGCGAGATCGTGCTGCGCGAGCGCCGGGACGCCGACGCGGGGGAGAACGCACCGGCCGTCCTGGAGCTGCGGGTGAACGGCGTGTTCGTCATGGACACCCTCGAGACCAGCAGCGAGAAGGGCCTGGCCAGCGCCGCCCTCGAGCAGGTCGAGCAGCCCCGCGACGTCGTGATCGGCGGCCTCGGCCTCGGCTTCACGATGCACGAGGTCCTCGCCGACAAGCGGGTCGAACGACTCGTGGTCGTCGAGGTCGAGGACGCGATCGTGCAGTGGATGCGTGACGGCACGGTCCCCCACGGGCCGGCGTACCTCGCCGACGAGCGCGTGAGCGTGATGACCGCCGACATCCGCGTCGCGATGGCCGAGGCGACCCCCGAGGCCTACGACCTGATCCTCCTCGACGTCGACAACGGCCCGGGGTTCCTCGTGTACGACGACAACGAGGCGGTCTACCAGCGCGAGTTCCTCGAGCAGGCACGCGCCACCCTCCGGCCCGGCGGCGCCCTGGTGATCTGGTCCGCCGCCGAGTCGCCGCAGCTCCGCGCCGAGCTCGAGTCGACCTTCGGCAGCTGCGCGGCCGTGCCGTACGACGTGACGCTGCAGAGCCGCGACGAGCACTACTGGATCTACCTGTCCCGCAAGGACGCATAGCGCCCATCGCCGCGGGTAGGGTCCGACCATGGCTGACTTCCGCATCGAGCACGACAGCATGGGCGAGGTCCAGGTCCCGGCCGACGCCCTGTGGCGGGCGCAGACGCAGCGGGCGGTGGAGAACTTCCCGATCAGCGGCAGCACGCTCGAGCACTCCCACGTCCGGGCCATCGCCCACGTGAAGGCTGCGGCGGCCACGGTCAACGCAGAGCTCGGCGTCGTCGAGCAGGACATGGCCGATGCGATCGTCGCCGCGGCGGACGAGATCGTGGCGGGCGAGCACCTCGACCACTTCCCCGTCGACGTCTTCCAGACCGGCTCGGGCACCTCGTCGAACATGAACATGAACGAGGTGCTCGCGACCCTGGCCACGCGGGGTCTGGGCCGCGACGTGCACCCCAACGACCACGTCAACGCCAGCCAGTCGAGCAACGACACCTTCCCCACGTCGATCCACGTCGCGGCGGTCACGTCGACGACGCGGGACCTCGCGCCGGCCCTCGACCATCTCGCGAGCGCGCTGGAGCGTAAGGCCGAGGAGTTCGCGGACGTCGTCAAAGCGGGCCGCACGCACCTGATGGACGCGACGCCGGTGATGCTCGGCCAGGAGTTCTCCGGCTACGCCGCGGCGATGCGGCTCGGCATCGAGCGCCTCGAGGCGGCCCTCCCCCGCGTAGCGGAGCTGCCCCTCGGCGGCACCGCCGTCGGCACCGGCATCAACACGCCACAGGGCTTCGCCGTCCGGGTCATCGAGGAGCTCTCGCGGCGCACGGGGCTGCGGTTCACCGAGGCGCGCAACCACTTCGAGGCCCAGGGCGCCCGGGACGCGCTCGTCGAGCTCTCCGGCGCCGTACGCACCGTCGCGGTCAGCCTCACCAAGGTCTGCAACGACCTGCGCTGGATGTCCTCTGGTCCCCGCACCGGCCTGGCGGAGATCAACCTCCCCGACCTGCAGCCGGGGTCGAGCATCATGCCCGGCAAGGTGAACCCGGTCCTCCCCGAGGCCACGCTGATGGTGTGCGCCCAGGTGATCGGCAACGACGCCGCCGTGGCGACGGCCGGCGCCTCGGGCAGCTTCGAGCTCAACGTGATGATGCCGGTGATGGCGCGCAACCTGCTGGAGTCGGTGCGCCTGCTGGCCAACAGCAGCCGAATCCTCGCCGACCGCACCGTCGACGGGATCACGCCGAACGTCGACCGGATGCGCACCTACGCCGAGTCCTCCCCGTCGGTGGTCACGCCGCTGAACCGCTACCTCGGCTACGAGAACGCCGCCAAGGTGGCCAAGACCGCGCTCGCGGAGGAGAAGACGATCAAGCAGGTCGTGCTCGAGATGGGGTACGTCGACCGAGGCGACCTCACCGAGGCCCAGCTCGACGAGGCGCTCGACGTCGCACGCATGACGCATCCCTGAACGACGACGGTCCCCGACGCGTCGCGCGCCGGGGACCCCGTCCAGGAACGGTCTACGTCAGTACCAGTTGTTGGCCTGCTTGAAGCTCCACGCGGAGCAGGCGCTGCCGTAGGAGTTCTTGATGTACCACAGGCCCCAACGGATCTGGCTGACCGGATTGGTCATGTAGTCCGCGGGGAGGTTGTCGTGGGTGCCGCCGGTGAGGGCCTGCGGGATGCCGTAGGCGGTCGACGTGGGGTTGTCCGCGGTAGGGTCCCAGTCGCTCTCGCTGACCCACAGGGCGTCGAGGCAGCCGAACTCCGACTCCGACAGGCCGTACTCCGGCATGAGGCGCCGGGCGACCTCCTTCGGGTCCTCCTCCGCCAGGTCCGCGGTCCGCGTCACCTGGGTGCGGTTGACCTGGCCACCCGAGGCCTGGTCGAGGGCGTCCGCCTTGTCCGACGCGGCGCGCCGGTCGGAACGGGAGACGGTGTCACCCCGGTCCGCGAGGACAGGGTCCATGGGGCGGTCGGAACGCTCGGCCTGGGCCGCGGCGATGGTGGCCGCCGCGGAGTCGGCAGGGGCCGACTCCTTCATGACGACGCCGCCGGCGACGGCGATGCCGGTCGCGGCCACGGCGACGCCTGAGTAGGTCAGGGACCTTCGCAGGGTCTTCTTCAGTGCCGGCTCGGGCGGTGCGTCCCGGTGCTTGGGAACGTACTTGGCTTCACGCACAGGCAGTAACTCGTCACGGTCGACTACAGGGGAAAGCACGCCGCCTGGCGACGTGCAAGCCATCCACCATGCCCGACTGGTCGGACGGGACGCAAATCATAAGGGCCTGGTGCGAGGCAGGTCACGGGGGTGTCTCCCGTCACGCTGAGAGCAGGATGCCCGGCCCTCGCGCCACGAAACCGGCGTCGCACCCCGGCCTGGACCGGTGTGCGACGCCGGGTCTCGTCCGGACGGCTCCCGCAGGGTCAGACGATGTCGTGCTCCAGCATCTCCGTGACCAGGGCCGCCACCGGGGACCGCTCGGACCGGGTCAGCGTGACGTGGGCGAACAGGGGGTGCCCCTTGAGCCGCTCCACCACGGCCACGACGCCGTCGTGGCGACCCACGCGGAGGTTGTCGCGCTGGGCGACGTCGTGGGTCAGCACGACCTTGCTGTTGGCACCGATGCGCGAGAGGACGGTCAGCAGCACGTTGCGCTCGAGGGACTGCGCCTCGTCGACGATGACGTAGGCGTCGTGGAGGGAGCGGCCGCGGATGTGCGTCAGCGGCAGCACCTCGAGCATGCCGCGGTCGACCACCTCGTCGATGACGTCGGGCGAGGTGAGCGCTCCGAGGGTGTCGAAGACCGCCTGGCCCCAGGGCGACATCTTCTCCGACTCGCTGCCGGGCAGGTAGCCGAGCTCCTGGCCACCCACCGCGAACAGCGGGCGGAAGACGACCACCTTCTTGTGCTGCCGGCGCTCCATGACCGCCTCGAGGCCGGCGCACAGCGCCATCGCGGACTTGCCCGTGCCGGCGCGGCCGCCGAGCGAGACGATGCCGATCTCCGGGTCGAGCAGCATCTCGAGAGCGATCCGCTGCTCGGCCGAACGGCCGCGGACCCCGAAGGCGTCCCGGTCGCCCCGCACGAGGGAGACGGTTTTGTCGGCAGTGACCCTGCCCAGCGCACTGCCCCGCTCGGAGAGCAGCACCAGGCCTGTGTGGCAGGGCAGCTCCCGGGCCTGTTCGAGGTCGAGCGTTCCGTCGTCGTACAGCTCGTCGACCTCGGCGCCCGTCACGTCCACCTCGACCATGCCCGTCCAACCGGACTCGGGCGCGAGCTCGGCGCGGTACTCCTGGGCGTCGAGCCCCACCGCGGAGGCCTTGATGCGCAGCGGGAGGTCCTTGGAGACCAGGGTCACGTCCCGGCCCTCGTTCGCGAGGTTCCGGGCCACCGCGAGGATCCGTGTGTCGTTGTCGCCGAGCCGGAAGCCCGACGGCAGCGAGGCCGGGTCGGTGTGGTTCAGCTCCACCCTGATGGTGCCGCCGGTCTCGGAGACGGGGACCGGCTGGTCGAGCCGCCCGTGCACGACGCGCAGCTCGTCGAGCTTGCGCAGCGCGGCCCGCGCGAAGTAGCCGAGCTCGGGATGGTCGCGCTTGCCCTCCAGCTCGGTGATCACCACCACCGGCACGACGACCTCGTGCTCGTCGAAGCGGCGCAGGGCCCCCGGGTCGGCCAGCAGCACGCTGGTGTCCAGGACGTAGGTCCGGACCTCCTCACGAGCTGCCGCGTCGGTCTCCGGGCGAGTGGTGCTCTTGGATGGAGCCACGGCTACGTCCCCTCAGCGGACCGACGCGCGCACTCGGCGCCCCGGTCCTAGTCTCGTGCTTCGGACCGGGACCGGGCCCGAAGGTCCGAGTGCGGACCTCCGGCATTCAACTGGTCGTGAGTGTTCACGAACGGGCCTCCCGAAACGGCGGGCTTCCCCACCCGCCGTTGCGACGACGGTACGACGCCGCGCGACTGCGCCCCATGCGACACGCCCGACCGCGAGGTGAACACCGCGTGACGCGGCTCAGGCGCCGTAGCGGCGCTCCCGTTCGGCGTAGGCTCGCAGGGCACGGAGGAAGTCCACGCGACGGAAGTCGGGCCAGTAGGCCTCGCAGAAGTAGAACTCGCTGTGCGCGCTCTGCCACAGCAGGAAGCCGCCGAGGCGCTGCTCCCCCGACGTGCGGATCACGAGGTCCGGGTCGGGCTGGCCCTTCGTGTAGAGGTGCTCGGCGATGTGCTCGACGTCGATGATCTCGGCGAGCTCCTCGATGGAGGTGCCCTGCGAGGCGTGCTCCTGCAGCAGCGAGCGGACGGCGTCGGCGATCTCGCGGCGGCCGCCGTACCCCACTGCCACGTTGACGATCAGCCCGTCGACGTCGCGGGTCTCGTCCGCGGCCTCCTTGAGGCGGTGCGCGGTCGCGGCCGGGAGGAGGTCGAGGGCGCCGACAGGGTTGAGCCGCCAGCGCTTCTGGGCGGCGAGGTCGGCGACGACCTCCTCGATGATCTCGAGCAGGGCGGCGAGCTCCCCGGTGGGCCGGTTGAGGTTGTCGGTCGACAGCAGCCAGAGGGTGACCACCTCGACCCCGACCTCCTCGCACCACTCGAGCAGCGGGGAGATGTTGGCCGCGCCGGCGCGGTGGCCGTGGGCGGCGTCGGCGCCGACCGCTCGGGCCCAGCGGCGGTTACCGTCGAGCATCACCCCGACGTGCTTGGGCAGCCGGTCGGTGGGCAGCCGTCGGGCAAGACGAGCCTCGTACGCGGGGTAGAGCACCCGCCGGATTCCGGACTTCCAGTCTGCCACGATCTACCAGCCTACCTGTGACCGCGGTCGCAACGGCTTGCGCCCACGGTGATACCCGCCGGTAACGTAGGCGTCATGGCATCTCGCGAGCACCTCTCCGTCCCGGACTCCGCGCGCGACACCGGCCACCGCGTCGAGGAGGCCGGCGAGCACCTGCGCGACCACGTGCGTGAGGTCATGGACGAGGTGAAGCCGCGACTTCGCGGCTGGCTGCACGCCGCGAGTGCGCCCCTGACCCTCGCCGCCGGGATCGTCCTGATCGCGCTCTCCCCGAACGCCGCCACCCGGGTGGGCTCGGCCATCTTCGCCGCCTCCGCGCTGGTGCTGTTCACGGTGTCGGCGGTCTACCACCGCGGCCACTGGTCGCCGCGCACGTGGGGCTTCCTGCGACGCTTCGACCACGCCAACATCTTCCTGCTCATCGCCGGCAGCTACACGCCGTTCACGCTGCTCCTGCTCGAGGGCGACGACCGCACGGTCCTGCTCACCGTCGTCTGGGTCGGCGCCGGGCTCGGCATCCTGTTCCGGATCTTCTGGTCCCACGCACCCCGCTGGCTGTACACCCCGATCTACATCGGGCTCGGCTGGGCGGCGATCTTCTACTTCGGCGACTTCGTGGCCAACGCCGGCACCGCGGTGCTCACGCTGATGGTCGTCGGGGGGCTGCTCTACACGCTCGGCGGTGTGGTCTACGGCCTGAAGCGACCCAACCCCTCGCCGACCTGGTTCGGCTTCCACGAGGTGTTCCACACCCTGACGATCCTGGCCTTCGTCACGCACTACGTGGGGATCTCCATCGCGACCTACACCCATCGCTAGACCGGTCCACGCCGCAGGGGACAAAAGGCGTGTCGGGGGCTTCACTCCTGGCGCCTGCGGGGTTACGGTCGAAGACATCAAGTTCCAGCTTGATCGAGTTGGAGGTGTTGCCTATGACGACCCCCTCACGATCGCATCGCGAGCCCGAAGGGCCGTGACGCAGAAAGCTGAAAGGCAGAAGGGGAAGGCCGAGCGCCTTCCCCTTCTCCCTGTCCGGACGCCTCGGGCTGCCGGTCGAGCGACCGGCCAGGTGGCCGACGCGGTCACTGCCCAGGTGACTGGCCCAGCGAGGCCCGGAGCTCCGCGGGATCGGTGACCGGCCGCTCGCAGACCATGGCCCGGCAGACGTACGCCGCCGCGCGGCCACCGACGAGCCCACGCCCCTCGAGCAGGGGGACGGCGTCCGCGTCCGGCGCGCCCACGACGACCACGGCCCCGGGGCTGGTGGCGCGCCGGGCCTCTCGTTCGAGAGCTGCCCGCGCGGGGTCGCCGGCCTCCCCCACGACGGCGATCTCGAGCGGCCCCGCCACTGCCGCCTCCGCCGCGGCGAGAGACCAGCCTGCGAACCGCGGCACCCGGTCGGCCAGCACCCGCACCGACCGCAGCGCCTCCTCCGCGGCGTCGCGGTGCCGTCCCGACCCGGTGACCGCGGCGTAGCCGAGCAGCCCGTGCACCAGCGAGGAGAGGCCGGAGGGGCTGGCGTTGTCGCTGGGGTCGCGGGGCCGGGTCACCAGGGCCTCGGCGTCGTCGGCCGTGTCGTAGAAGCCGCCCTGGCCGTCGGCGAAGTGCACGAGCGCGGTGTCGAGGAGCCGCCCGGACCGCTCCAGCCAGACCGGGTCGCCGGTCGCCGAGAGCACGTCGAGGAACGCCGCCGCGACACAGCCGTAGTCATCGAGCACCCCTGCGTGCGAGCCGACGACACCGTCTCGGGAGACCCGGCGCAGGCGGCGTCCCTCGTCGTGCAGGTGCAGGTCGACGAGCAGCTCGGCGGCACGGACGGCGGCGTCGACGTACTCCTGCTCACCGAGGACCAGGCCGGCCTGGACGAGCGAGGCGATCGCCAGCCCGTTCCAGGCGGCCACCACCTTGTCGTCGCGAGCGGGGCGGACTCGGGAGTCGCGTGCGTCGTGGAGCCGGCCGCGGATCCCGGCCCACCGTTCCGGGTCGTCGGGGTCCTGGCGCAGCTGCAGCGTGGACGTGCCGTGCTCGAAGGTCCCCCGCTCGCTCACCCCGAGCAGCGAGGCGGCCCAGTCGCCGTCCTGGTCGCCGAGGACCTCGGTCAGCTGCTCGGGGGTCCAGGCGTAGAACTTCCCCTCGACCCCCTCGGTGTCGGCGTCGAGCGCGGACGCGAACCCACCCTCGGCGGTCCGGAGCTCGGCGAGCATGAACCGGGCGGTCTCGTGCGCGACCCGCTCGCCCAACGGGTCACCGCTCTGCCGCCACCACCGGGCGTAGACGCCGAGCAGCTGCGCGTTGTCGTAGAGCATCTTCTCGAAGTGGGGAACGACCCAGTCCCGGTCGACGCTGTAGCGGGCGAAGCCGCCGGCGAGCTGGTCGTACATCCCGCCCCGGGCCATCGCGTGGCAGGTGGCGGCGACCATGTCGCGTGCCTTCGCAGAGCCGGTCCGCGCCTCGTGTCTCAGCAGGTGCTCCAGCACCATCGAGGGCGGGAACTTCGGGGCGCTGCCGAACCCGGCCGAGGTCTGGTCGAACTCCCGACCGAGCTTGTCGACGGCCACCTCGAGCACGGCCTCGTCTACCGGGTCGCCGCCGCCGAGGGCGTTCTCGGTCTGCAGCCGCTCGCGGATCCGGGCCGCGACCCCGGCGATCTCCTCGCGTCGGTCGCGCCAGGCGTCGGCGAGGCCCTGCAGGATCGCGCCGAAGGCCGGCTGCCCGTGCCGGGGCCGGTCGGGGAAGTAGGTCCCGGCGAAGAAGGGCTCTGCGTCGTGGTTGAGGAAGACCGTCATCGGCCAGCCTCCGTGCCCGGTCATGGCCGTCGTGGCGGTCATGTAGACGGCGTCGACGTCGGGCCGCTCCTCACGGTCGACCTTGATGCTGACGTAGTGGCGGTTCATGAGCTCCGCGGTGGCGGGGTCCTCGAACGACTCGTGCGCCATCACGTGGCACCAGTGGCAGGCGGCGTACCCGACCGACAGCAGAATTGGTGCATCACGGCGCCTGGCTTCCTCGAACGCTTCAGGTCCCCACTCCCACCAATCCACGGGATTACCTGCATGTTGTTGGAGATAGGGGCTGGTCGCATTGGCGAGCCGGTTGGCCATTCCTGTAACTCCTGACGAGTGGCACGTGCATCACTTTTCTCTAAGTGATGCACGAGAGTGATGCACGAAACCAGCGTACGATGGTTCCTCCAGCGTAGGAGGTCTCGTGGCGACGCGTTCCCAGCCGAAGCTGCTCGCCCAGGGCAAGCCGCGCACTCTCGGCGGTAGCTCGCGGCCGTGGAGGGTGCGTCTCTACGCCCCCGCACCGGGCAGCAACAAGTACCAGGTGTACTTCAAGGCGCCGGCCGGCGAGGGCGAGCCGTGGAAGCGGGTGCTGCGCAGGGCGGCCTCCGAGGAGGAGGCCCGCAAGATCTTCGCTCAGGCCGAGGCCGCGCTCGACTCCGAGCAAACGATGCCCGTCGGTGCTGATGTCCGCGCGTCGCGGACGATCCGGATGCTCGGCGAGGAGTACCTCCGTGACTCCCTTCAGCGAGGCAAGCAACCCCGCACGATGGAAGGACGCGAGTCTCGCCTCAACGCCCACATCCTCCCCACCATCGGCGACGTGCCCGTGACGAAGTGGCGGGTCGAGCACAGCCGCAAGGTGATGGAGAAGGGCAGCAAGACTCTCTTCTCCCAACGCGGCCGCGAGGATCTGCGCGGCCAGCTGTCCGCGATGCGGAAGCTCGCCTGGCGGCTGGGCTGGCTCGACCGCAGCATCGATCCGCTGGACGGACTGGAGATCGGCCGGGCCAACGTGTTGCACGGAGCGACGGCGCAGTACGTCGATCCGCGCCTGCGTCCGGAGACCCGCCAGGTGAAGGCGATGGCCGCTGCCGCCGACAAGCTCTGTGGCCGCGAGGGAACCGTCCCGCTGATGACTCGGCTCCCGCTGTTCGGGACGAAGATCCGCGTCGCCGGCTTCGGTGGGCTGAGGCTCGGCGAGCAGAACGCGCTCCGCGCGATCGACGTCTTCTTCGACCGCGGCTATGTCCACGTCAACGGCTCGTGGATCACGCCCCGCGGCGCAGCCGGCTTCCGCGGGCCGGTGAAGAACCACACCCTCCACGAAGTGCCGCTGCCGAGGTCACTGATGCACGACGAACTCCTCCCCCGCGTCAAAGAGTTGTTCGATTTGCCGGCGGGCGCTTCACTCCAGCAAGTGGTGAATGCCCAGGAGGCGGAGCGCCAGCGCCGGGCAGCCTTGGCCAACCGGGAGAAGGACCACAACCTCGCGTGGTGGAACTACCCGATCGAGCCCGAGGACGAGCTCTGGCTCTTCGTCGACACCGTGACCGGCCTGCCCGTGAAGCCCGAGATGCACAACGAACGCTGGCACCGCGTTCGCCGCTGGGTCGACGAGAACGACCCCGACAACGCCTGGCCGCGCACGATCGTCTACCGCAACCTGCGCCACCACGCCGCGACGAAGTGGTTCCACGAGGAGCTCGGCGAGCCCTGGGAGGTCGTCGCCCAATACCTCGGCGACAAGCTCACCACGGTCCTCAACCACTACGTCCGCGCCGGCGAAGACGCCCTCCGCGACTCGGTCAGCAAGCTCGCTCAGCGTTGAGCCCGGACATGTCTCCTGCGGACACCCGCAAACGGGTCCGAATCGTTACGGCGCCCTCCACTAAGGTGCGTCCATGTCCTCTGAACCCGTGATGGCCGCACTGCGCGCCTTCGTGGAGGATCGCGATTGGGCCCAGTTCCACTCGCCGAGCAACCTGGCCAAGTCAATCTCGATCGAGGCTGCGGAACTGCTCGAGTGCTTCCAGTGGTCGGATGACGCGACGCAGCATCGCGTTGAGGCTGAGCTCGCTGACGTGCTCACCTACTGCCTGCTTCTGGCCGACCGATTGCACGTCGATCCCGATGCCATCGTGCTCGCGAAGCTCGAGCAGACGAAGAGGAAATACCCGGTCACGTCGGCGCGCGGCAAGAGCACGAAGTATGACCAGCTTCCGGATTGAGCGTGGCCCTTTCCTATCCACGCAGATCGAGGCGTGGCTGGAGCTCGACTCCCGCTTCCGCAACTGGCCCGTCGTCTATGCACTCGACGGCGACGACCGGATCTATGTTGGGGAATCGCTCAACGTCGCCACTCGCTTCCGCCAGCACCTCGCATCAGCGGAGAAGCGGCTCCTCAAGGGCGCTCGCGTTGTCTTGGACCCGACGTTCAACAAGTCCGTCTGTCTCGACCTTGAAGCATTCCTGATTCAGCGACTCTCGGGTGACGGCACCTACCAGGTGATGAATCGCAACGTCGGCATCTCCGATCGCGACTACTACGGTCGCGCGGACTACCAGAAGATCTTCGCGGACATCTTCGAGGAGCTGCGCCGTGACGGCCTGTTCAGCCATTCCCTCCCCGAGATCGAGAACTCCGACCTCTTCAAGCTCTCTCCATTCAAGGCGCTAACCGAGGACCAGGAGATCGTGGTCCTAGACATCCTCGAAGGACTCTTCGCGGACATCGAGACCGGCGTGCCAAGCCAGGTGGTCGTCCAGGGCGACCCTGGGACCGGAAAGACGGTCGTCGCCGTCTACCTGATGAAGCTCCTCAGCGACGTTAAGGCGTGGGATCCGTCCCAGCAGGTCGAGTCGGAGTCGCCGCTGGCCGAGTTCTTCGTCGAGGGATATCCCGAGCTGCTTCGCGACCTCCGACTCGGATTCATCGTCCCGCAGATGTCCTTGCGGAAGACGATCCAACGGGTATTCAAACGGACTCCCGGCCTCGCCCCGAACATGGTGATGTCGCCCTTCGAGATGAGCAACGCACCTGAGCACTTCGACGTGCTCATCGTCGATGAGACGCATCGCTTGCGGCAATCCGGAAACCAGCCGGCCGGCCCGCTCTACAAGATGTTCTCGGACATCAACCGGCGTCTCTTCGGCGCGGACGACGCCAACCTCACCCAACTCGACTGGGTGAAGGCCAAGAGCACGCACCAGATCTACCTCATGGACTCAGCACAGAGCATCCACACCGGCGACGTCCCGAGTCACCTGCTGACGGGGCTGATGACAAGCAGCGACGATCATCGTCGCCGCTATCGCCTGACGTCCCAGATGCGGGTTCAGGCCGGAGAGGACTACGTCGGATACGTTCGCGCGGTCCTGAGCGACCAGCCTCCGACGCCGCGACCGTTCACCGGATATGACCTGCGATTCTTCGACGACATTTCCCAGATGCGCGATGCCATTCGAGCTCGCGACCGCGAAGTCGGCCTCGCGCGGCTCGTCGCCGGCTTCGCCTGGCCGTGGGTCAGCCGACGCGACAAGGACGCCTACGACATACAGGTAGGTGGCGTTCGGATGCGCTGGAACCGCACCGATGTCGATTGGGTCAACTCATCGACATCGCTCGACGAGGTCGGCGTGATCCACACGATCCAGGGCTACGACCTGAACTATGCCGCCGTAATCATCGGTCCTGATCTCTGGTACGACGAGCGCACCGGCCGTCTCGCCTTCGACCGCACCAACTACTTCGACCCGACAGCGGCGAACAACATGCCACGCCGCGGCATCACCTTCGCTGACGACGAGATCCTCAGACTCGTTCAGAACATCTACGCGGTTCTGCTCACTCGCGGCATGCTCGGCACCTACGTGTACGTCTGCGACAGCGCCCTTCGAGAGCGCCTCCGCCCGTTCTTCACGGCAGCGGCGCCTGGGGCGGACACACCGCGCTTCCTTGGAACCGACTAATCGTTGGACATACGCGGCCGGAAAGACTCACCTCGATAAGCGCGCGGAATGCGGCATGACCGGATGGTTCCGCCTACTCCTGTGGCAGTCCGTAGTCCGGAGGAACGGGAACGGGCGTGAACCGCTCTGGCCTGTCCTTCTCCGGACGCCGCCGGTTGCGAGCGAGCGGTCGAAGATGGCCCTGGCCCTGACCCCGGACGGTGGA
>DGBP01000056.1 GCA_002384855.1 Nocardioidaceae bacterium UBA4001 | reverse complement strand
CCCCGGCTGGCGAAGGCGTCCCAGATCAGGGCCTCGTTGGCACCGCCGAAGCGCAGCCGGTCGGCGACCAGGATCGCGTCGCGCATGTCCACCATGGAGACCTCGCCGGTGGCCGGGACCAGGAACGCGTCGAAGACGAGCTGGACCCAGCGGCGGTTGCCCGGGCACTCCTCGACAGGGGTGTCGCCGTCGGCGCAGGAGCGCTGCAGGGCAGCACTGCCCTCGCCGTACTCGTCGACGAAGGCCTGGCGCAGGGTGAAGTTGGTCGCCGACCAGATCTCACCCTCGGAGTGGACGCTCGGGCCGACCACGTCGTACCCGATGTTCGAGTAGTTCAAGGTGCTGCGCGACATGTCGAAGTTGCGGATGCCGGTGGCGTCGTCGCCGGTCACGTACGCGCCGGTGACGTACGGCGTGTCGCCCTTGGGACGCTTGCCGAGCTCGAAGAGGTACTCCATCGCGACGAGGTCGGACCAGCTCTCCCCCATCCCCCGCGCCTGGTAGCCGCGCAGGCCGGCGTCGGGACCCGCGACCATGCGGTTGCTGATCATGTGGGTGTACTCGTGGCCGATGACCGTGCCGTCGAAGTCGCCGTCGACGCAGGGGACGTAGGCACCGCCGGCGATCGGCTGCCACAGGTACATGTTGCTCCACGGCGCGATGCCGTCCGGCGGCGTGTACTGGTTGGCGTTGTCCCGGTAGCCGAGCCGAGCACCCGACTGGGCCTTGCCGATCTCGGGGTCGCCGTCGCCGGTCGCGCGGCCGAAGTTGCTCACCTGGGCGTTCCACGTCTCCTCGGTGAACCCGAGCTCGTAGGAGAAGTCGTGCAGCCGGTTGTGGTGGGCGAAGAGGCTCGCGGTCGCCGCGTCGATGTCGTTGCCGTCGTCGGCGTCCAGCGACTGCGGGTCGCACCGGTTCTCGCGCCAGACGTTGTCGAACTCGTAGGTGTACTCGCGGTCGGCCCGCGGGGCGGCCGGCCTCTCGATGAGCGGGACGTTGGGCGGAAGGTCCCAGGACTCGCCCGAGATGGCGTTGTTGCCCTCCGTGGTGAACGTGGGCTGCTCGGTGGCGGGGTCGACGTCCCAGGCGAGCGGGGAGGCCCCGTTGTCGACCGGGTCCTCGCAGCCGGCCATCGGCAGCCAGCACCACGTCTCGCGGTCGGTGCTCGACTCGTCGGCCGGCGTGGCCCCGAACAGCTCCCATGAGGGGTTGTCCTCGGCGTGGTCGACGAGGTCCTCCCTGACCAGCACCTCGCCGCTCGCCGCGTCGACCAGCACGGTGAAGGCGTCGCCGTGCCCGCCCTTCTCGGCGAGGACGACCTCGAACGCCGAACGCGTGCCGTCCGACGGTGTGGGGACGGCGACCTGGCGGGTGCGGAGCACCTCGGCCTCGTCCTCGGTCAGCCCTGCCTCGCGGAGCGCGCGACCACGGGCGTCGGCCCGGCTGAGCGTCGACTCGCTCGCCGCGTCCGTGTCCCTGGTCAGCGAGGAGGAGACGTGTACGACGCTGCCATCCCGGACCGCGACGGTGACCAGACCGCCCTGGGTCAGCGGCAAACCGTCGACCCGCTGTCGCAGCGTGACGATGCGGCCCTTCCCGACCGGGACGACCGCGAGCGTCTCGAGGTCGGCCACCGCCGCCTGGTCGAGGCCGAACAGGTCACGAGAGGACGCCAGGTAGGAGCGGGCTGCCTGCTCGGGGTCGGAGGACAGCCCCTGGGCCAGCACGCCGTCCGTCGACACGGTGCCCGGTGTGCCGAGCTCGTTCCACCGGACCCGGCCCGGTGCCCGGCGGTCGGCGGCGCGCTGAGCGGCCGTCGGAGCCAGTGACCCGCGCCGGTTGTCCGCGTCCTGGCCCTTCCCGGCGCCCAGCAGGCCGTTCCTCAGAGGATCGGGGTCTCGTGGTGCCGCGGAGGCAGAGCCCAACATCATGGGGGTGGTGAGCGCGGCGGCGGCAAGGCCCGCGATCATCACAGAAGCTGATCGACGCATGTGCAACCCTCGTGTGGTCGTGGTCGGACCGCGGAGGCGGACGACGAGACCGGTCAGGCGCCGCTACGTCCCGAAATGCCCCCGTACGGCTGATAAGTAAAGAGATCCAAACACGGGACCGTCGCCGGGGGCAGCGCTCGGCTCCTGCAGGAACGTGCACTGCATCTTCATGAGGGCGGATGCGGGGCCGGCTCTCAGCCGACGAGCACGACCTTCTCGCACCACCGGAGCTTCGGCGTGGAGCCGGTCTGCATCCGCACCACGTCGTCGCCGGGACCGCAGTCGATGACCGTGTCGTGGCCGGAGTAGCGGATCCGGTCGTCGCCACGTCCGGCATCGATGTGGTCGCGAGCCGTGCCTTCGGCCTCGATGACCAGGTCGGGTCCGAGGCCGCCGTACATCTGGTCGCCGGTCTCGCCGCCGTCCAGCACGTCGGCACCGGCGCCGCCGTAGAGCCTGCTGCTCCCCCGCTGGTGGTCGATGCGGTCGCGACCGGGCCCGCCGTAGATCGTCTTGGCGCCCAGGCCGTACGACGTGCGGTCGTTGCCCGGGCCGAGGTGCACCACGTCGGCGGCGTAGGGCTGGCCCGACTCGAACACGTCGTCTCCCCTGCCGAGATGTGCCCAGTTGACGCCTCCCGACAGGCTCACCCAGTCGTCGCCGGGACCCGAGCGGACCACGTCGTCCCCGTCGCCGGGGAGGCCGTACTCCGACGGCACGTCGGCCCACACCCGGTCGTCGCCGCGCCCGGACTCGACGAAGTCGTCACCGGCGCCTGCGCGGACCACGTCCGGGCCGGCGAAGGACCAGATCCGGTCAGCACCGCCCTGCCCGATGATCGTGTCCGCGACCGGTCGGCCCTCCAGGCGGTCCGGTCCCCCGGTTCCCTCGATCGTCGCCGCTGCGGCGGGAGCGGCCGCGGCCAGCAGGGTCAGGGCCGCCGTCGCGGCAGCCGCGAGAGTGCGTCGTGGCTTCATGGAGGTTCCCCCTTCTCGGACGCCGCCTCGACGGGCAGGTCTCTCCTGACGCTACGCAGCCGACCCTGGAGCACCAGGGACGAAGGTCGCGAACCGGACGACCCCAACGGATGTCACATTCGGGCCCTCCGGACCGACGTCAGATACCCATAGGGGTATTAACCTTGGGTCGAGAGGAGTCGTCATGAGCACTCGCAGGCCCACCCCCGACATGCTCGACCAGACCGTCAAGGTCGCTGTCGGGGAGCCCGTGCCGGACCAGACGACCGTCGCCGTCGACGCCATAGTTGCCGAGGCGGCCGCGGCCGCGGAGGTGCCGGGGGAGCTCAGCCCGGAGGCCGCGGACCTGGTCCGCCGGCTCAGGCGGGTCCAGGGACAGGTCGGCGGCTTGGTCCGCATGGTGGCGGCCGGGCGTACCTCCAGCGAGATCATCACCCAGCTCTCCGCCGCCGAGCACGCCCTGCACCGGGTCGGCTTCCTCCTCGTCGCCGAGGAGATGCGGCGTTGCGCCCGCGGCGGTGGCGACGACCCCGAGGTCACCGCCCGGATCGAGGCTGCCGAGAAGCTGTTCCTGCGGCTGGGCTGAGCTTCCGGCCGCCGCGACCCCGGGCCATCTCGACGTGCACTCACAGCACAGTTCCGGTCGGCACAGGCAGCAGCGACCGCCGTACGACGGTCGAGTGCACGTCCAGATGGCCCCCCGGCGACCGGGCTCGGGCCCGCCCGCCTCAGGCGCCGTCGATCTCCTGCACCCGCAGCACGTCGTCCGGCGGCGGGTGCTCCGGGGCGAACCTGATCGTCCCCTTGGAGACATCCCAACCTGCCAGCCGGTCCCCGAGGGCGTCCACCGATCCGGAGCTGAACGGGAAGATGCTCAGATGCTGCTTGGCGACCCGGAAACCGAGCAGCGGCCTGCCCCGGTGCCTGAGCGCGGGCAGGCCGTAGCTCGTGCCCTCCTCCGCGCCGGGCGCGACCTCGAGCGCGAGCCGACGATGGGCTCGAACACCTCGCGCACCGGCCCGTCCTGCTCCTCGAGGAGCTCCTGGGGCTCTGCCAGGCCCGAAGATACGCCCGCGCCGCGGTGGCGCGTGCAGGCCGCGCGGCGGACGCCGGCGCGGACCGAGGGTCAGTGGGCGGCGTCGTGCCAGGAGCGACCGGTGCCGACCGAGACGTCGAGCGGCACGGTCAGCTGCGCCGCCGCGCCCATCTGGGTCCGGACGAGCTCCTCGAGCTGCTCCCGCTCCCCCGCCGCAACCTCGAACACGAGCTCGTCGTGGACCTGGAGCAGCATCCGGGAGCGCAGGTCGGACTCCGTCAGCGCCCGGTCGACGTTGAGCATCGCGACCTTGATGATGTCGGCCGCGGACCCCTGGATCGGGGCGTTCAGGGCCATCCGCTCGGCCATCTCACGGCGCTGCCGGTTGTCGCTGGTCAGGTCCGGCAGGTAGCGACGCCGGCCCATGATCGTCTCGGTGAACCCGCAGCGGCGGGCTTCGTCCACGATCCCGGCGAGGTAGTCGCGCACCCCGCCGAAGGTCTCGAAGTACTCGTCCATCAGGCCGCGCGCCTCGCCGGTGTCGATGCCGAGCTGCTGGGAGAGCCCGTAGGCGGACAGGCCGTAGGCGAGGCCGTAGTTCATCGCCTTGATCTTGGCCCGCATCTCCGGGGTGACCTCGGCGGCCTCGACGTCGAAGACCCGGGAGGCGGTGACCGAGTGGAAGTCCCTGCCGGAACGGAACGCCTCGATCAGGAGGGCGTCCTCCGACAGGTGCGCCATGATCCGCATCTCGATCTGGCTGTAGTCGGCGGTCATCAGCGACTCGTAGCCCTCGCCCACGACGAACGCCTCGCGGATGCGGCGGCCCTCCTCGGTCCGCACCGGGATGTTCTGCAGGTTCGGGTCGGTGCTCGAGAGCCGGCCGGTCGCGGCGATCATCTGGTTGAACGTCGTGTGGATCCGGCCGTCGGGCTGGACGGTCTTGAGCAGCCCCTCGACGGTCTGGCGGAGCCGCGAGACGTCACGGTGGCGCAGCAGGGCCAGCAGGAACGGGTGCTCGGTCTTGACGTAGAGCTGCTGCAGCGCGTCGGCGTCGGTGGTGTAGCCGGTCTTGGTGCGCTTGGTCTTCGGCATGTTCAGCTCGTCGAACAGCACCACCTGCAGCTGCTTGGGCGAGCCGAGGTTGATCTCCTTGCCGATCACGTCGAACGCCTCGTCGGCGGCCTTCTTCACCTCCCCGGCGAAGTGCGCCTCCAGGCCCTCGAGCTTCTCGACGTCCACCGCGACGCCGATGCGCTCCAGGCCGGCGAGCACGTAGACCAGCGGCAGCTCGACGTCGGCGAGCAGACGGGTCCCACCTCGCTCCTCCAGCTCGTCGTCGAGTGCGGCGGCCAGGTCGAGCACGGCCCGCGCCTGCAGCATGGCCGTGTCGGACGAGGAGTCCTCCCCCATCGTGTCGAAGCTGAGCTGGCCGTCGTCGACGGTCTCCTGGCGCAGCTCCCGCTTGAGGTAGCGCAGGGTGAGGTCCGCAAGGTCGTACGAGCGCTGGTCGGGACGAGCGAGGTACGCCGACAGCGCGGTGTCACGCTCCAGCCCCTGGAGGTCCCACCCGCGCGCCGCCAGGGCGAGCATCGGCCCCTTCGCGTCGTGGAGGACCTTGGGGTACGACGCATCGGCCAGCCAGCCGGCGAGGGCCGCGTCGTCCTCGGGCGAGACCTGCTCGACGTCGACCCAGGCCGCGGACCCGTCGGAGGCCGCGAGTGCGACGGCGAACACGTCACCGGTGCCGGCACGCCATGTTCCCTGGACCTGCATGCCCACCCGGGCGCCGGCCGTCGAGGCGTGCCGGCCCAGCCACGAGGCGACCTCGCCGGTCCCGAGACGGGCCCCGTCGACCTCGAAGCCCTCCTCCTCGATCTCCTCCTCCGACTCCAGCGTCTGGAAAAGGCGGTCACGCAGCACCCGGAACTCCAGGCCGTCGAAGATCTTGTGGACCTCCTGGCGGTCCCACGGCTGCACCGCGAGGTCGGTGGGGGTCGCGGTGAGCTCGAGGTCGCACACGAGCGCGTTGAGGCGACGGTTGCGGATCACGTCGCCGAGGTGCTCGCGCAGGGAGTCGCCGGCCTTGCCCTTGATCTGGTCGGCGTGGGCGATCACGTTCTCGAGGCCGTCGTACTGGTTGATCCACTTGGCGGCGGTCTTGGGGCCGACGCCGGGGACGCCGGGCAGGTTGTCGGAGGTCTCACCCACGAGCGCGGCGATCTCGGGGTAGCGGCCGGGCTCGACGCCGTACTTCTCCCGGACCGCCTCGGGGGTCATCCGTGCGAGGTCCGAGACGCCCTTGCGGGGGTAGAGCACGGTGCACGTGTCGCCGACGAGCTGGAGGGTGTCGCGGTCGCCGGTGCAGATGAGCACCTCGAACCCCTGCTGTACCGCCTGGGTGGCGAGGGTCGCGATGACGTCGTCGGCCTCGAAGCCGTCCTTCTCGATGGTCGTGACACGCAGTGCTGCCAGGACCTCCTTGACCAGCGAGACCTGCCCCTTGAACTCGTCGGGCGACTTCGAGCGGTTGGCCTTGTAGTCGGAGTACTCGGCCGCGCGGAAGGTGTCGCGCGAGACGTCGAAGGCGACCCCGACGTGCGTGGGCCGCTCGTCGCGCAGCACGTTGATCAGCATCGAGGTGAAGCCGTACACCGCGTTGGTGGGCTGCCCCGTGGTCGTGGAGAAGTTCTCCACCGGCAGCGCGAAGAACGCGCGGTAGGCCAGGGAATGGCCGTCGAGCAGGAGGAGGCGGGGACGCTGACCGTCGGCGGAGGGCTCATTCGACACGCCCCGACCTTATCCGGGACCACCCCCCGGACGTGACCAGTGGTGGCGGCGGCGAAGTCGCCCCATCAACCCCGAGACCATCCCCACGACGGACACCCCCGAGCACGCCGAGTTCCTCCGGCAGCTCCCCATGGGCGCCCTCGGCGACACGATGGGCATCGAGCTGCTCGAGGCCACCCCGGAGCGAGCGCGTGGTGGGGACGATGCCGGTCGAGGGCAACACCCAGCCGTACGGCCTGCTCCACGGCGGCGCCTCGGTGGTGCTCGCCGAGAGCCTCGGCATCGCCTGCGCGCTCGTGCCGGCGAAGAAGGGTGCCTGAGCCCTAGCGGACCTGCGCCGACTGCTGCGCGCGGCGCTGCAACCGGCGCTGGGCGAGGACCTGGCCGACGCTGCGCTGGTTGCGGCTGCTGACCATCGCGCCGGGCGGCGGCTCCACCGGGAGCTTCGCGCGCAGCGCCGGGACGGTCGCACCGCGGACGATCGCGATCTGGGCGAGCCCGAGGCGAGCCATGAACCGGTTCGCGTCGCGGGAGTGGACCGAGGCGGCCGCGAGCAGGTGCGGGGTGTCTTTCTCCTCGGCCCACGAGACCGCGGCCTCGATCAGGGCCTTGCCGACGCCGTGACGGCGGTGTCCGTCGAGGACGTTCAGGTGCGTGAGGTAGATCGCGCTCTCGGTGTTCAGCGGAGAGGCCGCCGCACGCAGCAGGTGCGCCACTCCGACGACCTGGTCGTCCACCAGCCCGACCAGCAGGCGCTCGTCGGGGTCGGCCGCGACCCGGGCGATCCCGTTGGCCGCCTCCTCCGAGGAGGTCGCCACCCCGCGTTCGGTGCTGGTCCTGCGGATCGTCCCCCAGGCGGCCACCACCGCAGTGGCGTCCTCAGGCATGGCCTCGCGCACCTGCACGGGAGAACGGGACACAGCACACCCCTCCATGGATCGTGATCGTCGTGCTCACTCGCGATGCTGCCCAGAGAAGGCCCGCCGTAACGGGCCGTCTCACCGGTGTGGTCCCCGTCGCCCCCACCGAGCCTGCAATCTGACAGATTACGCCTAGATATGTCCGTTCGGTAGAGGAGGACCGGTGTTCCCTGGTCTGGGCACGCTCGTCAACGTGATCACCGTGCTGATCGGCACCGTGATCGGCGTACTGCTCGGGCACCGGCTGACCCACCGCACCCGTGACGTCGTCACCGACGGGCTGGGCCTGGTGACCCTGCTCATCGCTGCCTCCTCCGCGGCCAGCATCAGCGACCCGGCCTGGGCCGCGGCGGTCGGCGACAGCGCGCCGATGCTCATCGTCCTCGGCTCGCTGATCATCGGCGGCATCGTCGGGTCGATCATGCGCATCGAGGACCGCCTCGAGGGGTTCGGCGCCTGGCTCCAGAGCCGACTGACCGCCCGCGCCGGTGCCCGGGAGGAGAGCGCGGAGCGCCAGCGCTTCGTCGAGGGCTTCGTCACCAGCTCGCTGGTGTTCTGCGTGGGCCCGTTGACCATCCTGGGCTCCCTCAACGACGGGCTCGGCAACGGGCCCGACCAGCTCTTCCTGAAGGCGGCCCTCGACGGGTTCGCGGCCATCGCCTTCGCCGCGTCGCTCGGCTGGGGCGTCGCCGCGAGCGCGATCGCCCTGCTCGCCGTCCAGGGATCGCTGACCCTGCTCGGTGTCCTGGCCGGCGACGTGCTGCCCGACGCGCACCTCGCCGCCCTCACGACGACCGGCGGCCTCATGCTCGTCGGCGTCGCGCTCCGGCTGCTGCGCATCAAGCAGCTGCCCGTCGGCGACCTCCTGCCCGCCCTGCTCGTGGCTCCCGCGCTGACCGGCCTGGTGATCGTCCTCTCCTGAGCACGCGCCACTCACTCCGTCGTACTTGGGCTCCCCAACGACCGAAGCCGTTGCAGCATTGTTGCCAGGTAAGGCTCCCCGAACCCGGAGTGTCGCTCTAGGGTGATCCCGGGCATGGCAGTTCCGGGGGAAGACACCAGGCGTGAAGTGGTCCGGGTCACACCTGCCGCTATAGTCCCGCCCCGGACATCTGGAAGAGCGACGGGAGTTTCCGTGCGAGTGCGTCAGAGCAGTGCCGCGGCGCTTGTCTTGATGACGTTGTTCACCGTCCTCGGCATCTCCGGCAACGCGCAGGCGGCAACCCCGCCCGCCACCGTGGCCACGAGCGCCGACGACGACACGATCGACGTCAAGGGCAAGCTGGTCGACACGCGGGAGAAGCCACCGGCACCGGTCGAGGGCGTGCAGATCTCGGTCGAGGACGATGCCGGCGAGCTGGTGGGCGAGGCAACGTCGGACGCCGACGGGCTGTTCGTGATCCCGCTCGGTGCCGACATCGACGTGGTCGGCGAGACCTACACGATCAAGCTGGACGAGTCGACCCTCCCCGAGGGCACCGAGCTCCGCAACCCCGACCAGGTCGAGCTGGAGCGCCAGGTCAAGATCTCGGCCGACATCTCGGTGACCTTCCCGATCGGTGAGGGCACCGTCGGCACCGGCTGGGCGGTGCGGGCCCTCCAGCTCGGGGTCGGCGGCCTGGTCTTCTCCCTGTTGCTGGCGATGGCCGCACTGGGCCTGTCGATGATCTTCGGCACGACGGGCCTGACGAACTTCGCGCACGGCGAGCTGATCACCTTCGGCGCCCTGATCGCGCTCTTCATCGACCGGCTGCCGGGCAACATCACCGTCGGCGGCATGAACATCACGATGGTCACCGCGATCGCCGTGGCGATGGTGATGTCCACGCTCTTCGGGTGGGCCCAGGACAAGGCGCTCTGGAAACCCCTGCGGCGCCGCGGCACCGGCCTGATCGCCGCGATGATCGTGAGCATCGGTCTCTCGATCTTCCTGCGCAACCTGTACCAGTACTTCGCCGGCGCGGCGAACCACAACTACTCGCAGTGGACCAGCCCCTCCCCGTGGTCGATCGGCCCGGTGCTGATCACGCCCAAGGACGTCGGCGTGATCATCTTCTCGACGATCGTGCTCGTGGCGGTGACCCTGGCGATCGCCAAGACCCGGCTGGGCAAGGCAACCCGGGCTGTGTCGGACAACCCCGCCCTGGCGGCCTCCTCCGGCATCAACGTGGATCGGGTCATCTCAGTCGTGTGGGCCGTCGGCGCAGGTCTCGCCGGCCTCTCCGGCGTGCTGCTCGGCATGACCCAGGGCTTCGACTACCAGATCGGCTTCAAGATCCTGCTGCTGGTCTTCGCGGCCGTCGTCCTCGGCGGTCTCGGCACGGTCTGGGGCGCGATCCTCGGCTCGTTCATCATCGGGATCTTCATCGAGGTCTCCACGCTCGTCGTACCCGCCGAGCTGAAGTTCGTCGGCGCGCTCCTCGTGCTGATCCTCGCCCTGCTGTTCCGTCCCCAGGGCCTGCTCGGTCGCGCCGAGCGCGTCGGATAGGGCCAAGGAGAACCTCATGGACATCCTCAACCTGCTCAGTGGGTCCCTCCAGCAGGCGCTGGGCCCCACCGCCGTCGTCTACGCCCTCGCCGCGATCGGCCTCAACGTGCAGTTCGGCTACACCGGCCTGCTCAACTTCGGCCAGGCCGGGTTCATGGCGATCGGTGGCTACTTCATGGCCGCCTCGGTCGCCACCTGGGGCCTGTCGTTCTGGGTCGGCATCGCGCTCGGCCTCGGACTCTCGGTGGTCCTCGCCCTCCTCCTCGGCATCCCGACGCTGCGGCTACGGGCCGACTACCTCGCGATCGTCACGATCGCCGCGGCGGAGATCATCAGACAGACCCTGGGGTCGGTGACACTGCTGAAGTGGTTCGGCGGCCAGGACGGCCTGATCAACTTCCAGCGCACCTTCGTCGAGATGAACCCGTTCAGCTCGCGGGTCGACCTCGGGATCGTGGCATGGCGACCCTTCGACTTCTGGCTGCTGTTCAGCGGCTGGATCCTCGTCGCGATCGGGGTCGTCGTGGTCTGGCTGCTCATGCGCAGCCCGTGGGGCCGCGTGCTGAAGGGCATCCGCGAGGACGAGGACGCCGTGCGCAGCCTCGGCAAGAACGTGTACTCCTACAAGATGCAGTCGCTGATCATCGGTGGTCTCTTCGGCGCGGTGGCCGGCTTCTACGTCGCGCTGCAGCACACCAACATGAACCCCACCTGGGTCGCGACCGACACGACGTTCTTCGCCTACACCGTGCTGCTGCTCGGTGGCGCCGCCCGGGTGCTCGGACCGGTCGTCGGGTCGATCGTCTTCTGGTTCCTGATCACGTTCCTCGACCTGTTCTTCGGGATTCTCACGCGGGGTGCCGACCCGTTCATGCCGGAGTGGATCATGACCAACCAGCAGGCCAGCCTGATGCGTCTGATCATCATGGGTCTCGCGCTGATGCTGCTGATGATCTTCCGACCACAAGGGATCTTCGGAGACCGAAGGGAGCTGGCGATCGATGCCCGCTGACACCACCGCCCCTGCCTCCGGCAGCGAGTACGTCGACCGCGGCCGGGCCGCCGAGGCCCGCAAGGCGCTCGCGAGCGTCGAGCACGAGCCGGGTGCCCCGAAGCCGGACCCGATCGTCGTGGCAGACGAGGTCACCCGCCAGTTCGGCGGCCTCAAGGCCGTCGACGTGGCCCACGTCGAGATCCAGCGCGGCGCGATCACCGCGCTGATCGGTCCCAACGGCGCCGGGAAGACGACCTTCTTCAACCTGCTCACCGGCTTCGACAGGCCCAACACCGGCCGCTGGACCTTCAACGGCAAGAGCCTGGCCGGGATGTCGGCCTACAAGGTCGCCCGGCTCGGCATGGTCCGCACCTTCCAGCTGACCAAGGTGCTCGCGAAGCTCACCGTCATCGAGAACATGCGCATCGGCGCCACCGGGCAGTCCGGCGAGAGCCTGGCGCGGGCGATGTTCCCGTTCTTCTGGCGAGCCCAGGAGAAGGCGAACACCGAGCGTGCAGGGGCGATCCTCCAGCGGTTCAAGCTCGACGCCAAGCGCGACGACTTCGCGGGCTCGCTGTCCGGCGGTCAGCGCAAGCTGCTCGAGATGGCGCGAGCGCTGATGGTCGAGCCGGAGCTGATCATGCTCGACGAGCCGATGGCGGGCGTGAACCCCGCACTGAAGCAGTCCCTGCTGGGCCATGTGAAGTCGCTGCGCGAGGACGGCATGACCGTGTTCTTCGTCGAGCACGACATGGACATGGTCCGCGACATCTCCGACTGGGTCATCGTGATGGCCCAGGGCCAGGTGATCGCCGAGGGCCCGCCGGACTCGGTGATGGCCGACCAGCGGGTGATCGACGCCTACCTCGGGTCCCACCACGACCAGGTCCTCGACTTCGAGGAGGAGGAGAAGATCCTCCAAGAGGCTCAGGAGGAGCACGTGAAGAACGAGGAGGAGGCCCAGTGAGCACCGTCGAAGGCCAGGACGCCGCACGGGAGGCCCACAACAAGGCCGCCGAGGGCGCCGTACTCCGCGCCGACAACCTGATCGCCGGCTATCTGCCGGGCGTGAACATTCTCAACGGCGCCGACCTGTACTGCCACAAGAACGAGCTCGTCGGCATCATCGGCCCCAACGGCGCCGGCAAGTCCACGCTGCTCAAGGCGCTCTTCGGCCTGGTGAAGATCCACTCCGGGAGCGTGACGCTCAACGGTGAGGACATCACCAACCAGCGCGCGGACACGCTCGTCACCAAGGGCATCGGCTTCGTGCCCCAGTCGAACAACGTGTTCCCGTCGCTGACCATCCAGGAGAACCTGGAGATGGGCGTCTACCAGCGGCCGAAGTCGTTCAAGAAGCGTTTCGAGTTCGTCGGCGAGCTCTTCCCCGCGCTGTACGACCGGCGGGCCCAGCGCGCCGGCTCACTGTCCGGTGGCGAGCGCCAGATGGTCGCCATGGGACGGGCGCTGATGATGGAGCCGTCGGTGCTCCTGCTCGACGAGCCGTCCGCGGGCCTCTCCCCCGTCCTCCAAGACGAGGTGTTCGTGCAGACCAGGCGGATCAACCGCGCCGGCGTCTCGGTGATCATGGTCGAGCAGAACGCCCGTCGCTGCCTCCAGATCGCCGACCGCGGCTACGTCCTCGACCAGGGCCGCAACGCCTACACCGCGTCCGGCAAGGACCTGATCAACGACCCGAAGGTCATCGAGCTCTACCTCGGCACGCTCGCCAAGGCCTGAGCCACCGGCGCCGTCGCCGGCCACGTCCCCTGTCCGGGAGGTGGCCGGCGATTCGCGTTCTGGTCGTGCGGGGCTCCCCGAGGTGCTGGCCGCGGCGACCCGTGCACGGCAGCCTGCAGTCAAGAGCGAACCGATCCAGGTGGGGCGCCACGACGAGCTGACCCCGTCCGACCCCACCCCGGGCATGCTCCGGAAGCGGGCCTTCGAGACCCCGGGGCTGTGGGCGGGCCTCGTCGAGACGGCGCCGGGAGCCGTGTCCGGCTGGCACCACCACGACCGCAACGAGACATGCCTGTACGTCGTCTCCGGGGTGCTCCGCCTGGAGTTCGAGGGCGGTCAGGGGCCGCTCGACGCGGGCGCCGGCGACTTCGTGCTCGTGCCGGCACACACGGTGCACCGCGAGAGCAACCCCACCGACGAGCCGTCCTTCGCGGTGATCGCGCGTGCGGCGGCGCCGTACCGACCGTGAACGTCGACGCTCTCCGCGACGCCGCAACCTGACCGGCCGCCGCCCCCGCGGTGCCGGGCACGCCGCAGCGCCCCGGGCATGCGAAAGGGCCCCGGCCGAAGCCAGGGCCCTTCTGCAGTGGGTGGATC
>DGBP01000077.1:18302-25845 GCA_002384855.1 Nocardioidaceae bacterium UBA4001 | reverse complement strand
GGAGACAGGACTCGACGAGGGCCTGGGCCAGCCCGCCGTCGGCGAGGTCGTGGGCGCTGTCGATCAGGCCGTCGCGCGAGGCGTTGACCAGGATGTCGGCGAGCTCCTTCTCCGCGGCCAGGTCCACCTTCGGCGGGAGGCCGCCGAGGTGCCCGTGCGCGACGTGAGCCCACTCGGACCCGGACAGCTCCTCACGCGTCGTGCCCAGCAGGTAGATCTGCTGGCCCTCGGCGACGAAGCCGGAGGGGGTACGGCGGGCGACGTCGTCGATCACGCCGAGGACCGCGACGACCGGCGTGGGCAGGATCGCGGTGTCGCCGGTCTGGTTGTAGAGGCTGACGTTGCCGCCCGTGACGGGGACCCCGAGGTCGCGGCACGCGTCGGCGAGACCGGTGGTGGCCTCGGCGAACTGCCACATCACGTCGGTGTCCTCGGGCGAGCCGAAGTTGAGGCAGTCGCTGACCGCGAGGGGCCGGGCCCCGGAGGCCGCGACGTTGCGGTATGACTCGGCGAGGTTCAGCTGCGCGCCGGCGTAGGGGTCGAGCTTCGCGAACCGGCCGTTGCCGTCGGTGGAGACCGCGACGCCGAGCCCGGACTCCTCGTCCACGCGGACCATGCCGGAGTCCTCGGGCTGGGCGAGCACGGTGTTGCCCCGGACGTAGCGGTCGTACTGGTCGGTGATCCAGGACTTGTCGCACAGGTTCGGGCTGGCGACCATGCGCAGCAGCGTCTCGCGCAGCTCCTCCGGCGTGGTGGGGCGCGGCAGCGTCTCCGCGACGTCGGCCTGGAGGTCGTCCTGCCAGCTGGGCCGTTCGTAGGGGCGGTGGTAGACGGGGCCCTCGTGGGCCACCGTGCGCGGGGGTACGTCGACCACGGTCTCGCCGTGCCAGTCGATGACGAGGCGGCCGGTGTCGGTGACCTCGCCGACCACCGTGGCCTCGACGCCCCACTTGTCGCAGACCTCGAGGAACCGGTCGACCTTTCCGGGCTCGACCACCGCCATCATCCGCTCCTGGGACTCCGACATGAGGATCTCCTCGGGGGAGAGCGTGGAGTCGCGCAGCGGGACGAGGTCGAGGTCGACGTGCATGCCGCCGGTGCCGGCCGAGGCCATCTCGGAGGTGGAGCAGGACAGGCCGGCGCCGCCGAGGTCCTGGATGCCCACGACGAGGCCCTCGCGGAAGATCTCGAGGCTGCACTCGATGAGCAGCTTCTCCATGAACGGGTCGCCGACCTGGACGCTGGGGCGCTTCGCGGGACCTCCGGAGGCCGAGCCCGTCGAGGCCTCGAACGTCTCGCTGGCCAGCACGGACACCCCGCCGATGCCGTCGCCTCCGGTGCGGGCGCCGTACAGGATCACCTTGTTGCCGACCCCGGACGCCGAGGCGGTCTGCAGCTCGTCGTGCCGCAGCACGCCCACGCACAGCGCGTTGACCAGGGGGTTGCCGAGGTAGGACTCGTCGAAGACCGCCTCGCCACCGATGTTGGGCAGCCCGAGGCAGTTGCCGTAGCCGCCGACGCCCGCGACGATCCCCGGGAGGACGCGGTGGGTGTCGTCGGCGTCGAGCGGGCCGAAGCGCAGCGGGTCCATCACCGCGATCGGACGGGCGCCCATGGCGAGGATGTCGCGGACGATGCCGCCGATGCCCGTGGCCGCCCCCTGGTAGGGCTCGACGTACGACGGGTGGTTGTGCGACTCGACCTTGAAGGTGACGGCGTACCCGTCGCCGATGTCGACGACGCCGGCGTTCTCCCCGATGCCCGCCATCAGGCCGGCGCGCATCTCGTCGGTGACCTTCTCCCCGAACTGGCGCAGGTGCACCTTGCTCGACTTGTACGAGCAGTGCTCGCTCCACATCACGGAGTACATCGCCAGCTCCGAGGAGCTGGGCCGGCGGCCGAGGATCTCGCGGATGCGGGCGTACTCGTCCTCCTTGAGGCCGAGGTCCTCCCACGGCTGCTCGCGGTCGGGGTCCGAGCCGGCGACCGCGACGGTGTCGAGCCGAGATCCTGTGGGCTGGGAGGAGGGCTGCTGCAGGCGCTGTTCAGTCACCGATGTGGGCTTTCGGATCGGTCGATCAGGGAGGTGTGGCCACGCTCAATCTACCTGGCGGGCGGGGAGGGACGGGCCGAGCCCCCGGTCGTGGACCATCCGGCGCGGCGGGTGCTGGCAGGATCGGGGCCGTGAAGCCGATCGTCAGCCCGGGCCGGGTCGTGGGCCTCGACGTCGCCCGGGCGCTCGCGCTGGTCGGCATGATGGCCACGCACATCCTCCCCGACCTCGACCTGGACGGGGTCACCCTCTCCCACCAGCTCGCGAGCGGCCGCGCCTCGGCGCTGTTCGCGGTCCTGGCCGGGGTGAGCATCGCGCTGATGTCGGGCCGGACCGCCCGGCAGCGGGGCCGCGAGCTGGCCGCCACGTCGGCGGGCCTCGCCGTCCGTGCGCTGCTCATCGCCGTGATCGGCCTGCTGCTCGGCGAGGTGGACTCCGGGATCGCGGTGATCCTGGCGTACTACGGCGTGCTGTTCCTCCTGGCGATCCCGTTCCTCGGCCTCCGGGCCCCGGCCCTCGCCGCCCTCGCAGCAATCTGGGTGGTCGTCGCACCGGTCGCCTCGCACCTGCTGCGCCCGCGCGTGCCGCCGGCGTCGTACGACGTCCCCGCCTTCGGCAGCCTCCGCGACCCGTGGCAGCTCCTCACCGAGCTGTCGTTCACCGGCTACTACCCCGCCGTGCCGTGGCTGGCCTACGTCCTGGTCGGGATGGCGCTCGGCCGGACGGCCCTGGCCTCGTGGCGTACGACGGCCGCGGTCGGTCTCGTGGGGGCGGGCACCGCGCTGGCGAGCTGGGCCGTGTCGGAGATGCTGCTCGACCGGGGGGGCGTCCGAGGCACCCTCGCGGAGACGTTCACCGGCCCCGGGGACCAGGGCGCGATCGCGCTCACCCTGGACCGGGGGCTCTACGGCACCGCCCCGACCGGGAGCTGGTGGTGGCTGGTCGTCACGACGCCGCACACCGGCACGCCGTTCGACCTCGCGCACACGATCGGCACGTCCCTGCTGGTGATCGCCGTGTCCGTGGCGCTCGGCCGGCTCGCACCCCGCTTGATGGCCGTCGTGTTCGGCGCCGGCGCGATGACGCTGACCCTCTACACCGCGCACGTGGTCGCCCGCTCCGAGGGGCTGTGGGACGGCCACGACCCGGGCACGTTCGTCGGACAGGTCGTGGTGGTGCTGCTGATCGGTGCGGCCTACCGTCTGGGCCGGCAGCGCGGTCCTCTGGAGACCGCGGTCGGCTCGGTGCAGTCTGCCGTCAGGCGCGCAGCAGCTGGGACACCGCAGACGTGAAGAAGGCCAGCCCGTCCACGCCGGGGCCGCACAGGTCCTCGACGGCGTGCTCGGGGTGCGGCATGAGCCCCACGACGTTGCCACGCTCGTTCGAGACGCCCGCGATGTCGCGCAGCGAGCCGTTGGGGTTCACGTCGAGGTAGCGCGCGACCACGCGACCCTCCCCCTCGAGGCGGTCGAGGGTGTCCTCGTCGGCGACGTACTTGCCCTCGCCGCTCTTGAGCACGACCGTGATCTCCGCGCCGTCGGCGTAGTCGGAGGTCCACGGGGTCTGCGTGTTCTCGATCCGGAGCCGCTGGTCGCGGCAGACGAACTTCAGGCCGTCGTTGCGCAGCAACGCCCCGGGCAGCAGGTGGGACTCGGTGAGGATCTGGAACCCGTTGCAGATGCCGAGGACGGGCATGCCCTTCCCGGCCGCCTCGATCACCTCGGTCATGATCGGCGAGAAGCGGGAGATCGCGCCGCAGCGCAGGTAGTCGCCGTAGGAGAATCCTCCCGGGAGGACCACCGCGTCGACCCCGCGGAGGTCGTGCTCGTCGTGCCACAGCGCGATCGCCTCGGCGCCGGCGACGTCGACCGCGCGCTGGGCGTCGACGTCGTCGAGCGAGCCGGGGAAGGTGACGACGCCGATCTTCACGCCTGCTCCTCCACGTGGACCCGGTAGTCCTCGATCACCGGGTTCGACAGCAGCTTCTCGGCGATGTCGTGGATCTGTGCGAGGCGCTCGTCGCTCAGCTCGTCGACCTCGAGCTCGAAGCGCTTGCCCTGGCGGACGTCGACGACCCCGCTGACACCGAGCCGGGGCAGCGCGCCGTGCACGGCCTTGCCCTGGGGGTCGAGGATCTCGGGCTTGAGCATGACGTCGACGACGACACGGGCCACGGGGGCGCTCCTTGAGGAGATGAACGGAACCGGCAGGGCCGAGTCTAGTCGGGGGACCGCGGTGTCACCGCAGCAGTCCGAGAGGCCGCGCGCATCACCCAGATGGGCGACTGATATCCCCCGAATGACACAGGAAGATGCAGCAAGCGTGCTATCGCGACGCAAAGGCGCCCAGGAATAGATTCGTCGGTGTTCTGCGGGTCGCCCCCGCGCGCAGGACGAAGACGAACAAGACCGGTCGGGGGCCCCGCGGTCGATCTGCTCGCAGGAGAGCGCAAGGCGCCTCGTCCCGTCGAAGACCACTCATCCGACTCGACGCGACAGCGCCGGGATTCTCTGGGAGGGAATCCTCATGTCAGCTCAGCTCCTCAGCCCCGCCCTGCCCAGGTCCGACGTACTCCGCGACCTCGCGGCCGACGTCGGCCGCGCGGTGCGAAGCACCACCGCCCGAACGCTCATCCTGATCGGTTGCGCCATGTCGCTGCTGGTGTCGCTGAGCGGAACAGCCGCGGCCGTCACCGTCCCCCTCGAGCGGGCACGGGCAGTCTTCGCGGAGTACGTCGCCGTGGCCGTCAGGACCGACCCCGCACCCCCCGCCGGCGCGGACACCGACCGTCAGGACCGGTCCGGACGCGCTGTCGACCGCGCGACACGGGGCGTGGCCTACCGACCGGCGCTCTCCGCGGCGGTGAGCGGACTCGTGACCACCAAGCCGGCACCGGCCACCGCGGACGACAACGCGTGTCGCGGCATCGCCACGTCGGCGCTCGCCGGCTACGGCTACACGTTGCCGGTGCTGGCGGGCACGACCGTCGACGCCCGCACCGGTGACGTCGCCGACACGATCCGCTCCACCTGCGACGCGGGCCACTCCGCGGCGCAGGCCGCCGCACAGGCAATGTTCGACGCCGCGGTCACGGCTCCCGACGTGGGCACGTTCCTCGTCGACCGGTTCGCCCTCGACGCGGCCGGCGCGGCGGCCGTGCTGGTGGCCGTCGGGTTCGACGCCCTCGCGGTCGCCCAGGCTCTGGCCGACGTGTTCGAGCTGACGGCGCAGGAGATGGCGTCGATGCTGAAGGTGCTGGGCTTCGGCTCCGTCGAGGTGGGAGAGGCCCTGCAGGAGGTGTACCTCCTCGACGCCCTTGCATCCGCCCAGATCCTCAAGAACGTCGCCTTCACGGTCCTCGAGGTCGCCGAGGCGCTCCAGACGGTGTTCGGTCTCGCCGCCGCCGCGGCCGCAGAGGTGCTCCGTGACGTCGCGTTCGCGGTGACCGAGATCGCCCACGCGCTGCAAGCCGTCTTCGGGCTCGCTGCCCAGGCCGCCGCCGCGATCCTCGACGCCATCGGCTTCGCCGTCAACGCCATCGCCGGAGCACTCCAGACCGTCTTCGGCCTCGCCGCCCAGGCCGCCGCCGCGGTGCTCAAGGCGATCGGGATCGCGGTCGACCTCGTCGCCGGAGCGCTGCAGACCGTGTTCGGCCTCGCCGCCCAGGCCGCCGCCGCGATCCTCGACGCCATCGGCTTCGCCGTCAACGCCATCGCCGGAGCTCTGCAGACCGTCTTCGGCCTCGCCGTCCAGGCCGTCGCGGACATCCTGAAGCTGATCGGGATCGACGTGCAGGCCATCGCCGACGCCCTGAAGGTCGTCTTCGGACTGGCAGCCCAGGCGGTCGCCGCGGTCCTGAAGGCGATCGGGTTCGCCGCCGACCTCGTGCTGAGCGCCCTGAGCACGGTCTTCGCCCTCGCTGCCCAGGCAGCGGCGGCGATCCTGAAGGCGGTCGGGTTCGCCATCGAGGCGGTCGCCCAGGCGCTCGTCACCGTGTTCTCGCTCGCGGCGCAGGCGGTGGCGACGGTTCTCAAGGCGATCGGCTACGCGATCAACGCCATCGCCCAGGTGCTCGCCACCGTGTTCTCCCTGGCACTGGAGGCCGTGGCGCAGGTGCTGAAGGACATCGGCTACGTCCTCGAGCAGGTGGCCCAGGCGCTGGTGGACGTGTTCAACGCGGCTGCCGACCTGCTGGAGGACATCCTCGGCGCCATCGGGTTCGCCCTCGACGCCATCGCGGACTTCTTCGACGACATCGGGTGCGACTGGTTCGGCATCGGCTGCTGACGCCGTACCGACGACACGGCGCCGGCCGGCTCCTCGGGGAGGCCGGCCGGCGGCGTACTCCGGAGCGTCCGCGCTAGCCCAGCTCTCGCTTGAGGATCTTGCCCGTCGCCGTCATCGGGAGGCTGCTGGGGAACTCGATCAGGCGGGGGTACTTGTAGTTCGCCATCTGCTCCTTGCACCAGTCGCGCAGCTCGTCCTCGGTGATCGTGGCGTCGTCGTTGAGGATGACGTACGCCTTGATCTCCTCGCCGTGCTCGTCGCTCGGGACGCCGACGACCGCGGCCAGCGAGACGGCCTCGTGGGTCATCAGGACCTCCTCGATCTCGCGCGGGTACACGTTGTAGCCGCCGCGGATGATCATGTCCTTGGCCCGGTCGACGATGTAGTAGAAGCCGTCCTCGTCCCGGCGGGCGAGGTCGCCGGTGCGGAACCACCCGTTGTTCATCACGTCGGCGGTGGCCTCGTCGCGCTTGTAGTAGCCCTTCATGATGTTGTGACCGCGGATCGCGATCTCGCCGACCTCGTCGGCACCCTCGATCGTCTTCCAGTCCGGGTCGACCAGCTTCACGTCGATGCCCCAGATCGGCACGCCGATCGAGCCGGGACGCGGGTCGCGGTCAGGGTCGCTGAACGTCGCCACCGGCGAGGTCTCCGAGAGTCCGTAGCCCTCGAGGATCTGGACGCCGAACTTCTCCTTGAACTGCTTGAGGATCTCCACGGGGAGGGCAGAGCCGCCCGAGACCGCCCGGCGCATGGTGCCCGCGATCTTCTCGACGTCCACGCCCTCCTTCAGCGCGCCGAGCAGGCCCCAGTACATCGTCGGGACACCGGCGAAGAAGGTGATGTCCTCCTTCTCCATCAGCCCGAGCGCCTGGCCGGCGTCGAACCGCGGGAGCAGCACCATCGTGGAGGCGGTCGAGAAGCCGGCATTCATGTTGACGGTCTGGCCGAAGGAGTGGAACAGCGGCAGCACGAGCAGGTGGGTGTCGTGCTGGCTGGGGACCGACTCGAAGAGCCGGTTGCAGGTGAGGGCGTTCATCACCATGTTGCTGTGGCTGAGCTCGGCGCCCTTCGGCTGGCCGGTCGTGCCGCTGGTGTAGAGGATCACCGCGGTGTCGGTCGGCTCGGTCGCCACGGACTCGAACGTGTCGGGCTGGCCGCCGAGCGCCTGCACCATCGTCTCGGTGCCCTCGATCGGCGACG
>DGBP01000077.1:0-18285 GCA_002384855.1 Nocardioidaceae bacterium UBA4001 | reverse complement strand
ACGTTGAGCGGCACCACGGTCGCCCCGGCCTTGAGGATCCCGTAGTAGACGATCGGGAAGTACGGCAGGTTCGGGCACGAGAGCGCCACCTTGTCCCCGGGCTGGATGCCCCGGGAGACCAGCATGTTGGCGACCTGGTTGGCGAAGCCGTTCACCTGGGCGTAGGTCAGCCGCAGGTCGCCGAGGACCACGGCGTCACGGTCGGGGTGGCTGTCGGCGCTGGCTTCCAGGAAGACGGAGAGGTTGAGCACGTGACGCTCCTTCGTGGTGTGCGGATGTGGGACGGCTACTGCTGGAACTTCTGCCCGGTCAGGCGCTCGTAGGCCTCGAGGTACCTCGACCGGGTGCGCTCGACGACCTCGTCGGGCAGGGCGGGCGGCTTCGCGCCGGAGGCTCGGTCCCAGCCGCTCTCGACGGAGGTCAGCCAGTTGCGCACGATCTGCTTGTCGTAGGACGGCTGGGTCCGGCCGGGCCGCCAGTCGTCGGCCGGCCAGAACCTCGAGGAGTCGGGCGTCAGGACCTCGTCGGCGAGCACCACCGTGCCGTCGGGGCGTTCGCCGAACTCCAGCTTCGTGTCGGCGACGATGATGCCGCTGGCCCGGGCGATCTCCTCCGCGCGGCCGTAGACGCTCAGGGTCAGGTCGCGCAGCTCGGCCGCGCGGGCCCCGCCCACGACGCCGGCCACGGCGTCGTACGAGACGTTCTCGTCGTGGTCGCCGAGCGCGGCCTTCGTCGCGGGGGTGAAGATCGGCTCGGGGAGGCGGCTGCCGTCCTCGAGCCCGGCGGGCAGCGCGATGCCGCAGACCTCGCCGCTCGCGCGGTAGTCGGCGAGCCCGGAGCCGGTGAGGTAGCCCCGCGCGACGCACTCGACCGGGAACATGGCGAGCTCCTCGCACACCACCGAGCGTCCGCGGACGGCGTCGGGTACGTCGGTCGACACGATGTGGTTGGGCACCAGGTCGGCGAGCTGTTCGAACCACCACAGCGACATCTGCGTCAGGATGGCGCCCTTGTCGGGGATGGTCGTGTCGAGGACGAAGTCGAAGGCGGAGATCCGGTCGCTGGCCACCATCAGCAGCCGGCCGTCCTCGAGCCGGTACAGGTCCCGGACCTTGCCGGAGTGGACGTGCGTCGCGCCGGGGATCTCCGGAGCCTCGGGGATGCCGAGGTCGGTGGGGCCGCTCATGGCGTGATCCTACTGACCGGTCACGGAGACGTGGAGGGGTCCGGCTTGTTGGCGGGACAGTCGGGGTTGGGGCAGTAGTCCGTGACCACCATCTCGCCCGGTTGGAGCTCGGCCCGGTCCCGGTTCGTCGCGTCCATGTCGATGGTCGCCTGCGCGAGCTCGGTGCCGCACGCGGGGCAGTGGGTGGGCCATTCCTGGTCGTTGCCGGTCACCTGGTCGGTCATGGCCTCACGCTACCCAGTGCGTCCACCATCCCGCGGGTCATCCTGCTCCACCTCCGAACGGTCCGACCTACGCCGCCTCAGGGCTAGAGGATCGCGCCGGGAGAGTAGGCGGCTGCCCTCGGGTGCCTGCCCGTGACCTCCGCGATCCGACGTACGACCGCCTGGACCTGCGAGACGGCCGCTCCGGTGAACGTGATCGGCTCGGCCACGAGGGACTCGAGCTGCTGTCTCGACAGGCCCAGCCGCTCGTCGGCGGCGAGGCGCTCGAAGACGTCGTTCTCGGTGCGGCCCTGGCGCATCTCGAGGGCGACCCCGACCGCCGCCTCCTTGATCGCCTCGTGCGCCGTCTCGCGGCCGACGCCGTTGCGAACCGCCGCCATCAGCACCTTGGTGGTGGCCAGGAAGGGGAGGTACCGGTCGAGCTCGCGCTGGATCACCGCGGGGAAGGCCCCGAACTCGTCGAGCACCGTGAGAAAGGTCTGGAACAGCCCGTCCGCGGCGAAGAAGGCGTCGGGCAGGGCGACCCGGCGTACGACGGAGCACGACACGTCACCCTCGTTCCACTGGTCGCCCGAGAGCTCACCGACCATGGACAGGTAGCCGCGCAGGACGACCGCGAGGCCGTTGACCCGCTCGCAGGAGCGCGTGTTCATCTTGTGGGGCATCGCCGACGAGCCGACCTGACCCTCCTTGAACCCCTCGGTGACCAGCTCGATGCCGGCCATGAGGCGGATCGTGGTGGCGAGGTTCGAGGGGCCGGCCACCACCTGCACCAGCGCGGAGACGACCTCGAAGTCCAGCGACCGGGGGTAGACCTGGCCGACGCTGGTGAGCACGTTGTCGAAGCCGAGATGGGCGGCGACCCGCTCCTCGAGCGTGGCCAGCAGCGCGTCGTCGCCGTCGAGCAGGTCGAGCATGTCCTGGGCGGTGCCGACCGGGCCCTTGATGCCCCGCAGCGGGTAGCGGCGCAGCAGCTCCTCCACCCGGTCGAGCGCCACGAGCATCTCGTCGGCGACCGTCGCGAACCGCTTGCCGAGCGTGGTGGCCTGGGCCGCGACGTTGTGGGAGCGGCCGGCCATGACGAGGGCCTCGTGCTCGCCCGCGAGCCGGCCCAGCCGCGCGAGGGTGGCGACCATCCGGTCCCGGACCAGCTCGAGCGAGGCCTTCACCTGCAGCTGCTCGACGTTCTCGGTGAGGTCGCGCGAGGTCATCCCCTTGTGGATGTGCTCGTGGCCGGCGAGCGCGCAGAACTCCTCGATGCGGGCCTTCACGTCGTGGCGGGTGACCCGCTCACGGGCGGCGATCGACGCGAGGTCGACCTGGTCGACGACTGCCTCGTAGGCCTCGACCACGCCGTCGGGCACGTCGACCCCGAGGTCCTTCTGGGCCTTGAGGACCGCGATCCACAGCTGCCGCTCGAGGACGATCTTGTGCTCGGGCGACCAGAGGGCGGCGAGGTCCTGGCCGGCGTACCGGTTGGCGAGAACGTTGGGGATGCTCACCGGAGCATTCTCGCACCGCAGGTCCGGCTCCCCGTCAGCCCGGCGTCTGGCGGGCCTCCTCCCGGGTGCCCTCGGGGTCCTGGGTGCGCTCGTCGGACTCTTCGAGGAACGCCTCGGCCTGCTCCTGGCCGGGGGGCCACAACCGTCCGCATGGACGATCCGGGCCCGCGTTCAGCCCGGATCCGGGGCCACAACCGTCCACATGGACGATCCGGGCCCCCGGCCGGCCCGACCGCCGGCGTCAGATGCCGGCGGCGATGTCGCTGCGGTGGTGGCTGCCGTCGATGCGGATCTTCCCCACCGCGTCGTACGCGCGAGCACGGGCGTCGGCGACGTCGGACCCGACGGCGGTGACCGCGAGGACGCGCCCCCCTGCCGTGACGAGCGCGCCGTCCTCGCCGCGGGCGGTGCCGGCGTGGATCACGTCGACCCCCTCGACCCGCTCGGCGTCCATCAGGCCGTGGATCACGTCGCCGGTGCGCGGCGCGGCGGGGTAGTCCTTCGCGGCGACGACCACGGCCACCGCGGCGCCGTCCTTCCAGCGCGGTGCGGCGATCTCGTCGAGGGTGCCCCGGGCAGCGGCTCGCAGCAGGACTCCGAGCGGGGAGTCCAGCAGCGCCATCAGCGGCTGGGTCTCGGGGTCGCCGAAGCGGGCGTTGAACTCGATCACCTTCACACCGCGGTCGGTCAGCGCGAGCCCGGCGTAGAGCAGCCCGGCGAACGGGGCACCCCGGTGTGCCATCTCGTCGACCGTCGGCCGGAGGACCCGCTCGGCCACCTCCGCGACGAGACCCGCGGGCGCCCACGGCAGCGGGGTGTAGGCACCCATGCCGCCGGTGTTGGGCCCGGAGTCGCCGTCGCCGGCACGCTTGAAGTCCTGCGCCGGCTGGAGGGGTACGACGGTCGTGCCGTCGGTGATCGCGAAGAGGGACACCTCCGGGCCGTCGAGGTACTCCTCCACGACCACCCGCTCGCAGGCCGCCGCGTGGGCCAGCGCCTCGTCGCGGGACTCGGTGACGACCACGCCCTTGCCGGCGGCGAGGCCGTCGTCCTTCACGACGTACGGCGGGCCGAACGCGTCGAGCGCATCTGCGACCTCCTCCGGCGTGGTGCACACGTGGGCCAGCGCCGTGGGGACCTCCGCGGCCGCCATGACGTCCTTGGCGAACGCCTTGGAGCCCTCGAGCCGGGCCGCCTCCGCCGAGGGTCCGAAGCAGTCGATGCCACGCTCGCGCACAGCGTCGGCGACCCCTGCCACGAGGGGCGCCTCGGGCCCGATCACCACCAGGTCGATGCCGAGGCCCTCGGCGAGGTCGGCGACCGCCGTACCGTCGGTGGCCTTCACGTCGTGGAGCTCCGCCACCGCTGCGATACCGGGGTTGCCGGGCGCCGCGTGCACCTCGGTCACCTCGGGGTCGCGGGACAGCGCGAGGGCCAGGGCGTGCTCACGACCGCCCGAGCCGATGACCAGGACCTTCATGGGGCTCCTCAGCTCTCGCGCAGGACGACGGTCTGCTCGCGACCGGGCCCGACGCCGACCGCCCAGAACGGGGCGCCGGACATCTCCTCGAGGGCCTTGACGTAGACCTGCGCGTTCTTCGGCAGCTCCTCGAACGAGCGGCAGTGGGAGATGTCCTCCTGCCAGCCGTCGAAGAGCTCGTAGACCGGCTTGGCGTGGTGGAACTCCGACTGGGTCATCGGCATCTCGTCGTGCCGCACGCCGTCGATCTCGTAAGCCACGCACACCGGGATCTGCTCCCAGGCGCCGAGGATGTCGAGCTTGGTCAGCGCGAACTCGGTGAGGCCGTTGATCCGGGCGGCGTAGCGGGCGATCACGGCGTCGTACCAGCCGCACCGGCGCTCACGGCCGGTCGTCGTGCCGAACTCGCCACCGAGCTGGCGCAGCTGCTCGCCGTCGTCGTCGAGGAGCTCGGTCGGGAACGGACCCGCGCCGACCCGCGTGGTGTAGGCCTTGACGACACCGATCACCCGGTCGATGCGGGTGGGACCGATACCGGCGCCGGCGCAGACGCCTCCGGCGGTCGGGTTGCTGGAGGTGACGAACGGGTAGGTGCCGTGGTCGACGTCGAGCATCGTCGCCTGGGCGCCCTCGAACAGCACGGTCCTGTCCTGGTCGAGCGCCTCGTTGATCACGCGGGAGGTGTCGGCGACGTACGGCTTGAGCTGCTCGGAGTAGGCGCCGATCTCCTCGAGGACGGCGTCGACCTCGATCGCCCGGCGGTTGTAGACCTTCACGAGCAGGTGGTTCTTCTGGTCGAGCGCGGCCTCGATCTTCTGACGCAGGATCTTCTGGTCGAAGATGTCCGCGACGCGGATGCCCATCCGGTTGATCTTGTCGGCGTAGGCCGGCCCGATCCCGCGCCCCGTGGTGCCGATCCGGTTCTTGCCGAGGAACCGCTCGGTGACCTTGTCGATCGTGGTGTGGTACGACGTGATCAGGTGCGCGTTGGAGGAGACCAGCAGGCGGCCGGTGTCCACCCCCCGAGCGTTCAGGCCCTCGATCTCGTGGAGGAGCACGGCGGCGTCCACGACGACGCCGTTGCCGATCACCGGGGTCACCCCGGGGGTCAGGATGCCCGAGGGCAGCAGGTGGAGGGCGAACTTCTCACCATCGATGACGATGGTGTGACCGGCATTGTTTCCGCCTTGATAGCGGACGCAATAATCGATGGACGAGCCGAGCTGGTCGGTCGCCTTGCCCTTTCCCTCGTCGCCCCACTGGGCGCCTACCAGGACAATCGCGGGCATGAACGCACCCCTCTCGCCGGCCGATTCCGGGTCGGTCCGGGTCGATGCCGGCACCGGCCCCGGACACCAGCGGCCGAGGACCGGCCAGGCAAACAAAAAAGGCCCCGGACGTGCAACAGCAACCCGGGGCTCTTGCGACCACACGATAACAGAGCCTCGGACGGCGGCTGTAGTCTCCGCTCCGTGGAACCGCTCCTGATGATCACCAACGCCGACGCGGGCACCAGCGACCAGGAGAACGTCGACAGGGCGCTCTCCGTGCTGCGGGCCTCGGCCGACGTCGAGGTGTGCTCGACGTCGAACCCCGGCGAGCTCGACGGGGTGCTGCACCGCCGCGGCACCCGTCGCGTGGTCGTGGTGGGTGGTGACGGCAGCCTGCACGCGGTCGTGGCCGCCCTGCACCGCCGCCAGGAGCTCGGCGAGGTCGAGCTCGCGCTGATCCCCCTCGGCACCGGGAACGACTTCGCGCGGGGCACCGGCATCCCCCTCGAGCCCGACGAGGCCGCGAGGCTGGTGCTCGACGGCGAGGTGCGCCCGGTCGACCTGGTCGTCGACTGCGTCGGCAACGTGGTCGTCAACAACGTCCACATCGGCGCGGGGGCGCAGGCCAGCCGCAAGGCCCACAAGTGGAAGAAGCGGGTCGGCCGCCTCGGCTACCCGGTCGGCGCGATCCTCGCATCGATCAGGCCCCCGTTCATCCGTGTGCGGATCGAGGTCGACGGCGAGGAGGTCGCTGACTTCGCGCACCCCATCCTCATGGCGTCGGTGGGCAACGGCCCGAACGTCGGCGGCGGCGCGGAGATCACCCCCAGGGCCGACCCCGAGGACGGCAAGGTCGACGTGATGATCTCGTTCGCGGTCGGCCCGCTGGCGCGGTTCGGCTACATGTTTCACTTCCGGCGCGGCGAGCACCACCGCCGCGAGGACGTGAAGTACCTCCGCGGGACCACCGTCTCGGTGAGCGGCCAGGACTTCTACTGCAGCGCCGACGGCGAGGTGTACGGCCCCGAGCGGCACCGCACGTGGCGGGTCGAGCCCGGCGCGATGCGGATGGTGCTCCCGTCCTGACCGGGTAGGCCGGCTGCCGACTCACGGCCGACCGTCCGGACGGTCAGACCCAGCCGCGTCGTACCGCCTCGACGCCCGCCTGGAACCGCGACGTCGCGCCCAGGTCCTCCATGATGTCGGCGACCCTGCGCCGTACCGTGCGCAGGCTGACCCCGAGGGCGCGGGCGATCTGCTCGTCCTTGGCCCCCCGGGTCAGCTGGTGCAGCAGCAGGCGGCGCGCACCGAGATCGTCCTCGCCGCCGGACTCGAGGCCAGGGACGGCGATCGCGCGGTCCCACGCGCTCTGGAACATCGCGGTCAGCGCGGCGACCAGGAACTGCTCGCGCACGATGAGCCGCCGGCCGGTGTTCTCCCCCCAGCGGTCGGGGACCAGGGCCGCCTGCTCCCCGAAGATCACCATCCGGGTGGGCACGGAGGCGGCGATCCGGATCAGCTCGCCCTTCTCGGCCCGGCCGCGGATCACCTCCGGGGCCTCCTCGAGCACGGCCGCAGGGTAGACCGCCCGTGAGCGACGGCCGGCGGCCAGCAGACCCGGGAGGATCGAGTCGGCCTCCGCGGTGCGCTCGAGGCGCCACTGGTCCGGGCGGAACCAGTACGTGTCGCCGGTGGAGGTGTCGATCAGCTCCCGGATCACGGCGTACACGTCCTGGGCGCCGAGGACGTCGATGTCGACGTCGGTGTGCCGGCTGCTGCGGGAGGACAGCTGCTCGACCACCAGCATCGGGATCAGGTCCCGGAGCGCGTCGACCTGGTCGAACTCACGCAGCAGGTGTGCCGCCCGCGACTGCGCGAGCGGGCTCAGCACCTCCGCGGGCGGCCGCGCGGTGAGGGCGTCGCCGGACAGCGTGACGAGCCCGGCCTCGCGCAGCCGGGCCACGACCAGGTCGATCTGCGCCAGGGACAACACCGTGAGGTCCCCGAGCTGTTGGCGGGTGACACCGGAGTGGCGGAGCACGACGCGGTAGAGCTGCTCGTCCCCCGGCTCGAGGCCGGCCAGGGCGAGGGGCCTGACCGGCTCCTGTGACGACACAAATGACAGGATAGCGTCATTGGCAGCATGGTGACAGCGCATCCGGCCTAGGGGCTGTGAGACTGACAGCGCAGCAGATGACCGGGGTATCGGGGGACGAGACCTCGGTCAGCTGCTCGCCCATCGGAGCGCCGGAATCGCAGCAGGGGACGATTCCGGCGCTCCGCTCGTTCGCGGGGCCGGTCAGCCGCCCAGGAGCTCGTCGTACGCCGTCGGGCTCGAGTCCCGCAGGAAGTCGCGGCATCGCCCGGCCTCGGGGGTCTCGCCGATCCGCTCGGCGGCGATGGCGAGGGCGGCCAGCGCACGGAGGAAGCCGCGGTTCGGCTCGTGCTCCCACGGCACCGGCCCGTGGCCCTTCCAGCCGTTGCGCCGGAGCATGTCGAGGCTGCGGTGGTAGCCGACCCGGGCGTAGGCGTACGCGGTGACGTCGTCGACGGACCCGTCCGCGAGCGCGGCCTCCGCGAGCGTCGCCCAGGCCAGAGGTGACTCCGGGTGCGTGCGTACGACGTCCGCGGCGGGTGTGCCTTCGGCGAGCCCGGCGGCGGCCGGGTCCTTCGGCAGGTGGGTGGGGGGCGGGCCGGCCATGAGGTCCTGGAAGGTCATGGCGCCCATTGTGCGTCACGGGGCGTCACCGGCCGCCTCGCCGGGTGCGGCACGGGGTGGCCGCCGGTCCGACGGCCACCCCTCTCGGGACGCGACTCCATGGGTCAGGAGGCGGAGGTGCCGGCGCTGCGGAGGTTCTCGCAGGCCCGCACGACGCGGGCGGCCATGCCGGCCTCCCCGGCCTTGCCCCACGAGCGGGGGTCGTACTGCTTCTTGTTGCCGATCTCGCCGTCGACCTTCAGCACACCGGCGTAGTTGCTGAACATGTGGTCGGCGACCGGCCGGGTGAAGGCGTACTGCGTGTCGGTGTCGACGTTCATCTTCACCACGCCGTAGTCGCAGGCCGCCGCGATCTCCTCCGCGGTCGAGCCCGAGCCGCCGTGGAAGACGAGGTCGAAGGGCTTGGCGCCGGCCTCGAGGCCGAGCTTCTCGACCACGGCCTCCTGGGCCTGCTTGAGGATCTCCGGGCGCAGCTTCACGAAGCCGGGCTTGTAGGAGCCGTGCACGTTGCCGAAGGTCAGGGCGGTCAGGTACCTGCCCTTCTCGCCGGTCCCGAGGGCAGCGACCGTCGCGAGGGCGTCCTCGGGGGTCGTGTAGAGCTTCTCGTTGATCTCGCCGACGATGCCGTCCTCCTCGCCGCCGACCACGCCGACCTCGATCTCGAGGATCACCTTGGCGGCGGCGGCCTTCTCGAGCAGCTCCTGGGCGATCTGGAGGTTCTCGTCCAGCGGCACCGCCGAGCCGTCCCACATGTGCGACTGGAACAGCGGGTCCTCGCCGTTCCTGACGCGCTCCGCGGAGATCTCGAGCAGCGGGCGGACGAAGGTGTCGAGCTTGTCCTTGGGGCAGTGGTCGGTGTGCAGCGCGACGTTGACCGGGTACTTCTTCGCGACCTCACGGGCGTAGGCGGCGAACGCGAGGGAGCCGGTGACCATGTCCTTGACCGCGGGGCCGGAGAGGTACTCCGCGCCACCGGTGGAGATCTGGATGATCCCGTCGCTGCCCGCGTCGGCGAAGCCCTTGAGGGCGGCGTTGAGGGTCTGCGAGGACGTGACGTTGATCGCCGGGTAGGCGAAGGACGAGTTCTTCGCCTTGTCGAGCATCTCGGCGTAGACCTCGGGGGTCGCGATAGGCATGGGAGCTGGTCTCCTGTGCTAGACGGCAGGTCGAGCATGACGACGGGTCGCCGCTCAGAGCCACTCTAGAAGCCCCGTCGGGCGGGTGCGACCCCAGTCCACGAGCCCGGTCGGAGCACACGTTGCGCTGCGAGAAGGTCGCGGTCCGGCCGTAGGGACGACCCGTTCGCAGCGCACCAGGTCCAGGGGCGTTACCGCGCCTCTGCCGGGCGGCCCTCCGCGTCGTCGTCGGCCGGCTCCCGGCCCGGTGTGGCGAGGCGGAACCGCCGGATCGCGAACCGGAACAGCACGTAGTAGACGGCGGCGTAGCCGAGCCCGATCGGCACCAGCCACAGCGGGTTCGTCGCGGTGGTGAAGTTCAGGGCGTAGTCGATGAAGCCCGCCGAGAAGCCGAACCCGTCCTTGATCCCCAGGGCGTTGACCAGCGCCAGCGACGTACCGGTCAGCGCGGCGTGGATGAGGTACAGCGGCCACGCCACGAACATGAAGGCGAACTCCAGCGGCTCGGTCACCCCGGTGAGGAACGACGTGAGGGCGCCGGACAGCATCAGGCCACCCACCGCCTTGCGCCGCTCGGGTGCCGCCTCGTGGTAGATCGCGAGAGCGGCGGCGGGAAGCGCGAACATCATGATCGGGAAGAACCCGGTCATGAACGTGCCCGCGGTGGGGTCGTTCGCGAGGAACCGGGCGATGTCCCCGTGGACGACCTCCCCGGTGCTCGTCTCGAACTCGCCGACGACGAACCACGGCACCGAGTTGAGGATGTGGTGCAGGCCGAGGGGGACCAGCAGGCGGTTGGCGGTGCCGTACACCCCCGCCCCCACGATGTCGTTGCTGACCAGGAAGGTGCCGAGGGCGGTCAGGCCACGGTCGAACGCCGGGTAGGCGAACGACATCAGCACCCCGAGCCCCAGCGTGGCGAAGGCGGCGACGATCGGCACGAACCGCCGGCCCCCGAAGAAGGCGAGGTACGGCGGCAGCCTGATGCGATGGAACCGCTGCCACAGCAACGCCGTGAGGATCCCGACAAGGATCCCGCCGAACGCCCCGTAGGTCACGACGTCGCCGTCGGCCACGTGGGCCCCTGGCAGCACGAACGGCGACATCGCCTCCGTGACGGCCTCGAACACCAGGTAGGCCACGACCGCCGCGAGTGCCGTCGACCCGTCGGACCGGCGGGCGAAGCCCACCGACACACCGACCGCGAACAGCAGGCCGATGTTGGCGAAGAGGGTCCCCCCGGCGGCCGCGAAGACGTCCGCGACCGGCTCGAGCCAGGGCCACCGCGAGGCGAGCGCCAGCCCGCTGTCGCCGGCGCCCAGCATGTCCGGCTGCCCCAGTCGCAGGAAGATCGCCGCGATCGGGAGTGCCGCGATGGGCAGCATGAGGCTCCGGCCGAGCCGCTGGAGGACGCCGAGGCCGCTCCCCCGCCGCCCGGACCCGGCACGGTCGTCGACCTGACCTGCGACCCCGCTCATCAGCCTCCCCGTGGTGGGCATGTGGAACCGACAGTCCCCGGCACGTCCGCGGCTGTCAAGAAGCATCGACACCCGGACCGTACGGCTCGGACCCGGCCCCGGTCGAGGGTGGTTCAATGCCTTCATGAGCCAAGCGGAGCGGATCATCCAGGGGCTCGGCGGGCGCGCCAACATCGTCGAGGTCGAGGCCTGCATCACCCGCCTGCGCACGGAGGTGGCCGACACCTCCCTGGTCGACGAGCTCCTGCTGAAGGCAGCGGGCGTGCACGGCGTGATGCGGTCGGGCACCGTCGTCCAGGTCGTGGTCGGCCCCGAGGCGGACACGCTCGCCGGCGACATCGAGGACCTGCTCTGATGCTGCGGGTGCTGGCGCCCATGGCCGGCCACAGCCTCGCCGTCGACGAGGTTCCCGACCCCGTCTTCGCCGCGGGCCTGGTGGGTCCCGGCGTCGCGATCCGGCCGGCGCCCGGCCGGCAGACCGCGGTCTCGCCGATCGCCGGCCGCCTCGTGAAGCTGCACCCACACGCGTTCGTGGTCGTCGACGCCACCGGCCAGGGCGTGCTGGTCCACCTCGGCATCGACACCGTGCAGATGCAGGGCGACGGTTTCGAGCTGCGGGCGGAGGAGGGCGGACGGGTCGAGGCCGGCGACCCGGTCGTCTCCTGGGACCCGGAGTACGTCGAGACGGCCGGCCGGTCGCCGGTGTCGGCGGTCGTGGCGCTCGACTGCGACCCGGCGGTGGTCCGCCGCCGTCCGGTGGGGGTCGACGTCGAGGCCGGGGACCTGCTGCTCGAGGTCGAGTGCGGCTAGCCGCCTGGGACGGCGGACCCGCTCAGCCCCGCCAGGAGTGGTCGCCGGACAGGTCGGCGTGCTGCCTGACCCAGGTGTGCATCGCGATCGCCGCCGCCGCGGAGGCGTTGATCGACCTCGTGGAGCCGAACTGCGCGATCGAGAAGGTGCCGTCGCAGACCTCGCGGGCCGCCTCGGACAGGCCGGGGCCCTCCTGGCCGAAGAGGAGGCAGACGGCGCGCGGCAGCTCCAGGGTCTCCAGCGGCTCGGAGCCGGGGAGGTTGTCGATGCCGAGCAGGACGACGCCCCGCTCGTGGAGGTGGTCGGCGAGCTCGCCGGGCGTCGCGTGGTGCCGGATGTGCTGGTACCGGTCGGTGACCATCGCCCCGCGGCGGTTCCACCGCTTGTTGCCCACGATGTGCACCTCGGCGGCGAGGAAGGCGTTCGCGGTCCGGACGATCGTGCCGATGTTGAAGTCGTGCTGCCAGTTCTCGATGGCGACGTGGAAGTCGTGCCGTCGCGTGTCGAGGTCGGCCACGATCGCCTCCATGGCCCAGTAGCGGTACCGGTCCACGACGTTGCGCCGGTCCCCCTCGGCGAGCAGGCGCTCGTCGTACTGCTCACCTGTCGGCCACTCGCCCTCCCAGGGACCGACGCCGACCTCCGCGGGGCCGTGCGGCATGGGGTCGTACGGCGCCCGGCGCCCGTGCGGCTCCCGGTCGGGGTCGCTCGCGGTGGCGTCGGGGGTCTCGTGCACGGCGACGATGCTAGGCCAGCCGCACGGAGCCTCAGGACACGGCCGTTACGCTGACCCGGTGACTGAACTGCTGCCGGCGCTCGTGAACCCCCAGCTCCTCGGCATCGACTGGCTCGACCCGGAGTACCTCCTCAACGCGATGGGCGACTTCGCGTTCTGGGGCCTGCTGTTCATCATCTTCGCCGAGTGCGGCCTCTTCGCGCTGCTGCCCGGAGACTCGCTGCTGTTCGTCGCGGGCCTGTTCATCGCCACCGGCTGGGAGCACGCCCCGAACATCTGGGTGGCCGTGACGCTGATCTCGATCGCAGCCTGGCTGGGCAACGTCAGCGGTTACGCCATCGGACACAAGGTCGGCCCCGCGCTGTTCAGCAAGCCCGACGCGAGGCTGTTCAAGCAGGAGTACGTCGACAAGACCTACGCGTTCTTCGACAGGTACGGCAACCGGGCGATCGTGCTCGCGCGGTTCGTCCCCATCGTGCGGACCTTCATCACGCTGGCCGCCGGGGTGGGCAGGATGCCGTTCGGCCGGTTCGCGACATACTCCGCGATCGGCGCGGTCCTGTGGGGCACCGGCATCACCCTGCTCGGCTACTGGCTCGGGCAGTGGGCCTTCATCAAGGACAACATCGACCTGATCGCCCTCGCGATCGTGTTCGTGTCGGTGGTCCCGATGATCATCGAGTTCCTCCGCGAGAGGTCCCGCAGCCGCGACCCGAGGTACGACGAGCCCGAGGAGCGGGCCCGCGTGGAGCGCGAGGACATCCGCGGCGAGCACGGCGGGCCCGCCTGAGGCTGGCCGGAGCTGCCGCCCCTGCCTCAGTCCGAGGCTGCTGACGCTGCGTCCAGCTCGGCCTTCGTGAGCACCGCACGCACCTCGAGCCCGACGTCATCGAGCGGGTTCGAGCCCTCAGGGCTTCGGTCGATGGCGCACACCACCGTCTCCACGACGGCCCCCGCCTCCCGCAGCGCCCTGGTCGCGTCGCGCACGGCGCCGCCGGTGGTGATCACGTCCTCCACGAGGGTGACCCGACGCCCCTCGACGGCGGGCCCCTCGGCGAGCTTGCAGGTGCCGTACTCCTTGGCCTTCTTGCGCACGAACAGCGCGGGCAGGCCGGTGCGGCTGCTCAGCACGGTCACGATCGGGACTCCGCCGAGCTCGAGGCCGCCGAGGAGCTCGGTCCCCTCCGGGAGCAGCGGGAGCATGCGGTCCACCACGCGTGCGAGCAGCGCCGGGTCCGACTCGAAGAGGTACTTGTCGAAGTACTCACCTGCGACCTGGCCGGAGCGCAGGGTGAACTCGCCGGTCAGGCGGCAGCACGCGTCGATGTCACGGGCCAGGGTGGAGTCGCTCATGGGCACGGACTCTAACCAGGCCGGGGGGCTCACTTCTTCTCGGAGTCGACGAGCCGTCCGAAGGAGATCATCCGGTTGTCGGTGTGGAACAGCTCGGAGCAGGTGGTCAGCGTGATCAGCTTCTGCCCCGGCTTCTGGTCCGGCTGCGGCCCCCCGCCCGGGTTGGTCGGCAGCGGGTCCACGACCCAGATGTCCTTGAAGGTGACGACCAGGTCGTTGGGGTTCGTGGTGAGCTCGTAGGTGTGGACGGCGTCGCGGGTCTCGACGATCACCTCGTCACCCGGCCTCAGCTCCGGCATGTCGCGCAACGGCTCGCCGTGCGTGATGCGGTGCGCGGCGAGCGCGTAGTTGCCACGCTCGCCCGGGTCGGCGGAGTCCGGGAAGTGGCCGTAGCCCTTGGTGAGGTCCTCGTCGCTGATGCCCTCGACCACGGGCACGACGTAGTCGTCGCCGAAGGCGGGGATCCGGACCAGCGCCGAGGCGTCGCCGAGCGGCACCTCGCCCGCGGTGACCGTCTGCTCGTCGGCCTCGAAGGTCCGGGTCGGCTCCGCCCACTGCTGCTCGAGGTCCTCGACGAGCCGCTCCTGGGTCTGTCGCGACACGATGTTGGTGCCGTACATCTGCCAGGCGACGTAGCCCAGCATGCCCAGCCCGGCCAGGACCAGCACCAGTCCGACCCAGAACGACGCACCGCGCCCGGACGTGCGGCGGCGCGGCCGCTTCTCGTCCCCCGTCGGGTCGGTCACGGTCGTCGCGGGCGCGCCGGTGTCCTGACTCACCCCACCATCATGACCGACCGGCCCTACTACAGTCGCTGGTATGTCTCGTATCGACCCGAACGACCGGCTCGCCGACCGCCTGCGGGGGATCCCCGGGACGATCTTCTCCCAGATGTCCGCGCTCGCGGTGCGCACCGGTGCGCTGAACCTCGGTCAGGGTTTCCCCGACCGTGACGGCCCCGCCTCCGTCGTCGAGGCGGCGGTGGAGGCGCTGCGCAGCGGCCGCAACCAGTACCCGCCGGGGATCGGGGTCCCCGAGCTGCGCCACGCGGTCGCCGCGCACCAGGCGCGTCACTACGGCATCGAGCTCGACCCGGACCGGCAGGTGCTCGCCACCACCGGCGCGACCGAGGGGATCGCCGCTGCGCTGCTCGCGCTGGTGAACCCGGGCGACGAGGTGATCGTCCTCGAGCCCTTCTACGACTCCTACACCGCGATGATCCAGATGGCCGGCGGCGTGCGCCGTCCGGTCACCCTGCGCGCCCCCGACTTCCGGCTGGACGCCGACGAGCTGCGCGCGGCGGTGACGGGGCGTACGACGACCATCCTGCTCAACTCGCCGCACAACCCGACCGGCACCGTGCTGACCCGCGACGAGCTGCGAGCCGTCGCCGAGGTCGCGCAGGAGCACGACCTGGTGGTGGTGACCGACGAGGTCTACGAGCACCTCGTCTTCGACCACCACGAGCACGTGCCGCTGGCCACCCTGCCCGGGATGTTCGACCGGACGCTGTCGCTGTCCAGCGCCGGCAAGACGTTCTCGTTCACCGGCTGGAAGGTCGGCTGGGCGACCGGGCCGGACCACCTGGTGCGTGCCGTGGAGGCCGCGAAGCAGTGGCTGACCTTCAGCTCGGGCGCGCCGCTGCAGCCCGCCGTGGCGCATGCGCTCGACCACGAGGCCGGGTTCTACACCGGGCTGGCCAAGGAGCTCCAGGCCAAGCGCGACGGCCTGTGCGAGGGGCTGCGGCGCCTCGACCTGGACGTCTTCGAGCCGGAGGGCACCTACTTCGTGACCACGGACGTGTCCCGCTACGGCTACGAGGACGGGCTGGCCTTCTGCCACGCCCTCCCGGACCGGGCCGGCGTGGTGGCCATCCCGTCACAGGCCTTCTACGACGACGCCGAGGAGGGCAGGCACCAGGTGCGGTGGGCCTTCTGCAAGGAGCAGGAGGTCCTCGACGAGGGCGTACGCCGGCTCCTCAGCGCCGACCTCCACGCCTGACCCGCCGACCCGGCGCCCTGTGCAGGCCGGAGGTCACCAGACGTTGGACGGGGGCTCGTCCTTGCCACGACGGTCGTCAGAGCCCCGGCGGTCCTCCCCCTCGGGACGCTGCGCCCCAGACGACGGCTGTCCGTAGGGCGGCTGGCCCTGCTGCTGCTCGCCGTACTGAGGCCCGCCCTGCTGGCCCTGCTGGCCGTACTGGGGCGAGGACGCCTGCCCGTACGGCTGGAACGGCCCGGCCTGGCCGGCACTGCCGCCGCGGCGGGAGTACCACTCGTTCGCGCCGCCGACGAAGAGCAGCACCGCCGTGGCGCCTGCCGCGAGCGTGACCACCAGGAGCAGGGGGCTGCCGAGCGCACCGAAGAGCGTGAAGAGGGCGGCCATCGCCGACGAGACCACCAGGGCGATCCGGGCCCAGCCGGAGCGCCGGAAGGCGAGCCAGGCGAGCACGAGGGCGGAGACCGTCCAGATGACCAGGATGATCATCATCACCCAGATGACGGACATCAGCTGGTCGGCCGAGTAGTCGAACTGTGCGACGTCGGGGTTGCGTGCCAGCTCGGCCAGGATCTCGTCGCGCGCGCCGACGAGGCCGGCGATGCTCAGCAGCAGGCCGATCAGGGTGAGGCCCGCGAACACCCAGGTGGTCCAGGCTGCCGCCGTCACGGTGGTCGGACGACGGTCGGCGTCGGGCCGGCTGCCGTAGGCGCCGTACGGCTGCTGCCCCTGGGGCTGGCCGTAGACCGGCTGGCCGTACTGGGGCTGGCCGTAGACCGGCCGGGCGTACTGGGGGCCGTAGCCCTGCCCGCCCTGGCCGGGCTGAGGCTGGGCGTACCCCTGGCCGTGGGGCGGCTGCCCGTACCCCTGGCCGTGGGGCGGCTGCCCGTAGCCCTGACCGTACGGCGGCTGGCCGTACTGCGGTCCGGGGGGAGGCTGCTGGGCGTACGGCGGCGGGTAGCCACCTGGGGGCTGCCCACCCTGCTGACCCGGCTGACCCTGCTCACCCGAGGGGCTCCCGAACCCGGGGCTCGGCGGAGGCGTCGGACGCTCGGCGGAGCCCTCCGGCATCCACGGGCGGGCCTGGCCGGAGGTCCCCTCCGGCCCCTGCTCGCCGGAGGCCGGTTGCTCGGGCCGGTCGGCGGGCGGGTGGTTCTCTGACGACACGGTGCTGCCTTCCACTCGAGGACGCTGCTGACGGGCGGCCCAGACGCTACCGGGCTGGTCGGACCGGCCGGCCCGTCCACCACCGGCGTCCTGGGTGACCGGTCGCCCCGCGAACCAGTCTCGGGAGGGCGCGGTCCACAGCCAGGTCGCGGCCACGGCGACCAGCAGCGGCAGCAGCCCACCCCCGAAGGGGGCGGTCAGCACGAGCAGCACCGCGGCGACGGTGATGCCGATGCGGGCGGCGTTGTGCCGTTTCAGGACGTAGATCGCGAGGATCACGGCCGCCGCAGCCACCGCGGCGGAGAGGAACATCGCCCCGCGCATCATCTCGATGACCTGGGGCAGCTCCATCCCGAGACCGTCGTACGGCGGGGTCGCCAGGAGGTCCTCGATGCCCTCGCGGTACTCGACGGTGTGCAGACGTGAGACGGAGTCGAAGAGCGTGAGCACGGTCAGCGCGGAGGCGACCGCGGCTATCCATCCCGCCATGGTCACCTGGCTGGGACGGCTCCCTTTGCTCGACTCGCTCATGGGGCCATTGCATCATGCAGGCCCAACCCCGGTGGGGGCTCCACCGGGGCCGGGCCCTGGGACGAGGCCGACGTCACGCCGCCGCCGGGACTGCCCTCATCGCGAGCCCCTCACCGGGCTCGTCGACGTCGACGACCACCTGCGAGCCGTCGAGCACCTCGCCGGCGAGCAGCAGGCGCGCGAGCGGGTCGCCGATCGCGGTCTGCACGAGCCGCCGGAGCGGGCGGGCACCGTACGCCGGGTCGTAGCCGGTGCGGGACAGCCACTCGTGGGCCGCCTCGGTGACGGAGACCGAGATCCGCCGGACCGCGAGCCGCCTGTTCAGCTCGGCCACCTGCAGGTCGACGATGTGCGAGAGCTGCTCCTCGCTGAGCGCGTCGAACATGACGATCTCATCGAGCCGGTTGAGGAACTCCGGCTTGAAGGCCTGGCGGACCACCGACATCACCGACTCGCGCTTCTTCTCCTCCTCCAGGGTCTGGTCCACGAGGAAGTGCGAACCGAGGTTCGAGGTCAGGATCAGCAGCGTGTTGCGGAAGTCGACCGTGCGGCCCTGGCCGTCGGTCAGCCGCCCGTCGTCGAGCACCTGCAGCAGGATGTCGAAGACCTCGGGGTGGGCCTTCTCCACCTCGTCGAGCAGGACGACGGAGTACGGGCGCCGGCGGACCGCCTCGGTCAGCTGGCCGCCCTCCTC
>DGBP01000069.1 GCA_002384855.1 Nocardioidaceae bacterium UBA4001 | reverse complement strand
GTCGCGGCCACCCGATCCGCCGGGACGTCGTCCGGCGTGGGCCGACCTGAGGACCACCCTCGACGATCGAGGCAGCCCGCTGGAGGACCGGCTGACCAGAGCTCATGCGCCTGTCTGACCTCCGGGAGTGCCGGTCCGGGCAGGGGTCAGCCGATCAGCGCGGCCGCGTTCTCCCAGCACACCCTCCTGAGCCAGTCCTCGCCCAGACCGGGCAGGTCGAGAGACTCGAGCTGGTGAGCGTAGGGGTAGGGGATGTTCGGGAAGTCCGACCCGAGCAGCACCTTGTCGCCCAGGTCGCGCAACCTCGGGAGGAGCTCGCGCGGGAAGGCAGCCATGTCCTCGAAGAAGTCCGTGAAGGCCATGGTGGTGTCGAGGTGGACGCGTTCGAACCGCTCGGCCAACTCGAGGAACTCGAGGTACTCCGGCGCCCCCATGTGCGCGATCACCGCGGTGAGCAGCGGGTGCCGCTCGAGCACCTCCCGGACCGGCCCCGGACCGGTGTGCTCGTTGGGCACCGGCCCCGACCCGGCGTGCACGACCACCGGTGTCCCCGCCTCCGCGAGCAGGCCCCACACCTTGTCCAGGTGGGGATCGCGGACATCGAAGTCGCCCACCTGCACGTGCACCTTGAAGATCTCGACGCCCTCGTCGATCCCGTTCGCGACATAGTCCGCCGCCTCGGGCTCGGGGTAGAACGTCGCGGAGCGCAGGCACTCGGGCACCCCGGCCGCGAAGTCCCGGGCCCAGTCGTTGAGGTAGCCGGCGATGCCCGGCCGGTGGGCGTAGGGCAGTGCCGAGAACCGTCGTACGCCGAGGGCACGCAGCCGGTCCACCCGCTCCTCGTCACTCCCCCGGTAGGTGATCGGCCACGGGCGCCCGATCTTCGGCCCGGCCGAGTCGAACTGCGCCCACACCTTGCTCATGATGTTGGGCGGCAGGAAGTGCACGTGCACGTCGTACAACCCCGGGATGCCGAGGCGCTTCCACCAGGCCGGCACCTCGGCGTCGGCCAGGCTCACTCCATGCCCTTCGCCCGGCGGCCGAGGGCGACCTCGGTCTCACGCTTGGCCTGACGCTCGGCGAGCGCGTGCCGCTTGTCCCACGTCTTCTTGCCTCGGGCGAGGGCGATCTCGACCTTCGCGCGACCGTCCTTGAAGTACAACGACAGCGGGATCAGGGTCAGGCCCTTCTCGTTGACCCGCGACTCGATCCGGTCGATCTCGTGGCGGTTGAGGAGCAGCTTGCGCTTGCGCCGGGCGGCGTGGTTGGTCCAGGTTCCCTGGGCGTACTCCGGGATGTGCACGCCGTGCAGCCAGATCTCGCCCTCGTGCACCTCGGCGAAGCCGTCCACGAGCGAGGCCCGGCCGGCGCGCAGGGACTTCACCTCGGTGCCGGTCAGCACAATGCCGGCCTCGTAGGTGTCCTCGATGTGGTAGTCGTGACGCGCCTTGCGGTTCTGCGCGACCGGCTTGTGCCCCTGCTCCTTCGCCATGCCCCGATTGTGTCAGGCGGCGACAATCCGGTTTCCGGGGGCGGTTCGCGCTACAGCCAGCCCATCGGGTTCACGGTGGCACCGTTCTCGAAGACCATGAAGTGCAGGTGGCAGCCGGTCGAGTAGCCGGTGTTCCCGACGTAGCCGATGACCTCCCCGCGAGCGACCTCCTCGCCGACGGACGTGGCGTAGGCGCTCAGGTGGTTGTACGCCGTACCGAGCCCGACGCCCCGGTGAAGCCCGTGGTCGACCACGACGCGGTTGCCGTAGGCGGAGTTGTAGTACNNCCGAAGTCGGTGCCGTCGTGCAGTCGCCACTTCTTGTAGATCGGGTGGAGGCGCATGCCGTACGACGAGGTGAGGTACCCGTCGACCGGGTAGTCCAGGAAGCCGTTCGACACCCGGGTCACGCCCGAGGAGACTGCCGAAGCGGCCTGCAGCGCGGCCAGACGCGCCGCCTCGGCCCGCTCGGCGAGCAGGTCGGAGATCCGGTCGCGCTCCTGCTGCAGGCCACGCAGCATGTCGAGGTCCGCCTCGCGTGCAGCGACCGCGGCACCGTGGGTAGCGGCGCGGGCCGACACGAGGCTGCGCACCGCCTGCTCCGCCTGCTCTGCCGCCGCCTCCAGCTTCTTCTTCCGCTCGAGGTTCGCAGCGGCCTCACGACGCTTGACCGCGACCTCCCGCTTGGCCTCCTCGACCTCCTCCTCCTTGACCTCGAGCATCACCCGGGTCGCGTCGAGGCGGGCCAGCGTGACCGACTCCTTGTCGAGCACGTTCCGCACGGAGTTCAGCTGGCCGGTCAGGTCCGCGGGGTCCTGCGAGTCGAGCACCATGGAGAGGCCCACGAGGTTCGGGTCGCCCTGCTGGTAGTTCTGGACCGCGATCTGCGCGAGGTACTCCTCCTGCTCCGCGACCTCGGCCCGGCCCGCGCGGAGCTCCGCTCGCGCGGTGCGCAGCCGCTCCACCGCGCGCTCCAGGGCTGCCTGCATGCGTCGGTCGAGCACCCTCGCCACGGCGAGCTCACCTCGCGTCTCGGCGAGCCGCGTCTGCGCATCGGCGAGCTGGGCCTGGGCCGCCTCGAGCGCCTGGGTCGCGGCCACCAGGGCCGCGCTCGACTGGTCGAGATCCTCCAGCGTCGAGGAGATGTCCCTCTGGGCGTTCTTCTCCCGCTCGCGCAGCTCATCGGCCGTCGCCGGCGCGAGCGCAGCCACGCCGAGGAGCAGGCTGCACGCCGCCAGGGCGGCCGTCACGCGGCGACGCCAGGAGCGGGGGAAGTCACCCATCACCGGTTGCCTCAGCGTCGTCGAAAGAGTTCCAGGTCTTTTCGACGGTAACCGGCTTTACTCAGACTTTGAGGTACTTTCGCGTCATTACCAAGGTGGGCAGCAGCGTGAGAGCGACGCCGATGACCGCGATCCAGCCGATCGACCAGAGCCCGTCGCCCCAGTCGATGTACGGCATGATGTTCGAGGTCGGACGCAGCATCCCGTAGATCACGAAGTACATGAAGGCCGCGATCGCCGCACCGGCGAGGGCCACGCCGACCAGCGCCGCGACCAGGGCCTCCATGAGGAACGGCAGCTGGATGTAGAGGCTCGAGGCGCCGACCAGCCGCATGATCCCGATCTCCCGGCGCCGAGCGAAGGCCGCGAGCCGGATCGTGTTCCCGACCTGCAGGACCGCGGCGAAGATCAGGAACACCGCGATGCCGACCGCGCCCCACTTCATGACGTTCATCCAGAAGTAGATCGGGCTGAGCACCTCACGCAGGTCTCGGACCGAGTTCACGCCCTCGAGGCCCGCCACCTGGCTCTTGATCCCCATGAACTGCTCGGGGTTCTTCAGCGAGATCCAGTACGACTCCTGCATGTCCGAAGGGCGGATCGAGTCGTAGACGCGCTGCTCGGTCTCGTCCTCGGACACGTAGGCGCTGCGCCACTTGTCGTAGGCCTCCTGCTTCGACTGCGGGCGCCAGCTCGCGACCTCGGGGTGGTCGTCGAGGACCTTCTCGATCGCCTCCTTCTGCGGCCCGGTCACCTCGCCGTCGACGCAGTTGGCGGTCGTGGAGTTCTGGTTGCACAGGAACACCGTGATCTGGAGCTTGCTGCCCCAGTAGCTCTCGGCCTTGTCCGCCTGGGCGTTGAGAAGGAGCCCCATGCCGACCAGGGTGAGCGAGACGAAGATCGTCACGACCACCGCGATCGTCATGGAGACATTGCGCCGCAGCCCGTTCCCGAGCTCGGAGAAGACGTAGGTCAGCTGCATCGAGTAGAGATCCTCGGTCCTTGGGTCGGGTCAGTGCTGGTAGCCGTACACGCCGCGCGACTGGTCGCGCACGACGTGTCCGTCGGACAGCTCGATGACGCGCTTGCGCATCTGGTCGACGATGCCGGCGTCGTGCGTGGCCATGATCACGGTCGTGCCGGTGCGGTTGATCCGGTCGAGGAGCTTCATGATCCCCACCGAGGTGTTCGGGTCGAGGTTTCCGGTCGGCTCGTCGGCGATCAGGATCATCGGCCGGTTGACGAAGGCGCGGGCGATCGCAACGCGCTGCTGCTCACCACCGGAGAGCTCGTCGGGCATGCGCTCGCCCTTGCCCTCCAGGCCCACCAGCTCCAGGGTCTCGGGCACCACCTTGTTGATGTGCGAGCGCGGCTTGCCGATCACCTGCAGCGCGAACGCGACGTTCTCGGAGACGGTCTTGTTCGGCAGCAGCCGGAAGTCCTGGAACACCGTGCCGATCTGCCGGCGCAGACCCGGGACCTTCCAGCCGGCGAGCCGGTTGATCTCCTTGCCGGCGACGTACACCCTGCCGTGGGTGGGCCGCGCCTCGCGCAGCACCAGCCGGAGGAAGGTCGACTTGCCGGAGCCGGATGCCCCGACGAGGAAGACGAACTCCCCCTTCTCGACCTCGACGTTGACGTCGTCGAGCGCAGCGCGGCTCTGGCCGGCGTACATCTTGGACACACTCTCGAACCGAATCACGGGCGTGGGCGGCCGGGCTCGGGGACACAGGGATTCACGCCGGCACCGTCCGGGACGACGGCGCCTACGTATCCGACCAACAGTGGAGTCTAGGTGACCGACGGTGACCGGCTCGAACAGGTCGACCCGCTCGGAGTTTCGCCTAGGTTGGAGTCATGACCCGCCGTGACCGTCGCAGCGCTGAGCCGCGACGCCGCTCCACGGCCCGGCTCGTGGCTCTCCTCGCCCCCGCTCTGCTCCTCGCCGCGTGCACCTCCGGCGACGGTGACGCCGGGCGCTCGACCCCTGCGCCGCCGTCTGCCGGCGACGGTGCCCTCGACCTGAGCGCGATGCCCGTCGACCGCGACGACCCGTGCCCGGTGCTGCTCGCGGACGACGTGGTCGAGGCCCTGGGAACCGAGGTGGCAAGCACCGCGCACTACGGCAACGGCGAGGAGGCCGAGGTCGCACCCGGGGTGGTCGACGTCTCCCACGAGTACGGCTGTGTGTTCCAGGCCGCCGACGGGACCGCCGCTCGGTTGTGGGTCTTCGCGCGGCCGGTGCCCCAGGACGAGGCACGCACGCTGGTACGACGCGCCCGCCGCGGCGACTGCGCGTTCCCCGAGCCGCTCGTCTTCGGCGACCCCGGCGTGATCTCGGTCTGCGAGATCCCCTCCCCCGAACCTGGGGAGCCGTCGACCTACCGCGCGAGGTTCGAGGGGCTGTTCGCCGACTCCTGGGTCGGCTGCGAGGTGTCCGAGCCGGCCGCGACGAAGCCGACCGGGTCCGCTTCCCCGCCGACCCGTCAAGACGTGCTGCAGCGAGCCGAGCAGTGGTGCACCGCCGCATTGACCTCCGCCGCTGCGGCCTCCTGAGGCGGTCTAGTTCTGGGCGGCCTTGTCGGCGCCCCGGCGCCAGCGGATACCCGCCTCGAGGAAGGCGTCGATGTCGCCGTCGAACACCGCCTGCGGGTTGCCGACCTCGAACTCCGTGCGCAGGTCCTTCACCAGCTGGTAAGGGTGCAGGACGTAGTTGCGCATCTGGTCGCCCCACGAGCCCTGGACGTCACCGCGCAGCTCGTCGAGGTGCGCCCGCTCCTCGGCCTTCTTCAGCGCGAGCAGCTTCGCCTTGAGGATCACCATCGCCGACGCCTTGTTCTGCAGCTGGCTCTTCTCGTTCTGGCAGCTGACCACCGTGCCGGTCGGGATGTGCGTGAGCCGCACCGCCGAGTCGGTCGTGTTCACCGACTGGCCGCCGGGGCCGGAGGAACGGTAGACGTCGACGCGGATCTCGTCCTCGGGGATCTCGATCTCGTCGGTCTGCTCGAGGACGGGCACCACCTCGACCGCGGCGAAGGAGGTCTGGCGACGGCCCTGGTTGTCGAAGGGGCTGATCCGCACCAACCGATGTGTGCCGGCCTCGACCGACAGGGTGCCGTAGGCGTAGGGCGCGTGGATCGCGAAGGTGGCGGACTTCAGGCCCGCCTCCTCGGCGTAGGAGGTGTCGAAGACCTCGACGGGGTACTTGTTGCGCTCGGCCCAGCGGGTGTACATCCGCATGAGCATCTCGGCGAAGTCGGCGGCGTCGACCCCACCGGCTCCGGAGCGGATGGTGACGAGCGCCTCGCGGGCGTCGTACTCCCCCGACAGCAGCGTGCGGACCTCGAGCAGCTCGACGGCCTTGTGGATGCGATGGAGCTCGGCCTCGGCCTCGGCGAGCGACTCGGCGTCACTCTCCTCACGGGAGAGCTCGAGGAGCACCGAGAGGTCGTCGATCCGGCTCTGCAGCGACGTGAACCGGTCGAGCTCACCTTGGAGCGTGGACAGGCGGCCGGTGATCTTCTGCGCGTTGGCCTGGTCGTCCCAGAGGTCGGGGGCAGCCACCTGCTCGCCGAGCTCGGCGATCTCCTTGCGCATGTCCTCCACGTCGAGCACCTGCTCGATCGTGTGCATGGTCGCCTGGAGCTGCTTGATCTGGGTCTCGAAGTCGGGTCCTGCCACGGGCCAAGGGTACGCGACGGGGTGCAGCGCAGCCATCTCGCATGGTCGCGCTGCACCCCGTGGAAGACGTGCGTCCGGGGTGACCGGGTCAGGTGCCCTCGTTGCCCACGCCGAACGACTTCGGACCGGTGGCTCCGGTGGGGTTCGAGGTGGCAGACGGGTTCGTCCCCGCAGGCGTCTGCGAGCTGCTGTCGACCTTCTCCTTGACCTTCTCGGTCGCGGTGCCCGCAGCGTCCTTCGCCATGTGCTTGGCCTCGCCGACCTTCTCCTGGACGGTGGGGTTGCGGCGCAGCTTGTCGGCCTGGGCCGCGATCTGCTCGTAGCGCTCGCGCCCTGCCTTCGCGCCCAGCACGTAGCCGACCGCACCGGCTCCGACCAACATCAGCTTCTTGAACATGTCCGTGGTTCCTTCCTCTCGCGTCTGCTCGGGTCATACCCGCGACCGCGGGTCTCAATCGGGAGACGCGGCCGTGCCGAATCGCGGTGCGCCTCACCTCCTGGGGGTGCATGCTGGCACTCGTGGGGGTACGGCGCGCTGGCCCGCTGCATGCCCGTGAGGAGAGGAGCCGTCGTTGAGCACGCAGACCAACACGTCGTACTGGATGGTCTCGGCCGAGACTCCCGGCCACCCCCCGCTCCTCGAGGACATCGACGTCGACGTCGCGGTGGTCGGCGCCGGCATCGCCGGGCTGAGTGTCGCCTCCGAGCTGGCCCGCACCGGCCGGTCGGTCGCCCTGCTCGAGGCTGGCGGCATCGCAGCCGGGGTGACCGGTGGCACCACCGCAAAGGTGTCGGTCCTGCACGGCGCGATCTACCACCACCTCGCCGAGAAGCTCTCCCCGGACACCGCGGAGGCCTACGCCACGAGCCAGCACCTCGCGATGGAGCACGTTGCGGCCACCGTCGAACGTCTCGACATCGACTGCGACCTCGAGAGGCAGCCCGCCTTCGCCTACACCGAGTCCGAGGACGACGTCGACATGCTCCGCCGGGAGGCCGAGACGGCCCGACGCGCCGGCCTCACTGCCACCTTCACCCAGGACACCGGCCTGCCCTTCCCTGTCGCCGGCGCCGTGCGCGTCGAGGACCAGCTCGTCTTCCACCCGCGCAAGTACCTCCGCGCGATCGCCGCAGACTTCGTCGCCGAGGGTGGCCTGCTCTTCGAGGGCACCCGCGTGACCGGGCTCGACGAGGGTTCCCCGTGCACCCTCTCCACCGAGGCGGGGCACAGGGTCTCGGCTCGCGACGTCGTGGTCACCACCCACTACCCCGTCTTCGACCGGTCGATGATGTTCAGCAGGCTCACCCCCAAGCGGGAGTTCGTCGTGGCGGGCGTCGTCGAGGAGTCCCTGGACCCCCGGGCGATGTACGTCTCGACGAGCCAGGACACCCGCTCGCTCCGCGGTGCGCCGTACGACGGGGGTCGCCTGCTCATCGCCACCGGCGCACCGTTCACCCCCGGCGACCCGAGAGCCCCCGAGCAGCTCGCCCGGCTCGCGGGATGGCTCACCGACCGTTTCCCCGTCGACGGGGTCCGGTTCACCTGGGCGGCCCAGGACAACTTCAGCGGCGACAAGGTGCCGTTCATCGGTCCCCTCCACCCGGGCGCGAAGCACGCCTGGGTCGCGACCGGCTTCGGCGGCTGGGGCATGACCAACGGCGTCCTGGCCGGACTGCTGCTGCGCGACGCGATCGACGGCCGGTCCGAGGCCTGGACCCGCATCTACGACACCCGGCGTGTCCACCCCACTCTCGAGGCCAGGACCGTGGTGTCCTCCGGTGCCCGGGCGGTGGCGGGGATCGCAGGGAACGCCGGCGCACGTCTCAAGGCCAAGCTCGATCGGGCGCGGTCCGTCGACGATCTCGGGCACGGCGAGGCCGGCATCGTCAGCGACGGGCACGGCCAGTGGGCTACCTACGTCGACGAGCAGGGCGTGGCCCACGCGGTCTCCCCGACCTGCACGCACATGGGCTGCCTGGTGGCCTTCAACGCCGTGGAGAAGGCATGGGAATGCCCCTGCCACGGCTCACGTTTCGATCTCGACGGCGCGGTGCTGCAAGGGCCTGCGACCAAACCCCTGAGGCGGCACGACCATGACGAGTGATCCCGGGCTCGCGCCAGGCGCCGACAAGAACCAGGACGGCACGAACCCCGCAGAGCCCGACGAGGACGAGCACACCAAGCTCACCCGGAACCTCAACGAGCTCCTCCAGGAGCTCCGCGTCATGCAGACCGGCGTGCAGATCCTCACCGGCTTCCTGCTGACCCTCCCGTTCACCGGGAAGTTCGGGGAGATCGACACCCAGGAGCAGGTCGTCTACCTGGCGACGCTCGCCGTCTCCGTGATCACGACGGCACTGATCGTGTCCCCGGTGGCCTTCCACCGGAACCTGTTCCGCCAGGGCGAGCGGGAGTGGATCGTGGAGTCGGCCAACCACGCCGCGAGGTACGGCCTCGCCGGTCTCGCCCTCACCATGTCGGGCGTCGTGTGGCTGGTGTTCGACGTGGTGGCCGGCGCACCGACGTCGTTCGTCGCGACGGCCGCGGCCGCCGGCCTGTTCCTGGTGCTGTGGGGTGTGCTTCCCGCGGTCCGGCGCGCCAGGTTCGGCGAGGGCTGACGCGCCGGCCCGTCGACGCTCAGGCCAGCTCGGCCCGGAGGTCGGAGAGGATGCGCGACAGCAGGCGCGAGACCTGCATCTGCGTCACGCCGATGTCCTGGGCGATCTGCTCCTGCGTCCAGCCGTAGAAGAACCGCAGCTCGATGATCCGGCGGTCGCGCACCTTGAGCTTGCGCACCGCGGGGCCGAGCAGGATGCGAGCCTCCGCACGACCGAGGTCGGCGTCCTCGCCACCGAGCAGCTCGCCGAGCGTGCCGCTGCCGTCCTCCCCGACGGGGACGTCGAGCGAGGCGGGGGTGAAGCAGCCGTCTGCGGCGAGCGCCTCGACGACGGCGTCCTCCTCGATGCCGAGGAGCTCGGCGACCTCACGCGGCTTCGGCGAACGGTGAAGGGTCTGGGAGAGCTCGTTGGAGGCGCGGGAGATCTGCGCCTGGAGCTCCTGGATGCGCCGGGGCGGACGCACGGTCCACCCGAAGTCGCGGAAGTACCGCTTGACCTCGCCGGTCACGGTCGGGACGGCGTAGCTGAGGAAGTCCCGCTCGAAGCTCGGGTCGAACCCCTGGACGGCCTTCACCAGACCGACGTAGGCGGCCTGGAGAAGGTCCTCCTTGGCGATGCCGCGGTCGCGGTAGCGGGAGGCGATGGCTCGGGCCACGCCCATGTTCAGGACGACGATCTCGTCGCGCAGTCTCTTCTGCTCGACCTCGTCGGTGGTCTCCGCGATCTGCGACAGCAGTCGGGCGGTGATCTGGCTACGGTCCTGCTCGGTGACGGTCTCGTTCGGACCGAGGGTGAGGGACTCGTCGACCTCGTGGGCGGAAAGTTCAGGCGAAGCGGTCATGGCTTACTACCTACTCTGGAGTTGCTCGTCCGTGGCACGTTGGCTTGACCACGTCTGTGCAGCTGTGCGTCCTGGACCGAGTCGATATGACCGTGACGGCCGGACACCAGCAATCCTGTCCCCGCCCCGCGACCCCAAACCTCCGGAGGCGTGGAACTTGTCCTGAGACGCGACGGGATCCTCACTCCCCGACGTTGACCACCGCGGCGGCGGACGCGGTGACGTGAGCGGAGTCACCCACGCCGGGGACCGCGAACGGCAGGTCGAGCGGTGCCGCGACGCGCACGACGACGCGGTCGCCCGCGGTCTCGACGTGGTGGCTCAGGCCGGGGTACCTGCCTCCCGCGTCGACGGCGGCGAAGTACTCCACGACGAGGGCGCGCGCGTGCTCGGGGTCGACGGTGGCGGTCGTCCCGAGGCCGGTGAGGTACACCTGCTCGCCCTCCAGGCCGTCGGCGGCGGCGAGGGCAGCACCGTCGGCGAGCGTGTCGAGCGCCTGGCGACGAAGGTACGCCGCCGTGGCGTCGACGACCACCACGACCGTCAGGGCGACCACGATCATGAACCCGATGATCAGCACGGCGGTCTGTCCCCGCTCGTCGGTGCCGGGGGCAGCCGTGCGTCGTACGACGAACGCACCCACGCGTCGGGGGCGGATCACGACCGGTCCTCGCGGTGGGTGCCGTACGGGATGGAGTGCTGGGCCTCGACGCGCACGCTCGGGCGCTGCCCGCCGAGTGCGCTGGGCAGAAGAGGTAGGGGGACTGCGTAGTGCACCACGACCGTCACCACTGATCCGGGCGCGAGGCAGTTCGACGGAGACGGCCGGCAGGCGATGTCGAGGTCGCCCGGCTTGTCGAGCCCCTGGTCCTGCATCGCGAGCAGTGCCGCGGACCGGGCGCGGTCCCCGGCCACCGCCTCGCTCGGTGCCAGGGTGAACGCGCGTGCGGCCGAGCGCGCCGAGCTGGTCGTGGCGAAGGCAGCCTTCTGCACCTCGAAGACCGTGAGCACGATGTAGAGCAGCGGCACCATCAGCACGATGGCGAGCCACGAGAACTCGACCAGGGCACTGCCCTGCTCGCCTCGGCCCCGCGGTCTCACGGCAGCTGCTCCTCGATCGCATGCCCGGACACGGAGACCTCGACCCCCGGGCCCCAGACCCCCAGCGGCGGCACCACGGCGACGACGTCGACCCGCACCATCGACACGCCGTCTCGCACGACCTGGGTCGCCGAGACGTCCCGCGCGAACCTCGCCGCGATCGCGCCGGTGATCTGCGCCCGCGTCCGTTCCACCCCTGCCTGGGGAGGTCGGTCCACGGTGGCGGCGTACCTCGCACCCTCCGACGCCGCCGAGGTGAGGGTGTTGCGCACGTGCAGGACCAGCGCGACCTGGAGGATGCCGAGGAACAACGGGACCAGTACGAGCAGCACCAGCACGAAGTCGACCACGGCCGAGCCGCGCTCCGTCGTGGGACGGAGGCGCACGGTCAGCCCGAGACCGACCGGAGGGCGTCGGAAAGCATCTTGGACAGGACGTCGCCCGCCACCGCCCACAGCACCGAGACCAGCCCCGCGGTCATGACGGTGATCAACACCCAGCCGGGGACGTCGCCTCGCTCGTCCCTGTCGTCGGCAGCGGCCGCCCACAGCCCCAGGCACCACCGCCAGAACACCTCGTTCATCAGCACATCCCCTCTGTGTGTCGTCACGACCTCACGGCGTGACCAGTCGAAGTCCGACCATTCCCGGCCAGAACGCGAACAGGACGGTGACGGGGAGCACGAGAAACACCACCGGCACCATCATGAGCACCTCCTTGCGCGCACCCGTCTCGATGAGCGCACGACGACCCGCCTCGCGCACGTCGGCGGCCTGGGCGTGCATGACATCGGCGAGCGGGGTGCCACGTTCGAGCGCGACGGCGATGGCCTCGGCGAACCGCGCGACCACCGGCAGGCCCGAGCGCGCGGCGAGGTCGTCGAGCGCTCGGGCGACCGGCGTCCCGGTGCGCACCTCGGCGAGAACCCGGCCGAGCTCGACGGAGAGCTCCCCTCGGGCGCGGGTGACCACACGGTCGAGCGCGGACACCGGCCCCTCCCCCGCGGCCACGGCGAGAGCGAGCAGCTCCGCGACCGCCGGGAACTCCGCCAGCATGCGGCGCTCCCGCTCCTTCACCTGGCTCGTCAGTCGGTTCTCGGCCAGGAGGGCGCCGACCACGAACGAGACCAGGCACAGCACGATGAGCGGCAAGGCGCGGCCGGGCTCGCTCAACGCGACCAATCCGGCCACGACGGCCGCAGCGGAGAAGGCCACGAGTCCCCATAGAGCCTGCTCGACCCGGAACTCGTGGACGGTCAGCGGGAGGTTCGCCCGCTCGAGGCGCCGACGGACCGACGCGCTGCCCCCGAGCACACGGTCGAGCCCCCGGGCGACCGAGGCGAGCGGTGGGCCGAACACAGCCGAGAACGCCGACGTGGGCCGGTCTCCGGACAGGTGCGCCCCGCCTCCGGCGGCCGGGAGGTCACGGACGTACGGCAGGACGCGTTCCTCGAGGGACGGGCGCCGCATCGCCGCCGCCCGGTCGAGCACGAGCAGCAGACCGGCTCCGGCGGCTGCGCCGAGCAGTGCTCCCCACATGGCCATCGTCACGACAGGATCCGATCCTCCTGCGGCAACCGCCCGACACGGATCATCAGGCGGTAGGCCAGGAGGCAACACGCACCGCCCCCCACGAGGACGACGATCCCGGCCGGCGAGGCATACCGGCCTACCACCTCTCGCTGGAAGGACAGCATGAGCAGCACCAGCCACGGCGCTGCGACCGCGAGGCGGGCACCGTTGACCGCCCATGCCTGACGCGACTCCAGCTCCGCGCGCGTGTGGAGGTCCTCACGCAGGAACCCGGAGAGGCTCCTCAGCAGCCTGCCGAGGTCACCTCCACCCACCTCCCGGGCCACCCGCAGGCCCTCGACCACCCGGTCACCGACGGGGTCTGCCAAGCGCTCCTTGAGCTGGTCCAGGGAGTCGGCGAACCGTCCGGTCACCTGATAGTCGACGGCGAAGGCGGCGAAGTCAGGGCGGAGAGGCTCCGGACCACGAACGGACAGCTGCGCGAGCGCCTCGGGCAGGGACATCCCGGCGCGCACGGCCGAGGCGAGGTTGTCCACGGCCTCGGGCCACACCTCGGCCAGGTCCCGCTGCCGACGACGCGCCCGTCCTTTGAGCACTGTTATCGGGAGGTAGCCGGCCAGGACGGCGAAGGCCAGGCTGACCGGGGCCGTGCGGGAGACGACGTGCACGGCGAGGCCGGCGCTGACCGCGGCGGCGACAGAGAGCACCAGCACACCGGTCGGCGAGGTGCCCGAGACCCCGGCCCTCCGCAGCAGATGCTCCAGATCGGAGGTCGTGCGTGGCCGCGACGCCGTGCGCGGGAAGACGAACGCCGCGTAGACGAGGACCAGACCGATCCCGACCCCCAGCCCGAGCACGACGCCCATGTCAGCCCGCTCCGTTCAGCAGAGCGTGCACGTCGACGCCGAGCCGGACGAACCGGTCGAGGCGCGGTGGCATCCCGGTCGCCCGCCTGAGCTGGCCACCTTCGCGCGCGAAGATGGTCTCCGTCTCGATCGTGTCGTTCTCCGCCCGCCCCGGGACGGCCACGATCTCGTTGACCCTACGAACACCGTGGGGGTCCATCCCGAGGTGCACGACCAGGTCGACGGAGGCGGCGACGGTCGGCACGACGAACCGGGCGCCGATGTTCTCCCCCGCGAGGAGGGGCAGGGTGCACATCTTCACCAGCGCCTCCCGAGCGCTGTTCGCGTGGAGCGAGGCCATCCCCGGCAAGCCGGCGTTGAGCGCCAGCAGCAGGTCCAGGCACTCCTCCGCACGGACCTCGCCGACGATGATCCGTGACGGCCGCATCCGGAGGCTCTCCTTCACCAGGTCGCGCAGCCGCACCTCGCCGGTGCCCTCGAGACCGAGCTGCCGGGTCTGGAGGGCCACCCAGTCCGGGTGGTTGAACCGCAGCTCGTAGACCTCCTCCGCGGAGATGACGCGTTCCTCGCCCGGGATGCTCGCGGCCAGGCAGTTCAGGAAGGTGGTCTTGCCGGCCTGGGTCCCGCCGGCGATCACGATGTTGAGACCCGCCCGAACCGAGGCGTCGAGGAAGCGGGCCGCCTGGTCGGTGAGGCTGTCCAGCGCGACGAGGTCGTGCAGATGGGCGGCACGCACCACGAACTTGCGGATGTTGACCGCGCTGAAGCCGCGAGAGATTCCCTCCAGGACGACGTGGAGCCGATGCCCCTCGGGAAGCATCGCGTCGACGAAGGGCTGGGAGACGTCGATCCGACGCCCGCTCGACTTGAGCATCCGCTCGACGAGCTCGGCGACCTGCGCGCGGTCCAGGATCGTGCTGGTGAGCTCGTGCCGCCCCGCCTTGGCGACGAACACCCGGCTCGGGTCGTTGATCCAGATCTCCTCGACCTCCGGGTCGTCGAGGTAGCGCTGCAACGGACCGAAGCCGGCGATCCGCGCGACGAGCTCCTCGACGACCGCCTCGTCGTCGGTGATGGGGGCCACCGAGCCGGTGAGGCTGCGCTGGTTGTGCTCGGCGACCACCCGCACCGCCATCCCCCGGACCAGCTCCACCTCATGCTGCGGGTCGACACCGTCACGGCGCACCAGCGCCCGCAGCTGACCGTCGAGCGTCTCGACGAGGTCGTCGTAGTTCTCAGCCAGCGTCACGGTCATGGTTTCGGTCCCCCGGGTCCCGGATCTGTCGTGGGGGAGTCTGGCCCACGATGGCCCGACCGGACTAGTCCCATTTCACCCTTTTGTGGAGAAAGCCCTCTCGATGGCTGCCTCCGGGACCCGTGCACGACGAGGTCCCGCCACCCCGTGGGGCGGCGGGACCTGTCATGGACCCCCGTCAGCTCAGCGGAACTGGTAGTTCGTCCCCGGCAGCTGACCGAGCACGGTCGGCGGCAGGTCGGTGGCCGTGACCCGGCCCTCCTGCTGCGGCGACACGGGCGAGTGCTTTCCGAGGTAGCGCTCAACCGCGTCGTGCAGCGTGAAGGAGAGGTCCTCGCGGTCCCGCACGCCCTTGATCCGGCACAGCACGTCCGCCGGGTCGCCGGCCCGCTCGCAGGCCACGAAGGTGTAGTCGCGGGTCGGGTCGACCTCCTCGCCGCCGATCCTCATGCTGTTGACTCGCTTGCCCATGTCGGCGCCGGCGGTGAAGTTGACCTCCAGCCCGCTCATCCGGACCACCCAGCCGCCGAAGCGCTGCAGCGGGTCCTTGGCGAAGACGTTGTTGAGCTCCTTCTCCATCCAGCCCTTCAGCAGCGAGCCGGGGACGGTCGCGACGCGGGCACCTGCGTTCACCGGGAGCATGCTCCAGAGGTACTCCCGCGTGACGTCGGCCGTACCGCCCTGCTCGGGCACCAGAGGTGGGCAGAACCGGAAGCCGTTGGACAGCGCCACGTCGACGGACCGCCCGGTCTTGGCCAGCTCTTCCGACGTCGACTCGAAGAGCGCGTCGGTGATGAGGTTGTCCATCGGCGTCTCCATGATGTAGTACCGCAGCAGCGGCGTCGCCGTGGTGCCCAGGACCTGGGAGAGCTCCGCCTTGTACGGCGCCTGGACCTGGTCGACGACCGTCCGCATCTTGCGGTCCTCGTCGTACTCCGCCTCGCCGACCTCCATCAGGTCGTAGGCGGCCTCCTTGACCTGGCCCTTCTCGACGACGAGGTCGAGCCGGCCGACGAAGGAGCCGAAGGCCCCCGGCTCGGTGACCTTGGCGTGCGTGCCCTCGATGGGTGTGTGGATCCGCTCGTGGGTGTCGGCGCCGAGGATGTAGTCGACGCCCTGCATGTAGTCGCGGCTCGCGAGGTCCACCTGCTGGGCGATGCCCATGTGCGTGATCGCGAGGACGAGGTCGCAGCCGCGCTCCTCGCGGAGGTGGCGGATCCACTCCGCGGCGTTCGCCTCCGGGAAGGTGAACTTGATGCCCTCGCTGTAGGTCGGGTCCTGCCGGACCGGCACCATGGGGTCGTTGTAGGAGAGGAACCCGACCCGGACGCCGTTGAAGACACGCACGTGCACCGGCTTGAAGAGGTAGGCCCCTGGCGCACCGCCCTCGTCGTGGAACATGTTGGTCGACACGACCGGGGCCCCGTAGTCGCCCATGACGTCGAGCAGCTGCTGCTTGCCGTACACGACCTCCCAGTTGCCGGGGATGACGGCGTCGTACTTCAGCTGCCTCATGACCGGGCCCATGGCCGCGCCCTCGCTGAGCGCCACCCAGCCGCTGCCCTGGAAGCAGTCGCCGCCGTCGACGAGAACGGTCCCCTGGGGGTTCTCGGCCCGCACCCGGTCGACGAGCGTCTGGATCCGGGCCATGCCGCCTGCACGACGATAGGCCGGCCCGCCGTTCTCCCAGAAGAACTCGTCGTGGGTCTCGAGCTGGCCGTGGATGTCGGCGGTCTCGAGGATCGTGAGCAGCCTGGCGCTGCCGTTGCGCACCGCCCGGCTCTGATGGAGCGAGGCGGCCCCGACACCGGAAGCGCTCGAGGCGACGAGCGGTGCCAGCCCGATGGCGAGACCTCCCGCTCCGAGAGCACGCAGGACTCCGCGCCGGCTCGGCCTCGAGGTGGCGGACTCGGTCGACTCGTGGTGTGCTTCGTGGTGCATACAGGGACTCCTCATGTGACGGGGACCACTCCAGGAAGCCCTGTACCTGCGTCCAGAAGCCATAGACGAAACGCCGTTTTGCGCGGAAACTGCATGAACATCTGTCTACACGCGCCCGTGGACAGCGAGGAGGGACCCCTGTGAAGATCGACCGCCCCACCATGGCCTCGGTGGTGAGCACCGAGCGCGTCGCCTGTGTGCTCCGTCTCGCCGTCGGACTCCTCCTGCTGGCGATGACGCTGCAGTTCGACCCGCTCGCCTCCTGGCTGGCCGTCGCCGGCGTCGTCACGGCGGTCGGCTGGTCGGTGCTGATGGCGGTAGCCCTGCGCAGCGGGCTCGACGACGACCAGGTCACCCGCCTGGCGACCTGGTCCCACTGGTTCGACATCGTGCTGGCCATGACGGTGTACGTCTCCTTCCTGAGCGACCCCGTCGCCACCCCCGTGGCAGGGCTCCCGCTCCTCGTCTACCGCCTCGCGGTCCGCTACGGCACCGTCGGCGTGGTCGGGGGTGCACTGACCTTCGTCGGCCTCGTCGCCGGCCGGATCGTGTTCACCCGGGTGACCGTCGGCGAGGGTCTGGTCCGCCCGCCGCTGCTGCTGGCCTGGGCGCTCATGGCGACCGTGGTCCTGGTGCTCGCGGCCGAGTCCCGGGCCCGGGCCGCGTCCCTCGCCGACCCACGGACCGGCCCGGAGGGCCTGTCCCCCGAACGGGGTACGCTGCCTCCGGCGCCCCTCGCCGGGAGGACCGAGGCCGCCCGCGGCGCCACCGACGTGGAGCAGCTTCCGGCCCCCCTCATGCCCGCGGCCGCTCTCACCGGCGACGAACGCCTCGACACCCTCGCCGCCTGTCTCTCCCTGAAGCTCGAGACACCTCCCTCGGTGCGGCTCACCGAGCGCGAGGTCGAGGTGCTGCTCCTCCTCGGCCGGGGAGCCACCTACACCAAGATCGCGAGCTCGCTGTTCATCTCACAGAGCACGGTGCGCAACCACGTCCACAACATCCGGGCCAAGCTCGAGATCGACGACCGCGCGGAGCTGCTCAAGCTCGCCAAGGCGGTCGCCGCGCGCACCGACGCCGCGGAGGGCCCCGTCACGGCTGCCGACGGGGAGCGCCTCGCCTCGCAGGCCTGAGCACCCCTCAACGACTGTGCAGCAGGTCGCCGAAGACGTCCCCGAGGTGGTCCACCCGGTCCAGGACCTCCTCCATCCGGAGGTGCCGGAGGCTGCCCGGGTGCGCAGCCCCCTCCTCCACCTCCTCCCAGGTACGAGGGGCGGCGACGTACGGCGCCTCGCCCCCACGCAGCGAGTAGGGGCTGATCGTGGTCTTCGTGCCGGTGTTCTGGCTCCAGTCGAGGAAGACCTTCCCGCCCCGGATCGCCTTCGTCATCTGCCACAGCACCAGGTCGGGGTGTGACCTCGCCAGCTCCTGGGCCACCTTCTTGGCCAGGTCGCGCACCTCGTCGGAGCTGAGCTGTCCGGGGAGGGCGGCGTACAGGTGCAGGCCCTTGCTCCCGCTCGTGACCGGGGCGGTCGGCAGCCCCATGTCCCCGAGCCTGTCCCGCACGAGGAGCGCCACCTGGGCGCACTCGTGCAGGCCCGCGGGATCGCCGGGATCGAGGTCGATGACGAGACGGTCGGGGTTCCTCGGCTGGTTGTTCCGGCCGAGCCTCCACTGGTGGACGTGCAGCTCGAGCGCGGCCAGGTTCGCCAGGTAGGTCAGCCCGGCGAGGTCCTCGACGACCGGGTAGTCGATGACGTCGCCACCTCCGCGCGACCCGGTCGAGGAGACCCGGACCGACCGGAGCCAGTCCGGGGCGCCGTTGGGCAGGTTCTTCTCGAAGAACTTCTCCCCCGCGGTCCCGTTCGGCCACCTGATCCGGGTCACGGCTCGGTCGGCGAGGTGCGGCAGGAGGACCGGCGCCACCTGGGCGTAGTAGTGCAGCACCTCGCCCTTGGTCGTGCCCGTGGCCGGGTAGAGCACCTTGTCGAGGTTGCTCAGCCTCAGCCGTCGTCCGTCGACCTCGACGGTCACCTGCTCGTCGTTCGGCACGCTCACTCCTTCAGGTCCGTGGGCGACAGGTCGACGCGGATGCCCTGGTAGCTCGGCTGCCGCAACCGGCCGCCACCGGTCAGGCCCAGCGCGGCGACCTCGACGACCAGCTCGGGTCGCACCCAGGTGGTGCCGACGGCGTCGACCCGCGGCACCTCGTCGCGGAAGGGCGAGCTGTCTGCGCGCAGGGGGGCCAGCGCCTCGAGCAGCTGGTCGGCCGCCTTCCCGGTGATGCCGCTGCCGACCCGACCCCGGTAGCTCAGCCCCTCCGGTCCCGGCGCCCCGACGAGCAGCGCCCCCAGCCGGGTGTCGCTTCCGGTCTCGGGGCGCCAGCCACCGACGACGTACGACAGCGAGGGGCGGTGCGGGAACTTCAGCCAGTCCTTGCTGCGGCGGCCGGGCTGGTACGTCGACGAGCGCCGCTTGCTCACGATGCCCTCGAGGTCCTGCGCCCTGGTGGCCTGGAGCAGCATCGCCCCGTCGTCGTACGCCGGCGGCACCTGCCAGTGCGCGCTGCCGATGCCGAGCGCCTCGAGCAGCTCGCGACGCACCGTCCACGGCTGTCCGATCACGTCCTGCCCCTCGAGACGCAGGACGTCGAAGACGATCAGGGTCACCGGGTTCGACCTGGCCAGCAGCCTCGCGCGGACCGCGCTGGAGACGTGCATGCGGTCACCGAGCGCGGAGAACCGCGGCACGCCGTCGGACATCGCCACGACCTCGCCGTCGAGGAGCACGTCGCGGGAGGCGAGGACACCCACGTCGTGGAGCTCGGGATAGCTGACCGTCACGTCGTTCTCGTTGCGCGACCACAGGGTCAGCCGCCCGTCGCGAACCTCGGCGAGCACGCGCATGCCGTCCCACTTCACCTCGTGGACCCAGCCGCTCCCCGACGGCACCGTCGAGCCGCGGCTCGCGAGCATCGGTCGCATGGGCTCAGCCTCTCCTCGATGATTCCGTCCGTGCTGCGTGGGTACTCACGGCCGTCCGACTAGCCAGCATCGGCCACGTGGGTCCATCCTGACTTACGAGAACCGCCGTGTCGCACCGTTGTTGGGGAAGGAGCCGCCTCGTGCGTGCCATCTGGAAGGGTGCCGTCTCGTTCGGCCTGGTGAGTGTGCCGGTGAAGGTGTACGCCGCCACCGAGAACCACGACATCTCGTTCCGGCAGGTGCACGCCAAGGACGGTGGCCGCATCAAGTACAAGCGCGTCTGCAGCATCGACGGCGAGGAGGTGGAGTACGCCGACATCGCCAAGGGATACGAGACCGACGACGGCCAGATGGTGGTGCTCGACGACGACGACCTCGCCGAGCTCCCCTCGAGCAGCAGCCGCGAGATCTCGGTCGAGAAGTTCGTGCCGAGCGACCAGATCGACCCGATCCTGCTCGAGAAGTCCTACTACCTCGAGCCGGACAAGTCGGCCGCGAAGCCTTACGCTCTCCTCCGAGAGGCGATCCGCGAGGCGGACCGGATGGCGGTCGTCACCGTGTCGCTGCGCAGCCGGATGACCACCGCGGTGCTGCGCGTGCGCGACGACGTGATCGTGATGCAGACGATGATGTGGCCCGACGAGATCCGCAAGCCCGACTTCGCCAACCTCGGCGCGACCGAGGACGCCGCGAAGCCACAGGAGCTGAAGATGGCGCGCATGCTCGTCGACACGCTCGCGGGCGACTACGACCCGGAAGAGTACGAAGACGACTACGCGTCGGCCGTCGAGGCCCTCGTGCAGGCCAAGCTCGAGGGCGGCGAGGTCACGCACGCCGTCGAGGAGGAGCCGAAGGCGGGCGAGGTCGTGGACCTGCTCGCGGCGCTCCAGCGCAGCGTCGAGTCGGCGAGGTCGTCCCGCGGCGAGACCTCGGCCGAGCCGGACGGAGAGGCCGCGGACGAGGGCGCGGACGAGGGCGCGGACGAGGCCGCCTCGAACACGGCCAAGAAGCCCGCAGCGAAGAAGAAGTCGGCCGCGAAGAAGGCCCCGGCGAAGAAGGCCCCGGCGAAGAAGAGCCCCACGAAGAAGGCAGCCGCGAAGAAGGCCAGCTGAGCGCACGTCGTTCCCGTCCAGGCGGACGGGGAACGACACCCCACTCGAAGTGACCGCTCTGTCTCAGCCCACCGACCGGTCCGGTGAGACGTGCCTGGCTGCCGAGGGTGAGTCGGGGAAGCGCTGAGCAGCGGCATGGCTCACGGCGTCCGAGAGCCGGGGCGCGACCAGGTTGAGCACCTCGGCGACCGAGCCGGCCACCGTGTTCACGGTCAGCGGCCGGTCCTCGAGCGCGCGGACCACCTTCGCGGCCGCCTGCTCGGGGGTCATCGCCGGGGTCCTGCGGTAGGCGTCGGTCGGCCCGATCATGTCGGTGCGGACCAGGGACAGCCGGACGTTGGTGAACGTGACGCCGTCGCCGTACGTCTCGCGGCCGGCGATCCGGCTGAAGGTGTCCAGCGCGGCCTTCGAGGCGATGTAGGCGGCGAACTTCGGGGCCTTCACCTGCACCCCCCACGTGAGGATGTTGACCACGTGGCCGTCACCGCGCTCGACCATCCCCGGGAGGAACGCCAGGACCAGCCGGACCGGGGCGACGTAGTTGATCGCGACCGTCCGCTCGACGTCGTGCACCCGCTCGTAGGACAGCGACAGGGACCTCCGGATGGACCGGCCGGCGTTGTTGACGAGCATGTCGACGCCCCCGTGCTCGGCGAGCACCGCGCCCACCATGGCGTCGACCGCGGCGACGTCGGTCAGGTCGCAGGCGTACGCGTGGGCCGCCCCTCCCGCGGCCTCGATCTCACGGGCGACCCGGGCGAGCTCGTCGGCGCGCCGGGCGACGAGCAGCACGCGAGCGCCCTTGGCGGCCACCGCCCGCGCCGTCGCCTCGCCGATGCCGGAGGACGCTCCGGTGACCATCACCGTGCGGCCGGCCAGCCTGCTCGGCACCTCGACGCCGGGGAGCAGGCCGACCACCCGGCGCGCCCAGGCACGCGGGGTCGTGAGCAGCAGGCCGGTCACGGCAGCACCGGTCGCCGGCCGGCCCACGGGCGGGCACGCTCGAGCTGCGCGGCCACCGCGAGGATCGTGGTCTCGTCGTGGCCACGACCGACCAGCTGTACGGCGAGAGGCAGACCGTCGCTGCCGAAGCCGGCCGGCACCGAGGCGGCGGGGTTCCCCGTGACGTTCCACAGCGCGGTGTAGGCGATCATCGGCGTCGACAGCGCCGCCGCGCGGAGCGTCCCCACCCCGTCGAGCACACCGGCGTGGGGCGGGCGGTGCGCGATCGTCGGCGTGAGCAGGAGGTCGTGCCGCTCGAAGACCCGGTTCGCCCGCTCCGCGACCTTCTCCCCCTGCCGCATGGCCCACTCGACCACACCGGGCCGCACCCACCGACCGAGCCGCAGCGTCTCGCGGGTGCGGCGCTCGAGCCGTTGGGGATGCTCGACGGTCCTCGCCTCGGAGGCGACACCGGCGAAGAACTGCGGGACGAACGCCGACGTCGGATCGGGGTAGCCGGGGTCGACCTCCTCGACGTGATGTCCGAGGTCGGCGAGCAGCGCGGCCGTGGCTCGCACGGCCTCGACGTGCTCGGGGTGCGGCCGGACGCCGAGGGTCACCGGCCTGGCGGACCAGGCGATCCGCAGCGTCCTCGCAGGTGCCCGGACCGCCTCGACGAAGGACGTCGCCGGATCCTGCGCGCGGAAGCGGTCGCCCGGAAGCGCGCCGTGGACGACGTCGTAGACCAGGGCGCTGTCGACCACGCTGCGGGTCAGCGGGCCGACCGTGCCCAGGGCCCACCAGAGGTGCTGATGCGGGTCGGTGGAGACCCGGCCGCGGTGCGGCTTGAGCCCGAACAGGCCACAGACGGCCGCGGGGATCCGGATCGACCCGCCGCCGTCTCCGCCGATGCCGACCGGGACCATCCCGGCAGCGACCGCGGCCGCCGTACCCCCGCTCGACCCGCCCGTGCTGCGGTCGGTGTCCCAGGGGTTCCGGGTGATGCCGTGCGTCGCGGACTCGGTGAACGGCCACTGGCCGAACTCCGGCATCGCGGTCTTGCCGAGGACGACCGCTCCGGCCGCACGCAGGCGGCGCACCACCTCGGCGTCTCGCACCGCCGGGGTGCTGTTGCCCCTGCCGCCGAACGTGGTCACCTCGCCGGCGACGTCGACCTCCTCCTTCACCGCCACCGGCAGGCCGTGCAGGGGCCCTGGCTCGACGCCGTCGATGATGTCCTTGTCCCGCGCGTCGGCCTCGGCGAGCGCTCGGTCGCGCATCACGTTGGTGAAGGCGTGGAGGTGGTGGTCGGTCTCGCTGATCCGGTCCAGGCAGGCCTCGGTCAGCTCCCGGGCGGAGAGGTTCCCGGCGGTGGTCGCCTCCGTGAGGGCCTCGACGCCGGCGAACAGCAGGTCTTCGCGCATGCGGACACGGTAGTGCGAGGTCAGGGGCGCACGCCGCAGCGTCGCAGCGTGAGTACGACGAGCGCACGCGCCACCTGGGCGACCTCCTCGAGGTCCACGTGCTCCTGCGGGCCGTGAGCGACGCGGATGTCGCCGGGGCCGTAATGGAGGGTGGGGATGCCGCCGATACCGGCGTAAAGCCGCAGGTCGCTGCCGTACACCTCCGCGCCGAGCTCCGGAACGGGGCCTCCGGTGTCGCGCACCGAGTCGATGACCTCGCCCACCAGCGGGTGGTCGGCGTCCGTGCGCCCGCTGGCGAACTGGCCGCCCGGCCAGGTGACGACGGGCCGGTTCTCGCGGAGCCACGGGTCCTTGGCGCTGACCTCGGCGACGGCGTCCTCGAGCGCAAGGCGGGCCTGGCGCGGGTCCTCGTCGAGCTGGACCCCGAGCCGGCCCTCGGCAGTGAGCTTGTCCGGCACGTTGCTGGCCCAGTCACCGCCGTGCACCATGCCGATCGACAGTGCGTAGGGCAGGTCGCTCCCGAAGAGCGGGTCCGGGTCGACGTTCCGTTCGCGCTCGAGCTCGCGCAGGGCCTCGTGGAGGGGCCAGAACACCTCCAGCGCGCTGACCCCCTCGCGACGCATGCTGCCGTGGGCCGAGCGGCCGGCCACCTCGATCCGGAAGGTCAGGGCTCCCGCCGTGGCGGTCACGATCCGGCCGCTGGTCGGCTCGGTGATCACGGCAGCCTCTCCCCGGTGGCCGCGGCGCAGGGTGGCGAAGGCGCCGAGACCGCCGTCCTCCTCCCCCACGACGCTGTGCACGGCCAGCGGTCGCGCGAGCTGCACGCCGGCCGCGCGCAGCGTACGCATCACCGCGAGGTTCGCCGCGACGCCGGCCTTCATGTCGCAGGCACCGCGACCGTGCAGCGCACCGTCGCGGATCTCGCCCGAGAAGGGGTCGAGTCCCTGCCAGGTCTCCGGGTCGCCCGGGGGCACCACGTCGAGGTGGCCCTGCAGGACGAGTGCTGGGGCACCCTCCCCGGAGGTCACCCCCACGACGCCGACGGCTCGGTCACGGTGCGCCTCCGAGCCGGGGAACCACGGGTCCTCCTGGAGCTCGGTGAGGTCGATGTCCCACCGGTCCACCACGGCGGCCTGGCTGCGGAGGATCTCCGCAGCCAGGTCCTGGACCTCCACCTCGGCGTCACTGCCCGCCACGCTCGGGAGCCGGACCAGGGCGGCGAGGTCCTCGACGAGGGCTTCGCTGTCGAAGTGGTCGAGCACGAACGACTCGAGGTCGCTGCGGCCGTGAGAAGTCATGCCGCCGAGTGTCTAGGGTTGTCGCAAAGGAGGCAAACATGGGCGAGACAGATGCGACCGGGTCGGTGCTGGGGATCGACATCGGCGGCAGCGGGGTGAAGGGCGCGCCCGTCGACCTGGCGACCGGCGAGCTCGTGGCGGAGCGGTTGAAGATCAAGACGCCCAGGCCTGCGACGCCCGAGGCCGTGGCGGGGGTCGTGGAGGAGATCGCGGACAGCTTTGCCGGCCGAATCGGGTCTGGGCCGATCGGCATCGCGATCCCCGCCGTCTGCCAGCACGGGGTGGCCCGCTCGGCAGCGAACATCGACCCGGCCTGGGTGGACACCGACGTCGACGCCCTCTTCACCGAGCGGCTCGGCCGGCCCGTCCACGTCGTCAACGACGCCGACGCCGCCGGGGTGGCCGAGGCGAGGTACGGCGTCGCCAAGGACGTCCCCGGTCTGGTCATCTTGACCACGTTGGGCACCGGGATCGGCTCGGCCTTCCTCCTCGACGGAAAGCTGATGCCCAACAGCGAGCTCGGTCACCTCGAGATCGACGGGCACGATGCCGAACAGCGCGCCGCACAGTCGGCCAAGGAGCGGGAGAACCTCTCCTACCCCGAGTGGGCCGAGCGGCTGCAGCGCTACTACAGCCACGTCGAGGCCCTGTTCTGGCCGGACCTCTTCGTCGTCGGTGGTGGGATCAGCAAGAGCTCGGACAAGTTCCTGCCGCTGCTCGAGCTGCGCACCCCGATCGTTCCGGCGAGGCTGCGCAACAACGCCGGGATCGTCGGCGCAGCCTGGCTGGCGCAGGAGTTCGGCAGCTGATCGCTAGGGGGTGGTGAGGAGGGTGCGGACCACCCGGAGGCCCACCGAGAGTCGAGCGAGGTCGGCACGGTCGTCGGCGCAGATCTCGTCGAGCGTCGTGGTCGCTCGGCGCACCGCGGTCCCCTCGTCCTCCTTCCAGTGCGCGACCCGGTCGGACGCGGGGGCCTCCGGAGCCGTGAGGGCGAGCACCTGGCCGGTGAGCTGGACGTGCACCGAGTGCAGCTCGTCGCGGAGCGCCGCCCGGGCCATGGCCTGCCAGCGGTCTTTGCGCGGCAGCGCCAGCACACGGGTCGCCAGCGCCGGGAGGCCGAGCTGCTCCCCCAGCTCGAAGTGCAGGCGGCAGACCTCGACCGGGTCCAGCCCGTCGCGCTGGGACACGTCGACGATGCCGAGGACGGCGTACGCCGGGGGCAGCACCGCGACCCGGCGGGCGAGGTCCTCGGGCACCGACCCCTCGACCAGCTCGTCGCGCCGTTGCTCGTAGGCCGCGAGCTCCCGGCCGGTCAGCAGGTCCGGCAGCTGCGCGGTCACCCGCTGCACGACGACCTCGAAGAAGTCGACGACCTCGTCGGAGTCGACCGGTGGTCTGCGGTTGACGACCAGCCAGCGGGATGCGCGCTCGACCAGGGTGCGGACCTCGAGCCGCATCCGCGTCTGCACGCCCGCGTCGATCTTGTTGTCGTACGACGCGATCTCCTGCATCAGGCCCTTGGAGCCGTAGATCTCGCGGGCCATGAAGTTCGCGCGGGTGAGCTCCGCGGCGCTCGCCCCCGTCTCCCCCGAGAGCCGGTGGAAGTACGTCGTCCCCGCGCCGTTGACCAGCTCGTTGACGATCTGGGTCACGATGATCTCGCGACGCAGCGGATGCTCCTCCATCTGCTGCCGGTAGTTCTGGCGCATCTTGCTCGGGAAGTAGCTGTACAGCTCGCTGCGCAGGAACGGGTCGTCGGGGAGGTCGGTGCCGATCAGCTCGTCGGCCAGCACGATCTTGGTGTAGGACACCAGGACCGCGAGCTCGGGCGCGCTGAGCCCCTGGCCACGCTCCAGCCGCTCGGCCACCTGCTTACGGCTGGGGAGGAACTCCAGCGCACGGTTCAGCAGACCCTGCTTCTCCAGGCGGCGCATCCAGTCCTCGTGGACGTGGAGGAGGCCTGGCGCGATGGCCTCGGCGCCGGCGATGGCGATGTTCTGCTCGTAGTTGTCCTGGAGCACCAGCTCGGCGACCTCGTCGGTCATCGACTCCAGCAGGTCGTTGCGCTGCTTGCCGGTGAGGTCACCCTGCGCGACCACGCGGTCGAGCAGGATCTTGATGTTCACCTCGTGGTCGGAGGTGTCCACCCCGGCCGAGTTGTCGATGAAGTCGCTGTTGATCCGGCCCCCGGCGCGGGCGTACTCCACCCGACCGGCCTGGGTGAAGCCGAGGTTGCCGCCCTCACCGACACAGCGGCAGCGCAGGTCCGCGCCGTCGACCCGGATCGGGTCGTTGGCCTTGTCACCCGCGTCGGCGTTGGTCTCCCCCGAGCTCTTGACGTAGGTGCCGATGCCGCCGTTCCACAGCAGGTCGACGTCGGCGAGGAGGATCGCCCGCATGAGCTCGGCGGGGGTCGTCGAGGTCACCTTGTCGTCGAGCCCGAGAGCCCGTCGTACCTGGGGCGACACCTTGATCGACTTCAGGCTGCGCGCGTAGACGCCACCGCCCTCACTGATCAGGGACTTGTCGTAGTCCTCCCAGCTCGAGCGGGGCAGCTCGAAGAGTCGCTTGCGCTCGGCGTACGACGCGTCGGCGTCGGGGTCCGGGTCGAGGAAGATGTGCCGGTGGTCGAACGCCGCGACCAGGCGGGTGTGCTTCGAGAGCAGCATCCCGTTGCCGAAGACGTCGCCGGACATGTCACCGATGCCCACGGCGGTGAAGTCCTCGGTCTGGCAGTCGACGCCCATCTCGCGGAAGTGCCGCTGCACCGACACCCACGCACCGCGCGCGGTGATGCCCATCGCCTTGTGGTCGTAGCCGGCCGACCCGCCCGACGCGAAGGCGTCACCGAGCCAGAACCCGTAGTCTCCGGCGATCTCGTTGGCGAGGTCGGAGAAGGACGCCGTGCCCTTGTCCGCGGCCACCACGAGGTAGGAGTCGTCGGAGTCGTGGCGTACGACGCGTTCGGGCGGGACCGTCTCGCCGCCGACGAGGTTGTCGGTGATGTCGAGCAACCCGCAGATGAACGTCTTGTAGCAGGCGACGCCCTCCGCGAGCCAGGCGTCGCGGTCCGCGGGGTCGGGCAGCTGCTTGGGGTAGAATCCGCCCTTGGCACCGACGGGGACGATCACGGCGTTCTTGACCATCTGGGCCTTGACCAGGCCGAGGACCTCCGTGCGGAAGTCGTCTCGTCGGTCCGACCAGCGCAGACCGCCTCGAGCGACCGCGCCGAAGCGCAGGTGCACACCCTCGACCCGAGGCGAGTAGACGAAGATCTCGAACCGCGGCCGCGGCTCGGGGAGGTCCGGGATGGCGCTCGGCTCGAGCTTGAGCGACAGGTAGCTCTTGGGCTCACCGTGCTCGTCGCGCTGGTAGTAGCTGGTGCGCAGCGTCGCCTTCACGATGGTCAGGTAGGAGCGCAGGATCCGGTCGTGGTCGAGGCTCGCGACGTCCTCGAGCGCCCGCGTGATCCGCTCCTCGATCTCGGCAATGGTGGCGGTGCGCGTCTCGCTGTCGGGGGCGATGTCGCTGTTGCGGCCCGGGTCGAAGCGGGCCTCGAACAGCCGCACGAGCAGGCGGGTGATGTCGACGTTGCCGAGCAGCGCGCCCTGGATCGAGCCCTGCGAGAACGGCGTCCCGCCCTGGCGCATGTAGCGGGCGTAGGCGCGCAGCACGACGACCTGGCGCCACGACAGGCCGGCAGCGAGGACGAGCGCGTTGAAGCCGTCGCTCTCGTTCTTGCCCTGCCACACGGCGGTGACGGTGTCCTGGAAGAGCTCGCGGGCGCCGCCTGGCATCTCCGCGGGGTAGCGCAGGCCGAAGTCGTAGATGTAGGACCGACGGGACACGCCCTCGAGCTCGTAGGGCCGCTCGTCGACGACCTCGACGCCCATCGCCGACAGCATCGGCAGCACGTGGCTGAGCGAGAGCGGCGGACCGATCCGGAAGACCTTGAGCCGCGCCTCGCCGGGGCCGGCGTCCATGGGTTCGTACAGCGAGAGGGACATCCCCACCTCACCCTCGATCGCCTCCAGGCGGCCCAGGTCGACCGCGCCGGTGCGCGGCGCGTAGTCCTCCTTGTACGCCTCCGGGAAGGCATCGGCGTAGGTCCGCGCGAGGCGGGACCCCTCCTCCTCGCCGTACTCGGCGCCGATCGCCGCGACCAGGTCGTCGCGCCACGACCGCGCGGCCTCGACGAGGCGGCGCTCGAGGTCCTCGTGGTCGTAGTCCTCCACGAGGTGGCCGCGGGGCGGACGGACCACGAAGTGCAGCCGCGCGAGCATCGACTCGCTGACCCGGGCGGTGTACTCGACCGACTCACCGCCGAGCTGGGTCCTGAGGATCGACGCGATCCGCTCCCGGACCCCTGTGGTGTACCGGTCGCGGGGGAGGTAGACCAGGCACGAGTAGAAGCGGGCGTATGCGTCCTGCCGCACGAACAGCCGGACCTGGCGGCGGTCCCGCGTGTGCAGCACCGCCTCCGTGATCGGGACCAGCTCGTCGACCGGGGTCTGGAACAGCTCGTCGCGCGGATAGGTCTCCAGCACGTCCATCAGCGCCTTGCCGGTATGGCTCAGCGGGTCGAAGCCGGCGCGGTCGATGACCTGGCGCGCCTTGTCTCGCAGCACCGGGATGCGCGTGATGGACTCGGTGTAGGCCGCCGAGCTGTACAGACCCAGGAAGCGGCGCTCGCCGACGACGTCGCCGTTCTCGTCGAAGGTCTTCACCCCGACGTAGTCGAGATAGGCAGAGCGGTGCACGGTCGCCTTGGAGTTCGCCTTCGCCAGCACGAGCAGCGTCTTCTCGCGGGCCCTGGCGGCCACCAGCGGCGGCAGCTTGCCGACCGACGAGGACATGTCAGGGTCGGCGCGCAGGATGCCGAAGCCGGTGCCCGGAACGGCCCGGAGCACGTCGTCGCCGTCCTGGGTCTCGAGGTGGTACTCCCGGTAGCCGAGGAACGTGAAGTGGTCGTCGGCCAGCCACTCGAGGAGGGCCTTGCCCTCGGCGATCTCCGTCTCGGACAGCGGGGGCGGGAACGACTCGAGGTCCTCGACGATCGAGCGTGCCTGGGCGTGCATGCGCTCCCAGTCCTCGACCGCCTCGCGGACGTCGCGCAGGACCTTCGCGAGGCCGCTCTCGATCGCCTCGAGGTCCTCCTGGTCGGTCTCCCGGTCGATCTCGAGGTGCATCCACGACTCGCGGAAGACGTCGTGGGGCATGTCCTTGCCGGGGCCGTCGTGGCCCTCGGAGGTGTGGACGTCCTGCAGCTTCCCGGTGACGTCGCGGCGCACCAGGAGCTGGGGGTGCACCACGAGGTGCACCGAGCGGTGCTCCTCGTTGAGCAGCATGGTCACGGAGTCGACGAGGAAGGGCATGTCGTCGGTGACGACCTCGACGACCGTGTGGCCGTCGGCGGCCCAGCCGTGCTCGGACACCGAGGGCGTGAAGACCCGGATGTTGGCGGTGCCCTGCGGCCGGTGCACCGCCATGCGGTACTGGCTCATCGCCGCGCCGTAAAGGTCCTCGGGCGAGCGCTGGACGACGTCCTCGGGCGCCACGTGCCGGTAGTAGGACCTCAGGAACGACCCGGTGGTGGCGCCGGGAGGACCGCTGGTGCCCTTGCGGGTGCTGCCGAGCTCCGCTGCCTTCGCGATGAGCTCATCCCTGCTGTCGTCCAGCGTCGTTCGCACGAGGCATCAACCTTTTGAGTCGCTCCGGCCGGCACGACGATGTGCCGACGAGTCCGACCCTAGAGCGTGCCCGTGGGGGCAACAAGCGGGGCTCGGCGGCGTGTCCGGACAGCCTCGGCCGTCAGAGGTGGGAGCGCAGCTCCCAGAGCAGCGGGTAGTACTGCAGCGGCAGCCGCGAGCGCAGGTAGGCGGCCCCGGAGGACCCTCCGGTGCCGGTCCTCGTGCCGATCATCCGCTCGACCATCACGACGTGCCGGGCACGCCAGGCGGCGGCCAGCTCGTCGTGCTCGAGCAGTGCCTCGGCGAGGGCCCAGACGTCGGAGTACCTCGTCCGGTCGTGCGCTGCCCGGCGCACCGAGTCGGTGACCTCGTCGTCGTTGCCGGCGGGGAGACCGCGCTCGCGGAGGACGTGCAGGAAGGCGTCCCACAGCGTCGGCTCCTCGAGGCGTCGGCGGAGCCGCTCGCGCTCGGCGTCGGTGAGCCCCTTGAACCGCTCCACGAAGGAGGGGTCCTTCGCACCGGAGAGGAACTCCAGCTCGCGGTACTGCACCGACTGGAACCCGCTGGCGGGCGCGAGCGCCTGGCGGAACTGCAGGAAGTCCTGGGGGGTCATCGTCTCGAGGACGTCGACCTGGGAGACCAGGACGCGCTCGATCACGTGCATGCGCCGCAGGAGGTGCTGGGCCCACCACAGCCGGTCCGGCCCCTCGGCGGCCCGGCCGAGCATCGCGTCACGGGCGGCCGTGGCCTCGTGCAGGAGCTGCTTGAACCACAGCTCGTAGACCTGGTGGATGGTGATGAACAGCAGCTCGTCGTGGGCGGGCGGGTCGGACTCGAAGCGCTGCGCCGAGAGCAGCTGCTCGAGGGCGAGATAGCCGCCGTAGGTCAGTCGTGCACCGTGCTCGCCGAACGCGATGTCCGTGCCACCCCACTCCCCTGACGGGTCGGGGCCGTTGTCGTTCACGCAGGGGTCCGACGTCACACGGCGGAGCGTAGCCACCCCGGGGCCGATCCGTCATGATGGGGCGCACTGCACGACCCGGACAAGGAGAACACCGATGAGGTTCGAGCACACCCTGCGCTACGACGCGAGCCCCGAGGAGGTGTTCGCGATGCTCGGCGAGGCACTCTTCCGCGAGCAGGTGTGCGAGGCCCAGCACGTCACCGAGTGCACCGCCGAGGTCGAGGGCGCCGACCACACCATGTCGGTGATGGTGGACCAGAAGCGCCCCTCGGAGGGCATCCCGTCGTTCGCCAAGAAGTTCGTCGGCGACACCATCCACATCCGCCAGCGGGAGGAGTGGTCGAGCGCCACCGACGCCGTGCTCGACGTCGCCATCCCGGGCAAGCCCGGTCACCTGGAGGGCACCATCACGCTGCGCCCCGACGGTGACGGCACGGTGGAGACCGTCGCCGGGGAGCTCAAGGTGGGCATCCCGATCGTCGGCGGGAAGATCGAGGTGCTGATCGGCGAGCTGCTCGAGCACGCGCTCCAGACCGAGGAACGGGTCGGGAAGGCCTGGCTCGCCGGCCGCTGAGCCATTGGGCCGGGGCGCCGGAGCCTGCGGGTCACACGGGGTCGTCGGCGTCCTCGGCGTCGCGTCGGCGCAGGACGACGACCACCACCGTGAGCACGACGAAGGGCCCGAACGCCAGGAGCGCGAGCAGCGCCGTCTCGTAGGCGTGCAGGTCGCCCATGTGCAGGGGCACGAGTGCGGGGCTCATGACCGTCATTGTCCCCCTGCCCCGAAATCGGTCCGGACCGGCCCCGGGCCCGCGGCCGGTCCGGGACCGGACCTCAGCCCATGTGCGGGTAGCGGTAGTCCTTCGGCGGGTCGAAGGTCTCCTTCAACGACCGCGGCGAGATCCACCGGGTCAGGTTCGACGCGGCACCGGCCTTGTCGTTGGTGCCGGAGGCCCGCGCACCACCGAAGGGCTGCTGGCCCACGACCGCGCCGGTGGGCTTGTCGTTGATGTAGAAGTTGCCGGCCGCGAAGCGGAGCACCTCGGTGGCCCAGGCGACCACGCGACGGTCCTGGGCGATGATCGAGCCGGTGAGGGCGTACGGCGCGAACGACTCCATCTGGGCGACGACCTTCTCGAAGTCGGCGTCGTCGTAGACGTGCACCGCGAGGATCGGCCCGAAGTACTCCGTCGCGAACATCTCGTCGGTCGGGTCACCGCCCTCGACGACCGTGGGCTGCACGAAGTAGCCGACCGAGTCGTCGAGGCCGCCGCCGACGAGGACCTCGAGGTCGGCGGACTGCTTGGCCCGCTCGATCGCTGCCTTGTGCTTGGCGAAGGCCCGCTCGTCGATGACCGCGCCCATGAAGTTGGACAGGTCGGTGACGTCGCCCATGGTGATGCTCTCGACCTCGGCGAGGAAGTCGTCGCGCATCCGGCTCCACAGCGACCGCGGCACGTAGGCGCGCGAGGCCGCCGAGCACTTCTGCCCCTGGAACTCGAAGGCGCCACGCAGCATCGCGGTCCTGAGGACGTCGGGGTCCGCGGAGGCGTGCGCGACGATGAAGTCCTTGCCGCCGGTCTCCCCCACCAGGCGCGGGTAGCTGCGGTAGTTGGCGATGTTCTCGCCGACGCTCCTCCAGAGGTGGTGGAACGTCGGGGTCGAGCCCGTGAAGTGGATCCCGGCGAGGTCGGGGTGCTTCAGGGCGACGTTGGAGACCTCGATGCCGTCACCGGGGAGCATGTTGATCACGCCCGGCGGCAGGCCGGCCTCCTCGAGCAGCTCCATGAGCAGGTGCGCCGCGAACTGCTGGGTCGGCGACGGCTTCCAGACGACCGTGTTGCCCATCAGCGCCGGCGCGGTGGGCAGGTTGCCCGCGATCGCGGTGAAGTTGAACGGCGTGATCGCGTAGACGAAGCCCTCGAGCGGGCGGTGGTCGGTGCGGTTCCACACACCCCGGGAGTTCGCGATCGGCTGCTCGGCGAGGAGCTCTCGCGCGTAGTGGACGTTGAAGCGCCAGAAGTCGACCAGCTCGCAGGCGGCGTCGATCTCGGCCTGCCAGGCGGTCTTGGACTGTCCCAGCATGGTCGCCGCGTTGAGCCGCTGGCGCCACGGGCCCGCGAGCAGGTCGGCCGCCTTGAGCAGGACGGCACCCCGGTCGTCGAGGGACATCGCCCGCCACTCGGGGGCGGCCTCCTGCGCCGCCGCGACGGCCGCCTTGGCGTCCTCCTGGGTGGAGTTCTTCAGCACGCCGAGGACGTGCTGGTGGTCGTGGGGCTGGACGACGGGGATCTCATCGCCCCCGCCCATCTGCTTCTTCCCGCCGATCGTCGCGGTCAGGTCGACCTGGCGCGACTGCTGCTTCTCCAGCTCGATCTCGAGAGCGGCTCGCTCGGCGCTCCCGGGGGCGTAGCCGAGGTTGGGCTCGTTGACCGGGACAGGGGGCTTGGTGATCGCGTCCATGGACCCGATGGTGGCAGAAGCCGGGGGTTACCCCCAAGTCATGTCGGCTCGACCAGTCCGCCCATCTCCTGGGTGGCGAACCAGCCGAGCTCGTGCTGCTCGCAGCGGTCGACCGTGCGCTGCGCCGCGGCGTCCCCGGCCTGGGCGTCGGGCCAGGCGTCGCGGCCCGCGGCCACGTCCTCCTCTGCGTCCTCGGAGTCGGCGTGCACGGCCACCACATGGCGCAGCGGGACCACCTCGTGGAGCTCCACCCGACTGCCCTCGCCGTCGGCCTCGAGCACCGTGTCGGCCTCCGCGACCACGACGACCCGCCGGGGCCGCTCCTCGGCGGAGAGGAGGCCCAGGGAGTCCTGGGCCGCCGCGGTCAGCACGGCGTACTCCTGCTCCTCGTCGTCGGCGTCCGCGAGCACAACAAGGGCCTCCCGGGTCACCGCGTGAGCGTGGACCGGCGTCGGACCGAGCCCCCCGGAGACGAGGAGCTCCCGCAGCCGTCCGGACGTGCTGGGGATGTAGACGCGGGTGCTCATGAGGTGCCTCCTCGGTCGGTTCGCTTGCGTCCGCGCGGCGCGCGGGGCCGCGCGTCGCTCGCGCTGTCGACGAGCTCGGCGAGCGCCTCGGTCACGCAGTGGCCGAGCACGTCGAGGTCCGCGATCGCGTCTCGGTCGGCGTTGAGGCCGTAGAAGACCCCACCGTCGTACGACGTCACGCCGATCGACAGAGCGTGCCCCGCGAGCAGTGGCTGCACCGGGTAGCTCTCGAGCATCGGCGCCCCGGCGGCGTACAACGGGAACTGCGGCCCGGGGACGTTGGTGACGACGAGGTCGAACCCACGTGCGTGCGACGCTGCGACCCGCGAGCCCAGCGCGTGGAACGTCGTCGGGGCGAAGCCGGCGATGTCGGCGAGCCGGTCGGCCGCGACCGCCTTCCCCGTGTCCTTGTGGGCCTTGAAGGCGTAGGACACCTGGTGCAGGCGCACCACCGGGCTGGACTCGCCGATCGGCAGGGCGACGAGGTGTCCGGTGACCTGGGTGCCGAGGGAGGTCGGCTCGAGCTCGTGGTCGATGACGCTCATCGGCACCATCGCCCGGAGGCTGCGGCTGCCGTGCACGGGCTCCGCCCGGGTCATCAGCCACGCGCGCATCGCGCCGGCCACGGTTGCCATGATCACGTCGTTGACGGTGCCGCCGTGCACCCGACGGACCTTGCGGTAGTCCTGCAGCTCGGTCCGCACGGTGACGAACCGCCGCTGCTCCGAGAGCTGGGCATGCAGCGGCGTCTCGGGGGCGTGCCGGCGGTTGGACACGGACCCGGCGACCGCGAGGGTGGAGGTGGCGACCAACGCTGCGGTCCGCCACAGGCCCTCGACGTTGCCCCGCACGGTCTCGGCGAGGACGCCCGGGTTCCGGGCCACCTCGGTCAGCGCGCCGGCGAGCAGGGCGGGCGGACTCGGCTCCCGGTCGGGACGCCAGTGGTCGGGCACCACGTCCCGCGGGCGCGGGTCGACGTCGAGCAGGACCTGCCCGAGGTCGACGGTGGAGACGCCGTCGACCAGGATCTGGTGGGACTTGGACAGGATCGCGAAGCGCCCCTCCTCGAGCCCCTCGACCAGGTAGACCTCCCACAGGGGACGGTCGCGGTCGAGGCGGCGCGACATGATCCGGGCGACGAGGTCACGCAGCTGCTCCATGGACCCGGGACGGGGCAGCGCCGAGCGCCGCACGTGGTAGGTCAGGTCGAAGTCGTCGTCGTCGACCCACACCGGGTTGGCCAGCCGCCCGGGGACGAAGCGGAGCCGCTGGCGGTACCTCGGCACGAACGCGATCCGGTCGGCGATGAGGGCGAGCAGCCGCTCGTAGTCGAAGCCTTCCGCCCCGGGCTCGAAGACCTCGAGCGTGGCGTTGTGCATCGGGCTTCTCGCCGACTCCGTCGTCAGGAAGGCCAGGTCGGCGGGCCGGAGCCGCTCACTCATCGGGTTCCCTTCCTTCAGCGCTGGTCGGTCCGGGCGTGCCGGGTCGTCATCGGCCCCCCAGGCTATCGGCCCGGTCTCACCTCGCTCCCCGGCGTCCGTCGACCGAGGAGGACGTGCGACCCTTGATGCAGTCTCGATCCGTCTCGAAACAAAGGAGGCCACGCATGCGCCGGGCTCTCTCCGCCGTCGCTGTCGCCGCTCTGATCCTGACCGGCTGCTCCTCCGAGGGACCCACGGGCGAGGACTCGGCGCCCTCGTCGTCGGCACCGTCCACGACCGGCTCGTCGGACTCTGCGAGCCCCTCACCCACGGAGTCGGCCCCCACCGAGGCCGACGACGCGGGCGCCGAGGCGATCGAGATCGAGATCGAGGGCGACAGGATCGAGCCCAACGGCAAGCGCGTCAAGGTCTCGGCAGGCGAGCCGATCCTCTTCGAGACCGAGTCCGACCGTGCGGCCGAGCTGCACGTGCACTCCTCCCCGGAGCAGGTGCTCGAGGTACCGAAGGGTGAGGGCACCTTGGAGCTGGTCATCGACCGCCCCGGCGTGGTCGACGTCGAGGAGCACGACACCGGCATGATCCTGCTCCAGCTCGAGGTCCGCTGACCCATGGTCTTCGCCCATGGCGTCGGCGGCGCGCAGGACCTCCCGATCCCGGCCGAGTTCGCGATCGCAGGTGCGGCAGCAGCGCTCGCCGTCTCCTTCATCGTCCTCGCGCTGGCCTGGCGCAACCCCAGGTACGACGCCGCCACCTCCGGCCGCCCCGCCCCCGACCGGCTCTCCCGGCTGGTCGACTCTCCTGCGTTCGCGTGGACGCTGCGCATCCTGGGCCTGACGTTCTTCCTCTACGTCGTGTGGGCCGCCCTTGCGGGACCGGACCTCCTGATCAACCCGACGTTCGGCGTCGTCTACGTCCTCCTCTGGGTCGGCCTCGTGCCGGCCTCCCTGCTGTTCGGCCCGGTCTACAAGGCGGTCAGCCCCGTCCGGACCCTGAACCTGCTCCTCGGCAAGATGCTCGGCGGGGATCCCGCCCGGGGCATGTACGAGCTCTCCCCGAGGGTCGGCTACTGGCCCGCGGCCGTCGGCCTGTTCGCCTTCGTGTGGCTGGAGCTGGTCTACCCCGACTCGACGTACCTCACCTCGATCCGCCTGTGGTTCGCGATCTACCTCGCTGTCCTGCTCGTGGGCAGCGCGCTCTTCGGAGAGCGCTGGCTGGAGCGGGCCGACCCGTTCGAGGTGTACTCCACCCTGATCGGGCACCTGTCGGTGTTCGGCCGCCGCGAGGACGGCACCCTGGTCCTGCGCAGCCCCCTGGCGAACCTCGACACGGTGCGTCCGGCGGCCGGCCTGGTCGCGGTGGTCGCGGTGCTCTTCGGCAGCACGGCCTTCGACAGCTTCAAGGACTTCGGGGTCTGGGTCCGCTTCACGCAGACCACCATGCTGGACGTCACGCTGGTCAACACCTTGGTGCTGCTGGCCTTCTGCCTGCTGGTCGGGCTCAGCTTCGTGGCCGCCACCGCCGCGGTCGCACCCAAGGAGGGAGTACGCCGGGGCGACCTGCCGGCGCTCTTCGCGCACTCGGTGGTCCCGATCATCGCCGGCTACATGTTCGCCCACTACCTGACTTACTTCGTCGAGTCCGGGCAGCAGACGATGATCCAGCTCAGCGACCCCATGAACACCGGAGCGAACCTGCTCGGCACGGCCGACTGGCAGGTCAACTACTGGCTCTCGAGCCACCCGACCTTCCTGGCCGTGACGAAGGTCCTCGCGGTCGTCACCGGGCACGTCCTCGGTGTCATCGCGGCCCACGACCGGGCGGTGCGGCTGCTCCCGCGGAGGCACCAGCTGACCGGCCAGCTCCCCCTGCTCGTGGTGATGGTCTTCTACACGGTCACCGGGTTGTACCTGCTCTTCGGCGCCTGAGCCGCACGCGCCGACCCGGCACCCACGTCGGGTCCCCCGTGAGCGCGTCGGCGAGGCCGGCAGCTGCCCTGGCCAGGCCGGAGTCGCCTGAGTCCTGGACGGGTCGGCCGCTCATCAGGGCCCGGTCGACGACGGCGGGCTCGTCGGGGAGGAAGTGCATGCTCGCCGGGGTGACGAACCCCTCCACCATGGCGCGCACCTCCTGCTCGGTCCAGCCGAGCGAGGCACGCACCCGGTTGACCGCCACCCGGGTCGTCGCGGACGGCACGACCTCGCGCATCTCGACCAGGCCGCGCGCGAGCCGGGCCAGCCCGACAGGGTCGGCTCCGCCCACCACGACCACCTCGTCGGCGACGTCGAGCGTCCCCACCGTCATGTGGTTGCGCTGCGGCACGCTGCTGCCGTACGACTGCGGATCCTGCTCCAGGCTGAAGCCCAGGTCGAGCACGACGTAGCGGCACAGTGAGCGGGCCGTGGTGAGCAGCAGGTCGAAGGCCGCCGGCCGGACCTCGACCCATCGGTCGGCTCGCGGAAGGCCGGTGAGGACGCGCAGGTCGGCACGCACCTCGCGGGCGGTCGCGGCGAGCCCACGCGCGTCGAGGCGGCCGCTGTTCGCGAGCCGCACCGCGCCGAGCAGGCCTGAGACCTCGTCGAGGATGCCGAGGTGCTGAGCCACCGCGCCGCCGTACCCGTCGGCGTCCACCAGGAGCGTGTCGTGCCCACGGGCGGCCAGCTCCGCGGCCAGCGTGACCGCGAGCGTGGTGCGCCCGGGGGCACCGGCCGGCCCCCACACGGCGACCACGCGTCCGGGCTCGTGCGACCCGGGACCGGACCCCTCGCGGTCGTCGGTGGCGTCGCCCGTCTCCTCGGTCTCGCCACACACGTCCTCGTCCAGAGTCGCCGCCGGCACCACCGCGGCGAGCCGCTCGACATCGGTCTCGTCGACGACCGCCGAGACGCCGGCGAGGACCACGCCGGCCCCGCGTGACCGGGCGTCGGCGACCACGACGACCGCGGTCCCGGCGCTGCGGAGGTGGCTCACGCTGTCGGCGTCGAGCCCGGGCAGGCCGGCCGCCACGACCGCGACGCGGGCCTGGCCCGTGGACGCTGTCGCGAGCAGGTCGGACAGGTCGACGCAGCGCTTGAGCAGCACGCTGCGCGCAGACGGCCCGGCGAGCGCCCTCAGCGCCTCGACCTCCCACGCCGCGCCCGCGGCCGCGACCAGCACTCCGGTGCGCTCCCCCAGCATGCCGCTACCCCCGTCCGACCAGGACCACGGTCCCGTCCGCGAGCGCGGCGAGCGCGCGAGCGATCGCCGCCTCCTCCTCGGCCGGAACTGCGACGACCACCTGACGGGTCATGGAGGGCCCCAGGGCGCCGGCACTCTCGGGGGCGGCCACGACCGTCACGCCCTCGAGGACCCGCACGGCCTCGCGGGCCTGCCGGGCCGCGACGTCCGCGGGGGTCACCCAGACGTCCACCACGTGGCCGGGCCGAACCCCGACCGGCACCGACTCCGCGGACAGGCTGATCGGCAGCTCCGCGACGTCCTGCGTCCCGCCCTCGCCGAGCGCGGCCCGGGGCAGCATCTCCCCGGTGGAGACGTCCTGGAGCAGCACCGTGCCCGGGGGCAGGTCGGTGGCGGGGAGGTACCTCTCCGCCAGCCCCGGGCTGCCGAAGCGGACCTCCACCGGCCGGAGGTCCCCGGCGTCGACGGCATGCCCGGCCGGCAGGTCCGCGGCGACCGACCAGACGGTCGTCGTGTCGTCCGCGGCGGCCAGGAGACGCACACCGAGGAGCACGCTCACCGCGACGATCGCGAGACCGGCGAGCAGCCGTGGGTCACGCCAGGAGGGACGGCGCACGCGTCGCGCCGGCGGGCTGGGCGGGGAGCCTCCGCCCGGCCGGCCGTCGCCCGCGCTGCCGGCCGACCCGCGGTGAGCGGCGGTCACGGCGCCGCTGGGAGTCGTGTGGGAGTAGGTTCCTGCGCTCACCCGAGACATCTTCGCCCGTTTCGTCCGATCCGGCCATGCTCTGTCCACAGGCAAACGGCCCCGACCTCACGGGAACCACCGTGAGTGGTGGCACAATCGGGGCATGGCCGCCGGCGCGAACCCCCGCTTCCTCCAGCTCGCCGACGTCGCCGAGATCCTCAACACCTCGACCGCCCAGGTCTACGCACTGGTCCGCCGGGGTGAGCTGCCCGCGATCAAGATCGGTGGCCGGGGCCAGTGGCGGGTCGAGCGCTCGGAGCTCGAGTCGTTCATCCAGCGGTCGTACGAAGAGACCCGGTCCTTCGTCAAGGAGCACCCCTTCTCCGAGGCCGACCAGGACGACGCCCGTCTGTGACCGCGGGCGGTCACCACGCCTGGCGCACCGCGCGCAGCGCGCTGAAGGGAACCACGAGGGGGCCGGCGGCCGAACGCTGATCGACCTCGACGAAGTCAGCACCCACCCGCACCACGCGCCCCGACAGGTCCGGACCGCCCGCCGGCAGCAGCCGCACCTCCCCCGCTGCCTCCGCGAAGCGCCGTAGCGCCGAGGAGAAGCCGAGGCGGGCCACCACCGGCCTCACTGCCTCCGGCAGCGCCCGCGGCGAGAGGCCCGCCGCGCCGCACACGCCGTCGAACCTGACAAGCCATCCGACCGGTTCGGCCGACCCTTCCGAAGTCCCCTCCGTCCAGTCGGCTCCCGCCCGTGTCAGGACCCCCTCCAGGACCTCGCCGCCGTGGAGGGTCAGGCGGACCGCGCGCCCCACGGACGCGTGGATCCGGTCCGCGAGGGTGACCCCGGCGTACTCCCCCTGGACGCGGTCGACGAGCTCGGCGTCCCGCTCCTCCAGCTCGAGGGCGGCGGCCTGCTGCTCGAGGTCCTCGAAGAGGGACTCCAGCCGGTCGTCACGGGGGTCTGGCTGTTCCACCACGGCAGCCTCGCCGCGCGAGGGTCGCCTGTCAACGCCTGTGGACAAGACGTTGACGAGCACCTCAAAGCGAGCGTAGAACATGCAAACAGAAGCAAACGCACGAGTTGGGGGTCATGTCATGCGGAAGCAGGTCCGCGCAGCACTGCAGGTGTTCTGCCTGGTCGCCGGTCCGGGGGCCTCAGCCGTCGGCTCGGCCTACCTCGCAGGGCCCGTCGTGCGCGACCTCCGCGTGCACGTCGGTGCCGGCCGGGCCCTGAAGGCGTGGCCGTTCGAGCTGACCGTCGCCCTCATGGCGGTCGTCGTCCTCACCACCTGTGTCCTCTGGCTCTTGCTCGTCGTCGCTGCGACCGTCCTGGAGGCGGCCACGGGGCTGTCCTCCCGGCTGGTGAGGGCAGCGACCCCCGGGCTGGTGCGGCAGGCGGTCCTGACCAGCGTCGCAGTGGCCCTCGGCGGTGCCGCCACGGTCGCGCCTGCGGCCGCCTCGCCGCAGGACGGCGAGCCCGTCGGTGGGCAGGCAGCGGTGGGTCTCGGCCCGGCGAGCGCGCTGGCGGGGCTACCGCTGCCGGACCGCGCCACCGGCACCCCCAGTCCGGCCGCTCGCCCTCGGACGATCGCGGTGGCACGGGGCGACTCGCTCTGGTCCATCGCCGAGACGCTCCTGCCGCCGGGCGCGGGCCCCGACGTGGTGGACGACACCTGGCGGGAGCTCTACCGCCGCAACCGCGCCGCGGTCGGCCCGAACCCCGACCACCTCGAGGTGGGCGCGGTCCTGCGTGTCCCGACCTCGACGGGCCACGAGCCCCCCACCAGAAAGGACGCACCATGAGCGAACCCCTCGACGACCAGGCGACCTCCACGCCCCGCCGCCCTCCCGCGGCGCCGGCCCAGTGGGCCACGGTGACGCCGCTCGGAGCGCCCCGCCGGGAGGTCGAGGCGCCACCGCGGCCCGGCGCAGCGCCCGCCGTGTCCGGGAGCCTCGCGCTCGCCGCGCCTGCAGCGCCCCTGCCCACCCGGAGCCGGCCCGCGGCCCCCGAGCTGCGCCTGCTGCCGGGGGGCGACACCAGCGGCCGGCCAGGGACGGGCGGTGACGAGGTCAGGGTGTGGGCCGGTCGCTTCGCCCAGGCGGTGGTGGAGGTCCTGGGCGGGGACCGCCCGCTCGGTCAGCTGGTGCGGTGGACCTCCCACCGCGTCTATCTCGAGCTGGAGCGCCGGCTCGCGATCCTGCACCGCACCCAGGACGCGGGGCGGCGGCTGCGGACCGTGCGACCGCAGGTGCTCAGCGTCCACGTCTTCCACCCCACCCCGGTCTCGGCCGAGGTCAGCGTCCACGTGCGCCACGGGCAGCGGTCGCGTGCGATCGCGGCCCGGCTGGAGCTGGTGCGCGGCCGTTGGCAGTGCACCGCCCTCCTGCTGGGCTGACGACAGGTCGGTCAGCCGTTGACGCGGGTGGTCAGCCCGGTGGGGCCTCCCGGGGCGCCGTGGCACTTCTTGTACTTCTTGCCCGAGCCACAGGGGCACTCGTCGTTGCGACCGACCCCGACGTACTCGTCGTCGACCTGCGCCTCCGGCGAGGCGGTCACCTCGGCCTCCCCACCCTCGTCGGGAGCGGTGTAGGAGAGGTTCTGCGGAGCCTTCGGACGCTCGAGGCCCTTGGCCACGATGTTGGGCGCAGCCTTCCCCGCCGCTGCGGCCTGAGCGACGGCGGAACCGGCACCGAGCGTGGACAGCTCGGCGGTCTCCTCCTCGGTCGGCTCCTCCGCGACCTGCACCTCGAGGTTGAACAGGTACCCGACGGACTCCTCCTTGATGGCGTCCATCATCGAGGCGAACATGTCGTAGCCCTCGCGCTGGTACTCCACGAGCGGGTCGCGCTGGGAGTACGCCCGCAGGCCGATGCCCTCGCGCAGGTAGTCCATCTCGTAGAGGTGCTCGCGCCACTTCCGGTCGAGCACGGAGAGGACGACGCGCCGCTCGAGCTCGCGCATGACCTCGTCACCGACGGTCTGCTCGCGCGCGGCGTAGGCGGCCTGGGCGTCGGCCTTGAGGTCCTCGGTGAGGCTCTCGCGGGAGAGGCCGTCGCGGCCGCCCGCCTCCTCCTCCACCTGGGCGGGGGTGAGCGAGACGGGGTAAAGCGTCTTCAACGCCGCCCACAGGGCGTCGAGGTCCCAGTCGTCCGGCGCGCCCTCGGTCGCGCCGTTGACGTAGCCGGCGACGACGTCGTCGATCATGCCGCGCACCTGGTCGTGGAGGTCGGCACCCTCGAGGACGGCGCGGCGCTCGGCGTAGATCACCTTGCGCTGGTTGTTCATCACGTCGTCGTACTTGAGGACGTTCTTGCGGGAGTCGAAGTTCTGGGCCTCGACCTGTGACTGCGCCGACGCGATCGCACCGGTGACGCGCTTGTTCTCGATCGGCACGTCGTCAGGGACCTTGAGCGTGGTGAGGACCCAGTCGACCCAGTCGGACTTGAACAGCCGCATGAGGTCGTCCTGCAGCGACAGGTAGAACCGCGACTCTCCCGGGTCTCCCTGGCGGCCCGAGCGTCCGCGCAGCTGGTTGTCGATGCGGCGGGACTCGTGACGCTCGGTGCCGATGACGTAGAGCCCACCGAGCTCCTTGACCTCCTCGTGCTCGGCCGCGACCTGGGCCTTGATCTTCTCCACCATGGCCGGCCACGCGGCTTCGTACTCCTCGCTGTTCTCCAACGGGTCGAGCCCCTGGTTGCGCAGCTCGAGGTCGGCGAGGAACTCCACGGAGCCGCCGAGCATGATGTCGGTGCCTCGACCCGCCATGTTCGTGGCGACGGTGACCACGCCCTTGTGGCCGGCCTGCGCCACGATCTTCGCCTCGTCGCTGTGGTGCTTGGCGTTGAGCACCGAGTGCGGGATGCCGCGCTTCTTCAGCAGGCCGGAGAGGTGCTCGGACTTCTCCACCGACGTCGTGCCCACCAGCACCGGCTGGCCTGCCCGCTGGCGCTCGGCGATGTCGTCCGCGACCGCGTTGAACTTCGCCTCCTCCGTGCGGTAGACGAGGTCGGACTGGTCGATGCGGGTCATCGGCTTGTTCGTCCGGATCGGCACGACCCCGAGCCCGTAGATCTTGTCGAACTCCGAGGCCTCGGTCATCGCCGTGCCGGTCATGCCGGCGAGCTTCTCGTAGAGCCGGAAGTAGTTCTGCAGGGTGATCGTGGCGAGGGTCTGGTACTCCTCGCGGATCTGCACGCCCTCCTTGGCCTCGATCGCCTGGTGGAGGCCCTCGTTGTAGCGGCGCCCGGCGAGCATGCGGCCGGTGTGCTCGTCGACGATCAGCACCTCGCCGTTGAGGACGACGTACTCCTTGTCGTTGCGGAAGAGCTCCTTGGCCTTGATCGCGTTGTTCATGAACGAGATCAGCGGCGTGTTGACCGAGTCGTACAGGTTGTCGATACCGAGGTGGTCCTCGACCTTGGTGATGCCCGGCTCGAGCACGGAGATCGTGCGCTTCTTCTCGTCGACCTCGTAGTCGACGTCCTTGCTCATCCGGCGGGCGATCTCGGCGAACTCGCCGTACCACTTGACCTCGTCCTGGGTGGGGCCGGAGATGATCAGCGGGGTGCGGGCCTCGTCGATGAGGATGGAGTCGACCTCGTCGACGATCGCGTAGAAGTGGCCGCGCTGGACGCACTCGTCGATCGAGGAGGCCATGTTGTCGCGCAGGTAGTCGAAGCCGAACTCGTTGTTGGTGCCGTAGGTGATGTCGGCGGCGTAGTTCTCGCGACGCTCCTCGGGCCGCATCTCGGGCAGGATCACGCCGATCGACATGCCGAGGAAGTGGTAGACGCGGCCCATCCACTCCGCCTGGTACTTCGCGAGGTAGTCGTTGACCGTGACCACGTGGACGCCCTTGGCTGCGAGCGCGTTGAGGTACGTCGGCAGCGTGGCGACCAGGGTCTTGCCCTCACCGGTCTTCATCTCGGCGATGTTGCCCATGTGAAGGGCCGCCCCGCCCATGATCTGCACGTCGTAGTGACGCTGGCCGAGCACCCGCCGCGCCGCCTCGCGCACCGTGGCGAATGCCTCGGGCATCAGGTCGTCGAGGGTCTCGCCCTCCTCCAGCCGCTTCCGGAAGTGGGCGGTCTGGCCCCGCAGCTCCTCGTCGCTCATCGCGACGAAGTCATCCTCGATCGCGTTGACGGCGCGGGTGATCGCGTCGAGCTGGCGGAGGATCTTGCCCTCGCCGATGCGCAGGATCTTGTCGAGAATGGCAGGCACGAGAGTCGGCTCCAGGTTTCGGTGTTCGGCGTTGTCGCGGTGGGGTCACCTGAGGTGACGGCCGGCAGCCCAGCCTAGGACTGCCACGCACCCATGCTAGCGAGCCCGCGAGGGCGTGCCGGCGCTCCCGCCCTCGCGGGCCGCGGGCACGGCGCCTGTCGAGGCGCGCACGACCAGCTCGGCGTCGAAGAGCAGCTCCCCGCGGGGCGCCTCGTGACCGGTGATCTCGTCGACGAGAGCCGCCACAGCCGACTGCGAGATCGCCGCGACGGGCTGCCGGACGGTCGTCAACGGCGGGTCGGTGAAGGCCATCAGCGGCGAGTCGTCGTACCCCACGACCGAGACGTCGCGTGGCACCTCCAGCCCGCGGGCACGCACCGCACGCATCACGCCCAGCGCCATGATGTCCGACCCACAGATGACTGCGGTGACGCCCTGCTCGAGCAGCCGCGTTGCCGCGGCATGTCCTCCCTCGACGGAGAAGAAGCTGTACTCCTCCACGCCGCGGAACCGCGGGTCTGCGGCCATCGCCGCCCGGAACGCCTCGACCTTGCGCTCGACCGGGATGAACCGCGAGGGGCCCACTGCCAGCCCGAACCTGGTGTGGCCGAGGGCGGCGAGGTGGTTGACCGCGGTGCGCACCGCCCCCTCGTCGTCGGTGGACAGGCACGGGACCGGGATGTCGGGCCGGGTGCCGTTGACGAGCACGATCGGCAGCCCGCGGTCGACGATCGCGTGGTAGCGACCCGGGTCCGCCGTGGAGTCGGCGTGGAGTCCGGAGATGAAGATGATTCCCGAGACCCCCCGCGCCAGCAGCATCTCGACGTACTCGTCCTCGGTCACCCCACCGGGGGTCTGGGTGCACAGGACCGGCGTGTAGCCGTGGCCCGCGAGTGCCGACTCGATCAGCTGGGCGAAGGTCGGGAAGATGGGGTTGACCAGCTCGGGCACGACCAGGCCGATCAGCCCGGCGCTCGTGGACCGCAACGCCGCGGGCCGCTCGTAGCCCAGCACGTCGAGCGCGGTGAGCACCTGCTGTTTGGTCTCCGGCCCGACGCCGGGCTTGCCGTTCAGGACCCGCGAGACCGTCGCCTCGCTCACCCCCGCCTGGGCGGCCACGTCATGCAGCCTCGGTCGTCTCATGGTCAGGACTTTAGTCACGAATGCTGAAAGATTTCAGCAAGAGCTTGCAAAGATTTCCATTTCTTGCAGATCCGGTGTTAGCGTTCTCGGCAGTTCCATCACGTATGCATTCAAAGGAGACATCGATGCGACGCATTGCACGCGCCGGCGCCGTGGTGGCGGCCGTCAGCCTGCTTGCCACCGCCTGCGGATCGGGCGGCGACACCAACAACGAGTCCGACGGCGAGAGCGCGCCCGCGCCCGACGAGGTCTCCGGCTCGCTCACCTGGTGGGACACCTCGGACGACACGAACGAGGGCCCCGCGTTCCAGGAGCTCATCGACAGATTCCAGGAGGAGTACCCCGACGTCGACGTGACCCGGCAGTACGTCCCCTTCGACCAGGCCCAGAACAAGTTCAAGACCGCCGCCGAGAGCGGCAAGGGCGCCCCGGACATCCTGCGCGCCGAGGTCGCCTGGGTGCCGGAGTTCGCCTCGCTGGGCTACCTCTACGCCCTCGACGGCACGGCCGCCCTGGACGACGCCGACGACTACTTCGAGACCCCGCTGTCCTCGAACGTGTTCGACGGCAAGACCTACGGCGTCCCGCAGGTCACCGACTCCCTCGCACTGCTCTACAACAAGGAGATCTTCGAGCAGGCCGGCGTCGAGGCGCCGACCACGTGGGACGAGGTCGCCGACGTCGCCAAGACCATCAAGGACGAGACCGGCGCAGACGGGATCTTCCTCAACCCGGGCGGCTACTTCCTGCTGCCGTTCATGTACGGCGAGGGCGGTGACCTCGTCGACACCGAGGCCCAGGAGATCGTCGTCAGCTCCGAGGCCAACGTGGCCGGCATCCAGGCCGCCGCCGACCTGGTCAAGAGCGGTGCGGCCCCCAAGCCCCCGGCTGCCGACGCCTACGCCGCGATGATGACCTCCTTCACCGAGGGTGACATCGCGATGATCATCAACGGTCCCTGGGAGGTCAACAACATCCGCAACGCCGAGTCCTTCGGCGGCGTCGAGAACCTCGGCATCGCCCCGGTCCCGGGCGGCTCCGAGACCGCCGGTGCGCCGGTCGGTGGCCACAACTACGTGGTGTGGTCGGGCATGGACGAGGCCAAGGCGGACGCCGCGATCGCGTTCATCGACTTCATGAACTCCGTCGAGTCCCAGGCCTTCCTCGCCGGCGAGCTCGGGCTGCTCCCGACCCGCCAGTCGGCCTACGAGGTCGCCGCGGTCCAGGACAACGAGGTCGTCTCGGCCTTCAAGGACGTCGTCGACGCCGCGGTGGCCCGTCCTTGGATCCCCGAGGGTGGTCAGTTCTTCGGTCCCCTCGACGAGATGGCCGTCGAGGTCCTCGTCCAGGGCCAGGACCCGAAGAAGGCTCTCGACAAGGTCGCCAAGACCTACAAGTCCGAGGTCGTGCCCGACTACAACGTGCAGTGACCCACGCCTCAGCCGTGAGATAGTCCCGGGGGCCGCATCCGATCAGGGTGCGGTCCCCGGTTTCAACGTCCGGAGGAAGCCACCACCATGTCGATCGACACCGGGACCCCGCCCCCGCCGGCGCCCGCGAAGCGCAGCCGGCTCAAGGACACCGCCGAGAAGCACTGGTACGCCTGGGCCATGGTGCTTCCGGTCGTGCTCGTGCTCGGCGTGCTCGTCCTGTACCCCCTCGCCCGGGGCATCTACCTCAGCTTCACCGACCTCAACGAGTCGAACCAGCGGGAGGAGATCTGCACCAAGACGCTGGGTGGTGACGAGGTGTGCGAGCCCAACCCCGATGCCGCCGGTTTCGTGGGTCTGCAGAACTACGTCGACATCATCACCGGTGAGCGCGGCGAGTTCTGGCTCCAGCTCGGCAACACCCTCGTCTGGACCGCGGCCTGCGTGCTCTTCCACTACGCGCTCGGCCTCGGCCTCGCCGTCCTGCTCAACCGGCACGTCCGCGGGCGGAGCATCTACCGCGTGCTGCTGATCGTCCCGTGGGCGGTGCCCGCGTTCATCGCCGCCTTCGCGTGGAAGTTCATCTTCAACGAGCGCAACGGACTGGCCAACGTGCTCCTCAAGAGCGTGGGGCTCGAGCCGGTGCAGTGGTTCGCCGAACGGTGGTCGTCACTGTTCACCGCGATCGTGGCCAACATCTGGATCGGGGTGCCGTTCATGATGGTCGCCCTGCTCGGCGGGCTCCAGTCGATCTCGGCCGACCTCTACGAGGCGGCGGAGATGGACGGCGCGACCGCCTGGCAGCGCTTCGTCAACGTGACCCTGCCCGGGCTGCGCCCCGTGAGCGCGACCGTGATCCTCCTCGGCACCATCTGGACGTTCAACATGTTCCCGATCATCTTCCTGGTTACCGAGGGCCAGCCCGCGGGCCAGACGGAGATCCTGGTGACCGGCTCGTTCCGCTACGCCTTCGAGGGCATCAGGCAGTACGCCCTCGCCTCGGCCTACGGCATCTTGATCCTGTCGATGCTCGTGGTCTTCGCAGTCGCTTACCGCAAGGCGCTCAGCCGCCAGGGAGAGGTGTGGTGATGGCAGCCGTCGACCAGAGGCGCAGCAAGGGTGCGTCCTTCCTGCTGCACGCCACGCTCATCGTGGCCAGCACGATCGCGGTGTTCCCCGTGCTTTGGATCCTCGCCTCGTCGTTCAAGCCGGCCAACCGGATCCGGTCCAGCGAGATCAAGTTCATCGACCAGCCGACGCTGGAGAACTACCGCGCCGTGCTGACCGAGACAGAGTTCCCCGTCTGGTTCATGAACTCGGTCGTCACCGCCGCCTTCACGATGCTGTTCGGCGTCTTCATGGCCGCCTCCGCGGGCTACGCGCTGAGCCGGTTCAACTTCCCCGGGCGCCGATCCCTGATGTGGACCTTCCTCATCACCCAGATGTTCCCGGTGGCGATCCTGATCGTGCCGATCTACACGATCATGGCCAACCTCGGCCTGATCAACACCCTGACGTCCCTGGTGATCGCCTACTGCACGGTCGCGGTGCCGTTCTGCACCTGGATGCTCAAGGGCTACTTCGACACCATCCCCCGCGAGCTCGACGAGGCAGCGGCCCTGGACGGCCTCGGGCCGTTCCAGACCTTCTACCGGGTGATCCTCCCTCTGGCCCGCCCGGGCCTGGCGGTGACGATGTTCTACACCTTCCTCACCGCCTGGAGCGAGATCGCCTACGCGACGGCGTTCCTGCAGACCAAGGACAAGTTCACCCTCGGCTACGGCCTGCAGACGTTCGTGCCGCAGTTCAACCAGCGGTGGGAGTACCTCACCCCCTCGGCGATCCTGGTGCTGATCCCCGCGGCGCTGATCTTCATGTACGCCCAGCGTCACCTCGTCAGCGGCCTCGCCGCCGGGGCGACGAAGGGCTGAGGGCTACCCCTCGCCCAGCACCGCCGACAGTGGCTCCGCGAGGTCTCCTCGCGGAGCCACCGTGACGTCGGGAAGGTCCAGCCACCCCGCGAGCACCCGCAGCTCCTCGCCCAGCTCGGCTGCGGTCTCGGCGGGTGCGTGGGGCTCGGCGTAGGCGGCCAGCACCCGCAGCACCCCGGCGCCCCGGTCTGCCTTCAGGTCCACGCGCGCGACGAGGCGGTCACCGAGCAGGAAGGGCAGCACGTAGTAGCCGTGCCTCCGCTTCGCCTCGGGAACGTAGATCTCGATGCGGTAGTGGAAGTCGAACAGCGCCTCGGTGCGGGGACGCTCCCACACGACGGGGTCGAAGGGGCTGAGCACGGCACGCGCGTCCACCCTCCGCGGCAGCCTCGCATCCCGGTGGAGGTACGCCGGCGCGGTCCACCCCTCGACCTCCACCGACAGCAGCTCGCCCGACTCGACGAGCTCGGCCACCGCCGGACGCACGAGGTCGTCGCGCATGCGGAAGTAGTCGCGCAACGACGCGACGGTGGCCACCCCGTGCGCCGCGGCCGCCCTGCGCACGAGCTCCACGCCCGCCTCGTGCCGGGTCGGGGTGGGCGCCTCGAGGTGCTCGCGCGGGACCACCCGCTCGGGCAGGTCGTAGAGGCGCTCGAACTGCGAGGTGCGCCCGGCCACCGCGAGGTCGCCGGCGAGGAAGAGGTACTCCAGGGCCCGCTTGGTCTCCGACCAGTTCCATCCCCAGTGCACCTTGGTCGCAGGCAGCCCCTCGTCGAGCCCGCGCGACGTGGAGGGACCGCGCTCGGCGATCTCCGCGAGCAGCGAGTCGACGAGCACCCGTCGCTCCGGCAGACCCATCCACTCGTGGCCCTCGCGCTTGTAGTGCTCCATCCGGTGACGCATGTGCGGCCACAGCTCCACGGGCATGAAGGCGGCCACGTGCGCCCAGTACTCCACGATGCGACGCGGTCTGCGCTCGGCCGCCCGGTGGAGCAGCCCGACGTCGTACGGGCCCATCCGGGAGAACAACGGCATGTAGTGCGCGCGCTGGAGCACGTTGACCGAGTCGATCTGCAGCACGGCCGTGCGGGCGAGCGTCCGCGAGAAGGTGCGCATGGTCGGCACGGTGTGCCGTGGGTCGCGGAACCCCTGGGCGGCCAGGGCCACGCGTCGGGCCTGGGCCCTGCTCAACGAGGACACGGGCGGCGGCGCAGGCAGGTGTACGGCGGGCGGCGGGGTCACCGGCTCAGGGTATGTCGAGGAGCTTCTCTCGCACGGCGTACATGACGGCCTCCATCCGCGAGTGCAGCTGGAGCTTCTCGAGGATGTTGCGCACGTGGTTCTTGACGGTGTTCTCGCTGATGAACAGCCGCTTTGCGATCTCGCGGTTGTTCAGGCCCTGGGCGACGAGCTTGAGCACCTCGAGCTCGCGGTCGGTCAACCGCGGCGTGGGGACCTGCTGGCGGTCCGACCGGGTCATCTGCTTGAACTCGTCGAGCAGCTTGACCGCCATGGAGGGGCTGATCAGCGACTGCCCGTCGGCGACGACGCGGATGGCCTGAGCGACCTCGTCGATCGAGGAGTCCTTGAGGAGGTAGCCGGACGCGCCGTTCTTGACGGCGTCGTACAGGTCTGCCTCCTCGTCGCTGACGGTGAGCATGATGATCTTCGCCGACGGTGCCACGTCCTTGATCGACGCGCACGCCTCGATGCCGGAGCGCTTGGGCATCCGGACGTCCATCAGCACGACGTCAGGGACCGCCGTGGCCGCGAGATCGGTCGCGGCCACGCCGTCACCGGCCTCGCCGACGACCTCGATGTCGTCCTCGACACCGAGCAGCATGGTCAGGCCACGACGGAACAGCTCCTGGTCGTCGACGACCGCGACGCGGATCGGCTCGCCGGGGTTCACACGCTGCTGGGGTACGGACACGGACCGATCATGTCACGGGCGAGGGCCAGGTGCGACCAAATCAGGCAAGCGTGTGACCTGCGTCAACGCTCGTTCACGTCCAGCGAGATCACGCCGTAGTCGTAGCCGCGACGACGGTAGACGACCGACGGTCGCTCGCTCTCCTTGTCGACGAACAGGAAGAAGTCGTGGCCGACGAGCTCCATCTCGTACAACGCCTGGTCCAGCGTCATCGGGTCGGCTGCGTGGGCCTTCTCGCGGACGACCAGCGGCCCGTCACCCATCACCGTGATCGGGCCTACGCGACGCTCGGACTCCTCCGTGGCCTCCGGCCTCGTGCCGTTGGGCTCGGGCTCGATGCCCGCGAGCGCCTCGGCGACCGAGGTGGGGGTCTTGGCACCGCGGTGCACGCGCTTGCGGTCGGCCGCCCGGCGCATCTGGGAGGCCATCCTGTCCAGCGCCAGGTCCAGCGCGGCCATCTTGTCGTCGGCGGCGGCCTCGGCCCGGATCACCGGCCCCTTGGAGAAGGCGGTGAGCTCCACGCGCACGGCGCGGTCCTGCTGGCGCGGGTTGCGCTCCTTCTCGACCTCGACCTCGACCCGCATGATCCTGTGGTCGTGCTTCTCCAACCGGGTGAGCTTCTCCTCGGCGTGACTGCGAAATCGGTCCGACACGTCCATGTGCCGACTCTTGACCACGATTTCCACGGCTGACCTCCCGGTTGGCTCGGTGACAGGGCACCTGGGGTGTTGACCGCCGACGATGTCGACGGCCTTGAGAGATGGAGCCCGCCCGGCCGACCTGGTCTTCGACCCCACAACCGCCTGCTGAGGTGCTCGCAGCTTCTGCCACTAATGACCTTCTCCCGCGGTCGCGTCGTGTCTGACGACGCGGGCGGGGCAGGACTTACCTCTAAGCCGCACCGTGATCGGCGTGAGCCCGCTGCGTGATCCTCGGATCCGCGCACCGGGAGCGCCTTACGTGGACCGTTTCGCCTGCGACTGGCATCGGCTAGCCGACGGGTCCCCGTCACGAGCCGGCCCCGGAGGGCCGCGCTCGTCCGGATCCTGTCGGTGCAACCACGGACCCGGACGGACTCCATGACTAGACGCTAGTCGGCCGCGCGCCAAAACGGTAGTCGGGCACGCGATCCCCGGACGTCGGTCCGGACCGGCGTCGCGTGGCGGCCACGGTCGCGATCCCGTGGACGGCGACGCCCGCCTCCTCGAGCGCCCGCTGTGCCTCGCGCACGGTCGCCCCGGTCGTGATGACGTCGTCGACGACGACCACCCGGTGGCCCCGGTCGCCCTGCGCCGCCCTGGCCGCGAGCCACGGTCCGGCGATGCGGGCACAGCCCATCGACCCGGCCAGGTTGCCCGCCCGCCGGGCTGCCCCGAGCCCGGCCTGGTCCTCGGTGCGGCGCAGCACGCGAAGCACCCGTGCGACGTGTGCCGGCCGCCCGTGCGCGCGCAGGCATGCGGCAGCCCGCGCCACAACTCGCAGTAGGGGGTCGTGCCCGCGCTGCCGCACCACAGCGCCCCTCGACGGGACCGGCACGAGCACGAGGGGCACGTCAGACGGCGGTCCTCCGTGCGCCTCGACCGCGGCCGAGAGCAGGTCACCGAGGGGCCGCGCGAGCGCGAAGCGGCGCTCCTCCTTGTGCGCGTTCACGAGCAGCTTGAGCGCACCGGCGTACTCCCCCACGGCCAGCGGCGGGGCGAGACCGGCCGGCGAGGGGGTCGGCCAGGCCGGGGCGGGTCGCCGGGGCAGAGCGAGCTCACAGGCGCGGCAGAGCACCCTGCCCGGCCGCGCGCACACCGTGCAGCGACTACCGAGGAGGAGGTCGAGGAGGGCGTCCGGCACGGAGCCACCCTCGGGCGTCGCGTCCGGGGCGACAAGCAGCCGGCGTCCTCCTGGGGACGTGCACGGACCGACGCGGGGCTGGGGACGGGGACCGTCACCCGGCGTAGGTCGGGGCAAGCACAGGGAGCTCCAGAGGCACCTCGACCCACTGGCCGTCCCCGGCGAGCTCGAACAGCTCCCCCCGGGCGCCGCCGATCAGCACCGGAGCCCCGGAGATCGGCGCGGCGACCACCTCCCGGGAGCGCAGCCGCAGGAGGTCCGCGCTGGAGTCGACGTCCGGCAGGGCCGGAGAGCCGTCGACGAGCGCCAGGAGCACCTGTGCCGCGTTCGGGGTCGCCGTCGTCAGCACCGCCAGGCCGGCCGGCGTCCGCCACGCCAGGTCCCGGATCTCGTCCGGTCCCGGCTGGGCCAGGGGCAGCTCCACCGGACGGGTCAGCCCGCGCACCCGGCCGTCCTCGGTGCGCAGGACGCGCATCATCGCCAGATGGTCGCCGTCCTGACCGTCCACCGCGGCGACGACGCGCGTGCCGTCCCGTGAGACGACGAACGCGCTCACGTCCAGGCGGGCCAGCCCCGGAGCGCGCACAGGACTCACCCGGTCACCCACCGCCACGGAGACGGCCACACCCCGCGAGGTGCGGTCGACCAGCCACAGCTCGTCGAAGACGTTCCAGGACGGCGGGAGGACGTCGGTCCCGGTGTGCACGACCCGCGTCTCCTCGGGTGGCGGCGCCTCGGCCAGGGTTCGTCCCCGCGGCGCCAGCACGACCGTCGTACCGTCCTCGCTCACCCCGGCGACCTGCTCACCGGCCAGGTCCACCGCGATCGAGCGCAGGGCGTACTCGTCGGCGCCGAACCTGCCCACGACCTCGTCGGCGTCCGCGCTGAGGGCCACGACCCTGCCGTCCTGGATGCCGAAGACCTCGCGGGAGGCCCAGTGGATCGCCGGGTCGTACTCCGAGAACGAGCTGACGCTCAGCGGGTTGCCGGCCCCGGGGATGCCCAGGGGCTCGCCACCCACGGTGACCCTCAGCGACTCGACACCCGTGACCTGGCCGAGGGTCCAGGCGAGCTGCGCGAGCGCCCGCTGCCGCTGCTCGCCGCTCAGCTGGAGGAGCTGCCGGTTCAGGCCGACGTCGGCGACGCCCCCCGCCGACACGGGCACCGACAGGGTGTGCTCGGTCCCGACGGGGATGTAGGTGCGCAGGACGCCCTCCGCGCGGGGATGAGGGCCGCGAAGCAGCCGGCGCACCAGCGTCGCCGGGGCCTGTTCCCCGTAGGGGAGGTAGGTCGGCTCGGGCACCAGCACCTCACCGGTCGGGTCGAAGAAGTAGAGGAGGTACTGCTGGTAACGGCTCTCGAAGTGCTGGCGGGTCACCAGGAGCGAGTCCGGCGGGTTGTCGATGCGCCACTCGCCACGCTGGCGGACCAGGCTCAGGCCGTAGTCGATGCCGTCGTCGCCCCCGGCCCGGCCGAGCCAGCTGCCCCGGTCGTCGAGGCGGTAGGTGCCGTCGAGGCGCAGCACGTAGGCACCCTCACCGCCGGTGCTCGCGTCGAGCACCTGGGTGTCGTAGACCAGCGTGCTGCGCTCGGGGAACCACCGTGCGCGTGCCTCGTCGGTGAGGTACTCCCGCGCCACCGCCGTGGACTGCGGGGCCGCCTCCATGGCGCGCAGGAAGTCGTAGACGATGTTCTGCGGCGGCGCCCCCCGGCGCGGTCCCGCCGGCGTGTAGTCGAACGTGCCGGCCCCCTCACCCACCGGCCCGTCGGCCGGGCGCGTGCTCACCGAGCCTCCCGAGGGCAGGCTGACACAGCCGCCCAGGAGGGACAGGGCGAGCACCAGGCCGACCAACCGGCGGGTCATGGCGTCCCCATCCACTGCCGGCGGGTCGGCGCGGGCCGACGGGGTCCGCGTCGCCGCGCGTCCGTGGGCACGAGCGGGACCGGGCTGGAGGTCACCGCGTCACCCGCGCGACGGGGAAGGGTCAGCCGGAACAGCGCGCCGCGACCGGGCTCCCCCCAGGCCTGGAGCCAGCCCCCGTGCAGGTGGGCGTCCTCGCGGGCGATGGCCAGGCCGAGCCCGGTGCCCCCGGTCGTGCGAGCCCGCGCGGGGTCTGCGCGCCAGAAGCGATTGAACACCATCTGGGCCTCCCCCTCGTGCAGCCCCACCCCGTGGTCGCGCACGGCCAGCGCCACGACGCCCTCGCCGGCGGCCACCCGCACGTCGATGTCATGACCCTCGGCGTGGTCGATCGCGTTGCTGACCAGGTTGCGCACGATCCGCTCGACCCGCCGCGCGTCGACCTCCACCATGCACGGCTCGGGCGGGTCGTGCACCACCACCCGGACGCCGCGTTGCTCGGCGAGGGGGCGGGTCGAGTCGGCGACCCGGTGTGCCAGGTCGGCGAGGTTGACGTCCTCGAGGTCGAGCACCGCGGCGCCCGCGTCGAACCTGCTGATCTCCAGGAGGTCGGTCAGGAGCAGCTCGAACCGGTCGAGCTCCTTCTGGAGGAGCTCCGCGGAACGACCGGTCACGGGGTCGAAACGGTCGCGGGCGTCGTACAGCACGTCACCGGCCATGCGCACCGTGGTGAGCGGGGTCCGGAGCTCGTGCGACACGTCGGAGACGAACCTGCGCTGCACGCGGGAGAGCTCCTCGAGCTGACGGATCTGCTTCTGCAGCCCGGCCGCCATCTGGTTGAACGAGGTCGCCAGGCGGGCGATGTCGTCCTGGCCGCGCACCTGCATGCGCTCCTCGAGCCGGCCCGAGGCGAGCCGTTCCGCGACGCGGCGGGCCAGCCGGACCGGGGTCACCACCTGCCGGGTGACGAGCCAGGCCAGTCCGGCGACCAGGACCAGCAGCAGGGCCCCCCACGTGAGCATGGCCTGCCGCACGAGGACGAGCGTCTCGGCCTCCTCGGTCATCGGGAACAGGTAGTAGAGCGTGTAGGTGCCCCCGTCACTGGGGACCTCGACCTGCGAGCCCGCCACGATGCCCGGGCTCTGCTGCCGGTCGCTCTCGGACTCGTAGCTGATGGTGGTGTAGGTCCAGGAGGTGCCGGCGGTGGACTCGACCACGTCCCGGAGCCGGTCGGGGATGCTGGCGGCCACGACGTCGGGGGACTTGAAGGTCCCACCGGAACCGACCGTGGCCGGCTCCCCCGTCCCCGCGACGGGACCGTCGAGGACGACGTCGTACCCCCGCACGTCGCCTCGCGCCACGATGCCCGCCACGAGCTGCGCGAGCTGGCCGGCGGAGTCGAACTCCGTGCCCGGCACGCTTCCGAGGCGGCTCTGCGCCTCATAGGCACCCCGGGTGGCCTCGGCGACCGACGAGTTGGTCTTGCCTGCCACCAGCCCGTCGGTGATCTGCCGCAGCAGGACCAGCCCCACGAGGGTCACCACCACCGCTGACAACAGCAGCGTGCTCATGACGACGCGGGCCTGGATCGAACGCTGCCAGAAGGTCGCCGCCCGGCGCAGGAGGCCCACGAGTCTCATGGTCGGCTGCCTACGACGTGCCGGCCTTGTACCCGACACCCCTCACCGTCACGACGATCTCGGGGTTCTCGGGGTCGTGCTCCACCTTCGAGCGCAGGCGCTGCACGTGCACGTTGACCAGGCGGGTGTCGGCCGCGTGGCGGTAGCCCCACACCTGCTCCAGGAGCACCTCGCGGGTGAAGACCTGCCAGGGCTTGCGCGCCAGGCAGACCAGCAGGTCGAACTCCAGCGGGGTCAGGGATATCTGGCTGCCGTCGCGGGTCACCTGGTGCCCGGCGAGGTCGATGGCGAGGTCGCGGATCGTCAGCGTCTCGGGGCCGGCGTCGTCATGACGGCGCACCCGGGCCCGGATCCGCGCCACCAGCTCCTTGGGCTTGAAGGGCTTCACGACGTAGTCGTCGGCTCCGGACTCGAGGCCGACGACCACGTCGATGGTGTCGCTCTTCGCGGTGAGCATGACAATGGGGACACCGGACTCCGTGCGGATCTCGCGGCAGACGTCGATGCCGTCCTTGCCGGGGAGCATCAGGTCGAGGAGCACCACGTCCGGCCGGAAGTCGCGGAACTCCGCGAGCGCGCGGTCGCCGGTGGCGCACACACGCGGTTCGAACCCCTCGTTGCGGAGCACGATCGTGAGCATCTCCGCGAGCGCCGCATCGTCGTCGACGACGAGGACCCTTCCTCGCCCCTGGTCAGCCATGCCTCTCCCTCGGTCCGACCCCCGGTCAGTACCGGTAGTGGTCGGACTTGTAGGGGCCCTCGACGGGGACGCCGAGGTACTCCGACTGCTCGCTGGTCAGCTCGGTCAGTCGCACCCCGAGGGAGGCGAGGTGCAGCCGGGCGACCTCCTCGTCGAGGTGCTTGGGCAGGGTGTACACACCGACGGGGTACTCGTCGGTCTTCGTGAACAGCTCGATCTGTGCGAGCACCTGGTTCGTGAAGGAGTTCGACATCACGAACGACGGGTGTCCGGTCGCGTTGCCTAGGTTCATCAGCCGGCCCTCGGACAGCATGATCACCGCGTTGCCCTCGGGGAAGGTGAAGACGTCGACCTGGGGCTTCACGGTCTTGCGGGTGATGCCGGGGAACTGCTCCAGCCCGGCCATGTCGATCTCGTTGTCGAAGTGGCCGATGTTGGCCACGATCGCCTGGTGCTTCATGCGCCGCATCTGGTCGACCGAGACGACGTTCATGTTGCCGGTGGCCGTGATCACGATGTCGGCCTCGGGCAGGACGTCCTCGAGCGTGGTCACCTGGTAGCCGTCCATGGCCGCCTGGAGGGCACAGATCGGGTCGATCTCGGTGACGACGACCCGGGCGCCCTGGCCGCGCAGCGACTCGGCACTGCCCTTGCCGACGTCGCCGTAGCCGCAGACCACCGCGACCTTGCCGCCGATCAGCACGTCGGTGGCCCGGTTGAGGCCGTCGATCAGCGAGTGGCGGCAGCCGTACTTGTTGTCGAACTTGCTCTTGGTGACCGAGTCGTTGACGTTGATCGCCGGGAAGAGGAGGGAGCCCTCCTTCATCATCTCGTACAGCCGGTGCACGCCCGTGGTCGTCTCCTCGGTGACGCCCCGCAGGTGGTTGGCGACCGCGGTCCACCGGCCCGAGTCCTCGGCGAGGGAGTCGGCGAGCGCCGCCAGGATGACCTTCTTCTCGGCGTTGTCGGTGGAGTCGGGCGAGTCCACGTGGCCGGTCTTCTCGGCCTCGACTCCGAGGTGAACGAACAAGGTGGCGTCGCCGCCGTCGTCCAGGATCATGTTGGCGAACTCGCCGTCGGGCCAGCTGAGGATCTGCTGGGTGCACCACCAGTACTCCTCGAGCGTCTCGCCCTTCCACGCGAAGACCGGGACACCCTGGGGGTCCTCGGGAGTGCCGTCGGGACCCACGACGATGGCGGCAGCGGCGTGGTCCTGGGTGGAGAAGATGTTGCAGGAGGCCCAGCGAACCTCCGCCCCCAGCGCCGTGAGCGTCTCGATCAGGACCGCGGTCTGGATCGTCATGTGCAACGACCCCGCGATCTTCGCGCCGGCGAGCGGCTTCGAGCCGGCGTACCGCTCGCGCATCGCCATCAGGCCGGGCATCTCGTGCTCGGCCAGCGTGATCTCGGTGCGTCCGTAGTCGGCCAGCGAGAGGTCGGCAACCTTGAAGTCCATCAACATCCTCTTCTCGGGGTCAGCCCGTCCAGACTACCGGCAGCCCTGAGACGTGGGCCGCCTCGACCCGGGCTCTAGCCCGGACCGCCGCCGACGTGGTCGAGGCCCACCCCGAGGAACGCGGCCGCGAAGGTCCCCGAGGCCAGCAGAGCGGCGTACCTCGCGACCTCGTTGGGCGCCTCGGTCGAGACCACCTCGACCCGCACGTCCCGTTCCCGGGCGGCGGCCTCGAGGCGGCTTCGCTGCTCGCGCACGGACGGCTCGTCGGAGCCGTCGTCGAGGATGACCAGGATCGGCCGGCGGTCCGGTGCCTCGGGGTCGGATAGGTCGTCGTACGGCGCGGCGTAGGGGTCGGCGAACACGTCGTGGCGACGCGCGGCCTCGATCACCGGGAGCAGGTGCTCGGCGTCCGCGGCGAGGGCCGCCCGCCCGCTGGTGCGCCGGATCGACTCGGCGACCCGGCGAGCCGCACGCGCGGCGAGCACGGACCCGCCCCAGACGAGGGGCAGGGAGTCGGCGAGAGCGATGGCCAGCATCTTGGCGGGGTTGACCGCGAGGTCACGGTACGGCGAGCAGGAGATCGCGACCTCGTCGAGCGCGGCCGCGACCTCCTCGGGGTCGGAGTCCGGCCCGAGGTCGAGCCGGTCGAGGAACTGCAGCATCACCACGGCGGTCGCGAGCTGGTCCCCCGTGGTCACCGGCAGCACCGTGCTGTGCCGGCCGGCCGCGTGATCGGCGACCAGGCTCCGCTCGGGACAGGCCACCACGAGCTGGCAGCCACGGCGGACCGCCTCGGCGACGGCGGAGGCGGTCCCGGTGTCGCTGCCCTCCGGCGCGAGGACCGCCACGAGATCGAGGGAGCCCGCCCATCCGGGGAGGCTGGGACCCGGCCAGGCGACGAAGGGAACCGGGCACCACGGCTCGAGCACGGCGCGGAGCAGCCGGGAGTCGGGCCCGGCGGCGACCACGGCGCGAGGACGGGTCTCGCCGGCGTTCGCCGCGACGGCGGCCTCGATCGCCTCCGCCGCTCCGCCGGCCTCCCGCCGGACCCGGGCACCTGCCTCGGCCAGCGGGCGCAGGACACCGTCGGCGCGGCTCAGGGCCTCCTCGTCGTCGAGGCGGGACTCGTCGAAGACAGGGGTCATCAGGACTGCTCGGGCCGGCGCGCCTCGTCCACCAGGAGCACGGGGATGTCGTCGCGGACCGGATAGGCGAGCCCGCAGGACTGGCACACCAGCTCCTGGGCGGACGCGTCGGCGGAGAGCTTCCCGTGGCACTCGGGGCACACGATGATCTCGAGCAGGGCTGGGTTGAGGTTCATGCGTCTCTCCTGATCAGGGCCAGGACCTCGTCTCTGACCTGGGTCATCGTGGCTGCGTCCTCACCCTCCGCGTTGAGCCGGAGCAGCGGCTCGGTGTTGGACGCGCGCACATTGAACCACCACGTGGGGTGGGTGACGGTGAGCCCGTCGAGGTGGTCGAGGGTCACGTCGGGCCGGTCGACGTACTCCTTCTCGAGGCGCTCGAGGACCTCCGCCTGGTCGTCGACCGTCGAGTTGACCTCCCCTGAGGCGGCGTAGCGGGAGTACTCCGCGAGGAGCGACGACAGCGACCCGGCGTGCTCCGCGAGCGCGGCCAGGGCGTGCAGGGCCGCGAGGAGCCCGGAGTCGGCCCGCCAGAAGTCCCGGAAGTAGAAGTGGCCGGAGTGCTCGCCGCCGAAGACCGCACCGCTCTCTGCCATCGTGGCCTTGATGTACGAGTGGCCGACCCGCGTGCGCACCGGCGTCCCGCCATGTTCGGTGATGATCTCCGGCACCGCGCGCGAGGTGATCAGGTTGTGGATCACGACCGCGCCGGGGTGCTTGGCGAGCTCGCGGGCGGCGATCAGTGCGGTGAGCACCGAGGGGCTGACCAGCTCGCCCCGCTCGTCGACGAGGAAGCAACGGTCGGCGTCGCCGTCGAAGGCGAGCCCGACGTCGGCGCCGACCTCGCGGACCTTGGCGACCAGGTCGGTCATGGTCGCGGGGTCGATGGGGTTGGCCTCGTGGTTCGGGAACGTGCCGTCGAGCTCGAAGTACATCGGGACCAGCTCGAGGTCGAGGCGGCCGAGCACCGACGGGACGGTGTGGCCGGCCATCCCGTTGCCCGCGTCGACGACGACCTTCAGACGCCGGCCTCGCACAGGGGCCAACGCCAGCAGGTGCTCGGCGTAGGCGCCGAGCACGTCCTCGTTCGTGATCGACCCGGGCTGCTCGGCGGTCGGCGCGGAGCCGTCTGCGACCAGGTCGCGGATCTCCCGCAGGCCTGTGTCGGCCCCGACCGGCACGGCATGGGCACGGCACATCTTGATGCCGTTGTACTGCGCGGGGTTGTGGCTCGCGGTGAACATCGCCCCGGGAGCACCGAGGTGACCGGAGGCGAAGTAGAGCTCGTCGGTGGAGGCGAGCCCGATCTCGACGACGTCCGCGCCGGCCGCTGCAGCACCTTCCGAGAACGCCCGGGCCAGGCCGGGCGACGAGGGGCGCATGTCGTGGCCGACCACCACGCGCCCACCTCGGGAGCCGGTCACCGCGACGAAGGCGGTGCCGGTCGACCTCGCCAGCGCCTCGTCGACCTGGTCGGGCACCGTCCCGCGGACGTCGTATGCCTTGAAGACGGAGGAGAGGTTCTGCGGGTCGGTGGTCGCAGGCATGGCACGACCCTACCGTCCGGGTGCCGTCAGCTGTCGGGAGAACGGAGCACGCGCAGGTGACCGCGCCGACCGACCTCGCGGCCGGTCTCCCGGGCGAGCCCGACGGCCTGCTCGGGACGATCCGTCGCGGGAGCGGGACGGGCCGCCTCACGCACCGCGTCGGCGAGAGCGAGGAGGTCGTCGCTGGAGGGGCCGAGGGCGTCGGGGTCCGGGGCCAGCCGCATGATCTCCCAGCCACGCGGGGCGCTCAGCCGCTCGCTGTGCGCCTCGCAGAGGTCGTAGGCGTGGGGCTCGGCATAGGTGGCGAGGGGTCCCAGGACGGCGGTCTGGTCGGAGTAGACGTAGGTCAAGGTGGCCACCGCCGGCCGCCCGCAGGCGGTGCGCGAACAGCGACGGGCAGAACTCACGACGCAGACGGTACAGCCTGGCGCACCCCGCGACGACTAGGCTCGCGGCGTGGACGTCAGCGGATCGAGCGGCACCCCGGAGGGTCCCCGGACGGCCGGTCCCCGTGGTGGCGGCCGTCGCGACCGGCGCGGGCGCGGGATGCGCGGACCCGGAGTCCTGCCCGGACCGCTGACACCCCGGGGTGCCCCCCTCACCCGGAGCCCCCGCGAGACCTTCGACGGGGTCGTGCTCGCGAGCCTCCAGCGGCTAGAGGAGCGCTGGCACGACGAGCTCGGGCTCGTGGAGCTCGCCGTCGAGGAGACCCCGATGGTGCCCGACGACTGGGGCGAGACGGTCCCCCTCGCCTCACTGGTCCGGGGCGGCGGGGCGACGCCGAGCCGGATCGTGCTCTTCCGTCGGCCGATCGAGCTGCGCGCGGAGACCCGGTCCGACCTCGAGGCGATGGTGCACGTCGTGCTCGTCGAGCAGGTCTCCGAGCTGCTCGGGATCCCCCCTGACGAGGTCGATCCCGGCTACGAGGCGGACTGAGCCGCCCGGTCAGCGCAGGGCAGGCACCACCACGGGTCTCCTCAGCACCGTCGGCAGCGACTTGAGCGGTACCTGGCTGAGCCCGCGTGCCCCGGCCAGCGAGACACCTCCCCAGACGCGTCCCTTGCCCGGTGTGACGACGAGGTAGGCGGCGTCACCCTTCGGCTCCCAGGTGACGGTGGCGCCCGGCTCCAGGTCGAGGGTCTGCGCGTCGACCTCCTCCCCGTCGGCGGCGTGGGCGGTCACCTCGGCCCGCCCGCCCGGGTCCGCGGCCGTGAGCTGCACCGTCGGTCGCGTGCGGTCCGGGACGGTCGCGGCCGACGGTCCCGACAGGGCGGGTGCGGCCACGGCGTACGCGACGTCCTGGCCCCGGGTGGAGCGCACGGTCCCGGTGATCCGGACCGACGACCGGAGCACGATCCCCGCGCTCTCTCGCCCCACGACGTCCTCGACGTCGGCGGTCACCACCGCGCCCGGGGGAACGCGCAGCTGAGGCAGCGCCTCGGGCGTGAAGGTGCCACCCGGCCCGGCGAGCTCCACGCCGACGAGGGCCTCGCGGTCCGAAGGGTTGGCGACCACCAGCGTACGACGGTCGGCACGCTTCGGCAGAGGAGCGAGCCGCAGGACCCGGGATGCCTCGGGCTGGGCCGGGATCCACTCCACGCCGGCGGCCGCTGCCGGGCTGGTCGCCAGCTCGTCGGCGATCGCCGCGACGACCCGGCCGCGGGACGCCTCGACGTGCACGGCGAGCTCCTCGGCCTGAGGGGCCACCTCCAGCAGGTCGATCGTCCGGACCTCACCCGGCTGGACGGTGAGCCCGCGCGTGGCCTGCGCCTCGTCGTCCTGGTCGGCGCCGAGCACCTCGATGTCGACCACGGCGGGACCTGGGTCGAGGTTGGCGACCACGAGCGACGAGCTGTGGTCGAGGCCTGCAGCAGCCCCGGTGAACCACCACCGGGAGCGTGGCTGCCCGCACTCCTGGACCGCGAGCGCGGCACCGCTGCGGGCGTCGTCGACCTGGTGCGTGGTGCGACCGTACGCCGCGGGTCCTTCGGCGGACACCTGCGCACCTGGCTCCCTCTCGACCTCCACCTCGGTGAGGGCACCCGGGGCCCCGTCGACCGGGGCGAGCTCCCCGCCGAGCGGACCGGCCTCCAGCGAGCCGCCCTTCCGGGAGCCCTCGAGGTCCGGCGCGAGGGTCCAGCGGGCACCCGCGCCGAGCCCGGGAAAGGCAGCACAGGCGACGTCGACCCGCTCGACCTTCTCGGCGCTCGCGCGCCCTCGCTCCTCGGGTGCCGCCCCGACCGCGCCGGCGACGACGATCAGCCCGGCGGCCAGGGCGACGAGGACCACGCCGGCGACCGCGAGACCGTCCCTGGGTGGTCGATCGCGAGAGGTGCTGCGTCGGCCGGTGGCGGAGGTGCTCATCGACGGACCTTCCTGCTGGGGGCGGCGAGGACGGCTACCGTCACGACGGCGAGTCCCTGGAGGACGAGCAGCCCCGGCCGGAGCCAGGACGAGGTCGGCTCCGCGAGCGCCTCACGGCTCGGGTCGGCGTCGACCTGCCACGCCCGGGAGCCCGGCCGGGCGGCGCTCGCGGTGCTGAGGCCACTGACCGAGTCGAGGTGCCCGACAAGGTCGGGAACTGCCGGTGGCGGGAGGTACACGAACTCCACCCCGTGCCGGGAGAGGGCGTCGACGTCCTCGGCGGTCGGCGCCGTGGCCAGGTCACCGACCAGCGTGGTCAGCGAACGCTGCTCCTCCGGGGTGGCGGCGACGGTGTCGTCGCCCAGCCGGAGACCCGCCGAGCGCAGCAGCGTGTGCTCGAGGCGGCGGTCACCGGCACGGATCACGAGCACGCCCTGGTCGGGGTCACGCAGCGCTGCGTCGGTCATGTACTGCGGCACGTCGTGGGCGGCCCGGCGGTCCAGTGGGCCGGCCACGCCGGCGGACACCCACCAGACCAGGCCGGCGAGGGGCGCCACCAGCGCGGCGAGGACCACGACCAGGCCGACCGGCTGGTGCCAGCCGAAGCTGCGCCCGGTGAGCCGCCCGGCGATACCGGCCCCGCCCACGGTCACCGCCGTGACCGCCGCAGCACCCGCGAGGAGGACGGGGAAGCCCGCCCACTCGCCGGACGAGTCGAGCAGCACGGCGGCGGCGAGTGCCACGACGACGACCGCCCAGGCGCCGACGACCAGCTCGCGTCGGTGCCGCGACACCAGAGCCGCGGCGGCGGCCACGGCGATCGCGACGCCGAACCACAGCGGGGCCGCGCCCAGGTCACCGGTGGTGGCGCGTCCTGCGAGGAGGTCCCAGGGCCCGAGGTCGGTGACGAGCTCCGGTGCCGGCGCTCCGGCCTCGACGTACCACGAGGCGAGGCCGTCGCCGACCAGGAGGAGCAGGGACCACGGCAGCAGCAGGACGGGTACGACGCCGACCGCGACGAGCGGCGGCGCCCACGCGCGGGACGCGGTCCAGCGCGACCGGTCCCGCAGCAGGCCGAGGCCCACGGCACCGAGAGCGAGCACCACGGCGACGGGCCAGGCGACCGGGACGAACGCGGTCAGCAGCCCGAGCAGCAGCGCGGTGCGCCAGGCCGCGCGCCGGCGGCGGTCGGCGCCGCGGGTGCGGGTCCGCTCCCCCACGGCTCCCGGCGCCGGGGCGAGGAACGAGGCAGCGTGGACGACCCAGGGCAGGATGACCGCCGCGGCAACCGTCCCGACCCGCCCCTGGCTCACCGCACCGGTGACGACCGGGAGCAGGCCGTAGGCGACCGCGCCCCAGACGACGGGCCGGCCCTCGCCGACGAGCCGGGCCAGGAAGCGCCAGGCGCCCCACGCGGCCAGCGGCACGCTGAGCAGGACGAGCAGGTCCACCACGAGCCAGGCCTTGCCGAGCAGGAGGCTGCCCACCAGGGCGAGCGGCAGCAGGTACGGCGCCGCCGACGCGTCCGAGCCGACCCCCTCGCCGTGCCAGTCGGCCAGATAGGTCTGCCACCAGTGCAGTGCCGAGCCCGGGGCCGGGAGCAGCGCCCCGCCGGACAACATCCCCGACCCGAGCAGTCCGCGCGCCGCGACCAGCGAGAGGAGCACCAGCAGCGCGAGCAGCCCGGCCCGGGGGCTCGTGACCAACCGGGCGAGGAGCCCGGTGTCCTCAGGGAGGTTCTGGGCCTCCGCGGGCGCCGGTCCGGTCTCGGCCGCAGCGCGCGTGGAACGACGGGCGGACGTGGAGTCGGAGGCCTGGTGCGCGACGGCAGTGGCGAGGTCGGAGACGAAGTCGAGGCCGTGCCGGTAGGGCAGCCAGAACGGCGCCAGCAGGTGCCGGACCTCGCGCGGGCCGACGGTGGAGGTGCGCCGGCGGTCGAGCCGGCCGCGCAGGACCCGGTCGGGTCGGACGTAGGTCGCCAGGAGCGCGGCGACCTCGTCGAGCGCCTCCCGGGGCGCGCGCACGAGGAGCAGGCCGAGGGTGCGCAGGAGGCTGCCGAGGAGGAGCCGGACGGTGACGAACGGCAGCGCGACGGCCGAGCAGTTGACCAGCAGCGTGTACAGAGCCGCCTTGCGCTCACCGCGCCGGTGGTTGCCGGTCACCGGTGTCCGGCGTACTCCGCGATGCGCCGCCTCGACGTGGAAGGCGACCGCGTCGGGGACGACCATCGTGCGGTGGCCGGCCCGGGCCGCCCGCCAGCCGAGGTCGAGGTCGTTGCCGAACATCGGCAGTCGGCGGTCGAAGCCGCCGAGGGACTCCAGGACGTCGCGCCGGACCAGCATCCCCGCCGACGACACCGCGAGGACGTCGCGGGTCCGGTCGTGCTGCCCCTGGTCGTACTCCCCGCGCTCCAGTCCGGTCTCCCGACGACCGGTGCCGCTCATCGTCGCCCCGACCTCGAGGAGCCGACGCAACGAGGGCCACTCGCGCAGCTTCGGCCCGAGGATGGTGACCGCGGGGTCCTCGGCCGCGGCCCGCAGGAGGATCTCGAGCGCGTCGGGGGCCGGGCGGCTGTCGTCGTGGAGCAGCCAGACCCACTCGTGCTCGTCCCCACTGCCGGGCCGGGCAGGCATCCGGTCGAGGCCGGCGGCAACCGCGTCGGGGAAGCTCGTCGTGGCCGGGAGCTCCACGAGCCCCTCGGTTCCGAGCGCGTCGGCGAGCAGGTCGACGGTCGCGTCCGTGCTCCCCGTGTCGACCGCGAGGATGTGGTCGGGGGCACGTGTCTGGCTCCGGAGGCCTTCGAGCACCGCCGGCAGCCAGCGGGCACCGTCATGGCTGACCAGGAGCGCTGTAACCGTCACGGCGCCCAACCCTAGCCAGCCCGGGCCAACGACCCTCTCAACCGCGACGGGCAGTGTGGCTGGTGCCACACTGCCCGTTGTCGCGCTTCAGACCGCCCGCTTCTTCAGCTTGCGCCGTTCGCGTTCGGAGAGGCCGCCCCAGATGCCGAACCGTTCGTCGTGCTCGAGGGCGTACTCCAGGCACTCGCCCCGCACGTCGCAGGTCAGGCACACCCGCTTGGCCTCTCTCGTCGAGCCGCCCTTCTCCGGGAAGAACGCCTCCGGGTCGGTCTGAGCGCAGAGTGCGCGCTCCTGCCAACCCAGCTCCTCGGCGTCCCCGTCGAGCACGTAGAGCTCTCTCACGGCATTCCGCCTTTCGACCCGTGAGATCCTTAGCAGGACCCCCATTGAAAACCTGTGCCTGTGAAGCACTGGCCCCTGACGCTAGTGGCAATCACTCCGCAGTGTGACCGAAATGAACAACACTGTTGGAATTACATGCCTGTCGCAGAAGCGAAGTCAAGCCCGGATCTGCTATATGCCCCGACACGCCCGAGAATGTGGCCCGGATGTGCCATTGCCAGGAGAAGCGCGAACCATGACTACCCCTCCCTCCCACCCCGAAACCTCACGAAACCACCCGGTCCGGGTGGTGGTGCTCGCGGGCGGGATGGGCGGTGCCCGCTTCCTGACCGGCCTGCTGCGGCACCACCGGGACCTGGGCACACCGGCGGAGGTCACGGTGGTCGCCAACACCGCCGACGACATCTGGCTGCACGGGCTCAAGATCTGCCCCGACCTCGACACGGTGATGTACACCCTCGGCGGCGGCATCGACGCAGACCGGGGGTGGGGTCGCGCCGCGGAGACCTGGAGCGTCAAGGAGGAGCTCGAGGCGTACGGCGCGGAGCCCACCTGGTTCGGGCTCGGCGACCGTGACGTGGCGACCCACCTGGTGCGCACCCGGATGCTCGAGGCCGGCTACCCCCTGTCCGCGGTGACGGCCGCCCTGTGCGAGCGCTGGCAGCCGGGGGTCACGCTGCTGCCGATGACCGACGAGCGGGTGGAGACCCATGTCGCCGTGGACGACCCGGATGCCGCGTCGGGCCGCCGGGTCGTGCACTTCCAGGAGTACTGGGTGCGCATGCACGCCGAGGTGCCGGCCAGGGCCGTGGTCCCCGTGGGCATCGAGCAGGCCCGCCCCGCTCCCGGGGTCGTGGAGGCGATCGAGGCTGCCGACGTAGTGGTCCTGCCCCCGTCGAACCCGGTGGTGTCGATCGGGACGATCCTCGGCGTCCCGGGGATCCGTGAGGCGCTCACCGGGACCCCGGCCCCGGTGGTCGGTCTCTCCCCCATCGTCGCCGGCACCCATGTGCGCGGGATGGCCGCCCAGGTGCTGGCCGCCATCGGTGTCGAGACCTCGGCGGCCGCCGTCGCCGAGCACTACGGCTCCCGCAGCGACGGCGGGGTGCTCGACGGCTGGCTGGTCGACGAGCGCGACGGCGACCAGACCTCGCGCGTGGAGCGCGCGGGCATCACCTGCCGGGCGGTGCCGCTGATGATGACCGACCCCGCCACCACGGCTGCCATGGTCCGGGACGCCTACGACCTGGCGGCGTCCGTCCACGCACACCCGGGCGCGCCGTGATCGTCTGCGAACCCGTCACCGGTCTCCCCGAGGTGCGTCGCGGCGACGACCTCGCTGCACTGCTCGCCCGGACCGCGGACCTGCGCGACGGGGACGTCCTCGTCGTGACGAGCAAGGTGGTGAGCAAGGCGGAGGGCCGCACGGTGACCTGCACCAAGGAGGAGGCCCTCGCCCGGGAGACCGACCGCGTGGTCGCGCGACGCGGGCCCACCTCGATCGTGCGGACCCGCCACGGACTGGTGATGGCGGCCGCCGGGATCGACGCCTCGAACACCGCGCCCGGGACCCTGGTGCTGCTGCCGGAGGACCCGGACGCCTCCGCCCGCAGGCTGCGCGAGGAGCTGCTGAGCCTGACCGGTGCGAACGTCGCGGTCCTGGTCAGTGACACCTCGGGCCGCGCCTGGCGCACCGGCCAGACCGACATCGCGCTCGGCGCGGCCGGCCTGGAGCCGATCGACTACCATGCCGGTCGCGACGACGGCTACGGGAACGTGCTGGCGGTCACGGCGCCCGCGCTCGCCGACGAGGTCACCGCCGCAGCAGACCTCGTCACCGGCAAGCTGAGCCGTTCACCTGCAGCGTTGGTCCGTGGACTGGACCGGTTCGTCCTGCCCTCCGGCGAGCACGGGAGCGGAGCGGCCCGGCTGATCCGGCCCGAGGAGCAGGACATGTTCGGCCTTGGGGCCCGCGAGGCGGTGCTGCGGGCGGCGACCCGGGACGACGGGCGCGGCTTCGGCGCGGCCTCGTCGCCGGAGGAGCTGGCCGAGGCGCTGCAGGGTCTGCTGCCCATGGCACGGGTGCGCACCGGTTCCTCCCTGGTGCGAGTCGACCTCCCCGACCCGGGCGTCATCGACGACCGGGAGGCCGGGGCCCTCGCGGAGCGTGCGACGGCTGCCGCGTTCTCCCATGGCTGGGTCCTCGACCGGTCCCTCCCGGAACCGGCGGACTCGCCCGACCGCGGGCTCACGCTTCGCCCGCACACTACGTAGACTGCGCACGACCAGTTCGCTCCCCCGGGGAAGGGTGTCTCGTGGCCAAGGCCAGCAAGGGCAACGACCGTCGAGCCGTCGTCGAGCAGCTCCGCAAGGAGCAGCAGCGCTCGGAGAAGAGGCGCACCGCTCTGATGATCGGTGCCGCCTCGGCCGTGGGCCTGGTGATCATCGGGATGGGCGCCTACCCGCTGATCAGCGGCTCCCAGGACAAGAAGGCGCTGGCCGGCACGGAGCTCGCGTCGCTGGGCGTCGCCTCGGACGCCGCGAGCTGTGCCGACGTGGTGACCGCGAAGGCCGAGGGCAACAACGACCACCGCGATGTCGGCTCCGACCTCGGCTACGACACCGCGCCCCCGGCGGCCGGCCCCCACTACCCGACCTGGGCGCCCCTGGAGCGCAAGTTCTACACCCCCAGCGACCGGCCCGACGTCGGCTTCCTCGTGCACAACCTCGAGCACGGCTACACCGTCCTCTGGTACGACGAGACCATCGCCGACGACGAGGAGAAGCTCCAGGCCGTCGAGGACATCGCGATGAAGTTCGAGGGCGAGAGCTACGAGAACAAGTTCATCGCCGCCCCCTGGACCGCCGAGGACGGCGAGCCGTTCCCCGAGGGGTCGCACGTCGCGCTCACCCACTGGTCGATGGGCGGCACCCACGGCAACCCCGAGGGGCAGATCGGTGTGACGCAGTACTGCGCCGAGCCCAGCGGCGAGGCGGTCGCGGCGTTCGTCGAGGACTACCCCTACACCGACTCGCCGGAGCCGGGCGCGTCCTGACGCTCCACGGGCGGCGCCTCAGGCGTTGACGGCGCAGTCGACCCGGAGGCCCTCGAGCCGCCCACCGGCGGCGACCGTCGCCTCGTCACCGAGGGTGACGCAGTGCAGCTGGGCGGCGCGGCCCACGACGGCGGAGGGCCCGACCACCGAGTCGACCACCAGGGCGTCCTCGCCGACGACGGCACCGGCCATCACGACGCTTCCCGAGACGGTGGCACCTCGCTCGACCCAGGCACCCTCGGCCACCAGCGAGCCACCGTCCACCGTCGCTGTGGGGTCCACCGACGCCCCTGCGAGCACCCGTGCGGGGCCGGTGGGCAGGTCGAGGGCGGGGCTCGGCGCGGTCCCGAGAACGAGGTCCCGGGAGGCCGCGACCAGGGCGGCGGGGGTGCCGACGTCGCGCCAGTACGCCGTGTCGACGTACCCGACGACCAGACGGCCCGCCGCCACCAGCTGCGGGAAGGTCTCCCGCTCGACCGAGACGACCCGGCCCGCCGGGATCTCGTCGACGACCCGGCGGCGGAAGACGTAGCAGCCGGCGTTGACCTGGTTCGTGACGGGGTCGTCCGACTTCTCGGTGAAGCCGGTCACCCGGCCCGTCTCGTCGGTCGGCACGCAGCCGAAGGCCCGGGCGTCCTCCACCTCGACCAGGTGCAGCGACACGTCGACCGGGCGGCCGTCGCGCGGAGTGTCGAAGTCGGCGAGCTGGCCGCGCAGGTCGTGGCCGGACAGGATGTCGCCGTTGAGGATCACCACGGCGCCCTCGGGGTCGTCGCGCAGCGCGCCGGCGACGTTGCGGATCGCCCCGGCGGTGCCGAGTGGCTCCTCCTCCTGGACGTAGTCGAGCCGGACGCCCCACCGGCTGCCGTCGCCGAGCACCGGCTCGAACAGGTGGGCGTGGTAGGAGGTCGCGAGCACGACGTGGTCGACGCCGGCCTCGGCGAGTCGCGCGATCTGGTGCTCCAGGAACGGCACTCCCCCGACGTTGAGGAGGTGCTTGGGCCGGCGGGCGGTCAGCGGGAGGAGACGGGTCCCGAACCCGCCCGCGACGATGACGGCCTCTGCGCGGTGCGACATGGGGGGCATCCTGCCATTGCGTACGCTGCTGGGCGTGAGCCCCTCCCCCGCGCCCTCCACCTTCCCCGACCTCCTGACGGCCGCGCTCAGGTCAGGCCCGGCGCGTCCGCTGGTGACCTTCTACGACGACGCGACCGGCGAGCGCGTCGAGCTGTCGGTCACGACGTACGCCAACTGGGTGGCCAAGACCGCGAGCCTCGTGCAGGACGAGCTGGACGTCGAGCCCGGTGCCCTGGTGCTCGTCGACCTGCCGTCGCACTGGCTCGGGACCGTCTGGCTCGGCGCGCTGTGGACCGGCGGTCAGGTGGTCACCACGGACCCTGCCCTGGTCGACGAGGTCGACCTGGTCGTGTGCGGACCCGCGGGTGTCGACGAGTACGCCGCCCGCGCCGACGTCGTGCCCGTGGTGGCGCTGTCACTGCGCCCGCTCGGCGCCCGGTTCACCGAGGCGCTGCCCACGGGCGTGGTCGACTACGGTGCGGTGGTCCTCGGGCAGCCCGACTCGTTCCTGCCGATGCAGCCGCCGACCGGCTCGGACCCCGCGTGGCGTTCCGCCGAGGGGGAGGTGTCGCAGGGTGACCTGATCGGCGAGATCGCGTCGGCCCCCCTCGTCGAGGAGGGCGGCCGGCTGCTGACCGACGTCAACCCGTGCACGGGCTCCGGCCGCGCGACGCTGCTGTCGCCGTTGCTGCGCTCCGGCGGCTGCGTGTGGGTCAGGCACACCGACGAGGCCGGCTGGGAGCGCCGCTACGCCGAGGAGCGGGCGACCGCGCAGCTGCGCGACACCCGCTCCTCGTGATCCCCGTCAGCTGCCGAGGTCGTAGGCGTCCATCCCGGTCGTGACCAGCCGGGGCCTGGCGAAGCCCGTGCGCGCGGCGTTCGACGCAAGCACGTGCAGGCGACCGTTGCCGCTCACCCGGGCCAGGAGGTCCGGGTGGCCGTCACCGGTGACGTCCCCGACACCACTGATCCAGTCGTAGCGTCCCATCCCGTCTGCCACCTTGAGGGAGCCGGTGAGCCCGCCGGGCCCGTTGCCACGGTAGACCACCAGCGACCCGTCCCCGCGCCGGACCAGGCTGTCCGGGGCGCCGTCGCGGTCCCACAGCCCGACCCCGGCATGGATGTTCGCGCCGATGGCGGAGTAGGCGACGTAGCTGGCCCGGAACCCGGCGCCGCCGTTGCCCGGGTAGATCCGCATCGCACCCCCGGACGGCTGACCCATCAGGTCGGGGTTGCCGTCACCGGTGACGTCGCCGACGGCGGTGACCAGGCGGACGCCGCCCCACCCGGTGCCGGCCGACACGGGCGCGGCAAAGCCCCCCCGTCCGTTTCCGGCCCGCAGGAACATCCGTCCGGTCTTGGCGCTGCGGGTCATCAGGTCGCCGTGACCGTCACCGTTCCAGTCCCCCACGTTGAGCACCAGGTTCGCGCCGTTCGCGGTGACACCGGTGTCGGTGACCGAGTCGATGTTGCGCCGGCCGTTGTGGGTGTAGGTGAGCATCCGTCCTTCGGAGTTCCTGGCGACCAGGTCGGACGTGCGGTCGCCGCCCAGCTGACCGGCCGCGGCGACGTACTCCACCCCGGCGAGCTGGGCGAAGGGGCCCAGGCGAGGACCCAGCCCGCCCTTGCCGTCGCCCGGGTAGACGTAGGCGAGCTTCGCACCTCCGCGGGTCCGGACCAGGATGTCCGGCTTGCCGTCCTTGGTGAGGTCGTGGCCGCCCGCGATCACGCTGAAGCCGTCCCACCGGCCGGGCAGCGCCACCCGGGCGCCGAGCGAGGTACGCCGTCCCGGCACCAGGTAGAGCGTCCGGCCACTGCGGGCGAGCAGGTCGCCACGGCCGTCCCCGGTCAGGTCGCCGGCACCGGACGTGAGGTCGTAGTCTCCCCAGTCGGCCGAGAGGCGCACCCCACCCTTGAAGAAGTCACCTCGCCCGTTGCCACGGTGCAGCATCAGCCTGTCTGCTCCTGCCACCCGCGCGACCACGTCGTTGCGGCCGTCGCCGTCGAAGTCGGACACTCCCGCGATCTGGTCGGCGCCGCCGAACCTGGTCGTGTCCGCCAGCCGGCCTCCGAAGTCGCCGGTGGCGGTGCCGAGGTACACACCCGCAACCCTGCTGCGACCCGACCTGGCGACAAGGTCGGCCCGTCCGTCACCGTTCAGGTCACCGGGAGCCGCGATCAGGTCCATCCCGCCCCAGCGCCGCGAGGTGGCCTTGGGGCCGACGAAGTCGGACTGGCCACCGGTGCGCACCATGAGAAGCCTCTTGCTGGTGCGGTGGCGCACCACCAGGTCCGGCCACGCAGAGCCGGCGAGGTTCGCCTTGCGGTCGCGGCCGGAGAACGAGCGCTGGTACGTCGCGGCGAGGGAGCGGATGGTGCCGAGCTTCGTGTAGAGGTTTCCCCCCGGGCACGCCGTCTGCCCGGCGTCACGGTGACCGTTGATCGCGGGGAACCACCGCTTGCCCACCCACTGGCTCGGCGACGACGCGGAGACGCCGTGCAGTGAGAGCTTCCAGCCCATCAGCCGGCCGTAGGCCTGCAGCATCGCCGACGACGGCTGCGCGGTCTCGAAGTTGCCGAGCGCCGACATGGCGAAGGAGTACTCGTTGTAGCCGAGCGTGTGTGCGCCGACCACGGGACGGTCGACGCCGCCGTACCGTCCCTCCCAGATCCGGCCGAACTTGTCGACGACGAAGTTGTAGCCGATGTCGCTCCAGCCCCGGGACTGCGTGTGGTAGGCGTAGATGCCGCGCAGCAGCGAGGGGACCTGCTCGCGTGTGTAGCTGTTGCCGTTCACGGTGTGGTGGACGAAGCCGGCGTGGACCTCGAAGTACGTCAGCGAGCCCTTGTCGCGCAGCCGCTCGTCGGCGCCCCACTGCGCGCGCGAGAAGATCTTCGGCTTCGGGGTCACGACCGTGCCCGCGAGGACGCCCTCCCCCTCGGTCACCGGCTCCGCCACGACCTGCTCCTCCGCCGGTGCAGGGAACGGGTCCGCGGGCGGGTCGGTGGTGGCGGACGACAGTGAGATGGCCGGCTCCGCGGGAAGGTCCGCGGTGTCGATCGCCGGCTCCGCCAGGACGGGGTCGCGGGTCGGCCTCGGGTCGACGACCGCGAGCCGCAGGGCGTCGGGGGCCTGTCCGTCGACGGTCTCGACCTTGACCTGCACCTCGTCGACCGCACCCACCACGATCGGGTCGGTGCCCGCACGCGCCATGCGACCCTCCCGGCTGTCCGGGTCCGGACCGTGGGCGTCGTCGTACTCGATCTCCTCCCAGTCGCCCCACGCACCGTCCTCGAGGCTGCGGACGGAGACGGTGACGTCCTCCTCGGCGAGCTCCTCCTCGCCGCTCCAGGTGACGCCGACGGTCGCGAAGCCGTCCACCTCGGCGGGCGCACTGAGGGCTGCGAGCTCCCCGTTCCTCTGCGCCCGTGCGGCCTCGCGCCTCGTGAGCTTCTCGAGGCCCTCCTCCTCGACGCCGCGCACCGGTACCTCCGAGACCTCCGGCTCCACCGGCTCGGAGGCCACCAGCGACATCTCCGCGGGAGCTGCGAGGACCGGCCGACCAGGGCCCTGGGGGGCCGGGCTCACGATCTCCAGGGGGACCACCGCGGTGGCCGTCACGGCGAGGGCGGCCACCGTGCCGAACGCCAGTGCCTGCTGGCACACGGCGACGAAACGGCTCTTGATCTCGGGCATCACGGAGCTCCACAGTCATTCACTCAGTCACAGGAGCACCAAGTTTCACACCCGTCACAGCACCAGCGCTACGGCTACAGAGGAACTACAAACCTGTAATTAGCAAGCCGACACGCCGTACGACCGGCGAGGAAGTCAGATGTCGGCACCGAGATCGTCGTCGTCCTGGTCCGGGCCGTCGTCGTCGTCCGAGTCGTCGTACTTGAGGAAGTGGATCCCCTCGTCGACCGGGCCGTCGAAGCCCAGCCTCCCGTCGACGAGCACGAGCGCACGGTCGCACATCTTGCGCACCGAGCCGGGGGCGTGGCTGACGTAGAACAGCGTGCGCCCCTCCTTCTTGATCTCGTTCATCCGCGCGATGCACTTGCGCTTGAACGGCCGGTCCCCCACCGCCAGCACCTCGTCGGCGAGGAAGATGTCGGACTCCGCGTGCGCGGCGATCGCGAACCCCAGGCGGGCGCCCATCCCCGACGAGTAATGGCCCACCGGGGTGTCGAGGAACTTGCCGATGTCGGCGAAGTCGACGATCTGATCGAGCTTGCGTTTGGTCTCGGCCTCGCTCATACCGAGGATGGCGGCGTTGAGGTAGAGGTTCTCCCGCCCGGTCAGCTGCTGGTGGAACCCCGCGCCCGCGGCGATCAGTCCCGCGATCCGGCCCCGCGTCAGCACGTTCCCGGAGTCGGGGGTCATCACGCCGGAGATCAGCTTGAGCAGCGTGCTCTTGCCGGAGCCGTTGAGCCCCATCAGCCCGATGGACTCACCCTGCTCCACCTTGAACGAGACGTCGTCCACGGCCAGGAACGTGTCCTTGAGCTGCTCACCACGCAGCACCGCGATCGACATCTGCTTGATCGTGCGGGTGTACTGCATGGTGAAGCGCTTGCTGACGTTCTCCACCACGATCGACGTCGCCATCAGAGCCTCTCCGCGAACTTGCCCTCGAGGCGGGTGAACACCCGCTGGGCGATGGCGAGCACCAGCAGGCACACGGCGAGCACGACGAGGCCGCGCTCGACCATGTGGTCGGGGACGACCGCGGGGTACGGCGCGTCCGGCCCCACCGTCGGCACCCAGAACAGGTCCTGGAAGAGGATCACCGAGGTGGCGATCGGGTTGGCCAGGTAGACCTGCTCCGCCCACGTGCCGCCGAAGAGGCCCTGGATCCGGTCGTAGGGGTAGATCATCGGCGCCGACCAGGTCACGAAGATCATGAACACACCGACGATGTTCTGGAAGTCGCGGAAGAACACGTTCGCCGCGCTGAACAGCAGCGCCAGGGCCATCCCGAAGACGCCGATGATCGTGAACCCGAGCAGTCCCTGGAACAGGTTCAGCCACGACGGGTCCCACCCGACGACCAGCACCGCCCCCAGCAGGATCACCATCTGCGGGAAGGTGTGGTAGAGCGATACCAGCATCGACGAGACCGGGAAGAGCTCACGAGGCAGCGGCAGCTTCTGGATGATCCGCTTGTTCCTGATGATGGAGCGGGTGCCCGAGGAGAACGTCTCGGTGAAGTAGTGCGTCAGCACCATGCCGGCGAAGATGTGCACCGGGAAGTTCGTCATGTTCCGGTCCATCTGGAAGATCAGTCCGATGACGAGGTAGTACGCCAGGAAGCGCACCGCCGGGTTCACGTAGGACCAGAACAGCCCGAGCACCGAACCCTGGTACCTGGCCTTCAGCTCCTTGCGCACCAGGAGCCGGAGCAGGTAGCGCTCACGGAACACGTGGTGCAGGCCACCGCGGTCACTCGGGGAGACAAGCGGTTCTTCCGGGACCCGGTCCGGGTCCGCCACCGCCGTGCTCACTCGTCCACGCCGCCGCTCTCCAGCGATGCCCCGCCGGTGAAGTGGGGCTGGAGCTTGTTCTCGAACATCGACAGGGCCGAACCGATCGCCATGTGCATGTCGAGGTACTTGTAGGTGCCGAGGCGACCTCCGAAGAGCACCATCGGCTCCTTCTTCGCGAGCTCGCGGTACTTCATCAGCTTCTCGCGGTCCTCGGCGGTGTTGACCGGGTAGTACGGCTCGTCGCCCTCCTGGGCGAACCGGGAGTACTCGTGGACGATCACGCTCTTGCCCGGCAGGTGGGTCTTCTCCCGTTCAGGGTGGAAGTGCTTGAACTCGATGATCCGGGTGTAGGGCACGTCCTGGTCGTTGTAGTTGACGACGCCGGTGCCCTGGAAGTCGTCGGTGTCGACGACGCTCTCCTCCAGGTCGACGGTGCGCCAGGACAGCTTGCCCTCGGAGCTGCCGAAGTACTCGTCCACGGGGCCGGTGTAGACGATCGGCACCTTGCCCTTGTACTCGTCGGCGACGTCGAAGAAGTCGGTCTCGAGGCGGACCTCGATGTTGGGGTGGTCGGCCATCCTCTCCAGCCACGCGGTGTAGCCGTCGACCGGGAGGCCTTCGTAGGTGTCGTTGAACCACCGGTTGTCGAAGGTGTAGCGCACCGGGAGCCGGGTGATGATGTCCGCGCTCAGCTTGGTGGGGTCGGTCTGCCACTGCTTCGCCGTGTAGCCCTTGATGAAGGCCTCGTAGAGGGGGCGGCCGATCAGGCTGATCGCCTTCTCCTCCAGGTTGGAGGCGTCCTCGGTGGCGATCTCGCTGGACTGCTCGGCGATGAGAGCCCGCGCCTCGTCCGGCGTGTGGCTGTGACCGAAGAACTGGTTGATCAGACCCAGGTTCATCGGCAGGGAGTACACCTGGCCCTGGTACTTGCCGAAGACCCGGTGCTGGTAGCCGGTGAACGACGTGAACCGGTTGACGTACTCCCACACCTTCTCGTTGGAGGTGTGGAACAGGTGCGCGCCGTACCTGTGGACCTCGACGTTCGTCTCGGGGTTGCGCTCGGAGTAGGCGTTGCCCCCCAGGTGGTGGCGGCGCTCGAGCACGAGCACCTTCAGGCCGAGCTCGTTGGCACAGCGTTCAGCGATCGTCAGACCGAAGAACCCCGATCCGACGACGACGAGATCTACGTTCAACACAACTCCTTGGTGGGACGGCCGCAGGGAAGTCTAGCCGCCGGTGCTCCCGGCCCTGTTGGCCAGGATGCGACGGTAGGCGTGCTTGCGCAGCGCCTCGGGGACCAGGCGGTAGCCGCCCCGGACAGCGACGTTGCGGAGGTACTCCCCCCGTGTCGTGATGCCGAGGTCGCGGAAGCGACGCTGCAGCGCGAGCTCCGAGCGGAGCAGCTGCAGGCCTCCGCGACGGGCGTAGGCCCCCGCGCCCACGCGGTAGTAGACCAGCGGCTCGGCGATGTTCGCCGGGCGGGCGCCGGCCTGCAGCATGCGGGTGAAGAGCAGGTAGTCCTCCATCAGCGCCATGTCGGTGTAGCCACCGGCAGCCAGGACCGCGCTCCTGCGGTAGACGACGGTGGGATGGTTGAACGGGTCGCGGAACCTGATCACCCGCCGGATCTCGCGGGGGTCCGTGGGAGGAGTACGCCGGCCGACCACCTCCTCGACCGACGAGCCGAACTCGAGCAGGCCCGACCCGACGATGTCCGCGCCCGCCTCGACGAGCGGCAGCTGGCGCTCGAACCGGTCGGGACGGCTCACGTCGTCGGCGTCCATGCGGGCCACGATCTCGTGGGTGCAGGTGTCCAGCCCCTTGTCGAGGGCGGGCCCGAGGCCGACGTTCTCCGGCATCACGACGTGCTCGACCGGCACCGGGCTGGTGGCGACGAGGTGCGCGATCTCCTCGGCCAGCTCCTCGGGCACGGGACCGTCCTGGACCAGGACCACCTCGTCGGGCCGGCGCGTCTGCTCCTGGACGCTCGAGACGAACGCGTCCCTGAGGAAGCCCGGGTCGTCACCGCCGTACGTCGACAGCAGGAGGCTGAACGGGTGCCGGTCGGGGGACTCGGTCAGCGCCGGTTCCGCGTCGCGCAGGTCCGCCCACCCGGCGTCGCCGAGGACCTCCCCGTTGGGGCGGGGGCCGCTGCGCACGCCGTCGACGAGACCGCGGGCGCCGGCCCGAAGGAGCGTGCGCCGGTCCGTCGACCGGGCGACCGTGCGGGCCCAGCGCCGCAGCGTCGACCCGGCGTACACCACCTTCTCGGCCGGGCCGAGACCGGTGCTGCGGCCGAAGAGCCAGATCTTGTTACGGACCTCGTAGTAGAAGCGCTCCCCCGGGTCGGCGTCGGTCGAGCCGAACACCTTCGTCTTGTGGACGACCACGCTGCCGGGGCAGAAGAGACCGACCCGGCCGCGGATCAGGCGGGTGGTGTACTCGAAGTCGTCGTTCCACAGGAAGTAGTCGGCGACCGGCAGTCCTCGCTCGCCGATCACCTGCGCGTCGCACATGATCGACACGAAGGAGGCCGAGCGCACGGGCACGCAGCCGACCGCCCGGGCCGCGGCGAGCTCGGACCGGCCGGCCCCGGGCCTGGTGCGCGGGGTGTTCATGGGGTGGTCGCGACCGTCGGTCCACACCACGCGGCTCGCCAGGACGGCGGGCCGTTCGCCGGCACCGCCGTCATAGCCGCTCCAGACCTCCGCGAGCCGCTCGGCCGCGGTGGGGGTCGGCACGGTGTCGTCGTCGAGGAGCCAGACCAGGTCGGGGTCGAAGGTCAGCGCGCGCTCGATGCCCGCCGCGAAGCCTCCCGCGCCTCCGGTGTTCGTCTCGAGACCGACCACCTCGAGATCGGAGTGGTCGCGTGCGAGCAGCTCCGCGGTGCCGTCGGTGGAGGCGTTGTCCACGACGACGACCTGCACCGGAGCGAGGGTCTGCCCGGCCAGCGCCGCCAGGGACTCCACGAGCAGGTCGCGTCGGTTCCAGGTGACGACGACGGCGACGATCCGAGGAGGCACAGGGCGACCCTACCGACCGCTCAACAGGCCGATGACAGGTCCTCGGCGTCGTTGGCGACGTACCCCTCGGCCATGCTGCCGATCGAGCCGCCGGTCGTCGGGGCGTCGGCACCTCCGGCCGGTCGACGTACCCTCTTCGTCTTGGCGGGCTTCTCGTCCGGCCGCACCGTCCGGCCGTCGGCGCGGCCCTCGGACTTGGCGATCGCCTGCCGCACGCGGTCCTGGAGCGCCGCGATGTCAGGCGCGGCGGTGTTCACCAGCGGTGGCACGAAGGAGACCGTGGCCAGCGGCTGCGACTTGGCCTTGACCGCCAGCTCGACGAACGTGTCCACCTCGGAGGCCGGCAGGTCCGTGGAGATGACCTTCTTGCTCGCCTTGGCGATGTCACCGAACTTCGTCACCACGACCTGCGGGCTGAGCTGGTCGAGCATCGCGTTCATCACGCACTTCTGGCGCGCCATGCGCGAGTAGTCGTCGGCGCCGGAGCGGGAGCGCGCGAACCAGAGGGTCTGGAAGCCGTCGAGCTTGCGCACGCCGGGCTCGATCCAGCCGGTGATCGGCGCGCCGACACCGCCGATCGGGATCCGGTCGCGGACGTTGAGCCTCACGCCCCCGACCGCGTCGACGAGGTCCTTGAAGCCCTGCATGTTGACCATCGCGTAGTAGTTGACGTCGAGCCCGGTGATGCCCTCCACACCCTGGACGGTGGCCTCCACACCGGGGTTCCTCACCCCGGGGAAGAGCTCCTTGTTGTCCATCGCGAAAGTGCTGAGGGAGTTCAGGTAGCAGTCGTCGCAGTCGTACCCGTCGGGGAACTGCTCGGCCATGACCGACCCCTTCGGGAAGGGGAAGTCCTGCATGTTGCGGGGGAGCCCGAAGAGCACGGTGTGCCCGGTGTCCTCGTCGATGCTGGCCACGGTGATGCTGTCCGGCCGCAGTCCCATGCGGTCGGCGCCGGAGTCACCGCCGAGCAGCAGCACGTTGTACCGCCCGTGGGTCGAGTCGGTGACCTCGCCGTCCCCGAACATCGTCGCCATGAAGTCCTGGTTCACCCCGACCACGTGCGAGGCGAAGAGCAGCGAGCCGGCCACCGAGAAGGACAGCACGCCGTTGAGACCGACCATCGCGAGGCGCTGCTTCTGCCGCAGCCCCAGCGGCTCGCCGAGCCGCCAGGCGTCGACGAAGAGCACCGCCCACCCGACGGCCAGGACCATCAACCCGATGCGGACCACCCCGAGGACGAGCTCGCTGGTGAACAGCGAGAGCAGCACACCGGGCCACACGAACCCGAGGAGCACGACGACGACGACGACCGCGAGCAGCGACAGCCAGACCCGCATGGCGATCCGCCCGACCTGCTTGTTGCCGGCCACGAGCTGGGCCGAGCCGGGGATGACCAGGGTCATCACCATGAGGGTGATGGCCCGGCGGAAGCGGACGCGTGCCAGGCGGTCGTCCAGACCGGGGGAGGTGACCGGCGGCATGCGAGAGCCTTTCGGTGAGGACGGAGGGCTGCCGATCCAGTATCACCAGTCCCACCTGTCACAGGAGGTGCGGCGCGCCGAAGGGCCCACTGGGGGCCACCCGGTACCGTCTGCTGCCATGGCAGACCGACGAGGCCGCGGCGACGGGCCCCCGCCGGAGGGCACCCCGGAGTACGACTGGCTCTACGGCGGACGGGGCTCCGGCTCCACTCCCGGCGACCCCGAGCCCACACGCGTCCTGCCCACGACCGGCCGGCCGGGGAGCGAGCCCCGCGGTGAGCGGCCGCCCGAGCGGGAGCAGCGGCGTGCGGAACGCTCCTCCGGACGAGGCGCGAACCCACCACCCCCTCCCCCGCCGACCTCCAGGCCACGACGCCGCCGACGGTTCGGCTGGGTCAAGATCGCGCTCCTGCTGTGGCTCGTGTTCCTGCTCGCGGTCCCGCTGTGGGCGTGGGCACAGATCGACAAGGTCAACGCCGAGCCCCGGGGTGAGCGACCTGACAGCCAGCCGGGGCACACCTACCTGCTCGTCGGCAGCGACAGCCGGGCCGGCCTCTCCAAGCGCGAGCGCCGGGAGTTCGGGACGGGGGCCGGCGAGGGCCGGCGTACCGACACGATCATGCTCCTGCACACCGGTGCCGGCCCGAACCTGCTGCTGTCGATCCCCCGGGACTCCATCGTCGAGGTGCCCGGCTACGGCACCCAGAAGGTCAACGCCGCCTATGCGTACGGCGGCCCGCGACTGCTCGTGAAGACGCTGGAGAACGAGACGGGGATCCGCATCGACAGCTACGTCGAGATCGGCTTCGGCGGTTTCGTGAACGTCATCGACGCCGTCGGCGGGATCGAGATCTGCCCGAAGGAGGCCATGAAGGACCCGCTGGCCAACCTCGACATCGACAAGGGCTGCCAGGAGGTGGACGGCCCGACCGCGCTGGGGTACGCCCGTTCGCGCAAGATCTCGCAGCTCGGCGACATCGACCGCGCGCAGCGGCAGCGCGAGGTCGTCAGCGCCGTCGGCTCCGAGGCGGCGTCACCCTGGTCGATCCTCAACCCCGTGCGCTACGCCAGGCTCGCGGCCGCCGGCTCGGACTCGGTGCGCCTGGGCGAGAACACCGGCCCGATAGACACCGCCCGTTTCGCCTGGGCGATGACGCGCGTCACCGGCGACAAGGGGCTGACCTGCGGCGTGCCGATCGCCGACCTCGCGGTGAACTGGGACGCCGAGCGGGCCCCGCGGATGTTCGAGCTCATCCGCGAGGACCGCACCGAGGACATCCCCAAGCGGTTGTGCTCCCCGTCGGGGCTCGCGAATTGAGCGGCTACGAGACGCTCGACTACGCGGTCGACGCCGACGGGATCCTCACCCTCACGCTCGACCGCCCCGAGCAGCTCAACGCGTTCACCGTGACGATGGCCGAGGAGCTCGTCGACGCCTACGACCGCGCCTCCGCCGACGACACCGTCGCCGCCGTCGTGGTGACCGGCCGCGGCCGGGCGTTCTGCGCCGGCATGGACCTCACTGTGGGCGGCAACGTCTTCGGCCTCGACGAGTCTCTCGAGCCGACCATGGCCGACCTGCAGGACCGGCTCGACGACCCGGAGATCCTCCACGGCGTCCGCGACACAGGCGGCCGGGTCGCGCTGGCCACCTACCGCTGCCGCAAGCCGGTGATCGGTGCGATCAACGGCGCTGCGGTCGGTATCGGCGCGACGATGACCCTGCCGATGGACGTCCGCCTCGCCTCCGACCGCGCCCGGATCGGCTTCATCTTCGGCCGGCTCGGCATCGTGCCCGAGGCGACGTCGACCTGGTTCCTGCCCCGGATCGTCGGGATCAGCCGGGCGCTGGAGTGGGTCTACACCGCCGACATCCTGAGTGCGCAGGAGGCCCACGAGGGTGGGCTGGTCCGCTCGGTCCATCCCGAGGACGGGCTGCTCGAGGCGGCCCGTGACCTCGCGCGTCGGTTCAGCCGGCACCGGTCCCCGGTCGCCACGGCGCTCGCCCGCCAGATGATGTACCGCAACTCCGCCCAGCCGCACCCGCTCGAGGCGCACCGGGTGGACTCGCTCGCGATGTTCTACACCAGCATCGGGGACGGCAAGGAGGGCGTCGCGGCCTTCCTGGAGAAGCGCGACCCGGGGTTCACCTCTCGGGCCTCCGGGATGCCGCCGTTCTACCCCTGGCAGGACTGATATGTAGGTCCTTGCTGTCAGGAGGCAGGGTGAAGTGCCGCCACGGCTGGTTGTCGTGGCGGCACTTCGTTTCTGGTCGGGGTGCCGGGTAACCGAAGCCGGTCAAGCCGGGTCGCGGCGACGACGGAGAGGTCTGACCATCTGCAGCGGGCAGGCAGAGAAGCTGGACGACGACGCCGACTGTCGATCCGACCAGCACTGCCAGCCCACGAACACAGCGATGGACGGGAGGTCCCTCCGCTGCCCCAGCGCGATATCGGCCTCCTGGCTCGTCTCCGGATCCCCTGACCCAGAGACCCGTCAGGCCGGCTCCCCGGCCTTGGAGGAGCAACGCAGTCGCACGGCCTGTCGTCGCGCCACCCAGGAGGCCCTGGTGACGACAGGCTTCCTGCTCGGACTGGGCGGCATCCTCGCTGTCTCGGGGTCGGAGACTGCCGTGGCTACAGCTCGGACTGGACCCCGGCGAGCAGCTGGCGGGCCATCACGATCCGCTGCACCTGGTTGGTGCCTTCGTAGATCTGGGTGATCTTGGCGTCGCGCATCATCCGCTCGACCGGGTAGTCCTGGGTGTAGCCGTAGCCCCCGAGCACCTGCACCGCGTCGGTGGCGACCTGCATGGCGGTGTCAGAGGCGAACGCCTTGGCCGCGGCACCGAAGAAGGTCAGGTCCTCGTCGCCGCGCTCGGAGCGGCCGGCCGCGGCATAGGTGAGCTGGCGCGCGGCCTCCACCTTCATGCCCATGTCGGCGAGCATGAACTGCAGACCCTGGAAGTCCGCGATCGGTTTGCCGAACTGCCTGCGCTCCTTGGCGTAGTCGAGCGCGTAGTCGAGGGCGCCCTGTGCGATGCCGACCGCCTGGGCGGCGATCGTCACGCGGGTGTGGTCGAGCACGCGCATCGCGGTGCCGAATCCGGTGCCCTCCTCGCCGATCATCCGGTCAGCCGGGATCCGCACGTTGTCGAAGTAGACCTCGCGGGTGGGCGAGCCCTTGATGCCGAGCTTCTTCTCCGGGGCGCCGAAGCTCACCCCCTCGTCGGACTTCTCGACGACGAAGGCCGAGATGCCTCCGCGGGCGCCCTTCTCGGGGTCGGTGACCGCGAAGACCGTGTAGTAGTCCGAGACACCGGCGTTGGTGATCCACCGCTTCACGCCGTTGAGCACCCAGTGGTCGCCGCGCTGTCCTGAGCCCGTCGAAGGGTCCTTCACGGCGCGGGTCCTCATCGCCGCGGCGTCGGAGCCGGCCTCCGGCTCGGAGAGGCAGTAGGAGAACATCGCCTCACCGGCCGCGACCGGGGCGAGGTACTTCCGCTTGAGCTCCTCGGACCCGGCCAGGATCAGCGGCAGCGTCCCGAGCTTGTTGACCGCGGGGATCAACGAGGCGGAGGCGTCGGCGCGGGCGACCTCCTCGATGACGAGCACGGTCGCGAGCGCGTCCGCCCCGGCGCCGCCGTACTCCTCGGGGATGTGCGGCGCGGCGAAGTCGGCGCCGGCCAGGGCGTCGTACGCCGCCTGCGGGAACTCCCCGGAGGCGTCGACCTCGGCGGCGTTGGGGGCGACCTTCGCATCGCACACCGACCGGACCGCCTCGCGGATCGCCTGGTGCTCCTCGGACAGGGCGAACATGGGGTACTCAGCGCTCATGCGGTGGATTCTACGCGCGAGTAGCATCGCCGCTCCGCCAGGCCGGCGACGCGGTCCCGGAGTTTGGCGACGGCGCTGCTGGAGACGGTGGAGGCATGGTGATGGCACACGTCCCGTGGCTGGACGAGGACAACATCAGGTTCATGCTCGAGGAGTGCAAGACCTGGGCCGTGGTGGGTCTCGGCGGCGACCCGTCCCGCACGGCCTACCGGATCGCCTCGCTGCTGCAGGACCACGGCAAGCGGATCGTGCCGGTGCACCCCGAGGCCAACCACGTGCTCGGCGAGGACGGGTACGCCTCGCTCGCCGAGATCCCCTTCGAGGTCGACGTGGTCGACGTCTTCCGGCGTTCGGAGGCAGCCGGGGAGTTCGCCGACCAGGCGGTCGCGATCGGAGCCAAGGGCGTGTGGTTCCAGCTCGGGGTGGTCGACCACGAGGCGTTCCGGCGCACCAGCGAGGCCGGTGTGCGCATGGTGATGGACACCTGTCCCGCGATGGAGTGGCCGCGCCTGCGGCGGTGAAACCTCGAGGGAGGTCAGCCGAAGCCGATCGTCCGGTTGCGCTCGCCGCGCACGGCGGCTCCCTTGGCCCGGGCCGCGTCGGCGAGCGCCTCCTGGAACCGCTCCATCTGCTCACGCAGGCCGGCGTCGGAGGCGGCGAGGATGCGTACGGCGAGCAGCCCGGCGTTGCGGGCGTTGCCGATCGCGACGGTGGCGACCGGGACCCCGGCCGGCATCTGCACGATCGACAGCAGCGAGTCCATGCCGTCGAGGTGCTTCAGCGGGACCGGGACACCGATCACCGGCAGCGGGGTGACCGCGGCGAGCATGCCCGGCAGGTGGGCAGCTCCCCCGGCGCCGGCGATGATCACGCCCAGGCCCCGGCCGGCCGCCTCCTTGCCGTAGGCGAGCATCTCGTCGGGCATCCGGTGCGCAGAGACGACGTCGGCCTCGTAGGGAACGCCGAACTCCTCGAGCGCCTCCGCGGCCGCCTTCATCGTCGGCCAGTCGGAGTCGGACCCCATCACGATGCCGACCCGGGCGGCGGTGCTGCTCTGCTCGCTCATGCTCACTCACTCTCCATGCCGAGGTCACCGCGGAACCAGGCCGCGGCGTGACGTGCCCGCTCGAGCACGTCGTCGAGGTCGTCGCCGTACGCCGTGACGTGGCCGACCTTGCGCCCGGGCTTCACGGCCTTGCCGTACAGATGCACCTTCAGGCGCGGGTCCCGCGCGAACACGTGCGGGTAGCCGGCGTACAGGTCCTCCGACAGCGCGCCGTGCCGGCCGCCGAGGATGTTCACCATCACCGTCCACGGCTGGCGGGCCTCGGGTGAGCCGAGCGGCAGGTCGAGCACTGCCCGGAGGTGGTTCTCGAACTGCCCGGTGACGGCCCCGTCCATGCTCCAGTGGCCGGTGTTGTGGGGTCGCATGGCGAGCTCGTTGACCAGGACCCGGCCGTCGGTGGTCTCGAACAGCTCGACCGCGAGGATGCCGGTCACGTCGAGCGCGGCGGCGACCTTCATCGCGATGCCCTGCGCCTCGAGCGCGAGGTCGGGGTCGAGGCCGGGTGCCGGCGCGACGACCTCGGTGCAGATGCCGTCGGTCTGCACCGACTCGACGACCGGGTAGGCCGCGACCTGCCCCGAGGGCGACCGAGCGACGAGCGCGGAGAGCTCGCGGCGGAAGTCGACCTTCTCCTCGGCGAGGATCTCCACGCCGGCGCGTCGGGCCACCTCGAACGCGTCGACGCACTCCTCAGGCGAGGAGACGACCCAGACGCCCTTGCCGTCGTAGCCGCCCCGGGTGGTCTTCAGGACCACCGGGAAGCCGGCGGCGGACAGCGCGAACGCCTCCACGTCGGCGGCCTCCGCCACGATCTCGTTGCGGGGGCAGGGCACCTCGAGGTGGTGCAGCCGCGCCCTCATCACCCCCTTGTCCTGGGCGTGCACGAGCGCGCCGGGACCCGGCCGGCAGGCGACCCCGGCCTCGCTCAGGGCGTGCAGGTGCTCGGTGGGGACGTGCTCGTGGTCGAAGGTGACCACGGCACAGCCCTCGGTCACCTCACGCAGGGTGTCGAGGTCGTGGTAGTCGCCGACCGTCGTGTCCGGCACGACCTGCGCCGCGGAGACCCCCTCGGCCTCGGCGAGCAGCCGCAACGGCACACCCAGCGGGACGGCGGACTGCGCCATCATCCGCGCGAGCTGACCGCCCCCGATGATGGCGAGCACGGGCGGCGCGGGCGCTCCGGCCCGGGACACGGCAGCAGGCGAGGTCACGCCCGAAGCCTAGCCAGGCCGGTGCGGTCACCCGGGCCGGGCCGGCCCGGGCCGCGCCTACGACGCGGCCTGGGCCTCGGACCTGACGGCGTAGGCCGGTGGTGTCGTCTCGAACCGCAGCCCCCGGCCGCGGATGGTCGTGATCAACGTCGGCCGCCTCGGGTCGTCGCCCAGCTTGCGCCGGACCCACCCCAGGTGCACGTCGATGGTCTTCGCAGACGTCCAGAACGTCGTGTTCCACACATCACGCATGAGCTCCTCACGCGTGATGATCTCCCCCGCACGGCTGATCAGAGCATGCAGAAGGTCGAACTCCTTGTTCGACATCCTGATCTCCTCGCCGTCACGCCACACTCGCCGCGTCTCCGCGTCGAGGTCCACCCCCTGCACACTCAACATGTCCGTCAGCGTAAAAAGACATAACGGACACCCGGGGCGGAATAGCGGAAGATTGACCCGTTGGGGCTATTCACGGTCTAGACCGGACGGGTCATCGACGGCGCGCGGCGACCGGCTCGACCACACCGAACCCGCGCACGGGCCGGGGCGTGAGTGCCCGGGTGTCGAAGTCCTCGGCGGGCAGCCGGTCGGCGGTCTCCCGGTCGACGATCACCCGGTTGCGCCGGGCCACGGTGGTGAGCCGCGCCGCGAGGTTCACGGGCGGCCCGTAGACGTCGCCCATGCGCATGATCACCGAGCCGGTGGCCAGGCCGAGGCGTACGTCGGGCAGCCGTCCGTCGTTGCCGATCAGCTCGACGATGTCGAAGGCGATCTCGAGCCCCTGGACCGGGTCCTCGGAGACGAACAGCACGGAGTCGCCGAGCGTCTTGATGACCCGGCCGTGCCGGCTCGCGACGACGTCCGCGCAGCGCGACTCGAAGATCTCCACCATGTCGCCGAGCCGGCTCTCCTCGATCTCGTTCGACAGGGCGGTGAAGCTGACCAGGTCGGCGAACCCGACCGTGACCTGGGTGGTGTGCAGGTCCTCGTCGGCGGCACCGAGCGCCTCGATCCGGCCCACGGCAGCGGCGAGGTGGCGCCGCCAGGAGTAGATGAGCAGCCGCTCGAAGGGCACCCCGACCTGCTCGGCCAGCCGCAGGGCGCTGCCGATGCGCGACCCGGTCGCCTCCTCGCCGGCCTCGAGCTCCTCCACGCGGGCGGCCAGGGTGGCGACCTGCCAGTCGGCCAGACGCGCCATCGTCTGCCCCACTGCGCGGGTCATCCGGACGGCGGTGTCGAAGTCGATCGCCCCGGCCTCGACCGTGCCGATCAGCGTGCTCAGCGCGGAGAGGTCGGCGTCGTTGAACGCCGGGGCCTCCCCCGCGTCGGGGAAGCCGAGGGCGCGCCAGAGGCGGCGGGCCTCGTGGACCGTGACACCCGCCGCGTCGGCCACGTCGGTGCTGGTCAGGCCCGGGAGGTCGCCGAGGATCACCCGCTCGAGCTGCTCGCGCGTGAAGTGTGCGGGCCGGACCGGCTCGGGCGGCTCAACGTCGTCCATCGTCGCTCCGCTCGATGGCTCGGGTCAGCGCGCCGTCGTGGACCAGGTCCTGGAGCCGCAGGTGCACCTGCTCGACCTGGGGGATGTCGCGCAGCTCGACCCGTCGCTCCCCCGCGACCGAGACCAGGAGCGTGCCACAGCCCAGGACCCGGTCGAGCAGGCCGCGCTCGTAGCCGACGTCAATGACCCGCGCGAGGGGGATGTCGTGGCCACGCCGGCTCAGGATGCCGCGCCGGATGACCAGCCGACGGTCGGTCAGGGTGTACGACGTCGTCAGCCACCTCAGAGTGGGCCGCACCACCCAGGGCACCGCCAAGGCGGCCGCGAGCAGCCAGATCACCAGCTGCAGGAGGGGTGCGGCGCGGCCGGCGCCCGAGGTGAGCGTGCCGAGGAGCCCCGCCACCGCGGCGAGCAGGATGAGCACGAGGAGCGGCCGGACCAGGGACTTCGCGTGGGTGCGTGTGGAGACCACCACCGACTCGTCGTCATCGAGGTTCCTGCGGGAGATCGCCACGGCCCCGATCCTCTCACGCGGCACCCAGGTCAGACGGTGGGGCGCACGTGCACGACGTCGCCTGCCCCGAGCAGCACGGGGCCCTCCGTCGTACGCACCTCGAGCCTGCCGTCGGTGTCCACTCCGGTGGCGGTCCCGGTCAGGCGACGCCCGCCCGGGAGCTCCACGCGCACCTCGCGGCCGAGCGTGCCGCAGCGGCGCACGTAGGACTCGACCAGGCCCAGCCGGGCGTCCCCGCCATCGGCCCGCCACTGGAGGAACAACGCCTCGAGTGAGCGGAGGACCTCGCGCAGGATCACGGTGCGGTCCGTCGTGGCGGCCCCCTCGAGCGCCAGCGAGGTGGCGGTCGCCACGGGCAGCTCGTGCTCGGCCAGCGTCACGTTCAGCCCCACCCCCACCACGGCGAGGGCGGGACCATGGTCCGGCTCGACCCGCTCCACGAGGATGCCCGCGAGCTTGCGGTCGCCGACCAGCACGTCGTTGGGCCACTTCAGGTCGCAGTGGACGTCGGCGACCCGGCGGACCCCCTCCGCCACCGCGATCCCCACCAGCAGCGGCAGCCACGGCCACCGCGCCAGCGGGACCTGCCCCGGGTCGAGAGCGACCGAGAAGGTCAGCGACGAGCGCGACGGGGTGACCCAGACCCGGTCCAGCCGAGCCCGCCCGGCCGTCTGGTGCTCGGTGACGAGCACGGTGCCGTCGGGTGCGCCGGACCGCACCCGACGAGCCAGCTCGACGTTGGTGGACGGGCACGACTCGAGCACCTCCACGCTCCGCCAGGTCGAGCCGGGGCGCGTCAGCGCTGTGGCGAGGGCCACCGGATCGAGGGGTGGGCGGCCCAGGTCGTCGTACATCACAGGCACTACATTGACACCCACGCGAAGAAGAGAGGTCTGACACCTTGAGCGAAGCAGCCATGACGCAGCCCGGAGAGGGCACCGAGATCTCCGAGGGCGTGGACATCCACACCACGGCAGGCAAGCTCGCGGACCTCGAGCGCAGGCTCGAGGACGCCGTGCACGCCGCGTCGGGGAAGGCCGTCGAGAAGCAGCACGCCAAGGGCAAGAAGACCGCGCGGGAGCGGATCGAGGAGCTTCTCGACGAGGGTTCCTTCATCGAGCTCGACGAGCTGGCCCGGCACCGCTCCACCGCCTTCGGCATGGAGAAGAAGCGGCCGTACGGCGACGGCGTGGTCACCGGCTACGGCACGATCGACGGCCGCCAGGTGTGCGTGTTCGCCCAGGACTTCACCGTCTTCGGCGGCTCCCTCGGCCAGGTCTTCGGCGAGAAGATCGTCAAGGTCATGGACCTCGCCATGAAGACCGGCTGCCCGGTGATCGGCATCAACGACTCCGGCGGGGCGCGGATCCAGGAGGGCGTGGTCTCGCTCGGCCTGTACGGCGAGATCTTCCGCCGCAACGTGCACGCCTCGGGCGTGATCCCGCAGATCTCGCTGATCATGGGTCCCTGCGCCGGCGGCGCGGTCTACTCCCCCGCGGTCACCGACTTCACCGTGATGGTCGACCAGACCTCGCACATGTTCATCACCGGGCCCGACGTGATCAAGACCGTCACCGGCGAGGACGTCTCGATGGAGGAGCTCGGCGGCGCCCGGTCACACAACACCAAGTCTGGCAACGCCCACTACATGGGCTCCGACGAGACCGACGCCATCGACTACGTCAAGGCGCTGCTGTCCTACCTGCCGCAGAACAACCTCGACGAGCCCGTGGTGTACCCCGACGTGGCAGACCTGGAGGTCTCCGACGTCGACCGGGCCCTGGACACGCTGATCCCGGACTCGCCCAACCAGCCCTACGACATGCACACGGTCATCGAGTCCGTGCTCGACGACGAGGAGTTCCTCGAGGTGCAGGCGCTGTTCGCGCCGAACATGGTCGTCGGCTTCGGCCGCGTGGAGGGCCACCCGGTCGGCGTGGTCGCCAACCAGCCGATGCAGTTCGCAGGGACGCTCGACATCGACGCCTCGGAGAAGGCGGCGCGGTTCGTGCGCACCTGCGACGCGTTCAACGTCCCGGTGCTGACCTTCGTCGACGTGCCCGGCTTCCTCCCCGGCACCGACCAGGAGTGGAACGGCATCATCCGCCGTGGGGCGAAGCTGATCTACGCCTACGCCGAGGCGACGGTGCCGCTGATCACCGTGATCACCCGCAAGGCGTACGGCGGGGCCTACGACGTGATGGGGTCCAAGCACCTCGGTGCCGACGTGAACCTCGCGTGGCCGACCGCGCAGATCGCTGTGATGGGTGCCCAGGGAGCGGTGAACATCCTCTACCGCAAGGAGATCGGCGAGGCCGCGAAGGCAGGCGACGAGGACACCCGCCGCGCCGAGCTGATCCAGGAGTACGAGGACCACCTCGCCAACCCCTACCTCGCGGCCGAGCGCGGGTACGTCGACGCGGTCATCGCGCCGCACGAGACCAGGGTCGAGGTCGTCCGCGCGCTCCGCCTGCTGCGGACCAAGCGCGAGACCCTGCCGCCGAAGAAGCACGGGAACATCCCGCTGTGAGCGACGCGAGCGACGCATCGACCATGGGGGCCCCACCCCTCTTCCTGGTCAGGGGCGACGCGACCCCCGAGGAGGTCGCCGCACTGGCCGTGGTGCTGCAGGGGATCGCCGCAGCCAGCGTCCCGGTCGAGGAGCGGAAGGTCAGGTCGCAGTGGGCCTCCCCGCAACGGCAGGTGCGGGCGTCGTACCCCGCAGGCCGCGGCGGCTGGCGGGCGAGCGCCCTGCCGCGCTGACCCCGCGCACCGCGGCGACGGCTGCCCAGACGACGAGGGCGACCAGCAGCGCGTTGCGCACCGCCAGCACGACCACGACGGCCCTGGTCAGCTCGCCGTCTCTCGTGAGGTGGCCGTAGAGCTCGGGGAAGACCACCTGGGTGAGCCCGGTCGCGACCAGGAGGACCCCTGCCCAGGCGCGTAGCGAGCGCTGCGGGCTGACCGCGGTGGCTGCCGCGGCGAGAGGCAGCAGCCACAGCAGGTACTGCGGGCTGAGGACCTTGCTCGTCACCATGAAGGCACCGACCGCCGCCAGCGACATCCACGCGACGGTCGCTGGGCCGACGCGGTCCCCGCGACGCAGGGCGGCGCCCCAGAGCACGAGCAGGCCGACGACCGCCATCAGGGTGAGGACCTGCGCCACGAGGAGCAGCTCACCCACGCCGGGACCGGCGACCTCGAAGGCGTTGTGCTCGGTGAAGCCCACCGCGTGCTGTCCTGGGGCGAACGCCCACACGAGCACGGCGGGCGTGGCCGCGACCGACTCGAGCTGCAGGCCCCGCTCGGCCTGCCAGGTCAGCGGAGAGACCAACCGGTCCCACCCCGCCACTGCCACCGTCGCCGTGGCCAGAACGGCACCGACCGCGGCCACCACCACGACGACGACACGGCGGGACCACTGCGGGACCGCGAGCGCCGGCAGGACCAGGGCCGGCCAGAGCTTCAGGCCGGTGGCGAGGGCCAACGACACCGCTGCGACGCCGGGCCGCCGCGCGGCGAGCAGGAGTCCGGCCCCGGCGAGGAGCCCGGGCACCAGGTCGAACCGGGCGTAGGTCGTCGCGCCCAGCAGCGGCACGGCCAGCAGCCACACCGTCACGGGGGTCCTGCCCGACGTGCGCGCGTGCGCCGCGAGCAGCACCGTGAAGGCGGCGTCGGCCCCGAGCGAGAGCACGAGCACCACCTCGTCGTAGGCCTCCGCAGAGGCGAACACCTCGGCGAGCAGCCACGGCACCGCGACCACGACCACGCCGGGGAGGGGGTACTCCACGAGCGCCCGGCCCGGACCCAGCGCGTCGAGGGAGCCGAGGCTCGCGGCGTAGTAGGCGAGGTCACCCTCGACCCACGAGTGTCGGCCGCGCAGCAGCCAGACGACGAGGCCGCGGGTCACCAGCCAGGCGGCGACGAGCAGGCCGACCGATGACGCCCTGCGCACCGGTGTGCCACCTCCCCCGCCGTTAGGGTGCTCGTCGTGAGCCCAGAGGACCAGACTGCCGACCCGACCCCCGTCCGTCGCGTCGACGCTATCGCAGAGGCGTACGTCGACGACTACGCCGCCCTCGACCCGGTCGCCGCCACCGAGATGGGCATCATCGGCCACGACGACCGGCTGACCGACCTCTCCCCCGAGGGCTTCGACGCGCGGGCCGAGCTGACCCGGCAGGCCGTCGCTGCCGCCCGCGAGGCCGTCCCCACCGACGCCCGCGAGGAGGCCGCGCGCGACGCGTTCCTCGAGCGGCTCGGGCTCACGGTCGAGCGGCACGAGGCCGGGGTCCCGCAGGCGGAGCTCTCGGTCATCGTCAGCGGGCTCCACGACATCCGGATGGCCTTCGACCTGATGCCGACCGAGGGCGAGGACGACTGGGGCGCGATCGACTCGCGGCTCGCCGCGGTGCCCGGGACGCTCGAGGGCTACCGCCGGACGCTGCTCGAGGAGGCCCGGCGTGGGAACTCTCCGGCCCGGCGCCAGATCCGGCAGGTCGCGTCCCAGGTGCGTTCGTGGACCACCGGCCCCGGTGGTGGCGTCTTCGGCGACCTCGTCTCCGGCGTCGGCGCACCCGAGACGCTCAGGTCCCGCCTCGACGGGCATGCGCGGGGAGCGACCGAGGCCTTCGTCGACTTCGCGGGCTTCCTCGAGCGCGAGCTCGACCCGCTCGGGCGCGAGGAGGACGCCGTGGGCCGGGACCGGTACGCCCTGGCCTCGCGATACTTCCTCGGCGCGACGGTCGACCTCGAGGAGACCTATGCCTGGGGCTGGCAGGAGCTGCACCGGATCGAGACCGAGATGGCCGTCGTGGCCGACCGGGTCGTGCCCGGTGGCACCGTCGACGAGGCGGTCGCCGTGCTCGATGCCGACCCGGCCCGCACGATCCTGGGCAAGGAGGCCTTCCGCGACTGGATGCAGGACCTCGCGGACCGCACGGTCACGGAACTGGCCGGCACCCACTTCGACATCCCCGACCCCGTGCGCCCCATCGAGTGCCGCATCGCGCCCACCCAGGACGGAGGCATCTACTACACCGGCCCGAGCGAGGACTTCTCCCGGCCGGGCCGGATGTGGTGGTCGGTGCCTGCGGGGATCGACCGGTTCTCGACCTGGCGGGAGGTCACGACGGTCTTCCACGAGGGCGTCCCCGGTCACCACCTGCAGGTCGGACAGACCGCCTACCGCAGGGAGAGCCTGAACCGCTGGCAGCGGATGATGTGCTGGGTCAGCGGCCACGGCGAGGGCTGGGCGCTCTACGCGGAGCGGCTCATGGACGAGCTCGGGCACCTCGACGACCCCGGGGACCGGCTCGGCATGCTCGACGCCCAGGCGATGCGGGCGGCTCGGGTCGTGGTCGACCTCGGGATGCACCTGCGGCTGCAGGTCCCGCGTGACAACCCGTTCGGCTTCCACCCCGGGGAGACCTGGACGCCCGACCTGGGCCTGGAGTTCATGCGCGGCCACTGCCGGATGGAGGACCCGGTCATCGTCTTCGAGGTCAACCGGTACCTCGGCTGGCCGGGGCAGGCGCCGTCGTACAAGGTGGGCGAGCGGATCTGGCTGCAGGCGCGTGCGGACGCGCAGGCGCGGCTGGGTGAGCCGTTCGACCTCAAGGCCTTCCACCGGGAGGCGCTGGACCTGGGCTCCCTGGGCCTGGACCCGTTGCGCGCCGCGCTCGGGAGGATCGCGTGAGCCGCCGGCTCGTGCTGGCGTCCGCGTCACCGGCCCGGCTGGCCACGCTCCGCAGCGCCGGCCTCGAGCCCGAGGTCTCGGTCTCCGGGCTCGACGAGTCGGTCGTCGACCACAGCGACCCCGCCCGGCTCGCGCTCGAGCTGGCCAGGCTGAAGGCTCAGGCGGTGGCGGCCCGGCTGGACCCGGGGGACGGGCCGGCGTGGGTGATCGGCTGCGACTCGGTCCTCGAGGTGGCCGGTGCCGTGCACGGGAAGCCGGCCGGCGAGAGGGAGGCGCGCGAGCGCTGGCGGGCCATGCGCGGAGGCGCCGGGGTGCTGCACACCGGGCACTGCCTCGTCGACACGGGGACGGGCCGCGAGGTCGCGCGCGCGGCCGACACGGTCGTGCACTTCGCCGACGTCTCGGACGAGGAGATCGACGCCTACGTCGCCACCGGCGAGCCGCTCGCGGTCGCCGGGGCGTTCACCCTCGACGGCCTCGGCGGCGCGTTCGTGCGCGGGGTCGAGGGCGACCCGCACACCGTGGTGGGCATCGGCCTGCCCCTGCTGCGGGAGATGTTCGCCGAGCTGGGCGTGCGCTGGACCGACCTGTGGGAGTGGTTCCCGGCGGTCAGCCGCCCGTGACGATGTCGGCACCCGCCGACTGCAGCGACACGATGCCCCCGCCGTCGACGATCTCGTCGAACCCGAGGTCGGCCATCTTGTCGGCCGCGTCGGCGGAGCGGTTGCCGCTCTGGCAGTAGACGACGTACTCCTCGTCCTTCGGGAGCTGCTCGACCTGCTCCTCGAAGGAGCCGGCCGTGACGTCGATGTTCTCGGCACCGTCGACGTGGCCGGCGGCGTACTCCGCCGGGGTGCGAACGTCGATGACGGTGTGCTCGCCCGCCTCGATGATCTCGACCGCCTCGGTGGCGTCGACGGTCTCGACGGCCGTGGTGTCGGAGGAGCAGGCCGACGTCATCAGCAGCAGCGCCGCGGCCGTGCCGCCCAGAGTGGTGGTCAGGGTCTTTCGCATACCCCCAAGGGTATACCCTCCGGCAAGCCCCCCGCTCCCCTTCACGACGCGAGCTCTCTGCGCCGCGCACGCCTCGGCGAGAGGAAGACGAAGCGCCGGAAGGCCCAGAACCGGGCGGCCGTGCCCAGCCCGAGGCCGACCACGTTCGCTGCGACGTTGTCGGCGAGGGCGCTGTCGAGGTCGAGCACGTAGCGGCTGACCCAGAGGCACAGCAGCGGGATCGCCATCGTGACCGTGTTGATGACGAGGTACGACGCCCGCCCGCCGGTCGGCCCGACGACCTCGCGGTGGCGGAACGCCCAGGACCGGCTGCCGCGGTAGCTCACCGCCATGCCGACCAGGTTGGCGAGGGCGTAGGCGGGCAGCGGCTGGTCGTTCATCCAGCCCGGGCCGCTCCCCGGCACGCCGTGCACGAGCAGGTTGAACAGCAGGAGTGCGACGAGGGTCGCGGCGCCGCCCACCGCCAGGAACCTGGCGGCCTCCGCCGCGAGGCGTTGCATCCGGCGACCCATGAGGGAACCCTACGTCGCCGCCGGAGGTAGTCACTCGACGGGCAGGCCGAGCCCCCGGGCGATCAGCATCCGCTGCACCTCGGAGGTGCCCTCCCCGATCTCGAGCACCTTCGCGTCGCGGTAGAAGCGGGCGACGGGGTACTCCTCCATGAAGCCGTAGCCGCCGAAGACCTGGGTGGCGATGCGGGTGGCGGTCACGGCCGACTCCGTGGCGTAGAGCTTGGCGACGGCGGCAGCCTGCTTGAACTCCTGCATCGGCCGCCCGGCATCCTTCATGGCCGCCGCCTTGTAGGTCAGCGACCGGGAGGCCTCGAGCATGACCTGGAGGTCGGCGACCTGGAAGGCCACGCCCTGCTTGGTGCCGATGGGCACCCCGAAGGTGGTCCGCTCGCCGGCGTACGCCACCGACATGTCGAGGCAGGCCTGGATCGCGCCGACCGCGAGGGCCGCGATCGCGACCCGGCCGTCGTCGAGCGTGGCGAGGAACTGCGCGAAGCCGCGCCCGCGCTCCCCGAGGAGGTTCGCCTCGGGGACCCGGGCGTCCTCGAAGGTCAGCGGGTGGGTGTCGGAGGCGTGCCAGCCGAGCTTGTCGTAGGCCTTCTCCGCGGTGAAGCCCGGCGTCCCCGACGGCACGATGATCGTGCTGACCTCGGCGCGCTCCCGGCCGTCGGTCGAGCTAGCCGAGACCCCGGTGCGGGCGGTCACGGTGACCAGCGAGGTGATCGACGAGCCGGAGTTGGTGATGAACTGCTTGGAGCCGTTGACCACCCACTCGCCGTCGACGAGCTCGGCCTTGGTGCGGGTGGCGCCCGCGTCGGAGCCGGCGCCCGGCTCGGTGAGGCCGAAGCCGGCGAGGGTGCGGCCGGCGACGAGGTCGGGCAGCCAGGTCTCCTTCTGCTCCTGCGTGCCGAAGGTCAGGAGGGGGTTGATGCCGAGGCCCACGGCCGCCTCGAGGGTGATCCCCATCGACTGGTCGACCCGGCCGATCTCCTCGATCGCCACGCACAGGCTCGTGAAGTCGCCGTGCTCCCCCGCCCCGCCGAGCTCCTCGGGCGCGGTGAGGCCCATCAGGCCGAGGTCGCCCATCTTCTGGACCACGTCGGTCGGGAAGTGGTGGTCACGGTCCCACCGCGCGGCGTGCGGAGCGATCTCGGCCTCCGCGAAGTCGCGGACGCTGCGGCGGAAGGTCTCATGCTCTGCGGACAGCTCGAAAGACGACACGGTTCCGGGGTCCCTTCGGGGCTTACGCTTACGTGAACGTCAGGACTGTAGGTCGTTGACGTTACGTAAGCGCAAGGGAGCTGCCGTGCCGCACGAGACCGCCCGCACCTGGACGATCACCGAGCTCGCCGGGGAGTACGCCGTCACCCTGAGGACGCTGCGCCACTACGAGGAGGTCGGCCTGCTCTCCCCCGAAAGGCGCGGGACCGCGCGCGTGTTCCACCAGCGCGACCGGATCCGGCTCGAGCTGATCCTGCGTGGCAAGCGACTCGGCTTCACGCTGCCGGAGATCGCCACGATCGTGAACATGTACGACGAGCAGCCCGGCGAGGCGGGACAGCTGGAGTATCTCCTCGACCAGATCGAGGTGCGTCGCGCCGAGCTCGCGCAACGGCGGCGCGACATCGAGGACACCCTCACCGAGCTCGACGAGGTGGAGCGCCGCTGCCGGGAGGACCTCTCTCGTCTCGGCTGACCGGGGTCCGTCAGCTGAGCGCCGGGACCGAGGCGTTCAGCACGGTCGCGAAGCCGATCCGGGCGAGGTACGGCGCCAGCAGCCCTGCCGCGAGCCGGTCCACCCGCCCGGCCCGGACGACGAGCACGGCCACCGCCGGGCGGTCGGCCGGACGCTGGAGCCGGCGCTCTGCCGGCCCATGCCGCCACGCTGGCCGAGCGGCCCGGGCCGGGGCCTGCCCGTCACCCGGGCACCCCCCGAGGGCCCCCCGGGGCAGGCCCTAGACTCCGCTACTACCTGACTCTTCCGACAGACCCAGGAGCCCGCGTGACCGGCAGCCCGAGCAACTCCGAGACCAAGCCACTGCAGAAGGTCCTGATCGCCAACCGTGGCGAGATCGCGGTCCGCGTGATCCGGGCCTGCAAGGACTCCGGCATCGGCAGTGTCGCGGTGTACGCCGACCCCGACCGGGACGCGCTCCACGTCCGGCTCGCCGACGAGGCGTACGCCCTCGGCGGCGCGACCCCGGCCGACTCCTACCTGTCGATCGAGAAGATCATCGACGTCGCCCGGCGCTCGGGTGCCGACTCGGTCCACCCCGGCTACGGCTTCCTCGCCGAGAACTCCGCCTTCGCGCAGGCCGTGATCGACGCCGGCCTGGTGTGGATCGGCCCGCCGCCGTCGGCCATCGACGCGCTCGGCGACAAGGTGAAGGCCCGCCACATCGCCGAGAAGGTGGGCGCGCCGCTGGCTCCGGGCACCAAGGACCCGGTCGAGAACGCCGACGAGGTCGTGAAGTTCGCCGAGGAGCACGGCCTCCCGATCGCGATCAAGGCCGCCTTCGGCGGTGGTGGCCGCGGGCTCAAGGTCGCCCGCGAGATGGGCGAGGTCGCCGACCTCTTCGAGTCGGCGGTCCGCGAGGCGGTCACCGCCTTCGGCCGTGGCGAGTGCTTCGTGGAGAAGTTCCTCGACCGGCCTCGGCACGTGGAGACCCAGTGCCTCGCAGACGCGCACGGCAACGTGGTGGTGGTCTCGACCCGGGACTGCTCGCTGCAGCGCCGCCACCAGAAGCTGGTCGAGGAGGCCCCGGCGCCGTTCCTCACCGAGGACCAGATGAAGCGGCTCTACGACTCCTCCAAGGCGATCCTGAAGGAGGCGGGGTACGTCGGCGCCGGCACCTGCGAGTTCCTCGTCGCCCGCGACGGCACCATCTCCTTCCTCGAGGTCAACACCCGGCTCCAGGTCGAGCACTGCGTCTCCGAGGAGGTCACCGGCATCGACCTGGTGCGCGAGATGTTCCGAATCGCCGCCGGTGAGCAGCTCGGATACCAGGACCCCGACGTCCGTGGCCACTCGATCGAGTTCCGGATCAACGCCGAGGACGGCGGCCGCAACTTCATGCCCGCCCCCGGCACGCTGACCCGCTGGCACGCGCCGGCCGGCCCGGGTGTCCGCCTCGACGGCGGCTACGACCAGGGCGAGACGGTCCCCGGTTCCTTCGACTCGCTCGTGGCCAAGCTGATCGTGACCGGCCGCGACCGCACTCAGGCGCTGGAGCGCTCGCGCCGCGCCCTCGACGAGTTCGTCGTCGACGGCATGCCCACGGTGATCCCGTTCCACCGGGCGGTGGTCAGCGACCCGGCGTACGTCGGCGACCCCTCGACAGGCTCAGGGGACACCGGCAGCTTCGGGGTCTACACGACCTGGATCGAGACCGAGTTCGACAACCGGATCGAGCCCTACGCCGGCGACGCCGAGCAGGGCGAGGAGGAGGAGCGGCAGAGCGTCACCGTCGAGGTCGGCGGCCGCCGCCTCGAGGTCGTCCTGCCTGCCGGCTTCGCGGCCGCGGCGGGCGCCGGCGGCTCGACCGCCGGGGCGAAGAAGCCCAAGCGTGAGAAGAAGAAGGCCGGTGCCGCCGCCAGCGGTGACGCCCTCACCTCGCCCATGCAGGGCACCATCGTCAAGGTCGCCGTCGAAGAGGGCCAGCAGGTCGATGAGGGTGACGTGGTCGTCGTCCTCGAGGCGATGAAGATGGAGCAGCCCCTCAAGGCACACAAGCCCGGCACCGTCACCGGCCTCGAGGCCGAGGTGGGCGCCACCGTCTCCAACGGCGCCGTCATCTGTGAGCTCAAGGACTGATCCCGTGCCGATGTTCAAGAAGGTCCTGGTCGCCAACCGGGGCGAGATCGCGATCCGTGCGTTCCGGGCGGCCTACGAGCTCGGTGCGCAGACGGTGGCGGTGTTCCCCTACGAGGACCGGGGGTCAGAGCACCGGCTGAAGGCCGACGAGGCCTACGAGATCGGTGAGCGGGGGCACCCCGTGCGGGCCTACCTGGACCCCGAGGGGATCGTGGCGACCGCGGTCAGGGCGGGTGCGGACGCGGTCTACCCGGGCTACGGCTTCCTCTCGGAGAACCCCGGGCTGGCCGAGGCGTGCGCGAACGCCGGCATCACGTTCATCGGGCCGACCGCGGACGTGCTGGAGCTGACCGGCCACAAGGCCCGGGCGATCGCCGCGGCCAAGGAGGCCGGGGTGCCCACGCTGGCCTCGGTGGCGCCGAGCACCGACGTCGACGAGCTGGTCGCCGCCACCGGACCCATCCCCTACCCGCTGTTCGTGAAGGCCGTGGCCGGTGGCGGCGGGCGCGGGATGCGCCGGGTCGATGACCCCGCGAAGCTGCGCGAGGCCATCGAGGTCTGCATGCGCGAGGGCGAGAGTGCCTTCGGTGACCCGACGGTGTTCATCGAGCAGGCCGTGGTGGACCCGCGCCACATCGAGGTGCAGATCCTCGCCGACGGTGACGGCGAGGTGATCCACCTCTTCGAGCGTGACTGCTCGGTGCAGCGCCGCCACCAGAAGGTCGTGGAGATCGCCCCCGCGCCCAACCTCGACCCCGACCTGCGTGACCGGATCTGCGCCGACGCGGTGCGGTTCGCCCGGGCGATCGGCTACCGCAACGCGGGCACGGTGGAGTTCCTGCTCGCCCCCGACGGCTCCTACGTCTTCATCGAGATGAACCCCCGCATCCAGGTCGAGCACACCGTGACCGAGGAGGTCACCGACGTCGACCTGGTCCGCTCGCAGATGCGGATCGCCGCCGGCGAGACGCTGGCCGACCTCGGCCTGCGGCAGGAGGACATGCGGCTGCGCGGGGCGGCCCTGCAGTGCCGGATCACCACCGAGGACCCCGCGAACGGGTTCCGCCCCGACACCGGACGGATCACCACCTACCGCTCCCCCGGCGGCGCCGGCGTGCGCCTCGACGGCGGCACCACCTACACCGGTGCCGAGGTCAGCGCGCACTTCGACTCGATGCTGACCAAGCTCACCTGTCGCGGGCGCACCTTCACCGACGCGGTGGACCGTGCCCGCCGGGCGGTCGCGGAGTTCCGGATCCGCGGCGTCGCCACGAACATCCCCTTTCTCCAGGCAGTCCTCGACGATCCCGACTTCCGCGCCGGCCGGCTGTCCACGGCGTTCATCGAGGACCACCCGCACCTGCTGACGGCGCGGTCCTCGGCCGACCGCGGCACCAAGCTGCTCACCTACCTCGCCGACGTCACCGTGAACCAGCCTCACGGCAAGGCTCCGGTGAGCGTCGAGCCGGTGACGAAGCTGCCGGCCCTCGACCTCGGCGTTCCCGCCCCCGACGGCAGCCGCCAGCAGCTGCTGGCGCTCGGCCCCGAGGGGTTCGCCCGCGCCCTGCGCGAGCAGCACGACGTCGCGGTCACCGACACCACGTTCCGCGACGCCCACCAGTCGCTGCTCGCGACCCGGGTGCGCACCCGCGACATGCTCGACGTCGCCGGCCACGTGGCCCGGATGACCCCGCAGCTGTGGAGCCTCGAGGCGTGGGGCGGTGCGACGTACGACGTGGCCCTGCGGTTCCTCTCGGAGGACCCCTGGGAGCGGCTCGCGGACCTGCGGCAGGCCGTGCCGAACATCTGCCTGCAGATGCTGCTGCGCGGCCGCAACACCGTCGGCTACACGCCGTACCCCACCGACGTGACCCGCGCGTTCGTCGAGGAGGCCGCCGCGACCGGCATCGACGTGTTCCGGATCTTCGACGCGCTCAACGACGTCGAGCAGATGCGGCCCGCGATCGAGGCGGTCCGCGAGACCGGTACCACGGTCGCGGAGGTGGCGCTGTGCTACACCGGCGACCTGTCCTCGCCCGGCGAGCAGCTCTACACCCTCGACTACTACCTCGGGCTCGCCGAACAGATCGTCGACGCCGGCGCCCACGTGATCGCGATCAAGGACATGGCCGGCCTGCTGCGGGCCCCCGCCGCGCGGACCCTGGTGACCGCCCTGCGTGAACGGTTCGACCTACCCGTGCACCTGCACACCCACGACACCCCCGGCGGGCAGCTCGCCACCTTGCTGGCCGCGATCGACGCCGGTGTGGACGCCGTCGACGCCGCGACCGCCTCGATGGCCGGCACCACCAGCCAGCCACCCCTGTCGGCGCTGGTGGCCACCACCGACCACTCCGACCGGCAGACCGGCCTCGACCTCGCCGCGGTCAACGCCCTCGAGCCGTACTGGGAGGCCACCCGCCGCGTCTACGCCCCCTTCGAGTCGGGCCTGCCGTCGCCCACCGGCCGGGTCTACACCCACGAGATCCCCGGCGGGCAGCTGTCGAACCTGCGCCAGCAGGCGATCGCACTCGGCCTCGGCGAGA
>DGBP01000018.1 GCA_002384855.1 Nocardioidaceae bacterium UBA4001 | reverse complement strand
TGGTTGATCTGTCAACTACTATCCACCAATATAGGTGACGCGTCAACTATTCCGAGTACGATGGGCGACATGAAGACCGACGAGCCCTGGCTTGATGAGGGGGAGCAGGTGCTTTGGCGCCGCTGGCTCCGAGTGAACGCGCTGCTGCCTGCTGCCCTACACCGTGCGCTTCAGGCGGACTCCGGTCTGTCGCTGCCCGACTTCGATGTTCTGGTGCAGCTAAGCGAGAGCCCGGAGGGTCGAGTCCGGGTCAACGACCTGGCGCACGCTCTGCACTGGGAGCGGAGCAGGGTCTCGCACCACATCACCCGGATGGAGCGGCGTGACCTCGTGAGGCGTGAAGAATGCGCCGACGACGGCCGCGGGGCGTTCGTCGTGCTCACGCCTCGAGGACGCACATCGATCCAGCAGGCAGTCCCCGGCCACGTGCAAGAAGTTCGGCGTCGCATCTTCGACCAGGTGGATGCAGACGAGATTGACCTTGTCGCCATGGTGCTCGACAAGATCTTGAGGTCTTTGGACGGGGCCGCCGCCGCGAAATCTGTCTGACGCCGCGACGATCGTCGGGCGACGGTCGAGTCCATCCGGAGCCCGATCTTCGCGGTCCGAGACCGTTTGACCCGCCTGTTCCTCGGTGCGGAGAGCAACTGCCGACAGCGATCGAAGAATCGTGGCCCGCTGCAGCGCGGCGATCGCGAACAGCAGGTCGCCCGCGGCGACCACCGGCTCACGACCCGATCCGGGCTCTCGACGCCTGGCTCATGACCCGACCAGCCGGACGGGGCGCGCTCTTCACGCGCGTGGTCTATCCCGGGTCCGTCACCTCGGAGCGCATCGGACCCCGGGCAGTCAGCAGGCTCGTCCAGCAGCGGGCCAACGCTGCCGGATTCGACGGCATCCCGGTCACCGGTCACTCGCTGGGTGCCGGCCACGCCACGACCGCTGCTGTCAACGATGCCCTGATCGACCGAATTGCCGCGCAGACCCGGTACCGCGACCTCGGCGCCCTCCTCAACCGCTACATCCGCCCGGCGAAGGCACTGGCGTATACGACCAGTTGCGACCTCGGCCTCTGACGAGCCTTGCGCTCCAACCGGGCCCCATTGGCCAGGCGCGGGCACGCGCGTTTACCGGAGCAAGCCGAATTGCGTGCGTTGCCTCAGCGGTATGGCCGGTACTCGATAACCTCGGCGCGCTTTCTTCCATCCAGGCTCAGGAAGTCGGAAGCCGCGGTAGTAGTGGCTGCTGTGAACGCCGTGGTCTGTGCGGAAGCAATACCGGGACGGCGCACTCTGCCCGCGGTGAGTCAGCGACACATACCCGTCGCGATGCTCGATCTCCAGGTCGGCACAGTTCGCCATCGCGGCAGCGCGGGCTCCGAAGTGGGCGCGGACGTCCGTCACGCGGACCAGGGTAGGACGTCACGCCCGAACGCGGATCTGACCGCCGTCCGAGCGCGACGATGTGCTCAGGCAAGTTACCAAGCCGAGGGTCCAGAACCGGTGTCCGGCAATTCTGATTCGCCGCCGTCGGCTCGCCGAAGCCTCATGACGCGCACCGTCGAGTAGACAACCTGCGCCACAGCGGCCTGATCACTGCAAACCCCGAGCGTCAACCAGACCGGGGGCAGACCCATTCGAGCCATTCCGGCTTGTGTCGCGCTTTCGTGACCCAGAACCCCCGGTGGTTGCGAAGCGAGGCGCGGCCGACTTGGCCCACACGGGATCAGATGTCGTAGTTCTCGTTGGTTCTCGTTGACTTCCAACCTCTTCCATTGCCTGGTCAGAGCGGTCCCGGGGATGGCCGATCCGCACCCTGGCAGCCCTGCAGCAAGCGGGGCGGAGGTCCCCGCGGGTTCGCCCCATCGGTCGCGTGAGTGGGAGGCGCTAGTGTGTGGGCGCCAGTCGTACTCCACTCGTGGAGTCAGGGAACCCGGTGAGATTCCGGGACTGACGCGCAGCGGTGAGGGTGACGGGCGAGGTAACACGCCACTGGAGCGATGCTCTGGGAAGGTGCCTCGCACCGGTTGATCCCGAGTCCGAAGACCTGCTGGCACTGGCGACAACCGTCGCCAGGTCGTACGTGGACTCCGCGACAGGGTCCCTGACCAGATAGGTCCTGGCAGTGTCAGCCTCCCGCACTCGCGCCGACCGGTGTCCTGGCGCCCTCCGGCCGTGGCAGGCTGCGGACGGCCTTCTCGTCCGCCTTCGGCTGATCGGGGGCAGGGTTCCCGCGAGAGCGCTGAGGTCGCTCGTCGAGGTCGCTGAGGAGTACGGCGACGGACGCGTGCACACGACGTCGCGGGCGAACCTTCAGGTGCGCGCCTTCCCCGGCTCCGAAGGCCGGTTGTCATCCGAGGCGCTCGCCGCTCTCGAGCGAACGGGCCTCCTGCCGAGCAGGACACATGAGCTGGTCCGCAATGTGATGGTGTCCCCGCAAACCGGCCTGGCCGGGGGTCGCGCCGACCTCCGGGTGGTTGCACGTGAGCTGGACGACCGTTTGTGCGCTGACGCGGATCTCGCGGCCCTGTCGGGCCGGTTCCTGTTCGTGCTCGACGACGGACGCGGCGATCTACTGGCTCGCAGCTGCGACCTGGGGCTGGTGGCGCTCGACTCGACCTGGGCTCAGCTACGGATCGGGACCGGGTGGGGGGCGACCGTGCCGCTCGCGGAGGCGGCAGGGCGTATCGCGGAGCTGGCGCACAAGTTCGTCGGATGCCGAGGGCGCGGGCCGGGCGCGGCCTGGCACGTGTCGGAGCTGGCCGAGGCCCTCGCCGTACGAAGAGCGCCCGAGCCAGGCCTCCCTGACCCGGCGGAACCGTTGCCCTTCGGTGCGGTGCCCGGTGGGCGTCATGTCGAGGTCTCCGAGACCGGTCTCGACCGCCAGGTCATCGAAGACCTGACCGCAGCAGTCGATCACGTGATCGTCACACCGTGGCGTGGCGTGCTCATTCCCGAGGAGAGCAGATGACCAACCTGCGCAGGCCAACGCGCCACTACGAGTACGTCGACTCCGGACCCGCCATCTATGTCGACTCTTTCGCCACCATCCGGCGAGAGGCCGACCTGCGGGCCGTGCCGGCCGATGCCGAGAAGCTCGCCGTCCGCATGATCCACGGCAGCGGGCAGGTCGACCTCGCTGATGACTTGATCGTGCACCCGCAGATGGTGTCGGCTGCTCGGGCCGCGCTGGGGTCGGGCGCGCCGATCCTGTGCGACGCGACCATGGTCGCGACCGGCGTCACTCGTAGCCGACTGCCGAAGGACAACGACGTCGTCTGCCTGCTCAACGACCCGCGGGTGCCCGGGCTGGCCCGCGAGTGGCGCACCACCCGCACCGCCGCCGCCGTCTCACTGTGGGAGCCGCGACTCGACGGTGCCGTTGTCGCCATCGGCAACGCTCCGACCGCAATGTTCCACCTGCTGGAGATGATTCTCGACGGGGGCCCGCGACCCGCGGCGATCGTGGGCTGCCCGGTCGGCTTCATCGGTGCTGCCGAGTCCAAGCAGGCTCTCGTCGATCTCCACGCCGAGCACGGCATCGACATCCCCTACACCACCGTCCGTGGCCGTCGCGGTGGATCGGCGATGACCTCGTCAGCACTCAACGCTCTCGCGCAGGAGGCAGAATGACCGGCCGTTTCACGGTAGTCGGCATCGGCCCCGGTGACCCGGAGCTCATGACGCTCAAGGCCGCTCGGGTCATCGGCGCGTCCGAGGTCGTCGCGTACCACGCTGGCGTGAACAAGAAGTCCCACGCACGCCGCATCGCCGACGGCGTCATTGCGACCGACGCCATCGAGGAGGAGCTGCGCTATCCGGTCACCACCGGCACCACGGACCACCCCGGCGGGTATGTCGGGGCGATGGCCGACTTCTACGAGTCGTGCGCGGTACGGCTCGCGGCTCACCTCGACGTCGGTCGCGACGTGGTTCTGCTCTCGGAGGGCGATCCGCTCTTCTACGGCTCGTCGATGTACCTGCACGACCGGTTCAAGGAGATCTACCCGACCGATGTGGTACCCGGTGTGCCGGCGTTCGCCGCGGCGACGGCGGCGATCTCGGGCAGCTCGGGCCCGCTGGTTCGGCAGACAGATGTCCTGACCGTCCTCCCCGGAACCCTGCCCGTGCCGGAGCTCGCGAGACGGCTGGCGGACACCGAGGCCGCTGTCATCATGAAGCTCGGCCGGACGTTCCCGGCCGTGCGCTCAGCACTGGCGCAGGCCGGGCGGCTCGACGACGCCTGGTATGTCGAGCGGGCGTCGCAGTCCGAGGAGCGTTGGCTGCCTGTCGCCGACGTCGATCCGGACTCGGTGCCCTATTTCTCCCTGATCGTCGTCCCGGGCGACACGGCCAACCGGCAGACCGCTGACCGGCTGCGCGATCGCGACGCGGAGCCCAGTGGATCGGTCGCGAGACGTGACGGGCGGACCGCTGAACTCCTGGTCGTCGGCCTCGGGCCCGGCCCCGACGACTGGCTCACGCCAGAAGCCTCGGCGGCACTGGGCGAGGTCGACCACGTGGTCGGCTACGCCCCGTACGTGGCTCGCGTCCCGCAGCGTGCCGGACTGACCCGCCACGCGTCAGGCAATACCGTCGAGGTCGACCGTGCTCGTGTCGCGCTCGACCTGGCCAGAGCGGGGGAGAGGGTCGCGGTCGTCTCTGGCGGCGACGCCGGTGTGTTCGGGATGGCCGCAGCCGTCTTCGAGGCGGCTGAGGACCCGGCGTACGCCGGCGTGCCGATACGGGTTCTGCCGGGGGTCAGCGCCGTGCAGGCGGTGGCCGCCCGTGCCGGCGCGCCCATCGGGGCAGACTTCGCCGTCGTCTCGCTCTCCGACAGGCTCAAACCGTGGGAGGTCGTGGAACGGCGCCTCCGCGCCATCGCCGACGCCGACCTCGTACTCGCGATCTACAACCCGGCCTCCCGCTCCCGGACCGAGCAGATGGCCACCGCCCAGCGTGTCCTGCTGGAACACCGCAAGCCAGAGACCGTCGTCATCGTCGGGCGCGACGTCGGGCGCGACGAGGAGTCGCTGACCGTGACGACACTGGCCGACCTGGACCCGGAGACGATCGACATGAAGTGCCTGTTGATCGTGGGTGCCGAGAGCACACGGGTGAGCCGCGCCGGCGTGTGGACGCCGAGGTACGTGCGGTGAGTGCTGCTGTCCACTTCGTCGGCGCCGGACCTGGCGCGGCCGACCTGCTGACCGTGCGCGCGACGCACCTGCTGGCGCAGGCGGACCTGGTGCTCTATCCCGGCACCTACCTCGATCCCGACGTGCTCGCCCACGTCGGCCCGAGCGCAGAGCTCGTCGACACTCAAGACCTCGACCTCGACACGATGGTCGCGCGGATGGTCGGCGCGTCTGATGCGGGGCGGACGGTGGTGCGGTTGACGTCCGGCGACCCGTCTCTCTATTCCGCGCTGCACGAGCAGACCCGCCGGCTCGACGCGGCCGGGGTTGCCTGGTCGGTGACGCCCGGGGTGCCCGCCTATGCTGCCGCTGCTGCGCTGGTCGGCAGCGAGCTGACGGTGCCGCTGGTGGCGCAGTCGGTGGTGCTGACCCGTACCCAGGCCCGCTCTACCGCGATGCCGGAGTCCGAGTCGCTGGCGGCGTTCGCTGCGACCCGCTCGACGCTCGTGCTGCATCTGGCGATCACGCGAGTGCGGGCGCTGATGGCCGAGGTCGAACCGGAGTACGGCGAGGACTGCCCGGTGGCCGTCGTCTACCGCGCCAGCCAGCCCGGGGAGCAGGTGCTGCGTGGCACGGTGGCGACCATCGCGGAGGTGGTGGAGGCGGCAGGGCTGCGCCAGGCGGCCGTGATCCTGGTCGGTTGGGCACTGGCCCGCGAGGGCGGCGAGTCCTACCTCTACGACGCTGCCCGCGACCGGACCTCGAAGCGTCGCGGCGATCGGGGGCTCTGATGGAGCTCTACGACGTCATCAACCGTCGTCGTGACACTCGCCGAGAATTCACGGGTGAGCCGTTGGCCGCCGAAGTGCTGGAGCGGCTGCTGTCGGCGGCTCACTGTGCACCGAGCGTCGGGATGAGCCAACCGTGGGACTTCGTGCTGGTCCGCTCTCCGGACACGCTCAGCGCTTTCGCCGACCACGTCGCGCTCGAGCGGGACACGTTCGCGGCGACGCTCAGCGGTGAGCGCGCCGAGACGTTCTCGCGGATCAAGGTCGAAGGGATCCGCGAGTCGCGGCTCGGGATCGTGGTCGGCTACGACCCGACCCGCGGCGGGCCGGGGGTGCTCGGGCGGCATGCCATCGCCGACGCCGGGCTCTACTCGGTGGTCTGCGCGATCCAGAACCTCTGGCTCGCCGCGACCGCCGAGGGCCTCGGGGTGGGCTGGGTCAGTTTCTACCGCGAGGAGTTCCTGCGCGACCTCGTCGGCATGCCAGAGCACGTACGGCCGGTGGCGTGGCTCTGCGTCGGCGCCGTCTCGGAGCTACCGGACGTGCCTGACCTGGAGCGCTACGGCTGGCGGCACCGCTCGCCGTTGGCGAGCGTCCTGCATGAGGAGAGGTACGGCGTCAGAGCGTCAGTGCCCACTGCGTGACGGTACGGGCCGGAGTCCACCCGGTGAAGGCGCCGACCGGTGCACCGGTCTCGACCGAGACTCGTGTCAGCTCGCCGCCGTGCTCCCGGTAGAGCCGACCGAGCAGCATCTCGGTCTCGAGCGTCACACCGTGCACGACCAGCCGGCCGACCGGTCGCAGCGCCGTCAGGCAGGCGTCGATCACCCCGTCGCGGGTGGCGCCGCCGCCGACGAAGATGGCGTCCGGCGCGCGGAGCTCCGCGAGCGCGCCGGGGGCCCGTCCGTGCACGACCTCGAGCCCCGGCACACCGAGACTGGTGGCGTTGCGGCTGATCCGCGCGGCACGGTCGGCGTCCGCCTCGACCGCCGTCGTCGTGCAGGACGGGTGGGCGCGCATCCACTCGATCCCGACCGAGCCGGCCCCGGCGCCGACATCCCACAGGTGCTCGCCCGGGGTCGGGGAGAGCCGGGCGAGAGCGCTGGCGCGCAGGTCGCGTTTGGTCAGCTGGCCGTCGTGCTCGAAGGCGTCGTCGGGCAGACCGGCGACCCAGCCGCCGAGGCTCGGGCCGACGCAGTCGATCGCGACGACGTTGAGCCGAGGGAGGTCGAACTCCTCGCCGGTGAGGATGACGGCCCTGTCGAACAGGAAAGAGCTCTGCTCGCGTCCGCCCAGGTCGCCGAGGACGGTGAGCTCACTGTCGGCGTACCCCTCCGCGACCAGCAGCGCCGCCACATCCCTCGGCGTGTGTTCATCGGACGAGAGCACCAGGATCCGACGGCCAGGGGCGAGCTCGCGGCGCACCAGCGCGACGTCGCGACCCACCACGCTCACCACCGCATGGCTCTCCGCCGGCCAGCGCATCGCCGCCCGTGCGAGGGCGACTGAGGAGATCGCCGGGACGACAGTCACCTCGTCAGGCCCGAGCAGGTCGATGAGGGTCGTGGCGATCCCGGACACCAGCGGGTCGCCTGAGGCGAGGGCGACGACATGCCCGCCCGTCGCCTCGTGGGCCAGGGACGCGAGCAGCGCCGGCAGCCGGGCACGCAGCGGGGTGGGCCAGGGCTCGCGGCGCTGCCCCGGCATGTCGGGCAGGAGGTCGAGGTGCCGGCGCCCACCGAGCACCACGCGGGCTCGCTCGACCCGGGCCCGGCCGACCTCCGACATGCCGTCCCAGCCGTCGGCGCCGATACCCACCACAGTGATCACACGGGCAGACGCTATCGTGAGGCCCACAAGGCGAGAGGTGCCCCAACGGCCCAGCCATCGGAAACGGTGGGGACGGCGGACGGGGAGAATCTGGGAAGCCGGTGAGATTCCGGCACAGGCCCGCTGCGGTGAACCGAGCCTCCACTCACGAGTTGAGCGGAGCACTCGGCAAGTCCGAAGACCGGCCTCCCGCCCGACCAGTCACTGCTGGCGAACAGAGCGGGAGCCTCACATGCCACAGCACTACCCATTTTCAGCCGTCCTTGGTTGCGAGACCGACGCCCTGGACGACATGGGCCTCGCGCTCGTCCTCACGACGATCTCGCCGGAGATCGGTGGCGTGCTCGTGCGGGGCGAGAAGGGCACCGCCAAGTCGACGACGGTGCGGGCGCTGGCCGCCGTGCTGCCGCCCATCGAGGTGTACGCGGCCGACAGGTTCTCGGTGGACCCGGCCGACCCGGTTGCCACGTCGCCCGACGGCCCGTTCGGCGTCGACGCGGAGACCATCGTCCGCCCGGTGCGGCTCGTCGAACTACCGGTCGGCGCGACCGAGGACCGGGTCCTCGGCTCCCTCCACCTCGAGCGGGCCCTGTCACACGGCAAGGTGGAGTACGAGCCCGGACTGCTCGCGAGAGCCCACCGCGGCATCCTGTACGTCGACGAGGTCAACCTGCTGCACGACCACCTCGTCGACCTGCTCCTCGATGCCGCGGCAATGGGTCAGGTCACCGTCGAGCGCGACGGTGTCTCGGTCGAGCACGCAGCCCGGTTCGTGCTGATCGGCACGATGAACCCCGAGGAGGGCGAGCTGCGTCCACAGCTCCTCGACCGGTTCGGGCTCACCGTCGAGGTTGCCGCCCCGCGCGAGCCAGCGCTACGCGCCGAGGTCGTGCGTCGCCGAATGGCCTACGACGCCGACCCGGACGCCTTCACCGCGCGCTACCGCGACGCCGACCGCGCCCTGAACGAGCGAGTCGAGACCGCCCGCGAGCGTCTCGCCAAGGTGCGGCTTACCGAGTCTGCGCTCATGAAGATCGCCGAAGTCTGTGCCACGTTCGAGGTCGACGGGCTTCGCGCCGACATCGTCACCGCCCGCACCGCGGTCGCCCACGCCGCCTGGGAGGGCCGCGACGAGGTCACGCGCGCCGACATCCGACGCGCCGCACTGCTGGCTCTGCCGCACCGGCGCCGCCGCAGCCCCTTCGATACTCCCGGTCTCGACGAGCACCTACTCGACCAGGTCCTGGGCGACGACGAGCTACCGCCCGAGCCGCCGGAGGGACCGGCCCCCGATGAGCCGCAGGGCCCACCCGAGGACGACACGCCAGATCAGGCGCAGGCTGACGGTCCGCGGGACGAGGCCGCTGGCGGTGACAGCGACCAGGCGCCGGCGACCGACGACACTCCGGCCGAGTCCGGCGCCGAGCAGCCGACGACGCCCCCCGCAGGCACCGAGGCCGGTTCTACGGTTCGTGCCACCGCGCCGTACCGACCGCGACTGCTGAAGGTGCAGGGGCTCGGCGAGGGCGAGGCCGGACGACGCAGCCGAGCCCTCGCGAGCACCGGCCGCCGCGTCGGCGCCCGGCGGCCGGACGGACCCACCGGCTCGCTCCACCTGGTGGAGACCCTGCTGGCGGCCGCTGGCAAGCAGTCGTCGCGCGGTCGCACGACCGGACGCGTGGAGCTGCGCAACGAGGACCTCCGGGTCGCCGTGCGGGAGGGTCGGGAGGCCAATCTTGTGCTCTTCTGCGTTGACGCCTCCGGCTCCATGGCCGCGCGTAAGCGGATGACCCAGGTGAAGACCGCGATCCTCTCGCTGCTGCTCGACGCCTACCGCCGCCGTGACAAGGTCGGCCTGGTCACCTTCCGAGGCGCCGAGGCGACGGTCGCACTGCCACCCACACGCTCCGTCGACATCGCTGCAACGCGGCTCGACGAGGTTCCGGCAGGGGGACGCACGCCGCTGGCCGAAGGGTTGCTCGAAGCCGCTCGTGTGCTGACCCGAGAGCGAATGCGCGATCCACGGCTGCGACCACTCCTGGTCCTGGTCACGGACGGTCGCGCAACGGGTGGAAAAGACGCCGTCGCGCGGTCACAGCAGGCTGCGGAGTACGTCGCCGGGCTCGGCGTGACGACGGTCGTCATCGACGGCGAGAGCAGCCCCCTGCGTCTCGGCCTCGCACTGCGACTCGCCGAGCTGCTGCGTGCCGAACACCTCCCGGTGGCCGAGGTCAGTGCCGAGACGCTTGCCGGCACGGTCCGATCCCGCACGCAGAAGGGTGCGGCCTGATGCCCCAGGGCAAGCCCACCGTCGTCCCCGACGACGGCCTGACGACGAAGCAGCGCCGCAACCGACCACTGCTGGTGGTGCACACCGGCGACGGCAAGGGGAAGTCCACCGCCGCCTTCGGGCTCGCGCTGCGCGGCTGGAACCAGGGCTGGAAGATCGGTGTCTTCCAGTTCGTGAAGTCGGCCAAGTGGCGCATCGGCGAGCAGACCGTCCTCGAGCGGCTCGGCCGACTGCACGAGGAGACCGGCGAGGGTGGCCCGGTCGAGTGGCACAAGATGGGTTCGGGCTGGTCATGGACCCGCAAGCAGGGAGACGCCGAAGACCACGAGACCGCGGCTCTACAGGGATGGCAGGAGATCAAGCGCCGCCTGGCCGACGAGAGTCACGACCTGCTGATCCTCGACGAGTTCACCTACCCGATGAAGTGGGGCTGGGTGGACGTCCAGGACGTCGTAGAGACGCTGAGCAACCGGCCCGGATTCCAGCACGTGATCATCACCGGCCGCAACGCCGATCCCCGCCTCGTCGAGGCCGCCGACCTGGTCACAGAGATGAGCAAGGTCAAGCATCCGATGGACGCCGGTCAGAAGGGCCAGAGGGGCATCGAGTGGTAGTCCTGCCCCGGATCGTGGTCGCCGCCCCGTCGACCGGCCAGGGCAAGACCACGATCGCGACCGGACTGATGGCGGCACTGCGGGTCGCCGGCCACGAGGTGAGCGGCCACAAGGTCGGTCCGGACTACATCGACCCCGGCTACCACGCCTTGGCGACCGGCCGGCCCGGCCGCAACCTCGACCCGCACCTCGTGGGCGAGGAGCGGGTCGTCCCGATGCTGCTGCACGGTGCGTCCGGCGCGGACATCGCGGTGATCGAGGGAGTCATGGGCCTGTACGACGGACGACTGGGCACCGACGGGTTCGCCTCCACCGCGCACGTCGCCACCCTCACCCGCACGCCAGTCGTGCTCGTGATCGACGTCGCCAGGCTGTCCCGTTCCGCGGGGGCGATCGCCCTCGGCATGGCGAGGTTCGATGCGGCAGTCCGGGTGGCCGGTGTCGTCGTCAACCAGGCGGGGTCGGACCGCAACACCGCCGAGATCGTCGGCTCGCTCGAGCAAACGGGCCTGCCGGTCCTTGGCGTGATGCCGCGCGACGTCCGGCTCTCCACACCCTCACGCCACCTGGGGCTCGTCCCCGCCGCCGAACGGGACGGTTCCATCCGGATGGTCGAACAGCTCGGGGAGCAGGTGGCCCGCCACCTGGACCTCGACGCGATCCTCGAGGTCGCCCGCTCGGCGCCGGATCTGGACGCCGAGCCGTGGAGCCCCGCGCGAGAGGTGATGTCGGTCGGCGCCGGCGAGCACCGGCCGGTCGTCGCGATGGCCGGCGGGCGCGCCTTCACGTTCCGCTACGCCGAGACCGAGGAGCTCCTGACCGCTGCCGGCTGCGAGGTCGTCACCTTCGATCCGCTCGTCGACCCGGCGCTTCCGGCCGGCACGCAGGGCATCTACCTCGGCGGCGGGTTCCCCGAGGTGTACGCCGCCGAGCTCGCCGCCAACCGTGGTCTGCTGGACGATCTGCGTAGCGCCGTGGCAGCCGGGATCCCGACGGTCGCCGAGTGCGCCGGGTTGCTCTACCTGGCCGAGTCGCTCGACGGCGCACCCATGGCGGGCATCCTCCCGGCGACGGCTGCGATGGCAGGACGGCTCGTGCTGCGTTACCCGGCTGCGGTCGCCGTGACCGACTCGCTCCTCACCAAGGCAGGGGAGGAGGTCACCGGCCATGAGTTCCACCGCACCCGTACATCCCCGGCGGCCGGCGAGAGCGCGGCCTGGGCGATCGACGACGAACCAGTCGGGTATGCCAGCGGGAACCTCCACGCGTCGTACCTTCACGTCCATTGGGCCGGCCACCCTCAGCTCGCCCAGCGGTTCGCCGACGCCGTCCACGCCGCGCCGATGCACGTGGTCTCGCCCGCTCCGCCTGCGGTGCCCGTCACGCGACCCCGTGACCGTGTGGCCGACCCTTTGCGCCATCACGGCGACGTCGAGACGGGGGAGGGGCTCCTGGACTTCGCCGTCAACGTCTACGACGGCGGCCGGCCGGCCTGGTTGGAGCGCGCCCTGCGCGAGAGCCTCACCGCGGCGGTGGCGTACCCCGACGCCGAGCCGGCCCGCGCCGCGATCGCCCAGCGGCACGGCCGAGAGCTCGAGGAGGTCCTTCCGACCGCCGGCGCCGCGGAGGCGTTCACATTGATCGCCCAGCTGCGCCCATGGCGGCGGCCCGTCGTCGTACACCCCCAGTTCACCGAGCCGCATGCGGCGCTGGAGCAGGCCGGACACGCCGTGACGACGGTTGTGTGCCGACCGGAGAACGGCTTCGCCCTGGACCCCGACGCGATCCCTGATGACGCCGACCTCGTCGTCGTCGGGAACCCCACCAACCCGACCGGTGTCCTGCACCCCGCAGACCTGCTCCGCGGACTGCGCCGGAGAGGTCGTCTCGTCGTGGTGGACGAGGCCTTCATGGACGCGGTACCCGGCGAGACCGCCTCCCTGGCCCGGGACCGACTCAAGGGCCTGGTGGTCGTCCGGAGTCTCACCAAGCACTGGTCCATCCCGGGCATCCGAGCCGGTTACATCGTCGGCGACCGTGCGCAGGTCCGTTGGTTGGCCGACCGGCAGACGCCATGGTCGGTCTCGGCGCCGGCCATCGCCGCAACGATCGCCTGCACCAGCCGGACCGCAGCCCCCGAGGCCCGCGAACGTGCAGCCACGCTGGCTCGGTGGCGCGACTTCCTGGAAGGCGGTCTTCGCGGACGCGGGATCGACTACGCGCCATCGGCGGCGCCCTTCGTCCTCGCTCGGCTGGGACGGGGCGCTCATGCGGCGCTGCGGGAGCGGGGCGTCGCTGTACGCCGGGCCGACACGTTCCCGGGGCTCGACTCCACCTGGGTCCGCATCGCCGGACGTCCACCGGCGATGACGAACCAGTTCTTCACCGCGCTCGACGCCGTCCGCCTTCTCCAACCCACCTCGTGAGGTCCGCCATGCCCTACGTCTCCGCCCCGTCAGACATCGCCCGCGACCACGCCGCCAAGCGCTTGGCCGCGCTGGCCACCCCGCCCGATGCCCTCGGCCGCCTCGGCGAGCTGGGCATCTGGCTCGCGTCCTGCCAGGGCCATGTACCTCCGAAGCCGGTAGATGACGTCCGGCTGGTCATCTTTGCCGGCGACCATGGCATCGCCTCGCACGGGGTCTCCGCGTTCCCGCCCGCGATCACCGGTGCGATGGTCCGCACCTTCCTCGCCGGCAAAGCGGCTGTCAATGCCTTGGCAGCGACCCACGGGGTAGCGGTCCGCGTCCTCGACCTCGGTGTCGACGACGACTTCGCTGATCTCGACGAGGACACACGCGCGGCGCTGACCGCGTACAAGGTCCGCAGGGCGAGCGGTGCCATCCACCTCGAGGACGCCCTCACAACGGAGCAGACCCGGCAGGCCCTCGACGTAGGGGCGGCGATCGCGCGTGAGGAGATCCGGGCCGGTGCTCAGCTGCTCCTCGGCGGAGACATGGGCATCGGCAACACCACTCCGGCGGCGGCGCTCATCGCTGCCGGGCTGGGGCTTCCTGCAGCCGAGGTGGTCGGGCGCGGCACGGGGATCGACGATGTCGCGCTGGCACACAAGGCCGAGGTCGTCGACGCCGCCCTCCGGCGTGCCGGCACCCGGGCCGGCGACCCGGTCGAGACACTGACCGCCCTGGGCAGCGCCGACCTGGCGGCAACGACCGGCTACCTCCTCGCGGCTGCCCAGGACGGCGTACCGGTGCTGCTCGATGGGCTCATGAGCGTGGCCTGTGCCCTCACCGCCGACCGGATCGAGCCCGGCGCCGCCGCCTGGTATGCCGCCGGGCACCGCTCCACCGAGCCTGCCCAGTCCCTCGCGCTCGCCAAGATGGGCCGGGAGCCGCTGCTCGACCTCGGCATGCGGCTGGGGGAGGGGTCAGGTGCTGTCGCGGCCGTCCCGGTGGTCCGCAGCGCCTCCGCCGTGCTCCGGGAGGTGGCGTTGCTGTCCGAGCTAGGGGCGTGATGCTGCTCGATGCGTGGCGGCTGGCCCTCGGCACACTCACCGCCGTCCCCGCCGCCCCACCGGCCCTCGTCGACCGACGCCGGGCCGGCATGGCCATGGTGCTCGCACCGCTGGCAGTCCTGCCGCTCGCGGTGGCGGTGACTCTGGTGACCCTGGCCGGGCATGGCCTCGACCTGCCGGTGCCCGTCACGGTACTGCTCGCGCTGGGCGCGGTTGTTCTCGGCAACCGCGCCTTCCACCTCGACGGACTCTCCGACACCGTCGACGGCATGGCGGCCTCCTACGACCGGGAGCGGTCACTGGAGGTGATGAAGAGCGGTACGTCGGGCCCGGCCGGTGTCGTCGCTGTGGTCCTGGTCCTCGGGCTGCAGGCCGCCGGCCTCGCCGCCGTACTGGCCGCACCGCACCCCGTGCGCGCGGCCGTTCTGGCCGGCTGCGCGCTCTGCGTCTCCCGCGCCGCGCTCGCCACCTGCTGCGCCCGAGGGGTGCCGTCGGCACGGCCCGGCGGACTCGGGGACACCTACACCCGCACCGTGGCCTGGCCGGTCGTCGTGCTCATGTGGCTGGCCTGCGCGGTCATGCTCTCCCTCGTCGGCGCCTGGGCCGGACTCGCCTGGTGGCGCGGCGTGCTGGCCGTCGCAGCGGCGATCACCGTGGTCGCCGTCGTCGTCATGCGAGCGGTGCGGCGGCTGGGCGGTGTCACGGGAGACGTCTTCGGTGCGGCAGTCGAGCTGGCGCTCGCCGCCCTGCTGGTGGCCCTCACGTGAGCGCCCGGGCGGTGGGGCTGCTGCTCGGCTTCGCCGCGGACCTCATGCTCGGAGACCCGCGACGCTTCCATCCGGTTGCCGGCTTCGGCACCGCCGCGGCGGCCCTGGAGCGACGGCTGTACGCCGACTCGCGGCCGCGGGGTGCGGCACACNNGCCGTGGCGACCTGGACGGTCCTCGGTGGTCGCTCGCTGGAGCGCGAGGCGCTCGCCGTGGACGCGCACCTGACGGCGGGTGACCTCCCGGCCGCCCGTCGGCGCCTCACCCACCTCGTGGGCCGTGACACCTCGACACTGCAGGAGTCGGGGGTCGCCCGGGCCGTCGTGGAGTCGGTCGCCGAGAACACCTCGGACGCCGTCGTCGCACCGCTCGTGTGGGGTGCGCTTGGTGGGGTTCCGGGGCTGCTCGGCTACCGCGCGGCCAACACTCTCGACGCGATGGTCGGCCACCACAACGACCGATACGAGCGGTTCGGCTGGGCCGCCGCGCGCTTCGATGACCTGGTCAACCTGCCCGGCTCCCGGTTCGCCGGGGCCGCCACGCTCCTCGCCTCGCCACGCACGGCACGGGCCGCCGTCCGGGCCTGGCGCCGCGACGCCGGCGCCCACCCGAGCCCCAACGCCGGCGTGGTCGAGGCGACCTTCGCCGGCGCGCTCGGCATCCGGCTGGGCGGCACGAACCGCTACTACGGCAACCGACTCGAGCACCGGGTCCTCATGGGCGACGGTCGGGCCGTACGACCCGAGGACATCGGTCGAGCCGCCCGACTCGCACGCAGGGTCGGCATCATCAGCGCGGTCGTGTCGGCATCTGGTGCGCTGCTCGTGGCCAGGCGCACAGCGGGCCGGCGTGCGATAGCATCCGGCTAACGGGCACGAGGAAGCCGGTGGGAATCCGGCACAGTCGCGCTACTGTGACATCGCCTCCGGGCGGTGGAGTCAGACCCGAGTGTCCGTATCCATCCCATCGAACAGGGACGCACGTATCCCTGAGGAGGACACATGTCGCAGGTCTCTGCGGCGCCGGTCGCCGGCGCCCCTTCCGTTCCCACCATTCCGTTCGGCCGGCTCGCGCCGTGGGCGCTCTTCTTCGGCCTGCTCTGCACTCTGGTGCTCTTCTTCGTCAGCACCGACCAGGGCGCGGTCTCCCTCCTGGCAGGCAGTGCGGTCCACGAGTGGGTCCACGACGGACGCCACCTCCTCGGCTACCCCTGCCACTGAGCCTGGCTCCAGGCTGAGGTCTGACCGCGCTTCGGCGCGACAGCCGACCCCGCGCGACGCAGCGGGGCCGTTGACGACCCTTTTCGCGCGCGGCGCCGACGTCGGCGCCGCGCTGCTTCCTGAACGGAACCAGCATGACTGTACGAGCATTCCTCATCCGGGGTCTGGTCGCCGGCTTGGTTGCCGGTATCGCCACCTTCTTCGTCGCCTACTGGGTAGGCGAGCCCCACGTCGAGGCGGCCATCGTCCTCGAGGAGTCGGGCACCGACGAGGCGCCGGCCGAGACGTCCCACGACCATCGCGACGAGGCCGCCGGCGGCCACCCCCACACGCACCGCTACTCCCACGGTGACGAGGGCGAGGGCACGGAGGTTTCTCGGGACACGCAGCGGACCTGGGGGCTGCTCACCGGCAGCCTCGCCGTCGGTGTCGCGCTGGGCGGCATCGTCGCCCTCATCGCGGCCGGCACCGCCGGCCGCATCGGGCGGCTTCAGCCCGGCCAGTCCACCGCCCTGGTCACCTTGCTCGGCTTCGTCGCCTACGCCCTGGTGCCGTTCCTGAAGTACCCGGCGAGCCCGCCGGCCGTCGGGAGCGGCGACACCATCGGCGACCGGACCGCGCTCTACTTCGGCTTCGTCGTCGTCTCGGTCCTTGCGGCCGTTGCCGCGACGTACGCCGCGCTGCGGCTGCGCGAGCGCATCGGCACCTACGGCGGCGTTGTCGCCGGGGCGGGCGGCTACCTGGCAGTCATGGTCGTCGTCGGCCATCTGTTCGCCACAGTCAACGAGGTCGGTGGCTTCCCGGGCGACACGCTGTGGTTCTTCCGCCGGGCGTCCCTGTTCACGCTGACGACGATGTGGGGCGTGATGGGTGTGGTGCTCACCGGACTTGTCGGGCGGCTCTACGCCGCAGAGACGGCGCAGGCCCAGCGTCGGGCGCTCGCCGCGAGCCTCTGACCGCGAATCGCGCGAACTTCCCCGTCGGCTCCTGCGGTCAGCGCGGGAGCCGACGGCTTTCCACGGGAGTGTCGGCAACCAGGTGGTCGGCCACGATCCGCCGGGCTGCCTCGGGGTCGACGCCGCCGTACCAGACGTCGTCGGGCTGCACGCTGACGACCGGCGCCTGGTTGCAGGGGAACTGACAACCGGTGTGGGTGACCAGCACGTCGTGGTCGCCGAGGCCGGCCTCCATGAGTCCCAGGATCAGCGCGCGGGCGGTCTCCTCGGATCCGCGGGCCGTGCAGCGCGGCCCCCGGCAGATGAGCACCTGACGCCGGTGGCCGGTCACGTCCTCCCAGGCGGCCGAGGTCACGCCCGGCTCGTTGCCGGAGATCGACTTGAGGTCGAACAGCACGACCTCGATGTCCTCGACCGTGGACGCCAGCCGGGTCGCGACCTCGATCACCGGCCGGTGGCCGGTGCGCTCGCGCCACCAGTGTGCGGCGATGCGGCGCAGCCAGGAGTGGGCCGGCGCGAGGGGTCCGACGTTCACCCCGGCGAGGATGACCGTGGCGGTGCCGTGGTCGGCGAGCCGGGTCAGCTCGCGCGAGAGCGATGGGTCGCCCATCTGCAGGAAGGCGACGCTCGCACCATGGCTGGCAGCCGCCGCGAGCAGCTCGTCGCGCCGGTCGACATCGGAGACGGACATGCCGACCAGGACCAGCGCCGAGTCTGGCTGCGTCATAGCCGGACCACCCGGCCCGCGATGACCAGATGCACCTCGTCGCAGGCCGCCGCGATGCACTGGTTGACCATTCCGAGCAGGTCCCGGAAGAGCCGGCCGGACCGGTGCTCGGGGACGACGCCCAGGCCGACCTCGTTGGTGACGAGCACGGTGTCGTCGCGCTGGTTGCGAACCCTGAGGACATCGGCGGCCTCTTGCGCCATGCGCCCGATCAGGTTGGTGATCTCGTCCGCTGCGGCATCCCAGAGGCCGTGCTCGTCGAGCACCGCGGTGAGCCAGGTGCCCAGGCAGTCCACCATGAGGTGCCCGTCCGTGCGCGCGAGCACCCCGACCAGGTCGTGGGACTCGACGGTCGTCCAGTCGGCGGGCCGCCGCGCCCGATGGGCGGCGATCCGCGCCGCCCAGTCGTCGTCGTCGTGAACCGGCCCTGGAGCCAGGTAGGTGACCGGTCCCGTCAGGAGCGACTCCGCGTGGCGGGACTTGCCGGAGCGGACTCCGCCGGTGACCAGCACTTTCATGACTGCTCCCTGACCCAGTCGACGGCATCGTCCACCTCGTTCACGGTCGGCACGCCGACCGGAGCGGCGGGGCGCCGTACGACGACCACCGCGACGCCGAGCTCGGCGGCGGCCTGCAACTTGGGCCAGGTGTAGGTGCCGCCGGAGTCTTTGGTGACGAGGACGTCGCTGGCGTGCTGCCGCATCAGGGCGAGCTCGCCGTCGAGGGTGTAGGGGCCCCGGCTGGTCAGCAGCGTCCATGTCTCGGGCAGGTCGAGGGCGGGGCGGTCGACGACCCGGGCGAGCACGCCGTGGCCGGACAGCGCGGGGACGAAGCGAGCCAGCTCCTGGCGGCCGACGGTGAGGAAAGGCCGCGCACCGAGCGAGGCGGCCCGCGTGCTCGCCCGCTCGTGGTCGTCGACGTAGTGCCAGGCCGGGTCCGGCTCCCAGCCGGGGCGTTCGAGCCGCAGCAGGGGAACGCCGTCGAGGCGACAGGCGGCCACAGCATTGGCGGTCATGCCGAGGGCGAAGGGATGCGTCGCGTCGACCACGGCGTCGTACTCGGCGAGCGCGGACCGCAGGCCCTCGACCCCTCCGAAGCCGCCGATGCGCACCTTTCCGACCGGCAGACGTGGCTCGGCAACTCGGCCCGCCAGCGAGCTGGTCACCTCGATGACGTCGTCGTCGACCAGCCTCGCCGCGAGGACACGGGACTCGCTGGTGCCGCCCAGGAGCAGCAGCCTCATGCGGAACCTCCTGGCGGTAGGACGGGCAGATCGGCCGGTGCGCCGTCGCGAGCGAGTGCCAGCAGCGCGTCGACGTCGAGGTGCTCCTCGACCAGGTCGCCCAGCTGGTCGAGCCTGGCTTCGCGGGCGGCGCCGAAGCTGACCCCGGACGGCTCTCTGCCGAGCAGTTCGGAGAGCAGCGCACCCCGCAACGCGTCGCCCTCGAGGCTGCCGTGCCACATCGTGCCGAGGACGTTGCCGATGCGGGCCCCTCCGAGGAACTCCTCGACGCCGCCGCGGGTGATCCGGCCGTGGTGGATCTCGTAGCCCGAGGCGGGTGCGTCCAGGGCGGCGCCGGTGGGCAGGCGCAGCACCTTCTCGGCGGCGAAGTCGGTGCGGACGTCGAGCAGTCCCAGGCCCCCCACCGACATGCCCGCCTGCCCCTCGACGCCGTCAGGGTCGGTGATGGTGCGGCCGAGCATCTGGAAGCCGCCGCAGATGCCGAGCACCGGGCGACCACGGCGGGCGTGGTCGAAGATCGCGGCGTCGAGGCCCCGCGCGCGAAGCCAGGCCAGGTCGCTGATCGTCGACCGGGTCCCCGGCAGCACGACCAGGTCGGCGTCGGCCAGGTCGCGAGGGTCTGAAGCGAAGACGACGTCGAGGTCGGGTTCGAGGCCGAGCGCATCGACGTCGGTGAAGTTGCTGATCCGCGGCAGCCGGACGACCGCGACCCGGAAAGTGGCGTCGCCGCGCGAGCGACGACCGTCCAGGTCGAGGGCGTCCTCGGAGTCCAGCCACAGGCCCGGGGCCCACGGCAGCACGCCGAACACCCGACGGCCGGTGAGCCGCCCCAGGGAGTCGAGGCCGGGGGAGAGGAGTGCCTGCTCGCCGCGGAACTTGTTGACCACGAACCCCGCCACCAGCTTCTGGTCGGCGGGCTCGAGGAGCGCGACCGTGCCATACATCGCCGCGAAGACGCCGCCCCGGTCGATGTCCCCGACGACCACCGTCGGCAGCGCTGCGCGCCGGGCCAGGCCCATGTTGACGTAGTCGCCGGTACGCAGGTTGATCTCGGCCGGACTGCCGGCTCCCTCGGCCACGATGACGTCGAAGCGCGAGGCGAGGTCGTCGTACGCAGTGTGCGCGGCGGTGGCCAGGTGACGGCGACCGGTCTCCCAGTCAGACGACGACACCTCGCCCGCGGGATGGCCCATCAGCACGACGTGGCTGCGCCGGTCGCTCCCCGGCTTGAGCAGCACCGGGTTCATCGCCGGTTCCGGGGCAATGCGGGCGGCCAGCGCCTGAACCCACTGCGCCCGGCCGATCTCGGCGGTCGTCCCGTCGGCGGCGGCGCAGACCATCGAGTTGTTCGACATGTTCTGGGCTTTGTACGGCGCCACTTTCACGCCCCGTCGCGCGAAGGCACGGCACAGGCCGGTCGTGACGACCGACTTGCCGGCGTCCGACGTGGTGCCAGCCACCAGGAGTCCGGTCATGTCGCACCTCCCAGCGGCCAGGAGTCGAGCCGGCGACAGTCGTGGTTGTCCCACCACTGCAGGTCGACGCGGTCCGCGACGACGGTGACAGGCAGGTGCGGGGCGAGCCGGACGCGGGCCTCCCCGAGGGTGACGCCACCGGCCGTGTGGTCGAGGGTCAGATGAGGCACGGGGTCGGGGAACCTGCCGGCGTACGGCGGGCACTCGGGAAACTCGGTCGCCAGCGCAGCGGTGAGCTTGCGGAACGGCTCGTCCGGTTCGGGTCGGACATGGATGACTCCATCAGGGAATGCCGTGACCTCACGCAGGGTGACCTCAACGGGGTCGATGGACCTGGCAACGTCGGCGACGACTGCCAGGTCGCGTGTGGAGGGGGCGGCCAGCCACGGAGCCAGCACGGTGATGTGCGCGTGCGCGAAGTTCGGATCGGTCGAGACGAACGACCGGTCGTACCACGCGGTGCGCTGCCGGACGACCTCGTCGAGGGCGGGGACCGGCACAGCCAGGACGGTGTGCCCCATCAGGCCTCCCTCAGCAGGCAGACGTCCATCACCCAACCGGCCGCGGCCTTCGCACGTTCGCGCGCGGCTTCGATCGACGGCAGCACGGCACCTACCCGGCCGGCGAGGAGCTCCTCGGAGTCGGTGCCGAGGTTGGCGCCCCACCAGATCGACCAGTCCTCGAGCTCGGCCAGGTCGAGGGTGCCGGTGAGCATGACGCAGAGGTTGGTCTGGCCGGCCGCGAGGTCCTCGCGGAGTCGGCGCCCGGTGGTGATGTGGACCGGGCGGCCGACCGGATGCAGCACGATCCGGTGACGGGCGGCCAGCAGCTGCGGGGCGCTGATGCCGGGCAGCACGTCGTACTCGAGCGGGATCCGCTCGGCGAGCCGGTCGACGACCCGGATCGTGGAGTCGTAGAGCGAGGGGTCGCCCCAGACGAGGAACGCCGCGGTGCCGCTGCGTTCACGCAGAACCTGTTCGTAGGCCGTCACCCGAGCCGCGTGCCAGTCCTTGACCGCCCCGGCGTAGTCGGCCGGATCCGCCCGATCCCGGACGGGATCGGGCACGGCGACCACCTCGAGTCCATGCTCGGCGGCGATGGCCCGGCGGATCGAGAGCAGGCCGTCGTCCTCACGCTTCTCGGCGGCGAGGACGTAGTCGCACGATCGAAGGGCGGCGGCGACCTCGGGGGTGACGTGCTGCGGCCCCATGCCGACGCCGAGAACGCGGATCCTCATCGCCCGTTCACTCGCGGTCCTCGAGGTCGCCTTCGACCTCGAGGTAGACCTGCTGCATCGCGGCCAGGGTGTCGGCGTCGGGTTCGGCCCACAGGCCACGCTCGGCCGCCTCGTGGAGCCGCTCGACGATGCCGCGCAGCGCCCATGGGTTCGACTTGCGCATGAACTCCTGGTTGGCCTCGTCGAGGACGTACTCCTGGGCGAGCTTGTCGTACATCCAGTCGTGCACCACGCCGGCTGTGGCGTCGAAGCCGAACAGGTAGTCGACGGTCGCTGCCAGCTCGAAGGCGCCCTTGTAGCCGTGGCGTTGCATGGCGGCGACCCAGCGCGGGTTGACCACCCGGGCACGGAAGACGCGGGCGGTCTCCTCCGACAAGGTGCGGGTGCGGATCGCGTCCGGGGAGGTGGAGTCGCCGACGTACGCCTTCGGATCGGACCCAGTGAGTGCACGGACGGTGGCGACCATGCCGCCGTGGTACTGGAAGTAGTCATCGGAGTCGGCGATGTCGTGCTCAGCGGAGTCGACGTTCTTGGCGGCGACCTTGATGCGACGGTAGTTGGCACGCATGTCGTCGGCGGCCGGTGCGCCGTCGAGGTCGCGGCCGTAGGCGAAGCCGCCCCAGGCGGTGTACACCTCGGCGAGGTCGTTGTCGTCGCGCCAGGTGCCGGACTCGATGACCTGCAGGATGCCGGCGCCGTACGAGCCGGGCTTGGAGCCGAAGATGCGGGTGCGGGCGCGGCGGGCGTCGCCGTGCTCGGCGAGGTCGGCGGCGTAGTTGGCGCGCACGTAGTTCTCCTCGGCCGGCTCGTCGAGGTCGGCCACCATCCGCACCGCGTCGTCGAGCATCGCCACGACGTGGGGGAACGCGTCGCGGAAGAAACCCGAGATCCGGATGGTGACGTCGATGCGCGGTCGGCCGAGCTCCTCGAGCGGGACGACGACCAGCTGACGGACCCGGCGCGACTCGGCGTCCCACTCAGGACGCACCCCGAGCAGGGCCAGCACCTCCGCGACGTCGTCCCCGGAGGTCCGCATCGCGCTGGTACCCCACACCGACAGCCCGACCGACGTGGGGTAGGTGCCGGTCTCGTCGAGGTACTTCTGCACCAGTGAGTCCGCCATCGCCTGGCCGGTCTGCCAGGCCAGCCTGCTCGGGACGGCGCGCGGGTCGACGGTGTAGAAGTTGCGGCCCGTCGGCAGCACGTTGACCAGACCCCGTAGGGGAGAGCCGGAGGGCCCGGCCGGCACGAACCCGCCGGCGAGTGCGTGGAGCACCGCGTCGAGCTCGCCGGTCGTCCCGGCCAGGCGGGGGACGACCTGCTCCGCCGCGAACCTCAGCACCTCCTGGACCTCCGGCGCGTCATGCAGCGTGGCGGCGACCGAGGGGTCCCAGATGGCTCCCTCCATCGCCTCGACCAGCGCCCGGGCCCGCGCCTCCGTCTCGTCGACCGCCTGCAGGTCGGCGCCGTCCTTGAGGCCGAGGGCGGCCCGCAGGCCGGGGACCGCGTTGCCGACCCCGCCCCACACCTGCGCGGCGCGCAGGATCGAGAGCACCAGGTTCACCCGGGCCTCACCGGTCGGCGCTGCACCCAGGACGTGGAGGCCGTCGCGGATCTGTGCGTCCTTGATCTCGCACAGCCAGCCGTCGACGTGGAGCAGGAAGTCGTCGAACTCCTCGTCGTCGGGACGTTCCTCCAGGCCGAGATCGCGGTGGAGCTGGGCGGCGTGCATGAGCTGCCAGATCTCACCGCGGATCGCCGCCAGCTTGGCGGGGTCCATCGCCGAGATCTTGTCGTACTCCTCGAGCAGCCCCTCGAGCCGGGCGATGTCGCCGTAGGACTCGGCGCGCGCCATCGGCGGCACGAGGTGGTCGACGATCGTGGCGTGAGCGCGGCGCTTGGCCTGCGCGCCCTCGCCCGGGTCGTTGACCAGGAACGGGTAGATCAGCGGCAGGTTCGCGATCACGGCGTCGGGGCCGCACGCGGCCGACAGGGCCGCGTTCTTGCCCGGCAGCCACTCCATGGAGCCGTGCTTGCCCAGGTGCACCACCGCGTTTGCCCCGAACCCGCCGGCGTCGACGCCGGCAGCCAGCCAACGGTAGGCCGCAACGTAGTGGTGGCTGGGTGCCAGGTCGGGGTCGTGGTAGATCGCGACCGGGTTCTCGCCGAACCCGCGCGGCGGTTGGATCAGGATCACGATGTTGCCCGCCTGGAGCGTGGCGAGCACGATCTCGCCGTCATCGTTGACGAACAAGCTGCCCGGCGACTCGCCCCACGCCTCGACCATGGCGTCGCGCAACTGCGTCGGCAGGTCGGCCGTCCAGGCGCCGTACGCCGCCTTGCCGATCCGCACGTGCGCGTCGGTGAGGTCCGCGGTGGTCAGCCACTCCTCGTCCTGGCCGCCGCCGGCGATCAGGGCATGGATCAGCGCGTCGCCGGCCTCGGTGTCGTCGGGCAGGTCGAGGAGGGGCAGCACCGGGTTGTCCGTGCCGAGGTCGTAGCCCTCCGCGCGCATGCGGCGCAGCAGCCGGATCGCGGAGACGGGGGTGTCCAGGCCGACGGCGTTGCCCACCCGCGCGTGCTTGGTGGGGTAGGCGCTCAGCATCAGCGCGATCCGCTTCGCACTGTTCGGCACCCGGCGCAGGACGGCGTGGTTGATCGCGATACCAGCGACTCGGGCGCAACGTTCGGGGTCGGCGACGTACGACGGCAGGCCGTCGGCGTCGATCTCCTTGAACGAGAACGGAGCCGTGGTGATTCGACCGTCGAACTCTGGGATGGCGATCTGGCTGGCGTAGTCGAGCGGGCTGATGCCCTCGTCGGAGGCCTCCCACTCGGCCCGACTGTTGGTCAGGCACAGTCCCTGAAACACAGGGATGTCGAGCGCCGCCATCCGCTCCACGTCCCACGCCTCGTCGTCGCCGCCCGCACTGGCCGTTGCTGGGGCGCTGCCCCCGGCCGCGAGGACCGTGACGACGAGCGCGTCGAGCGTCCCGAGCGCCTCGTAGAGATCATCGGGCGCCGAGCGGAGCGAGCCGGCGAAGATCGGGACTCCGACGGCCCGGTCCGTCGCGTCGATCGCGTCGGCGAGGGAGTGGGCGAACGCGCTGTTCCCGCTGGCCTCGTGGGCGCGGTAGTAGAGCACCCCGACCCGTGGCAGCCCGCTGTCGCGCGCGGTCGGCCGGGCGGCGTACCCCCAAGCCGGCACCGCCAACGGCGGCTCGAACCCCTCGCCGGTCAGCAGCACCGTGTCGGAGAGGAACGCGTGCAGCTGAGCCAGGTTGGCCGGACCGCCTTCGGCCAGGTAGCGGTGCGCCTCGGTGGCTGTCCCCATCGGTACGGTGGAGAGCTCCATCAGCTCGGCGTTCGGTTGTTGCTCCCCGCCGAGGATCACCAGCGGAGTGCCGTCCTCACGCACGGTCGAGAGACCGGGCCACAGGTCGTGAGGTGACCCGAGCAGGCGTACGACGACCAGGTCTGCCCCTGCGACGAGTGTCGTGAGTTCGGCGTCGCTGCTGCGGGCGGGGTTCCCCCAGACGTAGCCGGCGGAGCTGGCGCGGGCAGAGAGCAGGTCGGTGTCGGACGTCGACAGCAGTGCGATGCGGGTAGGCGCAGCCATGGGCCGGGTTCCTCCTCCGGGGTTCTCGCCCCGTCAATCGGTCGGATCAGCCCATGGCCAGTGTCTGGCTGCGTCAACTCGGACGTCACAGTGGCGGAACCGCCCCGGACTCTCACCGGGTTCCTGCACCACGAGCAGTTCGAAGCCTACGGGAGAACCACCCCCCATGCCTCACCCGGTCCATCTCGTCCGCCACGGCCAGTCGCAGTGGAACGTCCGCCGTCTGCAGCTGACCCCGGAGTCGGACTCCCGCCTCCGCGAGCAGCATCTGGGTGACCTGGAGGGCCGAACGTACGAGGAGACCTGGGCTGCAGCGGAGACCTTCGACTGGTCGGACCCAACGCAGCCGATCGGGGGTGGCGAGTCGCTCATGGACGGGTACGACCGCATGTCCGGTCCGCCGTCGCGTATCTCGAAGGCATGAGGCCACACGAAGCACCGTGGGCCGACGTCCCCGACGCGGCCGTGGCCCGCATCGACGATGACCTCACGGGGCTTGGACAATGACGCTCATGCCTGACCAAACCCTTTGCCTCGACCCAGCCTCCTTCGCCGGAGTCACCCTCGTCGGCGCCGGTCCAGGCGATCCGGACCTCATCACGGTCGCTGGCCTCAAGGCGCTGCTCGGCGCGGATGTCGTCGTGACCGATCGGCTGGTGCCTCACGAGTTGCTTGCGGGCCTCGCTCCCGATGTGGAGCTCATCGACGTCGCCAAGTTCCCGCGCAGCCGGTTCACCGCCCAAGAAGACATCAACGCCGTCCTGCTCGACCGGGCACGAGCCGGAAAGAGGGTCGTCCGCCTCAAAGGAGGCGACAGCCACGTCTTCGGCCGAGGGTTCGAGGAGGTGCTTCACCTGCAACAAGCCGGAGTCCCGGTCCGTGTCATCCCCGGCCTCTCCTCGTCCCTCTCCGTACCAGCGCTGGCGGGAATCCCCGTCACACACCGAGGTGTCGTCCACGACTTCACCGTCGTCTCAGGACACGTGCCGCCGCGCCACCCTGACAGCCTCGTCAACTGGGACGCCCTGGCCGCATCAAGAGGCACGATCGTCTTGATGATGGCCGTCCAGAACGCCGCTGTGATCGCCCAGACCCTCATCGATGGGGGACGCGACGCCGGCCAGCCCGCGGCCATCGTCATGGACGGATCGTTGGCGAGCGAGCGGGTCATCCGCACGACCTTGGGTCAGCTCGGAGAGTCGATCGAGACCGAGAAGGTACGCCCGCCGGCGATCATCGTGATCGGCGAGGTCGCCGGGCTCTGACCTTCTCGGCTCATTGGTTCGCCTCACCACGGGTGGGCGTGGTTGTCACGCAGAAGGCGGGACGGCGGTCCCATCCGGCTGACCTCCTTCCGAGAGAGCCTGCACTGCTGCTACGGTCGTCGCATTCCACACGGGAGCCCGAGGCATCGGGCTGAGATGGGGCTGGAGCCGCTCCGACCGTCGAACCTGATCCGGGTAATGCCGGCGAAGGAAGTGAGGAGCGACGTGCTACCCCGTATTCATTGCATCACCGACTTTCCGTCGTACGACGACGAAGCAATCGCCGTGCTGGAGGCAGTGGTCCACCAGGGCGTCGACGCGGTCCAGGTCCGGGCGAAGTCGCTGTCGGACCGTCAGATCGTCGCGTTCACCCGAATCCTCGTGGATCGCCTTGCCGGGACCTCGGCGCGCATCATCGTCAACGACCGCGTCGACCTCGCACTTGCCGCCGGCGCGGACGGTGTCCACCTCGGCCGTGATGACGTCCCCGTCGCCGCGGCGAGACGCCTGGCACCGCAGGGTTTCCTCGTCGGCGGCACGTGCCGGAACGCCGATCAGGCCCGTGAGGCGAAGGCGCAGGGCGCCGACTACGTGGGTGTTGGGCCCGTCTATCCCACGACCACGAAGAGCGGTCTCCCCGACCCGATCGGGTTGGAGACGCTGCGTGATGCGGCTCGGGTCCTGCCGGCGATCGCGATCTCTGGCATCAACGCCGAGCGGGTGCCCGAGGTGATGAGGGCCGGGGCCTACGGGGTCGCGGTGGCGTCGGCCATCTGTCGATCACCTCGGCCCGCCATCGCCGCGAGAGGACTCGTCGACGCCATCGCGCTCGCATGAGGGTGGCGGTGATCGGTGCCGGCATCGTCGGTCTCGCCTGCGCGGAGGAGCTGGTGCGCTGCGGGCACGACGTGCGGGTGTTCGACCCCGACCCGGGCGGCGGCGCCACCCGGGCGGCAGCCGGGATGCTCGCCCCGGCCGGTGAGGCTTGGCACGGTGAGACCGGCCTGCTCAGGCTCGGCGTCGCCTCTGCGCGACTGTGGCCGGAGTACGCGGCTCGGCTGCAGGCCGCCTCCGGCGTGGACGTCGACCTGCGCACCGAGGGCACGTTGCTGATCGGCCAGGACCATGACGACCTTCAGCAGGTGCGGCGCACGCTTGCGGTGCTCTCGACCGAGGGCATCGCCTTCCGGGAGCTCGACCGGCGCGAGGCACGGTCGGACGAGCCCACCTTGTCTCGGGTCGCCGGCGCGGTGCTCGTCCCCGAGGACCACAACGTCAACCCCAGGTTGGTCGCCGAGGCCCTCCTGCGTCTGCTGGGTGACCGGGTGATCCGTGCCCGGGCAACGGTGCGCGACGGGGGAGTCGCCTTCGCGAACGGGACTGAGTTCGGCTGCGACGCGGTGGTCGTCGCGACCGGGGCCGAGGCCCGAAGCCTGGTGCCGCAGGTCCGACCGGTCCGCGGGGAGACGATCCGGCTACGGGTGATCGACCGGCCGTCCCGGGTCCTGCGCGCGCGGGTGCACGGCGAGACGGTGTACGTCGTGCCGCGGGCGGGCGGCGAGGTCGTGGTGGGTGCGAGCGAGGAGGAGCATGCCTCGGAGCCGGTGGCGACGCTTGGGGCGGTGGTGCGGCTGCTGCACGCCGCGCGCACCCTCGTCCCCGGGCTGGAGAGCGCCGAAGTCGTCGAGATCACCGCCCGGCACCGCCCCGGCACTCCCGACAACGGCCCGCTGCTTGGACCGGTCGAGGCTCCCGGACCGGTGCGCCGGGTCCTCGCCGTCGGCCACTACCGCGGCGGGGTGCTGCTCGCCCCGCTGACCGCGCAGGTGGTGCGTGCCCACGTCGAGGGCGAGCACGTGCCCGCCGTCGCCCGGCCGTTCGGGCCCGGCCGCTTCGCGGCTCGACAAGACCTCACGCACGCGCAAGGCACTCAGGGAAGGGACGCTGCGTCATGAACATCCACCTCAACGGTCGGCCACGCGTCGTGGCCGACGGGACCACCGTGCAGGCCCTGGTGCCGTCGGCCCGTGGGGTCGCGGTCGCGGTCAACGGAGCCGTCGTCCCGGCGTCCTCCTGGGGCTCCACCGGGCTCTCTGAGGACGACGCGGTCGAGATCGTCACCGCCCAGCAGGGCGGGTGAGGGCGATGCAGGTGGCAGGAGTCGACCTCCCCGGGCGGCTGTGGATCGGCACCGGGGGTCTGACCAGCACCAGCCTCGTGGGTGAGATCGTCGAGGCGGCCCGGCCCGGCCTGGTGACCGTCTCGGTGCGGCGCACCTCCGACACGGAGCGCGGCGGGCTGCTCGACATGCTCCGGGCGCTGGGTGTGCGCATCCTTCCGAACACGGCGGGATGCCTCAGCGCCCGGGAGGCCGTGCTCACCGCTCAGCTGGCGCGCGAGGCACTCGAGACCGACTGGGTCAAGCTCGAGGTGATCGGCGACGAGACGAGCCTGATGCCGGACGCCGTCGAGCTGCTGGACGCGGCCGAGACGCTGGTCCGGCAGGGGTTCACGGTGCTGCCCTACACCAGTGCCGACCCGGTCCTCGCCCGGCGCCTGGTCGACGTCGGCTGCGCGGCCGTCATGCCGCTTGGATCTCCGATCGGCACGGGCCGTGGCCTCGACGACCCCAGGGCCATCGAGGCCGTGCGCGCCGCTGTCGCGGTTCCCGTGGTCCTGGACGCCGGAATCGGCACCGCCAGCGATGCGGCGCTCGCGATGGAGCTGGGATGTGATGCCGTGCTGGCGGCCACGGCCATCACCCGGGCGGACCGTCCCGCCCAGATGGCCGCCGCGCTGCGAGCCGCGGTCGACGCCGGCCGGCTGGCGCGGCACGCGGGTCGCATCCCCCGGCTCACCACCGCTCGCGCGTCGAGCCCGATGGCGGGCCGGGTGGGCACATGAACCTGCCCCGCGTGCTGCTGCTCACCGACCGCAGCCAGCTTCCCGCCGGCCGCGACCTGGTCGACACCGTCGCCGCCTGTGCCGAGGCAGGACTCGAGGCGGTGCTGCTCCGCGAGCTCGACCTGTCCCATCACGAGCGCCGGGCCCTGGCCGCGGCCATCAGCACCCTCGGGGTCTCGGTCATCACCGCGCGCACCTGGCTCGACGGTGCCGCCGGGGTGCACCTGGCCGCCACCCAGACCGGCCTGGACGCCCGACCCGCGCCGCTCCACGGTCGCTCCTGCCACCACGACGACGAGGTACGACGGGCCGTCGGCGGCGGTGCGTCGTACCTGACGATCTCCCCGGTCGCACCGTCGGCGTCCAAGCCCGGCCACGGTCCTGCGCTCGGCGCGACCGGGGTACGACGGGCGGCGGATCTCGCCGGTGGCGTGCCGGTGTACGCGCTCGGGGGCGTGGATCGCGACAACGCCGCCGCGATGCGCGACGCCGGTGCCCACGGCGTCGCGGTGATGGGGGCCGTGATGCGCGCCGCCGACCCGGCCGCCGTCCTCGCCGACCTCTTTGAGGCGGTCCGGTGAGCACGCCCCTGGTCGCACTGACCGTCGCCGGCACCGACTCCGGCGGCGCTGCGGGCGTGGCGGCGGACCTGATCACCTTTGCGGCGCTCGGTGCGCACGGGGCCTGCGCCGTAACGGCCGTGACCGCCCAGGACACCGTCGGAGTGCGCCGGGTCGTGCCGCTGTCGGCCGAGGATGTCCGAGCCCAGATCGACGCCGTCCTGGAGGACCTACCGGTCGCGGTGGTCAAGACAGGCATGCTCGGGTCCGCCGAGGTCGCCGGGGTCGTGGCCGGCCTCCCGCCACGCCTTCCCCTGGTGGTAGACCCGGTCCTGGTCGCCACGAGCGGTGCGGAGCTCGGCGATGCCGCAGTGGTGGCCGCCTACCGCGACCACGTCCTTGCGCGAGCCACGGTCGTCACGCCGAACCTCGACGAGGCGCTCCGCCTGACCGGCGCCGGTCCGGCGGATCCGCGGGAGGACGTGGCTCTGGCCCTGCATGCGCTCGGGCCTGCGGTCGTGCTCACCGGTGGTGACGCCGAGGCCCCGACGTGCCGCGACGTGGTGGTGGACGCCCGCGGTCGGGCGCGGACGGTCGAGCACGCCGCCGTACCCACGACCAACGACCATGGCACCGGGTGCACGTTTGCGGCGGCCCTCGCCGTCCACCTGGCCAGCGGAGCAGGCCTGACCGACGCCGCCACCGCCGCCCACACATTCGTGGCGGCCGCCCTGCGCACCAGCGCCGACTGGCATCTCGGTCGCGGCCGCGGCCCGGTCGCCCACACGTTCATTCCAGCCCGACACAGCCCGCCCACCCAGGAGAAGTGATGCAGATCCACCCGAGCCACAGCACCGTCCACCGCAGCGGATCGCGAACCGACATCCGTGTCCCGTTCACCCGGGTCGCGCTGACCAACGGCGAGACGTTCGACAGATACACCACCGCCGGACCGGGCAGCGACCCCGAGGTGGGCCTGCCGCCGCTGCGGGCCGCCTGGGTCGCCGAGCGTGGCGATACCAAGGAGTACGCCGGTCGCGAGACCCAGCTCATCGACAACGGGAAGGCCGCGATCCGGCGGGGGGCGGCGCGCGAGCAGTGGCGCGGTTCCAAGCCCCGTCCTCGTCGCGGTACCGGCACGGTCACCCAGATGCACTACGCCCGGCAGGGCCTGGTGACCCCGGAGATGGAGTACGTCGCGATCCGTGAGGGCTGTGGCGTCGAGCTGGTCCGTACCGAGGTGGCGGCCGGGCGCGCGATCATCCCGGCCAACGTCAACCACCCCGAGACCGAGCCGATGATCATCGGACGCCGGTTCCTGGTGAAGGTCAACGCCAACATCGGCAACTCCGCGGTGACGAGCTCGATCGCCGAGGAGGTCGACAAGCTCACCTGGGCGGTGACCTGGGGCGCGGACACGGTGATGGACCTGTCCACCGGCGACGACATCCACACCACCCGCGAGTGGATCATCCGCAACTCGCCGGTCCCGATCGGGACGGTGCCGATCTACCAGGCCCTGGAGAAGGTCGACGGTGACGCGAGCAAGCTGAGCTGGGAGGTGTTCCGCGACACCGTGATCGAGCAGTGCGAGCAGGGCGTGGACTACATGACCATCCACGCCGGCGTGCTGCTGCGCTATGTGCCGCTGACCGCGCAGCGCATCACCGGGATCGTGTCTCGAGGCGGCTCGATCATGGCCGGCTGGTGCCTGGCCCACCACGAGGAGAACTTCCTTTACACCCACTTCGACGAGCTGTGCGAGATCTTCGCCAGGTACGACGTGTCGTTCTCCCTCGGAGACGGCCTACGACCGGGCTGCACCGCAGACGCCAACGACGAGGCACAGCTCTCCGAGCTGCGCACCCTCGCCGAGCTGACCCAGCGGGCCTGGGAGCACGACGTCCAGGTGATGGTCGAGGGCCCCGGTCACGTGCCGCTCAACCTGGTCGAGGAGAACGTCGTGCTGCAGCAGGACTGGTGCCACGGCGCGCCGTTCTACACCCTCGGCCCGCTAGCCACCGACATCGCGCCCGGCTACGACCACATCACCTCCGCGATCGGCGCGGCGGCCATCGCCATGCACGGCACCGCCATGCTCTGCTACGTCACCCCCAAGGAGCACCTCGGCCTGCCCAACCGCGACGACGTCAAGACCGGCGTCATCACCTACAAGCTCTCGGCACACGCCGCAGACGTCGCCAAGGGCCACCCGGGCGCTCGGGACTGGGACGACACGCTGTCCAAGGCCCGCTTCGAGTTCCGCTGGCACGACCAGTTCGCGCTCTCCCTCGACCCGCACACCGCCGAGGCGTTCCACGACGAGACGCTCCCTGCCGAGGCCAGCAAGACCGCGCACTTCTGCTCGATGTGCGGCCCGAAGTTCTGCTCGATGCG
>DGBP01000049.1 GCA_002384855.1 Nocardioidaceae bacterium UBA4001 | reverse complement strand
ACTCAAGCAGAGATCCAGGACAGACTTTCGAACGCCACCGACAGTTTCCGTGGTTTATCTCACAATTCGAGACAGGTCGGTCGGATGATCCGCGTTGTCCGGTTGGACCACGGCGACCGGGCGGCGACCGGGCGGCGACCGGACTGCGGCGACCGGACTGCGGCGACCGGTCCACGCCGCCGGGTCCGCGGGTCGCGCCGAGCCACCACGGAGCGGATGCGCGTCAGCTCACGCCGGGTTGCGCCGAGCAGACGAAGGCGGCGCTCGTCACCATCACGGCAGCCGGCAGCCGGCAGCCGGGAAGAGACGCAGATGCGGTACGACGGTCAGGACTCGACCGTCATCCCCAGAGCATCCGCCAGGAGCGGAGCGAGGAGCGTGAGCTGCTCCGCGCTGATGACGGCGCCGCGCAGCTCCATGACCCCGTCGATCGCGGAGAGCCGAGCTCCCCGGAGGTCGACGTCACGCAGCTCGCTGTGCCGGACGTTCAGGTGCTCCACCCGGGTCCCGGGCAACGAGACCCGGAGGAGGCGGGCGTTGACCAGGTCGAGCTCCTCGATGGTGCAGTCGGTGAACGCGACGTCGACGAGCTCGGCGCCACGGAGGTTGACGTAGCTGAGCTTGCACCCGACGAAGTGCACCCGGCGGTGACGCTCACCAGCCGCGCGGACTCGACGAGGGCGTCAGCCAGGTCGAGGCGCGTGAGGTTCAGGTCGGTGTACCGGACGAACTCCAGGTCGGCGTCGCTGTAGTGCGAGAACGTCCGCCATACGAGCGGAACCCGCACCACCGACGAGACGACGCTGCCCGGTCGTCGGTCCTCGACCCCTCGAGAATCAGCCGGTGGAAGCGGTTGTTCAGCTCGGTGACCCGGTCTACATCCGCGACGGAACCCCGTGCCGCGGCGTCCATGTCGTGTGCCAGCCGGTCGAGCTCGTCGAGGTCGACCGTGGGTGCCGCGCACTCATCCACCGCCGTGCCCCGTGGGCCGACGCGGTGCGGCTCGCGGAGGACGTCTGATTCCGGCGCGCGACAACCAGTGCCGCCATCGCCTTCACTGCCCCGGACCGTTGAGCCTGCAGACCACTACCGGCCAACGGACTGTCTTCGCGCAGGCCTCAGTCGCGCTTCTGGTGGCCGGAATCCAGTGCACCCATGGGCCTCCGGACGCGGCTGGGAGACAGGCCGAGGCTGGCGCTCTCCACCATGAAGACCGGCATGGGGCGTACCTCTCGGTTGTGACCGGGCGGCGCCCTCCAGCGGCGCCGTCGGCCAGCGGTCCAGGATCTCAACGTATCCGGGCCACCGGCGCTTTGCAGCAGTTCGGGCACAAACTCGGCTCCAGGCCGAAGGACTCGAGCCCGCTGGCGGACCGGGGCGCCTGTGCACCGTTCTTCCCTGTGGATGCAGGAGGAACCACCGATGAATGACCATTCCCGGTCTCGCGAGACAGGGCGCGCCGCTCATTACACGCCGGCCGGGTCTAGCCCCGGGGCGAGCTGGTCTGACCCCGGGGCTACTCGCGCGACTGTCCGGTCGCGCGCTCCCGTCAGGGGACGCGGATCTCGAAGCGCTGGGTTGCGATCGAGGTGCGGCCGTATGGGTCGACGCTTCGCACGGTGACCTTGTGCGGGCCGGGTCCAAGACGGTCGGGAATCGGAAGGGTCCAGATGTGGGAGGAAGGCTGGGGGTTCACCGGACGCTCAGGCCCTGGGAGGTTCTCGCGGAGGGTTCTGATGTAGGTGTCCAGGTTGCCGCCCGGTTGCCCGTCGGTGAGCCCGAACACCGGTGGGTTGTTCTCCATCGGGGTGAACCTACCGCTGTCGAACCGGGCCTCCACGCGGTGACGGATGCCCCCGTCGAAGACGTTGACCTCGAGCACTGGCTGCTCGGCGGACCGCCAATCAGCAGGGGCGAACCATGGTGTTGGGCTGATGCCCTTGGATCCGCTGGCACCGGACGGAATCCACACGGGGGTACCGTCGGCGAGCTCGTGGTTGCCGACACCCCCGCGCATCGTGATGCGCGACTGGAAGCTTGCGGGCAGGCTGGCCGGTTTGTAGCGCATCCGGTACTTGTGACCGTCGACGGACAGGAAGTAGTAGCCGTTGGGGTTCCCGTCGGCCATGTCAGCGGCCTGGATGCCGCGTTCGTCGGTAGGCCCTGTCTTCCAGCCACCCCCGCGAACCTCGGCGAGCACCTGGTGATGGAAGGTCTTCGGCCCGTTCCAGACGGCCGACTGGGCACCCGGAGGGGTCGGGCGCTCCTCGCCGGGCTCCAGGTACATCTGCCAGCTGTTGGAGGTGTCGTGGCCAGCGGTGGAGAAGACGTGCTCCCGACCCTCGAGAATGTCGAAGAGTTCCTGGAGGTTGACGGTGTTCTGCGCCTGGTTGCCGATCGCCTCGGTGCGCAGCGGGATGTGCGTGCTGATCACGATCAGCTTGTCGGCCGGGACACGGGCAAGATCGTTCGCGAGCCACTCCAGCCGCCGCGGGTCGAGGTAGCCGCGGTACCCGCGGCCCTGACCGAGGTAGTCGATGTTGTCGAGGTTCACGAAGTGGACGTCGCCGTACTCGAAGGAGTAGTCCGTGGGCCCGTACACGCTCTTGTACGTCTCGGTCGAGTAGGTGTCGTCGGGTACGTCGTAGTTCATGTCGTGGTTTCCGGGAAGGTTCCACCACGGAATGCCGAGCGTGGAGACGATCTCGTTGTGAGGGCCGAACAGGTCGAGCGGGTCGTTCACCACGTCGCCGGCGGTGATGCCGAATGACGCGGCGGATCCATCGAGCTCCTCGACGACGTCGGCACGCAGGTCCTCGAGCTCGGCCAGAGTACGGGTCTGCGGGTCGGCGAAGAGGAGCGCGGTGAAGTCCGTGCCGACCGTGGACCTGTGGAGCGCGAAGTCGATCGACTCCGGCATCGGTCCGGTCGGCGCGATCCCGGGATACCGCGTCTCGACGGGGGAGCCGTCGGGGTAGTGGATGTAGTAGAACTGTGGCAGTTGGTGCTCGTCCACCGGAACGGTGTAGCCGGCCGGCTGTGTGACGAAGACGATGGTCTGCTCGTCCACACCGATGTTGTAGCGACCCTCCTCGTCGGTGCTCACGACGTCCCGGCCGTTCGAGACCGAGACGTCAGGTACGCCGGGCTCGGCCGCGTCTTGGCGACCGTTGCGGTTGCGGTCCTCGAACACCACTCCGCTGGCGTTCTGCACCGACCCTGTTTCCTCCGCCCAGCTGATGGCGGGCTTGACAGCGGTCAACGCCGCGAGGGACGCCACCGTCGCGAGAAGCACGGTCGGCGCTTTCCTCGCTCTCGGCCCTGAGATCACACTCATCTCTCTCACCTTCCGTTGATGCGTGCCGGCGGTCGCCGGTCACGTCGACAGCAGACGCACGGAGAACCACGCAAGGCCGACAAGCGCGATGGATCCGGATGCGGCCTGGCGTAGATGCCGCGACCAGCCGAACCGACGCGCGAACAGCAGCAGTGGGAAGAGCCCGGCGACTACGAGCGCCTGTGCCAGCTCGACACCGAGGTTGAACCCGAGAAGGGGCCAGAATGACAGCCGTGCGTCGCCAGAAAACCCGAGAGCTCCGGCGAAACCCACTCCATGCAGGAGGCCGAACCCGAAGACCGCCAGGAGTCGGAAGCGGGACGGTTCGTTCTGGATCAGGTTCTCCGCAGCGACGTAGACGATGGACAGTGCGATGAGCGGTTCGACAACCGAGTCCGGGAAGCTGAGCGTGGCGGTGGCGGCCAGGACCAGGGACAGACTGTGTGCCGCTGTGAAGACGGTGACCACGGCGAGGAGCTCGCGGAGGTTGCGTGCGCCGATCAGGAGAGCAACGAGGAACAGCAGGTGGTCCAGGCCTTGTGGGATGTGGCCGAAACCGAGGGCGGCGAACCGGTAGACCTGACGGACCACGCTCGCCTCACCCACGACGAGGCTGGTTTCTGCGGAGTCGAAGACGAACCGCCCACTGCCCTCGGCCAAGTGGTAGTCGACAATGTTCCTGTGCCCCGGGTCGATATCCCCGACCAGCGCCGTGTAGTTGATCTCGTACGCCCCGGCCGCAGGACAGTCGTAGGTCAACGAGACTCGTGCGTAGGGCTCGCCGAGCCGTTCCTCCACACCGGTGTCGTCCAGGTTGCCCGTGCAGACGACGCCGTCGACGAGCACCCGGAGCCGCGAGTCGACGTAGTCGGCGAGGAGAGCCCTGTCGGCTCGAAGTACGTCGTCCGCGTCCGCTGACGCGCCGCCACCTGGCCCCCCGATGCCCGTCGCCGCCGCTAGGGCGGCGAAGTCCACGATCAGGTCGTAGCGCAGGTCCTCGGCGTCCTGCCTGACCTCGGAGTACCCGGCAGTGTCGAGGGAGTGGGCGGCGGCAGAGCCGGGCAGGCAAAGGACAGCGACGATCGCGACGGCGCCGAGCACCGTGAGGTTCTGCACCCGAGCACGCACGGACATCGGAGTCCTCCGTCGGGGAGCGGGGATGGAACGAGTCGCCCAGACTCTTGCGGCGCGGAACAGTGCTGCACAAGGTGGGTCTCCGAGTTCCCGCCAAGGGTTAACGCCAGTCGGTCCAGGACTTCAGAAACCGTTCATCACCCGCGGCCGCGCATACCGGTGGGTAGTGGGCTAGCGGGTCTCGGCACGCTCGGACGGTGGTATAGCGGGTGTCCGCGATACGGGCCGGTAGCCGAATGCCTGTTGCATGCGTGGTCGCAAATGGGCGAATATGGCGCGCCATACCGGACCGGTCGGCCGCTGTGGTCCCGGCCGTGAGGGAGGGCGCGATCGCGTGACCGTGTTGGAGCAGAGCCTGGACGGTCGGGTCGCCGTCGTCACCGGCGGCGCCCGTGGCGTGGGCAGGTGTGTGGTCGAACGGCTCGCCGCACTAGGTGCGCTCGTCGTCGTGAACTATCTTCGTTCGGATGCCGCGGCGCGCCGGCTTCAGGCCGAGCTCGGCGGGCGGGGAATGACGGTTGAGCTGGTCAGAGCCAGCGTGTCACGCCGCGAGTCGGTGAACCGGATGTTCGACCGCATCGCGCAGCGACACGGGCGCGTGGACATTCTCGTCAACAACGCGGCGTCCGGGGGGTTCGGGCCGACCGATGCACTTTCCGAGCGGGCCTGGGTGCGTGCCTTCGACACCAACCTCAAGGGCAGCCTGTGGTGCGCACAGCGGGCCTCGGAGCTCATGCCCGCGGGCGGGGCGATCGTGAACGTGTCCTCGCTGGGTGCGAGTCTGGCGCCGAGTGGCTACGCCGCGGTGGGCTCGTCGAAGGCGGCCGTCGAGGCGCTGACCCGCTACCTCGCCGTCGAGTACGGTCCTCGAGGGATCCGGGTCAACGCGGCCTCGGGCGGGCCGCTCGACAGCGAGACGTTCCAGCGCTTCGCGCCGGACCGTCGCACGCGCGAGGCGGTCGCTGCGGCAACCCCGTTGCGCAGGCTCGGCTCGGAGGAGGAGCTGGCGGACGTGGTGGTGTTCCTGGCGTCGTACCCTGCGCGTTGGATAACCGGTCAGGTGGTGGTCGCCGACGGCGGATTGTCTCTGGGGGCGTCTCTGTTCCATGGCGTCGAGTTCGGGGCGCCGCCGGAGGTGTCGGTGTGACGTCGGTGACGCAGGCGTCGCTCGACCCGGCGCGCCGCGCTACGCCGGTCCCCGGTGTCGTGTTCGCAGGGCAGGGCTCGGCGCCCTCGGCGGTCCTGAACTCGCTGGCCGCACACCGCGACCACTGGCTGGTGCGAGAGTTCGCGGAGCGTCTGCCGTGCTCGATCGTCGACGGACTCGACCTCGCGGACACCAGGGTTGCGCAGCCGGCGACGTATGTGGCCGGCCTCGTCGCAGCGCTCGTCTCTCTGCCGGAGCGGGAGGCGGTTCCGCTGGCGGTCGGCCACAGCCTCGGCGAACTGACCGCACTGGCTTACGCAGGCGTCCTCACCCCACTAGACGGTCTGCGGCTGGCGTTCGAGCGTGGGGAGATCTGCCACGCCGTGCACCGTCGGCGGCCTGGCGCGATGGCCGCCCTGCACGGGTTGGCGCCGGACGACGCGGAGTGGCTGCGGCGCCAGGTGGTCGCCGAGACCGGGGGTGTGCTCGACGTTGCTGCGGTGAACGGCCCGCGGCAGATGGTGCTCGCCGGTGACCGGGCGGCGGTGCATGCACTGGTGAAGCGATACCGGAGCACCGCGCGTGGTGGTGCCGTCGTCCTGTCCATCGGCGGGGGGTTCCACTCCGCGCTGATGGTCGACGCGCTGCCGCGGTGGGGCGAGGCTCTGCGGTCGCTCAGGCTCGAGGTCGGCCGTACGACGGTGGTGTCGTGCATCGACGGGCGCGTGCACGAAGATCCCGAGGACTTCCGCGAACTGCTGCTGCGGGCGCTGGTGCTGCCCGTCCGCTGGGGCGACGTCCTGACCGAGGCAGCCCGGATCGGCGCACGCACACTGTGGGAGGCGGGACCGGGACGCTCCCTGCAGCGCCTTGCGCGAGGCAGCGGTGAGGTCGACTTCCTCGACAGCCCCTCCGGGACCCTCCCGTGACGCCCGTCCAGCTCCTGAGCCCCGACGGCACGCTCACCGCACGCGACGACTTCCCGCTCGATGTGACACCGGAGCTGTGCTGCGACCTCTACCGCCGTATGGTGCTCGCACGGCGGTTCGACACCGAAGCGCTCTTGCCCTGCGGCGGCAGGGTGAGATCGGCTTGTGGATGCAATGCCTCGGACAGGAAGCCGCCCAGGTCGGCTCGGTCAAGGCGCTGCGTGACAGCGACTGGGTGTTCCCCAGCTACCGCGACCACGCGGCGGCGCTCCGCGGGATCACACCTGGTGAGCTGCTGAGCCAGTGGCGGGGCTGTACCGCGTCAGGGTGGAACCCCTACCAGCACCGCTTCTTCGTCTACACCCCCTCGTGCTGGCCGCGCAGCTCCCCATCGCCGTCGGGTTCGCGATCGGTACGGTGGCGCGCCTCGCCCGTCAGGCGGCCTGGGCCTGGATCAGCACAGCCGCCAGCCCCATGACGGCCCCCATGATGGCCAGCTCCAGCGTGGCCCAGGCGGCGACTGCCGTACTTCGCTGTTCGGCGATCCGAGGCATGAGACGGCGGCGAAGGTGGGCCGCCACCAGCACGATCGCGCCGGTGAGGGCGAACTTCAGCGCCACCAGCTGTCCGTACGGTGTGCGGACCAGAGCCGTCCGCAGGTCCATGTTCGGGTTCGCGCTCAGTTCCGCCAGCGCGTTCGGCACGCCGGTCGCCACCGCGACTACCAGGCAGACTGTGGCGACCCTCGAGAAACGGGGAAGCGCGCGGGCCAGGAGCGTCCGGTCGGCTGTGAGGAGCACGGCCATGGCGCCGAGCCCACCGGTCCAGGTGACGACGGCGATGACGTGCAGCTGCATGGACAGTGTCGTGATGTTGGTCAGGCTCCACTCAGCGCCGTGGCCGGCTACGGGCAGCAGGGCAAGGGCGATGAGGGCGAGGGCGAGGCGCAGGTCGGCCGGGACGCGCTCGCCGTACCGCACGGCGACCAGGCCGACCGTGGCATGCGCAAGTGCCAGCGCGGAGAGCATCAGCATCGCCTTGCCGGTGCCGATCGTGAAGGCGTACTCCCAGACCTCGGCGAACGCGATCGTGTCCTGCTGAGGGCGGTAGTTCGCGACCTGCAGCAGAAGGGACACGAACGCCGCCGCGGACCAGACCATCGCTCCGGCCACGGCGGCCGGTCGGACACGTGCGAGCACCGGCCGGGCCAGTTCGGGGGGCCCGTCCTCGACGAGCACTGCGATCAGCGAGAGGCCGACGGTGGCGACGGCGGCGCAGAGCAGCACCACGCGCACCGACGGGACGGCGAAGGCCAGGACCCTGCTGACGTCCGTGATCCCGGTGACGGGACCCGTGGCGGTCAGCGCCAACCCGGCGACGAGGCCGCTGAGCACTCCAGCGAGCGCCAGGATCACCGGCCGGTATCGGACGTCGGGTGGGGTGACCAGTTGGGTCATACCGGCCTGCCCCAACGCTGGGCGGCCCGCAGAGTGACCGCGAGGCCGATCGCGAGGACGGCCAGTGCCCCGACGAGCCATAGGGAGAGGGGCAGGCCGGAGGGCTCAGCGTCCGAGGCCGGGGGAACCACCGGGGCCTGTGCGCCTGTGCCGGCGCCGCGGGAGAGCAGCCGGTAGGTGATCTCGCCGGCGACCGGGTCCCCGTCCGCGGACACGACGCGGTAGCCGATGGTGTACTCGCCGGCCGGTCCCGACCCGCGCATCCTGGTCGTGACGACCGCGCCGGCAACCCGGACGACGCCACTGGCCCACTGGGTCCCGTCGGGACCGGTCACCGCCACCTGGTTCACGTCGTCGTCGCGGATCTCGTCGTCGAAGGTCAGCGTGACGAGGCGCGGGGCCTGGTCCAGTCGCCGGCCCTCGGCCGGCGTCGACGCGACCAGAGAGCTGTGTGCGGATGCCGTCGCTGCGGTGAGGAGCACAGTGGCGAGGACGACGGTGACCGCGACCAGTACGGGTACGGGACGCCTCGTTGTGCGGCCGACAGCACGGCGGATACCTCGGGACACCCCAACCTCCTCGGTCGGTCTTCCGGGCACAGGGACAGTAGAGCGGGTCACGCTGTATCGAGGCGAGTTCAGTCGCGTCCAGATCCCCTGGACGGGCATCCATTTTCTTTGGACCGCAGTGTCACCGGGTTCGCATGGGCTGGCACTACATGACGTTCGAGGAAGTGGGGAATCCATCGTGTCCGAGCGGTACCCCATGAGCGTGCGTGCGGTGCAAAGGGTCCTGGACCAGGTGGAGGCGGGTGTCTGGACCAGCGGCTTCGGACGGCTGCGAGCTGATGTGTCCGGTCGAAGACACGGTGTCGGTGGGGGCGCGGGAGACCGTGGACCTCAGCGCGAGGCTCGACCTGCCGGAGGGGACGCCGACCCCGGCACCGTGGGGTCCTCGTACTTCCACGTGCTCGAGCACGAGGACATCGACATCATGCAGCCTTTCACGGTCCGGTAGTCGGTCGCAGGTCGGCGAGCACCTGGTCGAGGTCTGACTTGCGCAGCAGGATCCGGTGGTCTCCGCCGATCCGCACCGTCGGCACGCTCGTCACGCCGAGCTCTTCCGCGCGCGCCCGGCCCGAAGCCGTGCCGAGGCTTGTCACGAGGAGGGCGATCTCGTCGGCCCGCTCGAGCTGACGCAACGCGGTCAGCGCCTCCTGGCAGCCGATGCAGGTCGGGTGCGTGAAGAGCTCGACGGACGCGCGCTCGTGCGTGCTGGGGGTGGCTTCGGAGGTCATCAGTCGTCCCAATCGTTGCAGTGGACACACCAGAAGTCGTCGTTGACCCCGGCGACGGATCGGAAGGTCCGCCGGAGGCGTTCGCGGTACGCCCGACGCGCCTCGTCGCCGAAGAGCCAGGGGATCGTCCCCTCGGGCCGGAAGGCGACGACCCAGCCGCGTCCGTAGGGCTCGAGGTTCACCATGCCCGGCCGCTCCCGCAACATGTCGTTGACCTCCACGAGCTGCCCCGCCACGGGTAGCCGGATCGGCCCGAGCCACTTCGCGCTCTCCATGAGCGCAATGGTCTTGTTCGGAGGGATCCGGGTGCCGATCCGCTGCTCCGCCTTGGGAAACGACACCACCTGCAACTTGCCGCCGGCGGTCTGACCCACGTCGGTGAGGCCGACGCGTACGACGCCGTCCGCGGCCGGGCGCGCCCACAGGTCACGCTCGACGTCGTAGAGCAGGTCGACCGGGAACACGCAGCTCTTCATGACCCAGGCCTCGCCCCACTCGGTCTCCAGCGGGATCGCTGCCCGCGGGTTCTCCGGGGGTGGCGTGCCTCCTTGTGCCATGCGCGCATGCTAGTGAACCGAAGCCTCGCGGCGAAGGGTCTGTCGCGAATTTTCTCGGATCTTGCCGGAAATATCGCGCGGACTCGCGCATTCAGACCTGCCCCGCCGTCAGGGGAAGCGGAACGTCGCGGCGTCGAGCTTCGGCTCGACTGTGCGCAGCCGGTTCAAGAACTCCACGGCGTGCGTCTTGCACAGCCGCCACACGCGAGCCTCGTTGAAGCGATGCACGTGCAAGCTGCGCTCCCGCTCCACGGCGTCCCCGCAGATCGAGCACCTGGTCGGCCGCCGCTGGGTGCCGAGCCACGCCTCGACCTCGTCCCAGCAGGACGCACACAGGAGGCCGGAGGTGTCGCGGAGCTGTGGCTTGCCCGGGTGGTAGACGAACCGGACAGCGCCCGGGTCGGGGGAGCCATTGCCGGCGCCTCTGTCACTCGCGGGGTCACCCCCGGGGCCGCCCTCAGTTCCGTCGGCGTCGCCGCCGGGCCCGCCCGGCCCGACGAGGAAGCTGCCGCACTGGTCGCAGTGGAGATCCGAGATCGTCATGCGGCGGGATTCTGCCTCAGTTGCAAAGAAAATGTCCTCAAGGGCTGGACAGATCGGCTCACGGACATAAGGATATCCGCACCAAGCGATATGTGGCGCACCTCACATTCGTCTGTTCGCAAGCGCATGATTGCGCAAATGAATGACTCATGATGCAGCAGACCGAGGAGACATCGACGTGACCGAGTCCTTATCCGCGGCAGACCAGGTGCTCGACTGCACAGGGCTCCAGTGCCCGCTTCCAGTGATCAAGACGTCCCAGGCTATCAAGACCATCGACGTTGGCCAGGTGCTCGAGCTCCTCGCCACCGACCCGGGCGTGGAACCCGACATGAAGGCCTGGACCTCTCGGACGGGCAACTCCCTGCTCGACATCCGCCAGGACGGTGAGGTCTTCCACGTCCTCATCCGCCGCGACAAGTAGGGGAGCCACCATGTGGACCAATGAGCTCGACAGCAAGATCCTCTACGTGCACACCCATGGCGAGGACGACCCCTCGCGCTGCGCCACCCCCTTCTTCCTCGCCGCCTCCGCCGCGGCGATGGACTGCGAGGTGATGATCTATTTCACGATGTACGGGGCAACGCTGCTGCAGCGGCACGTCGTCGAAAAGATCGGCCCGAAGGGTGACCAGGGTCAGCCGCTGTGCAACTTCATCGACCAGGCGACGAGTCTCGGTGTCCGGCTGCTGGTCTGCCAGCCCTCGCTGGATCTCAACGAACTTCGTCTCGAGGACCTCATCGACGGCGTCGAGATGATCGGCGGGGCAGCGTTCAACGACCTCGCGATCAACGCCGACGCGGTCATCAGCTTCTAGGGGGTCTGGTGACCGAGACGGCAACCAGCCACTACAAGCGCCCCGACGTCGCCGGGTACGCCGAAGTCCCCTACGCGGAGAAGGAGCGCCTCTTCTCTGAGGTCAAGGAGGACATGCGCTTCTCCGACTACCTCTACGGCTGCTACGAGTGCGGAATCTGCGTCGCGGCCTGTCCGTCTGCGCGCTTCTACGACTTCAGCCCGCGCCGGATCGCCCAGGCTGCGGCCCGGGAGGACGTGGAACTGATCTACCAGCAGATGCAGGAGGACATCTGGGAGTGCTCCCAGTGCTTCTCCTGTCTGCGCTGCCCTCGGGGCAACAACCCCGGGGGGATCATCACGATCATGCGGGAGGTCGCCATCAACAACGGACTGGCTTCGGCCAAGCAGGCGATGGAGGGCTACTCGCGCATCATCTACAAGATCATGTCGACAGGCACCCAGGTGTCGCCCGACATGCTCCAGGCGGACGCGTTCCCCGACTGGGGCCCGGAGACGGCCGACGTCTCCGCCAACCTCGACCTGTGGCGCCGGGCACTGCCGTCCGAGACGATGCACACCACGAACACCGGGTGGGATGTCGCCGACAAGACCCTGGTGGAGCTCTACCTGATCTGGTTCCACACCGGCGCCCTCGACATGATCGAGGAGATCGACCAGGGTCTGCACGCAATTCTGCAAGAAGTCATGGAGGAGTGCCTCGAGGACGAAGGGATCGAGTTATGACCATTCCGGTTGAAGCCCTGATGCGGAAGAAGGAGACGTTCGACCGCGGCGAGGACCGACGGGCCCTGCTCGATCCGAGGGCTGAGCTGCTCAAGCTGGAGGAGCAGGGCGAGATCGTCGTACAGAAGATCCAGGGAGACGTCGTTACGGCGCCGACGAAGTTCGGCCTGGAGAAGCGGATCCAGAAGGGTCATCTCTGGCACCACAAGTCGTGCGGCCAGTGCGGTCACATCCCCGGGTACTCCACGTCGATCTTCTGGATCATGCGGAAGCTCGGCTACGACTACCACGACCCCAAGGACCAGACCTCCTGCACCGCGTGGAACTACTACGCCAGCGCGACGTCGAACTCCGCTGCCCAGGCGGCCGTGGCTGTCCGCAACTTCGCGGCCGCGGCGGAGACGGGCTACTTCCCGCTGATCCACTGTGGCACGTCGTACGGCCACTACAAGGAGGTCCGCGAGGAGCTCATCCACCACCCGCAGCTGCGGGCGGAGGTGCGCGACGTGATGAGCAAGCTCGGCAAGGAGCTCGTTTTCCCCGAGGAGCTCGTCCACTACTCGGAGTGGCTGTACGCGATGCGGGACGAGATCGCTGCACTGCAGATCCGTGACGTGTCCGCCGTCAAGGTGACCGTCCACCCGGCGTGCCACTACTACAAGCTGGTGGAGGGCGACGCGATCTTCGACCCCGACGTGTACGGCGGCCAGCGGACCGCCGTGGTCACCGGACTCGCGCAGCGCCTGGGCGCCGACGTCCGGGACTACTCCACGTGGTTCGACTGCTGCGGCTTCGGTTTCCGCCACATCCTCGTGCAGCGTGACTTCACCCGGTCCTTCGCCACTCAGCGCAAGATCGAGGTGATGAAGGAGGAAGCGGACCCCGACGTCGTGCTCACTCACGACACCGGCTGTGTCACGACCCTGGACAAGAGCCAGTTCGCCGCCAAGGCCCACGACCGCAACGTCGGCGTGGCCGTGATGAGCGAGGCGCAGTTCGCCGCGCTTGCCATGGGCGCTCACCCCTACAAGGTGTGCCAGCTGCACTGGCACTCCGCCGACTACCGGCCGATGCTCGAGAAGATGGGCATCGACTGGGAGCTGGCATGGGCCGAGTTCCAGGAGGCGCTCAAGAAGCTCGACAGCGGCGAGAAGCGGTTCCTGGACTGGGACGACGTCGACGAGTAGCCCATGACAGGGCCGGTCAGCCGCCGGGCCCCCACGAGTCTCTCGTTCTCGGGTCCGTCCCGACCGCACCCACGGCAGCGAAAAACCGAGTCTCAACTGAGATGACGCCGACGAGTCGCCGGCGCCGGGCCTTGGCCTGCGCGCACCGCCTCGTGGACGACCGAACGGAGGAAGGACATATGGGATCGGAAACGGTAGCCGTCATCGGTGGCGGACCCGGCGGGTTGCGTGCGGCCCACGGCATTGTCGATGTGGGCTCGAAGGTCGTGCTGATCGAGAAGCGAGAGTTCCTGGGTGGCACGCCCATCGCCGAGAACTACGCCGGCCTCACCCCACACGGTGAGGCGGCGGAGCCGCAGATGCAGCGCATGGCCGAGTTGGTCACCTCCAACCCGAACGCCGACGTGCGGCTCGGCACCGAGGTGGTCAGCTGCGAGGGCGAGCCGGGCGCGTACCTGCTCACGCTCACCGGTGCGGACGGCACAGAGACCATCGAGGTCGGCGCAATCGTCCTCGCCACCGGGTTCAAGCACTTCGACCCGGGCCGTGAGACGCAGATGTACGGCTACTACGAGTTCCCCGACGTGATCGCCCTCCCGGACCTCGAGGCGATGCTCAAGGAGCACAGCGTGGTTCGCCCGTCGAACGGCGAGGCCCCGAAGAGCCTGTGCTTCATCCAGTGTGTCGGCAGTCGCGACAGGCAGATCGGCAACGAGTACTGCTCCAAGGTCTGCTGCGGCGTCGCCTCCAAGGAGGCGATCGAGGTCCGTGAGCTCCTCCCGGACTGCAAGGTCTACATCTTCTACATCGATATGCGGATGTACGGCTACTGGGAGAGCGAGATCTACTGGCCGGCCCAGGAGAAGCACCACGTCCAGTACGTCAAGGGCATGGTCACCGAGGTCCTCCCCAAGGGCGACAAGCTGATCATCCGCGGCGAGGACACGACCATGGGACGGCCCATGGAGATCCCGATGGACATGGTGGTCCTGTCGGTCGGCATGGAGCCCTCGGTCGGCACGCGTGAGATGGCCAGGGTGCTCGGTGTGAAGCAGAACAGGTACGGCTTCATCGACGCCGTCGCCGGACCGCTTGATCCCGTCTCGACGGACCGGGAAGGCATCTACGCCTGTGGCGCCGCCCTCGGGCCTGCGGACCTCGAGGACACCGTGTCCTCGGCGTCCAACGCGGCCCTGCGAGCCGTCGCCTTCGTCCGTTCGCGCGCTGCTGCGGCGACGGCCTGAGGACCTACGGAGACATCGACATGGCCGGACCCGTCGTCGACACCTCGACCGCCCAGGAGCTCATGGGCCAGATCACTGAGCAGATTTCTGTGCCAGAGCTGAGCGTGATCGCTGGTGACCTCGAACAGAAGTCGGCGCTCTTCCAGGAGACGTTGGCGACCCCGGGCGGCCTTGACCGCGACTCGCTGCGGCGAGTCCTGCGACAGGTGTTCGCGACGCGGCGGAAGGCCGACCAGATCCTCGATGTGGTCACACCCGCGAAACTGGGCGGCGCCGTCGAGGAGCTTCTCCACTCGGAGGACGCCCTGACCGAGCGGTTCGCCAGGTTCGACCAGGTGCTGGCGGAGTTCCCGGAGCAGGGCTTCGACCTGCCCGGAGAGCTTCTCCACTTCACCTTCCCCGACACGTACTGGCTGTGGACGCGTTGGGTGTGGGATCCGCGCAGCGAGACCGGCGCCCTGCCACTGGTCGTCACCGAGGACGTCGACCTCGTGGGTGCCGAGTCGCGTGGCGCCGCCTACGTCACCGTGGGGCAGGCCCTGGCGTTCGTCGACGAGACCGGGAAGGCCGCCGGCTTCACCGCGGTCGGCCGCGGCCTCTTCGGCGCCGATGTCTTCCTGGCCGCCGTCTACGGCGTCTACATGTACACCATCCTGCGCATGCGGATGACGCAGGAGTTCAACCGAGTCGTCCCCCCGTTGCCCGACCTGGTTCGTCGCCTGCTGGGCGTTTACCACATGGAGGCCTGAAGAGAATGCCGATTTCAGGGCGCAAGGTTCCGCCTAGCGCAATCGAGAAAGAGTCCGCCACCGTCGCATCGTCGATCTCCGGCCGTGAGGTCGACCTCCCTGCGATGTGGAACCGCATGTTCGAGCCTCGGGTGCTCAGCGAGCACACGCCGGACGGTTTCGCGAGACTCCAGGAGATGCCGGGCACGGAGTCGCTCGAGTGGTGCTACGGATGCGGCAAGTGTGTGCCGGTGTGCCCCGTCGACGTCGTCGGCGAGTACGGCCCTCGCAAGGTGCACCGTAAAGTCCAGACGGGCATCGACCTGCTGTCCGACCCGGACCTGTGGCTGTGCACCACCTGTGGCAACTGCCTGCGGGTCTGCCCCAAAGAGGTCGACATGATCCAGATCATGCCGGCCGCCCGGGAGAAGGCGATGACCGACGGCGCCGCCGTGCCGAGCGAGCTGCAGGATGTCTTCGAGAAGACCTTCCGCTACGGCAACGCACTCGGCGAGAACCCCCGCAAACGGGCGATGTGGACCCGGGACGCCGGCGTACCCGTCAAGGTGCTGCCGAAGGATCCGACCCCGGTCGACGTCCTCTTCTACGTCGAGGACTACTGGAGCTACCACCCGCGCGGGCAGCAGGCAGCGCGTGCGTTCGCCCGGGTCGCCACAGCACTCGGTGTGGACTTCGGCATCCTGGGCCACGAGGAGAAGACTCTCGGTGACTCCCAGCGTCTCGCCGGCGAGAAGGGCCTCTTCGACTCGCTCATCGAGGATGTCACCGCCACCCTCGCGAAGTACGAGTTCACCCGCATCGTGACTCCGGACCCGCACGGCTTCAACGCGTTGGTCAAGGAGTACCCGAAGCGGGGCCACACGTTCGACGTTCTCCACTACACCCAGCTGCTCGCGCCGATGGTCGACCGGATCACCTGGCAGAAGGAGCTTCCCTACCAGGTCACCTTCCACGACCCGTGCTACCTCGGCCGCCACAACGGCGAGTACGACGCGCCACGGACGCTCATCAACGCGATCCCCGGCATCGAGCTGCGGGAGATGGCCCGCTGCCGGGCGAACGGCTACTGCTGCGGGGGCGGCGGCGGCGGGATGTGGCTCGACGGCTTCACCCGCGACTACACGACCGAGCGGCTGTCCGAGCGGCGGGTCCGGGAGGCGGTAGAGACGGGCGCGGACATGCTGGTCGTCTGCTGCCCGTACGAGGTGTCGCGTTTCGAGGATGCGGCCAAGTCCACGGGCAACGGGCACCTCAAGATCCGCGACATCATCGAGCTCGTCGACGAGGCAATGGGAAATGACCCGGCCGGTTCGTGACGCAGACACCCTCCGGGTCATCGACTTCGGACGCGCCTCGGCGCTGCGTTCGCAGACGCTGTGGCACGCGGTCGCTCACGGGGTGTCGTCAGGGGAGCCGCCCACGCTCTCGTTCGTGAGGCCGGCGGAACCCTACGTCTGCCTGGGGTACCACCGGCGGCTCGATGAGGTCGACCGGGCGTACTGCGCCGAGGAGGGGCTCCCGATCTACCGTCGTATGGTCGGTGGCGGACCGGTATACCTCGACAGCGGGCAGCTCTTCTTCCAGATCTGCCTGCCCGCGCGGTCGGTGTCCCCGGCGCGCACGGCGGCGCTGCGTGATCTCCTCAGCCCGGCGCTGAGCGCGTACCGCGCCGCGGGGGTGGAAGCAGAGCTCGACGGGAACATGGAGATCACCGTCGGAGAGTCCAAGATCTGCGGGCACGGCGCGGGCCAGGTCGAGGAGGCTGTCGTGGTCTGCGGGAACCTCATCGAGCGCTTCGACCACGAGCGGGCCACCTCGATCCTGTGGTTGCCGAACCCGACCATGCGGGCAGAGGTGCTCCGGATGATGCGTCGGTTCGTCAACGCCACGCCGGCCGATCCCGAGCAGTTCAAGCACGCAGCAGTGGCGGCTTACGCCGACGCGCTCGGACTGACCCCCGAGGCGAGTGATCTCACTCCACTCGAGTGGGCCGCTGTCGAGGCGCTCGACGAGCAGTTCACCAGCGAGAGCTGGATCGCCGGCCCCCACGGTCGCCCGCGCCCTCCTGTGCGGGAGGTGAAGATCCGCGCCGGCGTCTGGGTCTTCGCCGCCGAGCACGAGGACGCCCGGGTCGTCGCGAGCGTGGTGGGCGACTCGGTGGACCGCGCTCAGTTCCGAACCTCCACACCCTACGACGGGCTGAGTGCGGCCGAGGCTGCGATGGCGGGCGTGACCCTGTCGAAGGCACCAGCGGTCCTGGCCGGCTTCGGCAGCACCGGAAGACGACTGGCCGCGGCGTTCGCCGCGGCGGATGGGAAGAGTTTGTGATGACGAACGCGCACACGACCGGCCACGAGATCCTCGTGGAGGTCAGCGGCTACCCGGTCGCGGTGGACCGGATGTACCACGCGGACTCGCACATGTGGGTCAAGCGTCTGACCCCGGGCACCGTCCGTGTAGGCCTCGACGCGCTTGGCGTCGAGACGAGCGGGACGCTGGCGCAACTGTCCTTCGTGGCCGTGGGCGACGAGCTGGCCCGGGGCCGCGCCTTCGGCCAGCTCGAGGCCGCCAAGTTCGTCGGTCCGCTGGTCAGTCCGGTCAGCGGCACGGTGTCGCGCACGAACGACGCCGTCGTCACCGATCCGGGAGTTGCCGAGCATGACCCCTACGGTGAGGGCTGGCTGGTCGAGCTGACCAGCGCCGACGAGACCGAGCTCGCGGACCTGCTCGGGACGCCCGAAGCGATCACGGAGTGGTTCGGCCGGACGGTGGAGGACTATCGACTCAGGGGTGTGATCGCCGAATGACGACGACCACGGCCACCCCGTTCGAGGTCCGCCGGGCCAACTTCCCCGACACGATGGACTTCTACGCTCCCGGCCTGAAGCGGTGGCAGACCTCCGAGTGGACGCCGGAGAACGCGAAGCGGTTCCTCCCCGTGTCCGTGACGGGCTCCGCCTGCGCCCTCGGCTGCGACCACTGCCAGTCGAAGGTGCTCGAAGGCATGGTCTCGGTGAAGGCCGAGGAGGATCTCTTCGCGCTCGCACAGCGCCTCAAGGCGCAGGGGAGCGAGGGACTCCTGGTCTCGGGCGGCTCTACGCGCTCCGGAGGTGTCCCGCTGCTTCCGCACCTGCGGCACGTGCCGCGGATCCGCGAGGAGCTGGGCATGAAGGTCATCGTCCACTCCGGCGTGGTGTCCCCGGAGCTGGCGGTCGGGTTGGCGGACGCAGGCGTTGACGGCGTGATGCTCGACATCATCGGAGCCGACGAGACGATTCGCGACGTCTATCACCTCGACCTGAGTGTCGCCGACTTCGACCGGGCGCTCGGCCTCCTCGCCGAGCAGGAGCTGCGGATCATCCCGCACATCGTCATGGGTCTGCACTACGGCAAGTTCCTCGGCGAGTACCGCGCACTGGACATCATCGCCAGCCATCCCGTCTCCACGATCATCCTCGTGGCGCTCATGCCACTGGTCGGCACCCCGATGGCGCACATCCCTCCGCCGCCCGTCGAGGACATGACGGAGTTCTTCCGCGCCACGCGCCTGGCGGCGCCCGGCACCACCGTGAACCTCGGTTGTGCGCGACCTCTGGGCAAGGCCAAGGAGGATCTCGACCAGGCCGCCGTCGACCTGGGACTCAACGGGATCGCCTACCCCGCCGAGGGAGCCATTGCCTACGCCGAGTCGCGGGGCCTCGAGGCCAAGCTGTACGAGTACTGCTGCTCCTTGACCTGGACCGGTGACGCCGACGTGGCCTACAAGACCGTCGAGGTCGCGTGATGGCCGAGGCGTGGCGGTTGATCCAGGACGAGGGCGCGGGCGCTGCCGAGGGGCTTGCGCTCGACGAGGCGCTCATGGGTGCCTACGGCCGGGGCCAGCCGGAGGCCCCTCCGACGTTGCGGCTCTACACCTACCGCAGCCACTGCGCGCTCGTGGGCCGCTACCAGAACCTCCAGGCGGAGGTCGACCTCGAGGCCTGCTCTCGTACCGGGACGGAGGTGAGCCGCCGACCCACCGGCGGCGGAGCCATCGTCATGGGCGCCGGGCAGCTCGGCGTCGCCCTCATCGACAAGGCGCCGGTGGACAAGCGGCCACGCGAGATCATCGAGGAGTCGTCGGCGGCGATCGTCGCGGGGCTCGCCGAGCTCGGCATCACCGCGACGTTCCGAGGCAAGAACGACCTCGAAGTCGCCGGCCGCAAGATCGCCGGGCTCGGGCTGTACGTCGACGACGCCGGCGCCATGCTCTTCCACGCCAGCATCCTCGCCGACCTCGACGTCGACTTCATGCTCGAGGTGCTGCGCATCCCCGTGGCCAAGCTCGCCGACAAGGCCGCCGCAGCCGTCGGCGAGAGGGTCACGACGGTCACTCGCGAGACCGGTCAGCCGCACGTCGGCGCCGCGGTGCGCGACGTGATCGCCATCGGGTTCGCCAAGACGTTCGGCGTGCAGCTGAGTCCGGCGGCCCCGGACCGGACGGAGCTGTTGCGCGCCGCGGCTCTGGTGGGCGACCGCTACCGCGCAGACGCCTGGCTGAACGAGCGGAGCGCCATCCCCGACGGCAGCGGATCAGCGGTCCTGAAGACGCCCTCCGGTCTGCTGAGGATGTACGTCTCCACCCACGGCGACCTCGTGAAGAGCGCCGTGATCGTCGGTGACTTCTCCATCCTGCCGCGGGCCGTCGGGCGGCTGGAGTCCGAGCTCCGTTGGAAGCGGCTGGACACGGGGACGGTGGCCAAGATCGTCGCCGCGTCCGGCGCCGATCGGGCGCTGAGCGTGTCCGCCGACCTGCTCACCCAGACCGTGCTGACCGCGGGCAGGAAGGCCAGCATGTTGGCCGCCGCGGCCCCGGTGCGTTCGGCCGGTTCCTGCTATTTCCCCGAGCAGTCTCTTGAGAGGATGTGAGCTGGTGGCCCTCGAGCTTCCTGTTCTCCAGTCGCCCAACCAATCGTGTGGCGAAGAACAAAGAGTCAGCCCCGAGTGGGTCCGCATCTCCATGGCGAGCGCGATCGCGTTGCGGTTCCGCTCCGGAAAGTTCAGCCGGGACTTCGACTTCGGCGGGATCAACCTTCTGCTGAACTACGACGAGGGCTGCCTCTCCGACTGCGGGTACTGCGGCCTCGCCAGGACGCGTCCGGGCGACTACAACGACAAGTCCTTCATCCGCGTCGAGTGGCCCCTTGTACGCACCGACGAACTGGTCGAGCGGATGGCCAAGCACGAGTCCAAGCTGACCCGGCTGTGCATCTCGATGGTCACCCATGGTCACGCCTACCGCGACACCTGTGACATCACCGAGCGCATCGCTGCGAGGGTGAAGACCCCGCTGTCGATCCTCGTCGCGCCGCCGACCCTGAACCGCGAGCGCATCGAGCACTTCAAGGCGATCGGCGTGGACATGATCGGCATCGGCCTTGACGCGGTCACCGAGGACCTGTTCCGCAACCTGCGGACCGACGTACCCGCCGGCGGGCTCAAGTGGGAGAAGTACTGGGAGGTCGTGATGGACTCCCGCGAGGTCTTCGGCCCCTGGAAGGTGAACGTACACACCCTCGTGGGCCTCGGTGAGGCTGACCAGGACCTGATCGAGTTGTTCGTGAAGCTCCGCGACCGGCAGATCTTCCCCTACCTGTTCTGCTTCAACCCGGAGCCGGACTCCCGGATGGCGGAGCATCCGAAGTCACCGATCCAGCGGTGGCGCCGGGTGCAGCTCGCCAAGCACCTGATCGAGACAGAGGACTGGGACCTCGACCGGTTCCGCTTCGACGCCGACGGCAACCTGCTGAACATGCGCGGTGACGAGAGCTTCGTCAACGGGGTCGTGGACACCGGTGTCCCCTTCGTCACCAACGGGTGCCCCGGCGAGAGCGGCGAGCCGGGCTGCACCAGGCCGTACGGCTCCTACCGCCCCTCGGAGTCCTTCCGTGACTTCCCGTTCGTCCCCACCGGGGACGACCTGATCGAGATTCGCCAGCAGATGGCGCTCGACGACGTCCTGTAGTGAGAGAGGTAATGAGAATGCGCATAGTCGTCGCAATGAAAGCGGTGCCTGACCTCGTCGAGGAGATCGAGCTCACTCCGGACGAGACCGACATCGACCGTGAGTACCTGAAGTTCGTCCTCAACGAGTGGGACGACCAGGCCCTGGAGGAGGCCCTCCTCGTCAAGGACGCCACCGGCGCCGAGGTGGTCGCCGTAGGACTGGCGGACGACCCCGACATCGACCAGGCGCTGTATACCGCCATCGCCAAGGGAGCGGACGGTGCCGTGATGCTCGAGGGCGGCGGGGCCGACACCCACTCCCGTGCGGCGGCCTTCGCCGAGTACCTGGCGAAGGAGCCCGCCGACCTCGTGATCACCGGTGTGCAGGCCCCCGACGACCTCGACGGTCAGCTCGCGCCGATGCTCGCGGCTCGGCTGGGCCAACGACACGTGTCGGTGGTGGTGGGTGTCGAGGCCAAGGACGGCAACGTCGTCGTCAGGCAAGAGTTCTCCGGCGGCCGCGCTCACGTGCTCGAGCTTCCGCTGCCCGCCGTGATCGGGTTGCAGGCCTCGCGTGAGACCCCGCGTTACGCCCCCATCACCCGTATCCGCCAGGCGATGCAGGCCGGCGGCGTACGTGGGGAGAGCGTCTCCACCGACGTGGCGAGCTCCGGGCTCTCGGTGCGGCGGATGTTCCGGCCGGAGCAGACCAGTCACGCCGAAATGCTGGAAGGCGATGTCGACGACATCGCGGACAAGATCCTCGAGCTGCTGCGTGAGCGCGGCATGGTGAAGGGCTGAGTGATACCGATGAGTGGAAACGTTCTTGTTCTCGCAGAGCACATCGGCGGCGAGGTCCAGGAGGCGACCTACGAGCTGCTCGGCAAGGCCAAGGAGCTCGCCGTGGCCCTGGGGGGCGAGGTGGAGGTGGCGGCTTTCGGGCCGGCCTCTCTCGCTGACCAGCTCGGTGGTGCTGACGTGGTGGTCTCGGTCGACCACCCCGCGCTCGCGGAGTACAACCCGGAGGCGTACGAGGTGGCGCTGCTGAGCGTCCTCAGGGAGCGCGGACCTAGGCTGCTGCTACTGTCCAACGCCACGATCGGCCTCGACCTCGGGGCCTCGCTGTCGGTGCACTGGGACGCCTCGCTGGCGGCGTACGTCGGAGCCCTTCAGGTCGACGGCGATGCTGTGCTCGCGACGGCCCAGGTGATGGGCGGCAAGCTCCACGCCGAGGTCGAGCTGACCGGTGAGCGCGGCATCTGCACCGTCCTGGCGGGCGCCTTCCCGGCGAGCGCCGGCACGGCGCCGGCGGCCGGCTCCGAGGTCGTCGCGTTCGCGACTCCCGAAGGTCTCGACAACGTGCAGACCAAGCTGCGCAGCGTGATCGAGCCCGAGGCCGGCGACGTGAACATCACCGAGGCCGACCTGCTGGTGTCGGTGGGTCGGGGTATCGAGTCGCAGGAGAACCTCGAGATGGTCCAGGAGCTCGCCGACCTCCTCGGCGCACCCCTGTCCGCCTCACGCCCGATCATCGACTCCGGCTGGCTGCCGAAGACCCGCCAGGTCGGCAAGTCCGGTCTGAAGGTGAAGCCGAAGGCCTACCTGGCGTTCGGTATCTCGGGAGCGCCCGAACACCTCGAGGGCATGCGCGACGCCGAGCTGATCATCGCGTGCAACACCGATGAGAGCGCCCCGATCTTCGACGTGGCGCACCTCGGCACGACCGAGGACCTGTTCGAGCTGATCCCCGCGCTCGCGGACAAAGTCAAGGGGTAGGTGTGGCATTCACCGGTGTCCTCGCTGTCGAAGAGGAGACCCGCGAGGTCTTCATGAACGTCGGTACGGCGGGCGAGATCATCTTCTACGTCGTCAGCACGCTCACGATCGGCGTGTTCTTCTGGGGTTCCTACCGAAGAGTCAAGAAGTACCGCCGGGGACGTGCGGCCTTCCGGATGGCCAACCTGAAGAAGGCACTCTTCGCGAACCCGTTCCAAGGGGTCCGGAGGAGGGAGGACACCTGGTCGGTCGGCGCGGTCGCTGCGAACAGCTCCGTGGCTCGCAGGGACCGCGCCGCCGGGATAGCGCACTTCTTCGTGTTCTGGGGCTTCATCACGCTGTTCATCGGCACGGTGATCCTCACCATCGACTACGACATCGTGCGCAAGGCCAGCAAGCTCATCGTCGGCGAGGAGATGAGCTTCTTCCAGGGCACCTTCTACATCGTCTACTCGGTGATCCTTGACACCATGGGCTTCACTGCCGTGCTCGGCCTGGCCTACCTCGCGTTCCGCCGGGGCGCGATCCGCCCCAAGAAGCTCGACTACGAGCGGGCGGAGAAGCCGGAGGGCGGTTACTCGCGGTCCAAGATCGTGCTGGGCGATTGGGTCTTCATCGGCCTCTTCGCCGCGATCCTGGCGACCGGCTATTTCCTGGAGGCGTTTCGTATCGTTGCCACCGGCTTCCCCTCCTTCGAGGTGTGGTCGCCGGTCGGCTGGGTGCTCGGACGCGGCTTCGAGGCAGTCGGACTCTCCACGGCGGCGGCCGGCACAGCACAGATCATCACGTGGTGGACGCACGCCGCGCTGGCATTGACGTTCGTCGGCATGATCCCGTTCTCCAAGGCGATGCACATGCTGCTCGACGGCGTGAACCTACTGGTCCACGACCGCTCCAGCGTCCGCCACCTGCCGGCGCCGCCCCCCGAGGCCGAGCACGTCGGCTATCAGGAGCTCTCCGACTTCACGTGGAAGGAGCTGCTCGACCTCGACGCGTGCACCAAGTGCGGTCGGTGCCACGAGGTGTGCCCGGCTCGTACGGCGGGCGCCCCGCTCTCGCCCCGGGACCTCATCCTCGACCTGCGGCAGTGGGCGGACGCCAACACGGGAGGTATCACGCTTCTCGACCACGAGACCCGCCCGGACCGCACCGGCCCTCTCACCGTGGACCACGAGGCGCCGATCGCCGGTGGGGTGATCTCGTCTCGCACACTCTGGTCATGCACGACGTGCATGCACTGCGTCGAGGTCTGTCCCGTCGGCATCGAGCACGTCCCGACCATCGTGCAGCTCAGACGGGGCCTCGTCGACCAGGGCGACATGGACCCCACTCTGCAGACCGCCCTGAAGAACCTGTCCACACAGGGCAACTCCTTCGGCAAGTCCGCACGGATGCGAGCCCGGTGGACCAAGGGCCTGGACTTCAAGATCAAGGACGCTCGCAAGGAGCCGGTGAAGTACCTCTGGTTCGTGGGTGACTTCGCCAGCTTCGACGACCGACTTCAGGCGAACTCCATCGCGCTGGCCCGGATCCTGAACGCCGCCGGCGTCGACTTCGGGATCCTGTACGAGGGCGAGCGCAACGCCGGGAACGACGTGCGACGCGTCGGTGAGGAAGGCCTGTTCGAGATGCTGGCCGACCACAACATCGCGGCCCTGGAGTCAGCGCAGTTCGAGGAGATCTTCACCACGGACCCGCACTCGCTCAACACGCTGCGCAACGAGTACCCGGAGCGGGGCGCAAGCTACAAGGTGTGGCACTACACCGAGCTTCTGCTCGACCTTGTCGAGTCCGGGACGATCCCGGTCCGGTCGCTCGGCCAGAAGGTCACCTACCACGACCCCTGCTATCTCGGCCGGTACAACGGCGTCACGGAGGCGCCGCGCAAGCTGCTCAAGGCGCTCGGCTGCGAGCTGGTGGAGATGCCGCGCAACGGAGCCAACTCGTTCTGCTGCGGTGCCGGCGGTGGGCGGATCTGGATGGACGACAGCTTCCTGGAGGAGCGGCCCAGCGAGAACCGGATCCGTGAGGCGCTCGGTGTGGGCGTCGACAAGTTCATCGTCTCCTGTCCCAAGGACGTGACGATGTACTCCGACGCGGTGAAGACCACCGGCAACGAGGGGCAGATGGAGGTCCGCGACATCGTCTTCCTCGTCCAGGAGGCGCTCACGAACAAGCCGGCCGAGCCCGGCGACCTACTCGAGAGGACCGGGGTGTGATGACCGTCGACCTCGCGCTCGTCGGGAAGGGCCTGGGGCTCCGGCTCCGGGAGCTCGCAGCCGCGCTGGAACGTTACGACGGGTTCGCCTTCAGGCCCGGGCAGGGGGAGGTGGTCGCCGACGCCCTCGACGACGAGCAGGCGAAGGCAGCGGCCCTCACGCTCGTCCTTCGCGCCCTGCGGGCCGGCTGTGACGCTGTCGGCTGGCGGGTCCTGTCCCGTGTCGCCGAGGGTGACACCACGACGTCGGAGATCGCAGAGCTCCTGTCGTGTCCTCGGATCGTCGCCTGGGAGCAGGTGAACGAGCTGCTCCAGGTGGGCCTGGTGGGCCGTGACCTCGATGGTGACCGGATCGGCATCACCGAGGCCGGGCGCGGCGTCGTCGATGTGGTCTCCCAGCTCGCCGACGCCGCCAGTGAGGGGGTGGAGCGATGATCCGCTGTCCCTGGTGCGACTTCGAGGGTGGGATGCGCCAGCTCCACGCCCACCTCGGCGATCAGCACCCCGACGTGGTCGGCACCGAGGAGCGCAAGGGCAACTTCTACTACTCGGTCACGTGCCCGGTCTGCGGTGACCGGTACGAGCACAGTCTCAGGAAGGGGCGACGCGACCCCACCTTCCTCGAGGAGTTCGACAAGGAGATCCGGATGGTCGCTCTGGACATGCTCATCCATCACCTGATGGCCGAGCACGAGGCACAGCAGACAGGAGCCTAAAGGTGGCGCTGGTAAACAAGTGCAATCTTCCCGACGACCTGTACTACCTGGTCGAGAAGCACGTATGGGCACGGCCGGAAGGTGACCTCGTGACCATCGGGATGACCGACGTCGCACAGAACCTGGCGAAGACGATCATCTCTGTGACCCTCAAGGCCGCGGGCAAGTCGGTCATGAAGGGCCGCAACGTCGCGACCGTGGAGAGCGGCAAGTGGGTCGGTCCCGTCCCCGCGCCGGTGGCGGGTGAGATCGTCGAGGTCAACCAGAACCTGGTCGGCACGCCGAGCCTGGTCAACTCGGACCCGTACGGCGACGGCTGGGTGGCGAAGCTCAGGCCGTCCGACTGGGACACGGACTCCGCTGACCTGGCAACCGGCGCGGACGGTCTCGCGAGGTACCAGCAGTTCCTCGACACGGAGGGGATCGCCTGCGGCGAGTGAGCTGATGACCGAGCAGGCCTGGCGCGGATGTGTCGTCCCCGACGATCTCCTCTACGACGTCGACATGAACGTCTGGGTGAGGACGGAGGATGACGTCGTGGTGCTCGGCATGACTGACGTCGCCCAGACCATGGGCGGCCAGATAGTTCAGGTCACCTGGCGGCGAGCCGGTCGGACGTTCTCTCGGGGGCGCCCGCTGGCGGTCGTCGAGAGCGCCAAGTGGGTCGGGCCCTTCCCGACCCCTCTCACGGGTGAGCTCCTCGAGTCGAACGAGTCGACCTTCGAGGCTGACGTCGCGATCGCGAACCGCGACCCGTACGGCGCGGGGTGGCTCGCGCGGCTGAGGCCCACAAACTTCGAGGAGGAGCGTGAGTACCTCGTCGACGGGGCAACCGCACTCGACAGGTACCGCGTGCTCATCGACGAACACGAAATCCACTGTTACCGGTGTACCCAGTGATCCATAGGAGAGGAGGTGTTACGTGAGCAACGCCGGAGAGGAACCAGGCGAGCGCCGGCTGTCGCCGCTGTGGTTGTGGCTCCTGATCGTCCTGGTCGGATACATGCTCTTCCGCCTGGTGCAGGGGGCGATGTGGCTGATCGAACGCGTCTGAGGGGCAAGCAGCAACGCCGGCACGAGCCGTAACCGCGACCCGCGACCGGAAACATCACTCTTGAGTTTGGAAGGTGCAGCATGGAAGAAACTGTGAGCCCGGAGCTCGATGAACAGGCCAAGAAGATGGCGATCGTCTGCTGGAGCAGCGATCTGGACCGGGTGTGGCCGACCCTGATCCTCGCAACGACGGGTGCGGCCTCCGGCTTGGAGGTGGACATCTTCTTCACTTTCTGGGGCCTTCGTGTGCTTCAGCGCAACGACAAACGGGTCACCGGGTCGAACTGGATGCAGAAGGGCGAGTCGCTTGTCGACCGTGGCGGCACCGAGCACCTCAAGCTCGGCAAGATCCACTTCGGTGGGGCCGGCACCAAGATGATCAAGAAGCTCGCCGAGGACTACAAGGTGGCCTCCCCCACGGAGCTGCTGCAGATGTCCATGGACATCGGGGTACGTCTGCACCCGTGCCAGATGACCATGGACCTCTACGGGCTCAAGAAGGAGGACTTCATCGACGGGATCGGACCGTCGCTGGGAGCCGCCAGCTTCATCGACATGGCGGCGAAGGCCGACATCCAGCTGTTCATCTGACGCGGTGGGCGCCGTACGGCAGGTGCGGCGCCCACCATCCCTGAACCTGTGCACGAGAGGAAGACGCCATGGCGCCCGACGGCGACCCCCGGCCGCCGACGATGGTCCTGCCCGCCGATGACCCGCTGATCATCAGGCGACTGAACAAGCTCGCCGGTGAGCGAGGCATGGTCGTGGTCTCGGCGGACGAGGCGGAGGGGACACCTAGCGTCGCCGTCCTCAACCTCGATGCGGTGGGCTCGCTCAGCACTGCCCGGACGTGGCACGAGCAGTGGCCTGAGACGCTGGTGGCCGCGTACTCCGCAGTTCCCGACCGCGAGCTGTGGCTGGGTGCGCAACGGGCCGGTTGCGACCTGGTCGTGAACCGGGGAGCCCTCGTCGTGAAGCTCACGGAGCGGCTGCGGGACGCCCCCGGCGGGCGTGCGCTGCACCGCTTCCCGCTCTTCGACGCGGCGGACGCGGCCGGACGCCTTGGCTGTGTCTTCCGCACCGAAGACACTCCGGTCGGGCCGTTGGCCGTCTACCGGGTCGAGGGTCGGATGTGGGCGGTGGCGGACCGGTGCCCCCACGCCGGCGCCGTGCTGTCCACCGGCGAGGTGGAGGGCACGGTGGTCACCTGTCCGGGCCACGGCAGCCAGTTCGACGTGTGCACGGGCGACCGTGTCCGCGGCCCCGCGGACACGGAGGTGAGGACCTACAGTCTCGTCCAGGACGGGGGCCAGGTCTTCGTGGTGCTTCCCGGCTGAGCCGAGGCGCCGTTCCCGCACGACACGAGGGCCCGGTCCACGCGCACCGTGTCCTCGTCGTGTCGGCTCAGGTGAGCAATGGCAGTGGTCGGCGCACCAGCGAGGACTGCCCGGCGATGGTCGAGGCCAGCTCTGCGAACCTGGTCGCGCTGAGCGTCTCCGGATGGGTGAGCACCGTCGGGGCGGTGCCGTCGACCTGCGACGTCAGCGCGGGTTCCAGCGGGATCCGCGCGAGGAGCGGTACGTCGAGGAGCTCCGCCAGCCGGCTGCCGGCACCGATACCGAAGAGCTGGTGTTCGGTGCTGCAGTCGCCGCAGACGAACGTGGCCATGTTCTCCACGACCCCGGCGAGTCGCATGCCGACCTTCTCCATCATCCGGCCGGCGCGGAGGGCGACGCGCTCGGCGGTGTCGTGCGGGGTGGTGACCAGGAGGAAGTCGGCGTTGGGGAGGTACTGCGACAGCGAGATGGACACATCGCCCGTGCCCGGAGGCATGTCGATGACGAGGTAGTCGCGGTCGTCCCAGTGGACGTCGGCGAGCATCTGCTCGAGTGCCTTGTGCAGCATCGGCCCGCGCCAGACCACGGGACTGTCCTCGGGCACGAAGTTGCCGATCGACAGCACGGACATGCCGTGGGCCTCGATCGGCATGATGAGGTCGTCGACCACGGTGGGTCGCCCCGTCGCACCCAACATGTGCGGTACCGAGAATCCCCAGATGTCGGCGTCGAGCAGGCCGACCTTGTGGCCCCGGGTGGTGAGAGCGGCGGCGAGGTTCACAGCGACGGTGGACTTCCCCACGCCGCCCTTGCCCGAGCCGACCGCGATGATCCGCGTCCGGGACTCGCTGTCGCCTACCTTGGGCACCCGGACCCGCACGTCCCCGATGACGCGCGAACGCTCGTCCTCGCTCATCGACGTGAGCTCGAGGTGCACGGCGGTGACCTCGGGGCAGCCTGCCTGCACCGCCTGGGGCACCGCCCGGTTGAAGTAGTCCTTGAGGGGACAGCCCGGGATGGTGAGCGCAAGGGTGACGCTGACCTCGGTGCCGTTGACCACCACGTGACGGACCATGTCGAGGTCGACCACCGACCGGTGCAGCTCGGGGTCGTCGACCGCACGGAGCGACTCGATGACGGCTTCGCGAGTGATCATGCCGGAACCCCTTGGTCTTTCGTGGTGGAGAGCCTCTCGACGGCCCGGAGGACGGCGGCGTCCCGGCGGACCTGCTCGAGCAGTTGGTCGACGTCGTCGCTGTGGAAGAGGCGCATTCCCGCGATCTTCTCGTCGTGGTACCACACCTTCCCCCGGATCCCGCTCGGGCTCGGGGTCACCGTGACGGTGAAGCTCACGCCCCCGACCTCGACGGGGACCTCCTGGGTTTCGTCTGGGGACATGTGGCCTCTTTCGTCGAGCGTGCGCTCATGTGACCCAGCGCACATATTCGGATGCGCGAATGCTAATCCCCGCCCCGGGGTGTGGCAAGGGACCACTCGCCGGGTACGGCGCCGGCTCAGTCCCGAGGTCGCCGACATCATGACGCCTGAACCGGCAAGCCGTTCGAGGAGAGTGCCGATGAGATGACGTGCTCAGCGCAACCGACCACCACACGGAGCTCGGTCGTCATTCGGGGGAAAGCGGTCCGCCACCACGGGGGCCGACGGGACGAGCGACGACCAGGCCGGGGTCAGCGTGACCTCCGCCGACGGCCACGGGCACTGACCGCGCCGCGGGTGACACCTGGAGCTGCACGGCGAGCACACGGCGGACCGGGTCGCGCGGTCTGTCAGTCGCCGAACAGCGCCGTCGCAAGCTCCTCGTGGGCGGTGACGAGGGAGGGGCCGTACCAGGTGAGCAGCCGTCCGCTGACCGGGACGGACCTCGTGCCGGGGAAGGCCTCGGGTCCGTCGTCGGGGGTGAACTCGTAGGGCTCGTCGGGGAGCAGGACGAAGTCGAGGTCGGCCTGCTGCAGTTCGGCGAGGTCGACGTGGGGGACCGCTCGGGGTGGGTGCCGAAGGCGTTGTCGACGCCCAGGCGGCGCACCAGGTCGCCGGTGAAGGTCGAGGACCCGACGACCATCCAGGGATCCCGCCAGATCGGGAACTCGCAGAGCTCGGCGAGCCCGCGAAGGGCCGCATCGAAGAACCCGGCGCGCTGACTCGCAGACGTGCCAATGGCCCGGAGTTGTACACCCTCAACTGTGACACTGAGTTCGTCCACGTGATGTCAGGAGCCCCCACACCTGGCGCAACGACTCGAGGAGTCACACTTGCGAGGTTCGGTGGGTCCTCTCACCCGCTCCATGAGTCGGCTTACCTCGCCGGGTGCGGACTGCAACCGGGGCCGAGAGCGCCCGACGCCCTGGGCCCCGTCGCACACCGTCGCTGGCTGCTCGCAGCTCACGACTCCAGCGCGCAGCGAAGGAAGGTTCTACGAAGCGACGGAGCCCAAGGGGGTCGAATGTGTCGGGCGAGTGAACACGCGCAGCCGAGGCCCCCGCGGTTTTTCGACGCTAACGACGATCAGGTTCTGGTGACGTCCCGCTGGGTCTTCAGCGAGTTCCACGCAGCCCTGACGTGACTGCGCATCACGGACTCCGCCCAGTCCGGGTCCCCTGCCGCCAACGCAGCCACGAGCTCGTGGTGATGCGCGAGACTCCGGCGAAGGTCGGTGTCGCTGTAGTGCGAGAACGTCTGCCACACGAGAGGGACCTGCACCACCGACGAGACGACGCTGCCGAGTCGCCGATTGTTCGAACCTTCGAGGATCAGCCGATGGAACCGGTTGTTGAGCTCGGTGATCTGGTCCACGTCGACGGAGCCACGAGCGGCTGCGTCCATGTCGTGCGCGAGCCGAGAGAGTTTCTCGAGGTCCACCGACGCCGAGGTGGCTGCCAGGCGAGAGGCCCATGGTTCGAGTACGGAGCGGAGGCTGAAGATCTCCTCGAGGTCCTCGGCCGTCCAGACCGCGACCTGCACGCCGCGGTTGCGCTCGTAGCGCACCAGCCCCTCGGCGGTGAGCCGCCGCAGCGCCTCGCGCACCGGTGTACGGCTGACGCCGAGCGACTCCGCCAGGTCGCCCTCTCGGAGCCAGTCCCCGCCGGCCCGCTCGCCAGAGAGTATCTGCGCGCGGATCAGCCGGTAGGCGTGGTCCGACGCGTGACCGGGGTCGTGCTCGACCGTGGCTGCCGTATCGCTCATGGTCTGCGCAACCTACCAATACGAGAAGTTGTATGCAATATCTCTCGCGAGTGATTGACACCTACGGCCAGCTGCCCCTAGTTTCGGCTCATCGCGTGTTGCGTGGATCACGCCGACCGTTGACGTTGTATGCAACCAAGCCATCGAAGGGGACCCATGGTCAACGAGCTACCGCTGGACGACATTCGCGTGGTGGAGCTCGGCCAACTTCTGGCCGGGCCGTTCTGCGGCCAGCTCCTCGGCGACTTCGGCGCCGAGGTGATCAAGGTCGAGGACCCGGCCCATGGCGACCCGATGCGGCAGTGGGGCCGGGAGAAGCCCTACGGGAAGTCACTGTGGTGGCCGGTCGTGGCGCGCAACAAGAAGTCGGTCACCGCCAACCTGCGCACCGAGGAGGGCCAGGACCTCGTCCGCCGCCTCGTTGAGCGGGCCGACGTGTTGATCGAGAATTTTCGACCGGGGACTCTCGAGCGCTGGGGGCTGGCCCCGGAGCGGCTCTGGGAGATCAACCCGGGTCTGGTCGTCACGCGCGTGACCGGGTTCGGCCAGACGGGTCCCTACGCCGAGCGCGCCGGCTACGGATCCATCGGTGAGGCGATGGGTGGCATCCGTTATGTGACCGGAGACCCGGACCGGGCCCCTGCCCGGGCCGGTATCTCCCTGGGCGACTCGCTCGCGGCCACGTTCGCCGCGCTGGGCACGCTCGTGGCGTTGCACCAGCGTGGACGCACGGGCCGCGGGCAGGTCGTCGACTCCGCGATCTACGAAGCGGTGCTCGCGATGATGGAGTCGTTGCTGCCCGAATGGCAGATCGCCGGCTACCAGCGCGAGCGCACCGGTACGACGCTGCCGAACGTCTCGCCGAGCAACGTCTACCCGACCGCCGATGGGGAGATGGTGCTCATCGCGGCCAACCAGGACACCGTCTTCCGTCGGCTGGCCGAGGTCATGGCGAGGCCGGACCTGGCGACCGATGAGCGCTACGCGACCCACAGTGCACGTGGCCAGCACATGGAGGAGCTCGACGGCACGATCGCCGAGTGGAGCTCGACCATCAAGGCTGACGAGCTGCTCGAGCTGCTCCACGGAAACGGGGTCCCCGCCGGGCGGATCTTCCGCGCGAAGGACATGTTCGCGGACCCGCACTTCGCCGCACGCGAGGCGATCGTCAAGCTCGCCCACCCCGACCTGGGGGAGTTCGCCATGCACAACGTGGCGCCGAAGCTCTCGGACACCCCCGGACGGGTCCGCCACGTCGGCCCCGAGCTCGGTGAGCACAACGAAGAGATCTACCACGGCCTGCTGGGACTGGACGACGACACCGTGTCATCGCTGCGTTCCGCCGGCGTCATCTGAGGAGGAGACATGGCTTACCGGTTGGGCGTAGACGTCGGGGGCACCTTCACCGACATCCTGCTCATCGACGAGGAGTCGGGCGCGACCTACCGCGCCAAGACCTCCTCCACACCCGAGGACCAGTCCATCGGTGTCCTGCGAGGCATCGAACGTGCCTGCGAGCACGCAGGGATCACGCTCGGTGACATCAACGAGGTCTTCCACGGCACGACTGTCGCCACGAACGCGATCCTGGAGGGCAAGGGAGCGCGCGTCGGCCTCGTCACCACCGAGGGCTTCCGGCAGGTGTTGCAGATCGCACGGTCGTTCGTGCCCGGCGGCCTGGCCGGCTGGATCATCTGGCCCAAGCCCGAACCGCTCGCCGCGCTCGAGGACACCGTCGAGGTCCGGGGGCGGATCGCCGCCGACGGCTCGGTCGTCACGGACCTCGACGAGGACGACGTACGCGCCAAGCTGCGCCAGCTGTCACACCAGGGCATCGAGGCCCTGAGCATCAGCCTGATCAACGCCTACGCGAACCCGGACCACGAGCGCCGGGTCGGGGAGATCGCGGCCGAGGAGCTTCCAGACATCCCTGTGTCGCTCTCGTCCTCGGTCCTTCCCGAGCTGCGGGAGTACGAGCGCACGATCACCACCGTCGTCAACGCCGCTGTGCAGCCCCACGTGGCACGCTACGTCGCCAACCTGGACTCCAAGCTGACCTCCTCAGGGATCCACGGCAAGCTGTGCATCCTCCGCAGCGACGGTGGCCTGGTCTCCGCGGGCGTGGCGGCGGAGAACCCGGTCAACATGCTGATGTCCGGACCGGCCGGAGGTGTGACCGGGGCGACCTGGGCAGCCGAACAGGCCGGCTTCGAGGACTTTCTGACCTTCGACATGGGTGGGACCTCGACCGACGTCGCGCTGGTCCAGGGCCTCAAGCCGCGCATCGGTCGCGAGACCACGGTCGGCGACCTGAAGGTCCGCGCCACCTCGGTCGACGTACGCACCGTCGGCGCCGGTGGCGGCTCGATCGCCCACGTTCCCGCGCTGACCCAGGCGCTGCGGGTCGGGCCGCAGTCCGCAGGTGCCGCACCGGGACCCGCGTCGTACGCCGCCGGCGGCACCGAGCCGACGGTCACCGACGCCAACGTCGTCCTCGGCTACCTGCCCACCCAGCTCGCAGGCGGGGAGATCACCCTCGACCGCGACGCGGCACACGCGGCGGTCAAGTCGATCGCCGACGCCACCGGCCTGGAGTCGGTGGAAGCCGCGGCCGCCGGGATCATCGACATCGTCAACGAGAACATGCTCGGCGCGCTGCGCCTGGTCTCGGTGCAGCAGGGCTTCGACCCGCGCGACTTCGCACTTGTCGCGTTCGGGGGTGCCGGCCCGCTGCACGCCAACGCGCTCGGCAGGCTCACCGGCGCCTGGCCGGTGATCATCCCGCCCTCACCGGGCGTCCTCAACGCCTACGGCGACGCCACCACCGTGATGCGGGACGAGGCGGTCCGCACGCTGGTGCGACGGTTCAGCGAGCTCAGTGACGACTCGCTCAAGGAGATCCTCGCCGAGCTCGCGGACCACGCGCAGGCGACGCTGACCGGTGAGGGCGTCCCGGTGGACCAGCAGCGGGTGGTCTACTCCGCGGACCTGCGCTACCACGGTCAGGGCTTCGAGATCCCGGTGACGATCGACATCGACGCCTTCGACGGCAGCGGGGGCGGCATCGAGAGCCTGCGCAAAGCGTTCGACGCCGAGCACAACCAGCTGTTCTCCTTCGTCCTCGACGCCGAGCACGAGCTCGTGACGGTCCGCGCCACGGCCAACGGTCCGCGCCCCGACGTGACGTCGATCGAGCTCGAGAAGGGTGACGAGGACCCGGCCGCGGCGCTGCGGACCACGCACGCCATCTGGGTCGAGGGCGGCGAGGTCGAGGCGAACGTCTACGACCGCGCCCGGCTCAAGGCCGGCAACGTCGTACGGGGTCCCGCGATCGTCACGGAGATGGACTCCACCACGCTGGTACTTCCCGGGCACGCCGCCACGGTGCACCCGGGCGGCAGCCTCCTCATCCGCCCCCTCGACGCGAACACGGAGAACTGAGCCATGGCACGCCTCATCGAGACCGCGACCGAGCCCCTTCGCAGCGTCGACGTCGACGTGGTGACCCTGGACCTGGTCGAGAACGCGCTTCGCAACGCCCGCTACGAGATGGACGAGGTGCTCTTCCGGACCGCGCTGTCCCCGGGCATCCGCGAGCAGCACGACGAGTTCCCGCTGATCGGGGACCCCGAAGGGAAGATGGTCGTCGGCCAGTTCGGCCTCTCGATCCCCGACTTCCTGGAGAACTTCGACGGCGACATCGAGGAGGGCGACGTTCTCCTCACCTCGGACCCATACTCCTGCGGGGCGGCGATCAGCCACGCCAACGACTGGCTGGTCGTCATGCCGATCTACTTCGAGGGGCGCATCGTCGGCTGGTCGTCGATGTTCGGCCACATGTCCGACGTGGGCGGCAAGACCCCCGCCTCGATGCCGACGGATGCGAAGACGATCTTCGAGGAGGGTGTGGTCATCCCGCCCTTCAAGCTCTACAAGAAGGGTGTCCTGGACGACGACGCCCTGCGGATCATCCTCAACCAGGTCCGCAAGCCCGACTGGAACCGCGCCGACCTCAACGGGATCGTGGCCGCCTGCCGCACGGCCTCGCGACGGGTGCAGGAGATGTGCGCGCGCTTCGGCGTGGACACCTACACCTCGGCGCTGGACGCGCTGCTGGACCGCAACTACCGGGCGATGAAGACGCTCCTCGCGATGGTGTTCGAGGAGGGCAAGACCCTCTCGTTCACCGACTACATCTGCGACGACGGCGTCGGCTACGGCCCTTACGAGCTCAAGCTCAGCCTCACCCGCACCGGCGACAAGGTGCTGCTGGACTTCACCGGGAGCAGCCCGCAGGCGCGGGGGCCGATCAACTACTTCATCAACGAGAACCTGGTCCGGATGTTCTTCGGGATCTACATGATCACCGTTGCCGACCCGCAGATCCTGTGGAACGACGGCTTCTACCCCTTGGTGGACGTGGAGATCCCCGAGGAGTCGTTCTGGAAGCCGAAGTACCCGGCCGCCCTCAACGCCCGCAACCACGGCATCGGCAGGGTCTTCGACCTGTTCGGCGGACTGCTCGGTCAGACCAACCCGGACCTGCTCAACGCCGCGGGCTTCTCTTCCTCGCCGCACTTCATGTACTCCGGCAACTACAGCTCCGGGGACCGTAAGGGCGAGTGGTTCCAGCTGTACTCGATCGGGTTCGGCGGCATTCCGGGCCGACCGATCGGTGACGGTCCGGACGGGCACTCGCTGTGGCCGTCGTTCGTGAACATCCCGTGCGAGTACCTCGAGTCGTACTACCCGCTGCGCATCGAACGGTGGGAGACGGTCGCGGACACGGGCGGTGCGGGTGTGCACCGGGGCGGCAACGGCGTGGACGTCGCCTACCGCTTCCTCGAGCCGGGCACGATCGCGATCCACGACGACCGTTGGCTCACCTACCCGTGGGGCGTGAACGGGGGCGAGCCGGGCGCACGGGGACGGAAGTGGGTCGAGCGTGCGGACGGAAGCACCCAGGTGCTGCCCAGCAAGATCCACGACTTCCCGGTCGACGTTGGCGACCTGCTCCACTTCGTGACGTGGGGCGGCGGCGGGTGGGGTGACCCGCTTGCTCGCGATCCCGAGCTCGTCGGGCTCGAGGTACGCCGCGGGCTGGTGACTGTCGCCGGTGCCCGGAGGTACGGCGTCGTGTGCGACGACAACGGGGCGGTGGACGCCGATGCCACGGAGCAGCTCCGCGCCAAGCTGAGGGACGGACGGCCCGACCCGCTGCCCACCTTCGACATGGGCCCGCCGATGGAGGAGATCCTGGCCCGGTGCGAGGAGGAGACCGGCCTGCCCGCGCCGAAGCCGCCGATCGCCCGGTGACCGGTCCCGTGGACGGCGTGCCGACCTTCGACGAAGGCTTCGCCGGGGAGCTGCGTCCCGGTAGGCGACCGGTGGTGCTCGCGGTCGACCTGATGCGGGCCTACTTCGACCCGGAGAGCCCGCTGTGCCTCCCGTCGCGAGAATGTCTCGCGTCGGGGGCACGGGTGCTGGCGGCCGCCCGGGCACACGGAGTGCCGGTGATCCACACGCGGGTGGAGTTCGCCCCGGACGGCAGTGACGGCGGCGTCTTCGTGCGCAAGGTGCGTGCACTGGAGCACTTGTACGGCGGAGGGCCGCTGAGTGAGCTGATGCCGGAGGTGGCTCCTGCGGAGGGCGAGCTGGTGATCACCAAGCAGTACGCCAGCGCGTTCTTCGGCACCTCGCTCGCGTCGACGCTCGTGGCCAAGGGCATCGACACGGTCGTCCTCGTGGGCGTGAGCACCAGCGGCTGCATCCGTGCGACAGGCGTCGACGCCGTCCAGCACGGGTTCATCCCGCTCGTGGTGCGAGACGCGGTGGGTGACCGGACGCCGGAGACGCATGATGCGAACCTGTTCGACCTGCAGGCGAAGTACGCCGAAGTGGTCGAAGAGAAGACAGCGGTGGCCTACCTGGGGGAGCAGCGATGAACGTCGAGGTCGAGATCCTCGAGGTCTCCCCCCGTGACGGTCTGCAGAACGAGAAGACGATCCTGTCGACCGAGGACAAGGTCGAGCTCGTCGACCGGGCGGTGCGCGCCGGCGCGCGACGCATCGAGGTCACCAGCTTCGTGAACCCGGCCCGCGTGCCGCAGATGGCCGACGCCGACGAGGTGATGGCGGCGCTGCCGCGCCATGAGGGCCTGAAGTACGCCGGGCTCGTCATGAACCACCGAGGGCTCGACCGCGCGTTGGCCGGGTTCGTCGACGAGATCGACGTCGTGGTGGTCGCCACGGACACCTTCTGCCGGAGGAACCAGGGGATGAGCACGGCCGAGGCCTGCGACACGGCTGCCGCACTCGTGGAGGAGGCGCGCGCGGCGGGCGTCTTCTCGACGGTCACGATCGGCGCCTCGTTCGGCTGCCCCTTCGAGGGCGAGGTGCCGGTCGACCGCTTGCGCGAGGTCGTCCGGCGCGTCGTCGACGCAGGACCGGACGAGCTGGCGCTGGCGGACACGATCGGGGTCGCCGTGCCGTCCGACGTCAAGGCCCGCCTCGGTCTCGCTCGCGAGCTGGCCGGCCCGGACATGCCGCTGCGCCTGCACCTGCACGACACCCGGCACACCGGGGTGGCCAACGCCGTGGCCGCGGTCGAGTCGGGGGTCACCACACTGGACGCCAGCATCGGCGGAGCAGGCGGATGCCCCTTCGCTCCCAACGCGACCGGCAACGTCGCGACCGAGGACCTGGTCTATCTCTTCGACCGGATGGGCGTGCGGACCGGGCTCGACCTCGAGTCGATCACGCAGTGCGTGGGATGGCTCGAGGAACGACTCGGCAAACAGCTGCCGGGCGCGCTGTTGCGGGCAGGCGGGTTCCCTTCACCTCAGGCGTAGCCGAGCACCTCGTGCCGCTTGTTCCCCCAGGCGAGGGCGGAGGCGATGCCGTCCTCGAGGGTGAGGGAGGAGGTCCAGCCGAGGGCCTCCTCGGCCTTGTCGACGTTCGCGTAGGCACCGACGGCGTCGCCGGGGCGCGGGGGCGCCTCACGCACGGGCACCTTCTGCCCGAAGACGTTCTCGAAGGCCGCGACCAGCTCTCGGACGGTCACGCCGGATCCGGTCCCGAGGTTGATGACCGAGCTCGGCGCGGCGTCGTGCTCCAGCGCCTTCTCGAACTGCTCGACCGCGGCGACGTGCGCCTGGGCGAGGTCCCAGACGTGGATGTAGTCGCGGATGCCGGTGCCGTCGCGGGTGGGGTGGTCGACACCGGTGATGGTGAACGCGTCCTTCTGCCCGAGCGCGGCCATGACGAGCTGGCCGAGGACGTGGGAGGGCTCGCGGGCGTACACCCCCGACTCGAGGTCGGGGTCGGAGCCGATCGGGTTGAAGTAGCGCAGGATGATCGCGCGCAGGTCCGTGGCCTGGGCCATGTCCTGCAGGATCTGCTCCATCATGTGCTTGGTGCGGGCGTACGGCGACGGGGGGTCCAGCGGGCCGTGCTCGTCGACCTCGAAGTCCTCGACCATGCCGTAGAGCGACGCCGAGGAGGAGAACACCACCCTCGGCTTCCCGAGATTCACGAGCTGGTCGAACAGCTCCAGCGACTTCGCGACGTTGTCGCGGTAGTACTCGTACGGCTTCTCGACCGACTCGGGAACCACGATGCGCGCGGCCATGTGAATCGTGCACTCGATGTCGGGGTGCTCGGCCATGACGCGAGCCAGCAGGTCGCGGTCGGCGATGTCGCCCTCGTAGAAGATCCGGTCACGCACGAACGCCCGAGGGCCGCTCAGCAGCGAGTCGAGGATGACCGGGACGTGCCCGGCCTGCTCGAGGGCCTTCGCCGTGGTGGACCCGATGTACCCGGCGCCGCCGGTGACCAGAACCTTCATGGGCGAGACCCTAACGCCCGCCAGGATCAGGACAGACGGCCCCCACAGTGACCCGGCCACCGACGTGGTCACCACTCGCAGGCGAGCCCGTCGCCGTCCCCGTCGAGGCCGTGCGGGTCGGGCCCGGTGACCTGCACCGGCCCGTTCACGTCGGCGCAGTCCACGTCGGGCGGGAAGACCGGCACGCAGGGCTGGTAGCCGGGCTCGCACCCCGCGGGCGCCTGCACCAGCGGCACGGGCTTCGGCCGGCCGCAGCGCTTGTCAGGGGTGGCCTTGTCGGCGGCGACGTACCGGTTCTCCCGCGGGTGGTAGCCGTAACCGTCGCGGGAGTCGAAGCGCGCCACCGCGAGGCCCGCCTCGATCTGCCGCAGGCCCGCGTCGACGCCGCCCACGTCCACGTAGCGCAGCAGCCGGCCGTAGCCGTCGCGGTCCTCGTCGGAGATGCGCAGGCGGACCCGCTCGCCCAGCACGAGCCCGGCCAGGTGGGCCGTCGCCGCGTCGGAGCCGCACTCGCCCTGCTCGGGTGTGTCGATGCCGACGAGGCGCACGCGTTCGCCGTTGGCGAGGTCGATCGTGTCCCCGTCCACCACGTAGCTGACGAGGAACGTCCGGGGCCTCGGCGGCGCGGGCTTCGGCGCGGTGACCGGTCGCGCCTTCTCCTGCGGGGCCTTCCGCCGGGCCTTCTCGGCCTTCCGCCGGGCCTTCGCAGAGCGTTCCTTCTCGGAGCGGTCGGCCTTTGGTGCGGGCGGCCCCTCGGCCGTGGTCACCTCGCGCGTCGCGCCGGCGTCGTACGACGTGAGCTCCTCGCATCCGGAGAGTCCACCACCGGCGACACCGAGGACGACGAGCAACGTGATGACTCGCTGCATGACAGACATGGATCCCCCGGGGTGTGCTTCACGACGAGGCTAGGAGCCCGGGCTCCCCAGCGCAGAGGAACGTCGCATCTCGTCGGGCCGGCGGGGCGCTCCGCTTCGTCGGCCGACCCGCCGAAGACAGGGCTTTCGCCCGCTCAGATGGAGCAGAAGGCACCAGCTGCCTCGGCCGGAAGGTGCTTCTTGCTCCAAGTGAGCACCAACCGGGCCGCTCTCCAGCGGGCCGGCCGCAGATCCCACCGGCAGCACGCTCCGAGACCGAGAGCACACCACCCCGGGGGCCGTTCGACCCTGCCCTTCCCGGCCCCGACGCGGCATCGTCCGACCTAGGCGAGAAGCGGAAAGGACGTGCCTGCGTTGCTCCTGATGACCGGCTTCCCGGGGTTCCTCGGATCCGCCCTCCTGCCACGACTGCTCGCCCGCCGCCCGCGGGTGAAGGCGCTGTGCGTCGTCCCCGCCCGTCACCTCCCCGCGGCGAAGGAGCGGCGTCGCGACATCGAGGCCGAACAGCCGCACACCCGAGGCAGGATCGAGCTCGTCGAGGGCGACATCACCCAGCCCCGCCTCGGCCTCGACCCCGCCACCGCCAGGCGGCTCCGCAACGTCACCGAGGTCTGGCACCTCGCCGCCGTCTACGACCTGGCCGTGCCGCCGGAGGTCGCCTGGCGCGTCAACGTCGACGGCACCACCCACGTGCTCGAGCTGTGCCACGACCTCCCGCGCCTGTCCAGGCTCCAGTACGTCAGCACCTGCTACGTCAGCGGCCGTTACGACGGCGAGTTCGCCGAGGACGCGCTCGACGAGGGCCAGGAGCACCGCAACCACTACGAGGCCACGAAGCACGAGGCGGAGCTGCGGGTCCGCAAGGCCGTGGCCGACGGCCTGCCCGCGACGATCTACCGCCCCGGCATCGTCGTCGGCGACTCCCGGACGGGGAAGACCCAGAAGTACGACGGGCCCTACTTCCTCGCGACGTTCCTCCGCCGCCAGGTCGGTCCGCTGGCCGTCGTACCGGCCCTCGGGGACCTCGACCGGGTCAAGGTCTCCCTGGTGCCACGGGACTTCGTCGTCGCAGCGATGGACGAGCTGTCCGTCCTCGACGCGTCCCGCGGTCGCACGTACGCCCTCACCGACCCGGCCCCACCCACGGTTCGCGAGCTGGTCGACGCCTTCGCCCGGCGGCTGGGCAAGCGGGTGGTCTGGGTGCCGCTGCCGCTCACCCTGACTCGGACGGTCGTCGAGCTTCCCGGCGTGGAACGGCTCATGGGCCTCCCGGCCGAGGTGCTGGAGTACTTCGCCTCACCCACGACGTACTCCACCACCCACACCGTCACCGACCTCGCCGGCAGCGGGCTGACGTGTCCGCCGTTCGAGTCGTACGCCGCCCGGCTGCTCGACTACATGCTCGCCCACCCCGAGATCGATGCGAAAGCGATGGCGTGATGTCCAGACCCGAGCCTGTCCTCGTCGTCAACGTCAGCCTGGGGGAGCCGGAGCGCGACTACGACGTGCGCGTGACCTTCCTCGACACGCGAGTCCGCCTGGTGCGTCGCGGTGTGGGTGGGAACGTCACCGCGGCCCAGGAGCTGGTCCGGCTGTGGTCGGAGAGCGCCGCCGCGATCGCCGTGACCGGGACGCGCGACGCGAGCATCACGGGCAGGTACGACGCCGAGCTGGACGACCTGGAGCGGATCGCCGCAGCCACGACGGCCGTGCCGGTCACCGACGGGCACGCCCTGGGCGCCGTGCTCGAGGAGTGGATGATCCGGAACGTCCAGACCGAGATGCCGGGCTACTTCACCAACGCCCGTACCGTCGTCCTGGGTGGCCGCAACCACGAGCGGACCACCCGGCTGCTGCGGGCGTACACCCAGAACATCGACTTCGCCGACCCCCTGCTGCGCCTCGACCTCCCGGCGAGGCTGCACGCGAACCCGGTGCTCGGCATCGCGACCGACGTCGGTCTGTGGCCGGTGCGCCGCCTCCCACGGCGGGTGAAGACCCAGGTGCAGGCGCCGGGCTACCGGCTGAGCAGCGCCCTGACCCGTCCGGCCGCGGAGCAGTGCGACGTGCTGGTGGCGACCTACGACGAGCTGGTCGCCTTCGGCCTCGACGACCTTCGTGGCAAGACCGTGATCACCTCGGCGATCTCCGACGAGCGTCTGGCCGACCTCGCCGCCCGGGACGTCGACATGGTGCTCGACGCGACGCCGCAGCCGTTCGGCGTGACCGTCTCGGCGGCGGTGCTGGAGGCGATGATGCTCACCGTCGTGGAGGGCGGGTCGCTGACCGACGACGACCTGCTGGACATGATCCTCTCGGCCGGCCTCGAGCCACGGGTGCTCCGGCCGAACGGGCCCCGTCGCAAGAGCCGGTTCGCCTTCGTGATCCACCCGCTGTCGCAGCAGTACTTCCGCAACGTCGAGCCGCTGCGCACGCTCACGAAGCTCGCGCCGTCGCCGGTGATGGACGTGGTGGAGAAGGTCGTGGCGTACGCACCCCCGTTCACCTACAGCCACGTCACCGGCATCACCTCGCCGACCGGCGCGGAGGTCGAGGGGTGGCTGGTCACGGTGGGTGGCACGCCCAAGGAGCTGATGAGCCACAGTCCGGAGTTCACGTACGCCCGGCTGCTCGCGGCCGCCGACCTCGCCAAGAGCCTCGGGGCGCAGGTGATGGGGCTCGGCGCCTTCACGAAGGTCGTGGGGGACGCCGGGGTCACCGTCGCGAAGCAGGCGTCGCTCCCGGTCACGACCGGCAACAGCTACAGCGCCTCGGCTGCCCTGTGGGCGGCGCACGAGGCGATCGACCGGCTCGGCCTGGCCGAGGTGGACGAGCGCGGGCGGATCCGTGGGAACGCCATGGTCGTGGGGGCCACCGGCGCGATCGGGTCGGTGTGCGCCCGCCTGCTCGCCCTCGCCAGCGACGAGCTGTGGCTGGTCTCGCCCGAGACGGCCAAGCTGCTCGCGCTCAAGGAGGAGATCGAGGCGGAGAACCCCCGGGCCGAGATCCACGTGGCGACGACGCCGGACGGTCACCTCGGCGACATGGACATGATCGTCACCGCGACCTCGGGGGCTGGCAAGCGGGTGCTGGACATCATGGCGGTCAAGCCGGGCTGCGTGATCACCGACGTCGCCCGCCCGCTGGACCTCTCGGCCGAGGACGTCGCGAGGCGTCCCGACGTGCTCGTGGTCGAGTCCGGCGAGATCGAGCTGCCCGGGGACGCCAGGATGCGCAGCATCGGCCTGCCGCAGGGCGTCGTGTACGCCTGCCTCGCCGAGACCGTCGTGCTCGCGCTGGAGGGCCGCTTCGAGACCTACACGGTCGGCCGCGACATCGAGTGGGAGAAGGTCAAGGAGATCTACCGGCTCGGGATCAGGCACGGCATGCGGCTCGCTGCGATCTCCGGCGTGAACGGCGTCTTCTCCGAGGAGGACATCGCCCGAACCCGCGAGCTGGCGCTGGCTCGGCGGCGGGAGCCTGCGGCGGTCTGAGGCGGCCCGGCGGTCTTTGGGGCCCGGTGGACGTGCACTCGACGCCGTACGACGCCGTCACCCCGCCTGGGACCGGCCGTCGGGAGCCGCAAGTGCACGTCCAGATGGCCCCCGTGCCTGACATGATCGGGCGCGTGATCGTCGAGCTGCTCCCACCCGACACCGGCCGCGCCTTCGAGGCGATGCGTGAGCTGCGACCCGGCCTGACCTCGCGCGACGAGTTCGTGACCCGCGTCGATCGGGTGCAGCGACCCGCCGGCTACCGGCTCGTCGCCGCGGTGCCCGGTGACGACGGCCCGGCCCTTGCCGTCGCCGGCTTCCGGGTCGGCGAGAACCTCGCCTGGGGCCGGCACCTGTACGTCGACGACCTCTCCACCCTGCCCGCTGCCCGGCAGCAGGGGCACGGGCGCGCGCTGCTCGACTGGCTGCACGACGAGGCCACCCGTCGCAACTGCGACCAGGTCCACCTCGACTCCGGGGTCGGGGCCAACAGGCTGTCCGCGCACCGCCTCTACCTCAACGCCGGCTTCCGGATCAGCTCGCACCACTTCGTCCGGGACGTCTGACTGCTTCCCCATGCCGCGGAGGCACTCAACGACGGCCGTCCGTGACGGTCCCGCTCGGGATCGGGAGAGGGCCGGAGGAGGTGAGCACGGCGGTGACGGCGGAGGCCAGCGCCCCGGCCGCCAGGACCCCGCCGGTCACCATCGCCCAGCTCCGGCGCCACCACGGCTGCTGTTGTGGCCTGTCACGACCTGCCCCTCAACCCACCAGTGCGGCGCACAGCTCCTTGAGCTCCCGGTCCCCCAGCTCGACGAGGTTCTCGGCCAGAAGCCTGAGGACCTTGATGTTGGTCCGTGATGCGTCGTCCATGTCGTCGTTGCCCTCGGTCAGCACCACCTGGAAGCGGTGGTACTGCGAGACCCGGGTGGCTTCGTCCTCGCACAGGTCCCGGAGCTGGTAGTCGACCGCGTCACTGACCCCGTCGAACACCACGCCCAGGATGGGTTGGGCCCACTTCGCCAGTCCCCAGTTCTTCGCGTCGTCGTAGGGGATGCTCCGGGTCAGCTCCCCGGTCCCCATCGAGACGACCATGAAGTCGGTCTCCTCCGGCCAGATCTTCCTGGCCTCGACGTACCCGCACATGGCGGGGTTGTTGGCGTAGAGACCTCCGTCGACCAGGGCGAGATGGCTCTTCCCGCGGTTGAGCGGGAGCTCGGCCGGCTCGAAGTACGTCGGTGCAGCGGAGGTCGCACGCGCGGCCTGCCACATCGGCCACTCCCGCCGGGGGTCCGACCGTGCCTTGTGGCGCTTGAAGAGGTACGGCTGCCGGTGCTCGATGTCGTAGCTGGTGACCAGGACCTCGGTCAGGGCCTGCGACACCGGGACGTCGCCGAAGTAGCGCCGCATCACCTCCTCGAGCCCGTCCGCGGGGTACTTCTCGTCGAGGAGGTTCTCGAGCGCGATGAAGCGCCGCCACGGGCTCCGACGGAAGATCGTGGCCCCCTCGCCTTCGTAGAGCTCGACGAGCGCCGCGGCGTCGTACTCCGCTCTCCCGTCGTCGCCCGGCTTGGTGAGGCCGAGGGCGAGGATGCCACCCGTGGACGTGCCGGCGACGAGGTCGAACATCTCGGCGACCGGTCGTCTGGTCCGGTGCTCGATCTCGGCCAGGATCACCGCGGGGATCACTCCGCGGATGCCTCCGCCGTCGATGGACAAGATCTTCTTCACTTCTCTCCTCCCTTCACCGACATCAGCCCCGCGCGAGCTCGTGCGCGAGGTAGTCGTCGGCGTAGTCACTGCGCAGCGACACCCACAGTGGCAGGTGGTCCGACATCTGGTGGGTGCGCCAGAAGTCCTCGTACCAGCGCCGCCGCGATGCCTCGCTGCGGACCTTTCCCTTGCTGTCATGGGTGAAGTTGGACCGCTTCTCCTGCGGCTTGTGCGCCAGCATCTGCGGCACGTAGCTCTCGTAGTCGAGGGCGCGGTACACGACGTCGTAGAAGTTGAAGACCCCGGCGGCACGGCGGTCGCTGCCCGGGACGGAGAGCTCGAACCAGTGCTCCCGAGGCTTGAGGGCGATCTGGTCGTAGTACTTGTCCTGCGCGATGTTGCTGCCCTTGATGCCGGCGGCGAAGTCCGGCGGGATCGTCCAACCGAGATCCCTGAGCGCCTCCCACACGGTGTCTTCCGGGCTGCCGATGTTGAAGTCGCCGAGGAGGATCAGGTCCTCCGCCCACTCCGCCGCGCCGCTGCGACGGGTGAGCTGCTCGGCCAGCAGGCGCAGCTCCTGTTCGGGCGCATCCTTGCCGTCGCCCCACCGCACGTGGACCACGCCGAGCATGAACTTCAGCCACTCGGACCGGAAGCCCGCCAGGAGCGGAGTCCGCGCGAACTGACCGACGGGGACCTCCACCTTCCGTCCGTGCTCGTCCTTGACCTCGGCCGGAGGTACGACGAGCTCGCCCGACAGGCCGCCGAAGGACACCGTGCCGGAGTCGTAGAGGACCGCCAGCCGCTCTTCGTTCCCGGCCGAGCCGGAGGTCACGTCGGTCACGAGGTAGCACCAGCGCGAGCCGAGGAGGCCCATCAGCCGCTCGAGGGCGCGGAGGTCCGCGCGGACCTCGGCGACGGCGACGAGGTCGAAGTGGGAGATGATCTCGGCGAGGTAGTAGAGCGGTTCGAGCCCGCGGTCGCCGTACGCGGGGGAGTCGAACTCGCGGATGTTCCACGTCGCCAGGAGGAACTGGTGGGGGGAACGGCGAGGCACCTGTGCCCCGAGCTCCTTGCGAAGCGCCAGCACCCTGTCGATGGTGCGTCGGCCGTCCTCCGGAGGAAGCTCTGCGAGGCGCTGGTAGTAGGGCATGGGGTCCTCCAGGGTCAGTCGGACAGTGACGGCAGGGGCCCGAGCCGCACGGGGATGCGCGCCTCGGCGTCGCTCTCCTGCCAGTTGACGACGACCGCGAGGCGCGGGTCGGCGAGGATCACCCGGTAGGGCGACTCGACGGCTGCACGCGGCAGGCCGTTGGCCTCGAGCAGGTCCAGCATCCCCAGCAGCGCCTCGAACGACCGCAGTGCGTGCGCCGGCGTGCGCTCCAGCTCGTGCTCGAGGAGCTCGACGAAGTGCGCCCTGGTGGCCGGTTCCGGCGCCGCGCCCTGGGCACACACCCTGCCGAGCGCCACCCGCAGTGAGCGCGACCTCTTCATCAGGGCCTGCACCTCGACGTCGTAGGCCGCCGCCGCGGGGTGCTGGATGCCCGAGAACCGGCTCCAGTGCGGACGACCGCCTCCGTTCTGCTGGCAGTCGTAGACAGCGGCCATGAAGGAGTCCGCGAGGCGGGTGACCACCTCGCCGGGTCGTGTCCGTGTGGTCATGAGAGCGCCCCCGTGAGTCCTGTGGACTCCTCATCGGCCCGCCCACCAGAGCCGAGTACGAGGACGAGTCGGAGCCCGCCTAGACCGAGAATCCTCCGCGGTGTCGCCTACCTCCATAGCACGGATGCGTCAAGTTAAATCTCGGCGGATGGGGTGGTCCGGCTAGTCACTTTCGACCCGTTCTGGGCGCCCGCCGCCCCTCACCTGTGCCGTGGAGCGCCTGACCGTCGCCACCAGAGAGCCAGCAGCCCGCACCCCACCACGGCGAGCGCCGCCGTGACGAGGCCCAGGACCCGCGCGTCGTGGGCGGTGTCCTCGTGGCCGCTCGTCGCCGCGCACGGCCATCATCTCCACGGAGTGCAACCCAGCCGCCGCGCCGATGGGCCGGATCGGGTGCCCCTGACCGGAACCGGCCGTAGTCTCATCCTATGGACGAGGAGCTGCGCACTACGTACGTCCTCGTCGACGGGGAGAACATCGACGCCACCCTGGGCACCTCGATCCTCGGTAGGCGACCCCGCCCCGAGGAGCGGCCGCGGTGGGAGCGCCTGCTGCAGCACGCCCAGGAGCAATGGGGACAGCCGGCGAAGGGGCTGTTCTTCCTCGCCGCCAACAACGAGCTCCCGATGTCGTTCGTCCAGGCCCTGCTGGCCATCGGCTACCGGCCCGTCGCCCTCTCCGGCGGCGTCGGCGAGAAGGTCGTCGACATCGCGATCCAGCGCACCCTCGTCGAGCTCCGTCGCCGCCGGGCCGACGTCCAGCTCGTCAGCAACGACGGGGACTTCGTCGAGCAGATCGCCGACCTCCTCGACGGCCGGCGGGTGGGCGTCGTGGGGTTCACCGAGTTCCGCAACCACGAGTTCCTCGAGCTGACCGACAAGGGCCTGGAGTTCTTCGACCTCGAGTACGACGTGCACGCGTTCAACGAGCGGCTGCCGCGGGTCCGCATCATCCCCATCGACGAGTTCGACCCGAACGAGTTCCTCTAGGACCGCGAACCGGGCGTCCCCGGACCCGGCGCGGGCGTAGCGTGACGAGGTGAGACCGGCCCAGCGCCGGTTCGTGCACGGAAGGGGATCGTCATGGAGTCCGACAGCGCCGCGGACGACGGCCTGAGCCTGGGCGTCTTCGCCAGCTCACGTAAGGAGAACGAGCACCGTCTGCCGCTGCACCCGGGGCACCTGCGACGGATCCCGTCGGACCTGCAGCAGCGCATCTTCCTCGAGGAGGGGTACGGCGACCGCTTCGGCCTCCCCGACGAGCAGCTGAGGGCGCACGTCGCGGGGTTCGGCTCCCTGGAGCAGCTGGTGGCCGAGTGCGACGTGATCTTGAACCCGAAGCCGATGCTCGACGACATCGCCCAGCTGCGGGAGGGCCAGGTCTTCTGGGGCTGGCCGCACTGCGTCCAGGACGACCGGCTGACCCAGGTCGCCATCGACAGGCGGCTGACGTTGATCGCGTTCGAGGCGATGAACCACTGGAACCGTGACGGGTCCTTCAACCTCCACGTGTTCCACGCGAACAACGAGCTCGCCGGCTACTGCTCGGTGCTGCACGCCCTCCAGCTGAACGGCGCCACCGGCCACTACGGGCCACCGCTGCACGGCGTGGTCATCGGCTTCGGGGCGACCGCCCGAGGCGCGGTGCTGGCCCTGAACTCCCTGGGCGTGCACGACGTCGACGTCCTCACCCATCGCGAGGTCTCAGCCGTCGCCTCTCCGATCCACTCCGCTCGGCTGTTCCACTTCGACCGCCGCCCCGTCAACGGTCGGGCGACCCAGGTGGAGACCGACGGAGGCGCCGTACCGGTGCCCGAGTTCCTCGCCCGGCACGACGTCATCGTGAACTGCGTGCTGCAGCAGACCGACTCGCCCGAGATGTTCATGACCGACGAGGACCTGCCGACGATGAGGCCGGGCTCGTTGGTCGTCGACGTCTCCTGCGACGAGGGCATGGGGTTCAGCTGGGCGAAGCCCACCTCGTTCGAGGACCCGGTGTTCACGGTCGGTGACCACGTCACCTACTACGCCGTCGACCACAGCCCGTCGTACCTCTGGAAGTCCGCCACCTGGGTGAACAGCGAGGCGATCCTGCCGTTCGTCGGCCCGGTCCTCGCCGGCCCGAGCGCGTGGCGGGAGCACCCGACGATCCGCCGCGCCGTCGAGATCCAGGACGGGGTCATCCAGAACCCGGCGATCCTGACCTTCCAGGGGCGCTCGCCGCAGCACCCGCACCACCCGATCGCCACCTAGCCGAGAACCCGTCGAGCGGCCACCACCCCCGCCCTACGGACATGCAGGTATGGCGGGCCGGGCGTCCGGTCAGGCGGGAGACGCCCGTCGTACGGCGACATGTGCATGTCCGACGGTCGTTGGTCGGGCCGGGCCGGCGGGGGTTACAGGGCGGCCACGAAGTCGACCGGGTTGATCCCCAGCACGAGGAGCAGCGTGCAGACGGACGCGACGGCGGCGACCACGGCAGCGGCCAGCCCCTGGACGAGCGCCGGCCAGGTGCGGCTCGCCCGTCCGAAGCCGACCCAGGCCACGGCCGGCGCCCCGGCCATGCAGACGACGACCCCGAAGACGAGTGCGAGCAGGTAGCGGCCGTCGTCCGGCGCCGCGAGCGCATCAGGGGCGAAGACGGCGGCGATCCCGTAGGTGATGGCGTCCATGACCAGCAGCCCTCCGGCGAGGAGCGCGACCGCGATGCTCGCCACCACCCCGAACACGACCGCCCACCCCACCGGCTCGGACCGTGACGAGGGTGGGGCGGGGAACGCGAGCGGCACAGCTGGCTCGTTCATGACCACTACGGTGCCCGAAAACGAGCCGATGCGCCTCAGTATTACTACTCAGGCTTGCGTGTCGCTCGCCCCATGACGAAGGGTCGACGCCGGGTCGGCCCTTCACCTCCAAGGTACAGCCGGCAGGGGGTCTTGCGGCAAGGCCCCCGTCGTGCCCCACAATCGCCGCCGGGCCCAAGACCTGCGGAGAACGGAGCACGCCGTGCGTGTGGTGCTGTCGACCTATGACTCCCGCGGCGGGATCGAGCCGATGCTCGCGCTCGCCGTACAGCTGCAGGCACTCGGCGCCGAGGCGACGCTGTGCGCGCCGCCGGACTGTGAGGAGCGGGCGGCGGAGGTCGGCGTACCCCTCGTGCCGGTCGGCTACTCCGTGCGCGACCTGGTGCACGCGCCGACGCCGCCCACTCCGGCGGACGTGCCGAAGCGAGCCGCCGAGCTGATGGCCGCCCAGTTCGACGTGCTCGCCCCCGCGGCCGAGGGAGCAGACGCGCTGGTCACCAGCGGCCTGGTGTCGGTGGTGGCGGCGGCCCGGTCGGTCGGGGAGATGCTGGGCATCCGGACCGAGGCCGTGAGCTACTGTCCGATCTACCTGCCGTCCCCCCACCACCGGCCGCAGCCGCTCCCGCTCCGGCCGGTCCCTGCGGAGGTGACCGACCCCCGCGAGCTCGACCGGATCGACCGGGAGAACTACCACAGCCTCTTCGGCGAGCTCGTCAACGCGCACCGCGCACAGGCGGGCCTGCCCCCGGTCGACGACGTCCGCGACCTCGTCCTGGGCGACCGGCCGTGGCTCGCGGCGGACCCGGTCCTGGCTCCGTGGCAGGAGCCGGCTCCCCTCGGCGTCGTGCAGACCGGGGCGTGGATCCTGCCGGACGACCGCCCGCTCCCGGCCGACCTCGAGGAGTTCCTCGACGCGGGGGCACCGCCGGTGTACGTCGGCTACGGCAGCCTGCGCGCGCCGCAGGACCTCGCGCGGGTGGCCATCGAGGCGGTCCGCGCGCAGGGGCGCCGCGTCGTCCTCGGCCGCGGCTGGGCCGGCCTTGCTGCGATCGACGACGGCGAGGACTGCTTCGAGGTCGGCGAGGTCAACCAGCAGGCGTTGTTCGGCCGGGTGGCTGCGGTCGTCCACCACGGCGGCGCCGGTACGACGACCACGGCGACTCGGGCGGGTGTGCCCCAGGTCGTGGTGCCACAGATGGCCGACCAGCCGTACTTCGCGAGCCGCGTGGCCGCACTCGGCATCGGCGCCGCCCACGACGGACCGGCCCCGACCACCGTGTCCCTGTCGACCGCGCTAGCCACGGCACTCACCGGTGAGACCCGCGCCCGAGCACGAGCCGTGGCCGGCACGATCCGCACCGACGGGGCACGACGAGCCGTCGAGATGCTGCTCGACGAGTCGCCAACCGGTCATGACGGACCACCAGCATCTGGGTAGAAATCCCGATGCGCGTGGAGCAGCCGGGGGGTTTCGCCGCCTACGCCTGCCTCGTCGTCGGGGTCTACACCTGGCTGGCTGTCAGATGGTCGCATGGCCGTGCCGCTCGGCTGGAGTGGGCGTGACGGCCCGCGCAGCCGGCGCCGCGTCCACGCAGGCTGCTTCCGACCCGGCTCGACGTCGTCCGGGTGTGTGACGGCCGACGCCGAGTCCACGGTGCTCGGACCGACGGACTCACTCGGCGCCGACGGAGTCGACGATCTCGCTGCCGGGCGTACGCCGGACGTGGGTGGTCTGCGGGTCGCCGTCGACGAAGCCGATCGCCACGCCGAAGCGAGCGATGGTCGACAGGCTCAGGCCCACGGACCAGCTCCCCTCGGCCGCGACGTGCTCCTCGTCGGTGAGCACGAGCGCGTCGGCACGGACGTCGGGGAAGACCTTCTCGACCCTCATCCGCGCCTCGGACATCGCCTCGTCGTGGGGGAGAGGGGAGCCCTGCTCCGCGCCGACGTGTAGGAGCACCTCGCGGAGGGCGGACCGGACGACCTCCGTGGCGGCGGGGTCCATGCTGGTGGCGATCCCCGTCGACAGCGCGACCACGATCTCCGCGTCACTCACGCCGCCGGCCCAGCCGGAGTGCGTCCGGTTCAGGTGCACCACGTAGGCGTCCGCCACGGAACCGGCGTACAGCACGGGGTCGAGCAGGGCGAGGATCGGTGTCCCGTCGAAGGGCTCGGACGCCGTGGGAGGACGTACGTCGAGCATGAAGACGTCGTGCGCGGGGCCCTCGAGCACGCGGCTGAAGACGAGCCTGACCCGCAGCTCGTCGACGGCACCGGGGCGCAGCGAGCGAGGCATGCCACCCAGACTCGTCCTCGGTCCCGACCTGGGTCAATGGCACCTTCGGCGCCGCGACGCGACCCGCCACCCGGCGACGCGACCCGCCACCCGGCGACGTGCTCCGGGTGACGGGTCGTAGGCAGCAGGAGCGTCAGCGGCTGGAGCCGCGCTCGAACTCCTTGGTCAGCGACAGCCAGCCGTAGGCCTCGTCGTCGGCGTCGTCGGTGAAGCCCATCGCGCCGATGAACCCGTCCACGGTGGCGGACCGCTCGGTCGAGTCGTACTTCGAGACGTAGGTCTCGCCGCCGGAGGTGTACTTGTCGTACCAGACGTTGCGTGACGTGTCGCCGAAGCCGGTCCAGGTCATGTCGACGGGCGGGGACGCTCGGCCGTGCTGCGAGTGGTGCCCGCACGTCCCGGCTACGGGGACGCCGGCGGCTGAGGGCTGCCTTCACACCTCACCCCCAGCCGGCCGCCTTCTTCGGCAGCTCACCGACCGCCTCGGTGAGCTCCCGCGACAGCTCACCGGCCCTGGCCTGCTCGAGCGCGTGCAGCCGGCCGAAGGTGAAGCCGTTCTCCCCGCTCAGGTGGGCCTGCACGCCGAGCTCGCGCAACGCCGCGCGCAGCACCACGGTGTCCTGGTGCTCGCCGAGCAGGTCCTGCACCGCCTCACACCGCTCGGCGACGGTGGACCACGGGTCCCCGAGCGCGGGCGCCGCCATCTCGGAGGCGTAGCGCATCCGCTTCGCCGCCTTCCTCATCTCGTGCAGCGCGTGGTCGTGCCCCTCGGCGTCCGCCGCCGCGGCGTCTGCGGCACGGCGTCGCAGCCGCTTCCAGTCCCGCTCCAGCAGCTCGGGCAGCACCTCCCCGGCGCGGCGCGAGGCGGCCGAGGTCGACGGAGGCTGCGACGCGAACGCCTCCAGCGCGCCGAGCAGCGCCAGGTACCGGTCGCTGTCCAGCGCCTCCAGCACGGCCTTGCGTGCGGTGGCGTACCGCTGGTCCATCGCGGTCCCGATCCGCCGGGCCACCGGCCCCAGCACGAGCTCGGCCGGCTCCTGCGCGACCAGGTCGAGCAGCCGCGCCCGCATCACCTCGGTGTCGCGCGCGGCGGCGAGCATCCCGCCCAGCCACGTCAGCTCCGCGCGCAGCGGCTCCGCGGCGTCGGCATCGAGGACGGGTCGGTACGTCGCCAGCACCGACCGCAACCTCCGGGCGCCGACCCGCATCTGGTGTACGGCGTCCTCCGCGTCGTCGCGCACGGGCCCGTCATGGTCGCGGATCCGATCGAGCTGCGCAGCGACGTACTCCACCAGGAGCTCGCCGGCCGTCATGTCCGGGCCGGGCGCAGCAGCCGCAGGGGCGACCACGTCCAGGACCCGCGCCAGCTTGGAGGGCCCGGAAGCGGGGCGCGCCCCCGCAGCCAGGAGCCCCTCCTCGGCCGCGTCGAGGAGCTCCGGCCCTGCCGTGACCAGCTCGACCTCCCACTCCCGCCACACCAGCTCGCCGCGGTGGCCCCCGCCGACCAGCCGGGTGCCCGTCACGTGGTCGTCGCACAGCTCGGCCAGCTCGACCCCGCCGTGGTCGAGGAGGCGGTGCACCACCCGGCGGTTCGAGATCGTTGCGACCGGCACCAGCGGCCGCCCCAGGACGTACGCCCGCACCCGGGTCACCAGGACCTCCGGCACCGCGTCGGGCGGCCTGTCGCCGAGCGGCACCCGCAGCTCCTGCCTCGCGTCCCCCTGAACCGGCAGCTTGAGGTGCCAGCCCTCGTCGTCCCCGCCGGTGCGACGCCGCAGCGTGATCCGAGCTCGAGCCAGCGCGAGGTCGGAGGTGTCGTAGTACGTCGCGTCCAGCCGGTGCTCGACTGGCTGGGCCACCGAGGCCACCCCCGGCAGCTCGTGCAGCGCAGGCACGATGACGTCGTCGCCGACGTCGTACTTCCGCTCGACCTCGGTCACCGCTTCGGTCCCCATAGGGAGATGGTGCCATCCCCCGCGTTCTGCACCAGGGGCTAGTCACAACGGGCCTGCCGGGAGCCACCGTCGAGGAATAGCCTCCGGAGAGGGGGCTCAACCGACCGGCCACAACGGAAAGGCGGCACCACATGCTCACCGTCGACGAATCGATCGTCATCAACAAGCCGCGCACCGAGGTCTGGGAGTTCATGACCGACCCGGACAATGTGCCCCTGTACAGCAGCAACATCGTCGAGTACGAGTTGCTCTCGGGCGGCAAGCACGAGGTCGGCCGGAAGTGCCACGGCGTCGTGAAGGTGGCGGGTCGCCGCCTCGAGCTGACCGACGATCTGGTCGAGCAGGAGACGGGACGCCACGCCAAGCTGGTCTCCGAGGACGCCACGATCCCCTACACGCTCACGCTGGACTACGAGGACGCGGGCGACGGCACCACGATCCACTGGCATCAGGAGATGGAGTCCCTGAAGGGCGTCTTCAAGTTCGCGGACCCGATCGTCCTGAAGCTCTACGCGCGCGACGTGCGGTCCAACCTCGAGAAGGCCAAGACCATCCTCGAGGCCTGACCGGGTCGACGTGGTCGGCGGCGGCGCCAGGAGTCACCCCTTGGCCGCGGTGACGAGGGACAGCGGGTAGCGGGTGCCCTCCTTGTCGACGCCGTAGATGTCGCCGCGCGTCTCGACGTCGGTCAGGCCCAGGTCGCGCAGCTGCGCGGCGAGGTCGTCGGGCTCGAAGCCGTGGTGCAGCGTCATCAGCGTCGCGACGAGGTCGAACTCCTCCTCCGGCGCGGGCGCGCGCGACCTCGGTCGGGTCGTCGTCCCAGGTCGCCGCCTTGTCGTCGAAGGCGCTCAGACTGGTCCCTCTCCGGGGGGTGCGGGGCGGACGGTGGCGAGCAGGCGCCGGGCCCGCTCCACCACCGGCTTGTCGACCATTCTGCCGTCCACCACCGACACCCCGCCGCCCGCCGCCGCGGACACGACGGCCTTGGCCCAGGCCAGCTCCTCGGCCGACGGCGCCAGCGCCTCGTGGACGACCGGCACCTGCCGCGGGTGGATGCAGAGCTTAGCCGAGAAGCCGGTGCGGGCGGAGGCTCGTACGTCGGAGCGCAGACGGTCGTCGTCGCGGATGTCCCCGGTGACCCCGTCGAACGGCGCGGGCAGCCCGGCCGCCGCCGAGGCCACGACCAGCGCGCCCCGCGACCACGCCATCGCCTCCCGGTCGTCGGGGGAGACGCCGAGCTCGGCGGCGAGGTCGTAGCTGCCGAAGGCCAGCCGGTCGACGCCCGGTGCCGCGGCGACCGCGACCGCACGAGCGACGCCGGCTGCGGTCTCGACGAGGGCGAGGACCGCGGACCCGGGGGCGAGCCGGGCGGCCAGGGCGGTCAGAGCCTCGGGCGACTCGGCCTTCGCGACCATCACCACGCAGACGTGCGCGGCGACGGCGGCCACGTCGTCGGCGTGCCAGTCGGTGCCGGCGGCGTTGATGCGCACGCCGCCGCCATGCTCGGCGAGCCAGGCCACGGCGTGCTCGCGGGCCGTCGTCTTGGCGTCGGGGGCGACCGCATCCTCGAGGTCGAGCACGACCAGGTCGGCTCCGGACGCGGGCGCCTTCGCGAAGCGCTCGGGCCGGTCGGCGGGCACGAACAGTAGCGTCCGCGCCGCGGCCAGGACGGAGGCCGGGGAGGCCGTCACCCCAGGTCCGCCGTCAGGTCGCGCAGCGTGGACGTCGCGGTCACCCGGCCGTCAGCGTCCAGCACCTCGGCCCCGGCGTCGAGCCCGTCCCGCCCGGGACGGACCGTCATCGTCTGTGAGCCGACCATGGGGGAGACCAGGCGGTAGGAGTACTCGCGGCCCACCAGCGAGAGGTCGTGGCGGCGGAACAGCTCGCCCATCATCAGCGCCTGGAGCGGCCCGTGCACGAGGAGGTCGGCGTACCCCTCCTCAGCGACGAAGTCGCGGTCGTAGTGGATCCGGTGGGCGTTGTAGGTCAGCGCCGAGAACCGGAACATCAGCCGGGTGTCGACGTCGAGGCTCAGGCTCGGCTCGCGCACCTCCCCGGAGTCGGAGGGCGCGGAGGAGGCGGCCGGCAGCGTCGAGTCCGGCGTCCGGTAGACGATGTCCTGCTCGTCGACGATCGCGACCTCGCCGTCCTGGGTGATGGTGTTACGCACCGTCACGAAGGTGAGCGGCCCGGTGCGGCCGGTCTTCTCCTGCGTGCTGACCACGCGGGTGGTGCGGGTGGCGGGGGCGCCGAGGAGCAGGGGCCGGACCGTCGACACCCGTCCGCCCGCGAACATCCGGCGGCGGCCCGGTCCGGGTGGGGCCGGGATGCCGTGGGTGGGGTGGCCGTCGGGGCCGAGGTCGCGCTCGGGGCGCCGCTCGAGCAGGTAGATCCAGTGCCACAGCTGCGGCAGCTCGTCACCGTCCGGTGCAGGGATGTCGAGCATCCCGGCGAGTGACTCGGCGGGCTCGAAGGCGAGGTACTCCTCCACGAGCACCTCGTCGGGGGTCTCGACCCGGCGGCCCCTCACGGCGCGACCGTCCCACGCTTGACGAGCTGGCGGGCGATCACGGTGCGCTGGATCTCGTTGGTGCCCTCGCCGACGATCATCAGCGGGGCGTCGCGGAAGTAGCGCTCCACGTCGAACTCCGTGGAGTAGCCGTAGCCGCCGTGGATCCGCACCGCGTTGAGCGCGATCTCCATCGCCGCCTCCGACGCGAACAGCTTGGCCATGCCGGCCTCCATGTCGGCGCGCTCGCCGGCGTCGTACTTGCGGGCGGCGAACAGCGTCAGCTGGCGGGCCGCGGTCAGCTTGGTGACCATGTCGGCGAGGTAGTTGCCGATGGACTGGTGCTTCCAGATGGGGACGCCGAAGCTCTCGCGCTCCTGGGCGTAGCGCAGGCTGTCCTCGAGCGCCGCCCGGCCGACGCCGAGCGCGCGGGAGGCGACCTGGAGTCGGCCGATCTCGAGGCCGCGCATCATCTGCGCGAAGCCCTTGCCCTGCACCTCGCCGAGCAGGGTCGTGGTCGGCACACGCATCCCGTCGAAGGACAGCTCGCAGCTCTCGACGCCCTTGTAGCCGAGCTTCGGGAGGTCGCGGGAGACCTCGAACCCGGGCCCCTTCTCGACCAGCAGCACGCTGATCCCCTGGTGCACCGGGGACGCCTTCGGGTCGGTCTTGACCAGCAGCGCGACGAGCCCTGCCTTGCGGGCGTTGGTGATCCAGGTCTTGGAGCCGTTGACGACGTACTCGTCGCCGTCGCGGAGCGCGGTGGTCCGCATCGCCTGGAGGTCCGAGCCGCCGCCGGGCTCGGTGAGCGCCATCGTCGCGCGCAGCTCGCCGGTCGCCATCCGGGGGAGGTAGCGGTCCTTCTGCTCCTGGGTGCCGTGGTCGAGGATCAGCTTGGCGACGACGGTGTGGCCGCCCATCGCGCCCGCGAGGCTCATCCACCCGCGGGACAGCTCCTCGGTGACGAGCACGTAGCACGGGGTGCTCACTCGCGCCTCGCCCCACGGCTCGGGGATCGCGAGGCCGAAGATGCCCATCTGCTTCATCGTCTCGATGAGCGTCTCGGGGTAGGTGTTCGCGTGCTCGAGCTCCTGCGCGACCGGCTTCACCGAGGTGTTCACGAAGTCGCGCACGACCTCGACGATCGCGCGCTCTTCCTCGTTCAGCTCTTCCATGGTTGCTCCTGTGCGTGGGCGAGGTGGGGACCGGGGGCCGGTCAGGTGGGCAGGTGGTGCCGCAGCAGGTCGGCAGCGGAGTTCCAGGTGATGTCGACCGGCGCGACGTCGAGGCCCTGGAGGCAGTCGGCGAGCTTGCGGTCCAGCTCGTCGGCCGTCGGGGGACGCTGCGGCGAGCCCGGCGGGAAGCGCATCGTGGTCGTGTGTACGTCGTCGGGCTCGCCGCCTGAGCCGGGGCCGGTGTGGATCTCCACCTCGACCTCGCCCTCGAGCAGCCACTCGCCGCCCTCGGACAGGTCGCGCTCCACGAGGCCGACGATCCGCTGCGCCTCGGGACGCCGCACCGCCTCGTCGGTGAACGCCCAGAACCCCTGGTGCTCGTCGAGCAGGGCGGTGGCGACGGCGTACTCCACGCTGAACTTCCCCTCGAGGCCGGTCTGCGGCCGCTCGTGGATGAGCGGGGTGACCGTGCCGCCGGGGGTGCGCACGACGACGCGGCGCACGGAGGCCGCGTCCACCGAGCCGGCGATCGACGCGACCGTCGCGATCGGCCGCTGGATGGCGTAGCAGCAGGGGTAGAGCTTGATCGCCAGCCCGTCGGGGACGGCGGCGTCGTCTGGGGAGCCGAAGGGGAGCGCGTCCGCTCGCCCGCCGACCAGCTGGAGCCAGGCGTCCACCGCCGCGGGCTCGGCGGTCGCGCCGGCAGCCACGAGGTCGGCCGCCCGAACCCCTGCCTCGGCGGCCATGCCGACCTGGAGCGACTTGGCGTCGGTGCCGAAGCAGCGCTGCACCCCGCCGGCCGCGGGGACCGCGAGGGCCAGGGCGCGGGCGGTGGCCTCGGCGTCGAAGCCTCGGGCGTGGGCCGCGGTGGCCGCCGCGGCCAGGGCGCCGGAGGTCGTGGTGGCGTGCCACCCCGACGAGTAGTGGTCCCAGCCCAGCAGCAGTCCGACCCGGGCCATCACGCCGGCGCCGGCGAGGTAGTCGGCTGCCCCGCCGCCGACCGCGAGCGCCACCGGCACGCAGACGGTGCTGATGTGCGTCGTGGTCGGCATGTGCAGGTCGTCGAAGTCGAGGATGTGGCTCGCCACCGCCCAGCGGCCGGCCTCCGACATCGGCGCCGCGACCGGGAGGATCCGCTCGTCGCGGGCGGCCAGGGCGACCGCCACGGTGTCCTTCAGCGAGCGCTCGGCCAGCGCGAGGTCGTCCTGACTCGGCTGGAGGGCGACGGCCCAGTCGGCCAGCTCCCCGGCGACGCTGTGGGTGGTGCGAGTCACGAGTGCTCCTCGACAGAGTCGGCGGAGGGGGCGAGGCCGAGCTCGGCCAGGATCTTCGCGGTGTGCTCGCCGGGCTGGGGGATCCGCCCCATCGCCGGCTCCTCCCCGTCGAGCGTGGCCGGGGGGATGAGCGCGCGCAACGGCCCGACGGGCGAGTCGACCTCGGTCCACCGGTGGCGCGCCTCGAGCTGGGGGTGGTCGCCGAGCTCGAGCATGTCGCGCAGGCGGGCGTTGGCGATGGCCGCCGCGTCGAGCCGCGCGAGCGCCTCCTCGCTGGTGAGCCCGGCGAAGGCGGCGTGGATCTCGGCGGTGAGGTCGTCGCGGTGGGCGACCCGCCGGCTGTTGGAGGAGAACCTTTCGTCGCTCGCGAGGTCGGGCTGCTCGAGCACCTGCGCGCAGAACACCGCCCACTCGCGCTCGTTCTGGATGCCGAGGAAGACGCTCTTGCCGTCCCCGCAGTGGAACGGCCCGTAGGGAGCGATCGCCGCGTGGGACGCCCCGCTGCGTGGCGGGGGCGTGCCGCCGTACATCCCGTAGTACATCGGGAAGCCCATCCACTCGGCGAGCGCCTCGAGCATCGAGATCTCCACGGTCGCGCCCTCGCCGGTGCGCTGGCGCCGGATGATCGCGGTGAGGATGCCGGTGTAGGCGTACATCCCCGCGGCGATGTCGGCCACGGAGATGCCGACCTTGACCGGCTCGTCGGGGGTGCCGGTCACCGAGACCAGCCCGGCCTCGCACTGCACGAGCAGGTCGTAGGCCTTCTTGCTCGTGTAGGGCCCGTCGGGGCCGTAGCCGGAGATCGAGCAGTGGATCAGCGAGGGGTGCGCGGCCCGCAGCTGCTCCGCGCCCAGGCCGAGTCGCTCGGCGGCGCGGGGGGCGAGGTTCTGCACGAAGACGTCCGCGGAGTCGAGCAGCCGGTGCACCACCGCGCGGTCGTGCTCGTCCTTGAGGTCGAGCGCAATCGACTCCTTGGAGCGGTTGAGCCACACGAAGTGGCTCGCCATCCCCTTCACGGTCTCGTCGTACTCCCGGGCGAAGTCGCCGGGGCCCTTCCGCTCCACCTTGATCACGCGGGCGCCGAGGTCGGCCAGCTGCCGCGTCGCGAAGGGAGCGGCCACGGCCTGCTCGACGGATACGACGGTGAGGCCCTCCAGTGGCCGCATGCAGCTCTCCTCGATGGTCGGAGCCGGGTGGTTGACTATTTGTGCGGCCATATTAAAAATGGTCGCACAAGACTGTCAAACGGTACGGCGATCCGCCGCACTGCTGTGAGGGAGGCCCATGGAGGACCCCGGCACCACCGCGCTGTTCGTCGGGCTCGGTCGGATGGGCGGGCCGATGGTGCGCCGCCACCGCGCCGCGTTCGACACCGTCGTGTCCGACCGCGACTTCGAGGCCGCTGCGCGGCTGGCCGAGGAGGAGGGTTTGCGTAGCCCGGTGGACCTGGCCGACCTCCCGGTCGGAATCGGCACCGTCGTGCTCATGCTCCCGGACAGCCGGGCGGTCGAGTCCGTGCTGCTCGGTGACGGCGCAACCGGCCTCCTCGCGCGTCTCCCCGAGGGCGCGCTGGTGATCGACATGGGCTCCTCGGAGCCGGCCGGCACCCGCAGGCTCGCGCGGGTCGCGGCTGAACGGGGCATCGGGTACGTCGACGCGCCGGTGTCCGGGGGAGTGACCCGGGCGGTCACCGGGGAGCTGGCGATCATGGCAGGTGGGAGTGACGGGGACGTCGCTCGGGCCCGTCCGCACCTCGAGCCGATGGGCGGCTGCATCATGCACGTGGGCCCCACGGGCTCGGGTCACGCTGCGAAGGCGCTCAACAACCTGCTGTCGGCGACCAACCTCGCCGCGGCCGCGGAGATCCTGTGCGTCGCGCAGGCCGAGGGTATCGACCCGGCCGTGATGGTCGAGGTGATCAACTCCTCGACCGGTCGCAGCCAGGCCACCGAGGTGAAGTACCCCCAGCACGTGCTGACCGGCACCTTCGCCTCCGGTTTCGCGATGGACCTCATGCTCAAGGACCTCGGCATCGCGCACCGCCTCGCAGAGGAGGACGGGGTCGCCACGCCGATCACCGCCTCCACCGTCGCGACCCTGACAGAGGCCCGCCGGGTCCTCGGCCGCGACGGCCTCGACCACACCGCGCTCGTGCAGTACTACGAGCAGCTGAACCACGCCCTGCTCCGCCACCCCGAGAGGAACGACGCATGACCGACCAGAGCACCGACCCGACCCGTAGCAACCAGGACGCTCAGAGCTACGTCGACGAGATGGCCCGCAAGCGCGGCTACGTGCTCGACTACCACAAGGTGATGGCCAAGCAGGACTTCCCGGTCCTCCAGGCGGCCAACCACCTGGTGTCCGCGGCGTACCTCGACCAGCGGACCCTGGACCGTCGTACAAAGGAGCTCATCTTCATCGTCAGTCTGACTGTGATGCGCGCGTCGAAGGGTCACATCCAGAGCCACATCCGAGTCGCCCTCGACCTCGGCGTCTCCCCGACGGAGATCCTCGAGGCCATCGAGATCTCCCTGCCGGAGGCGGGCATCGTGGCCTTCCAGGTCGGGTTCGAGGCGTGGCGTGAGGTTGTGGGGGCCGAAGGTCTCGAGCCGACCGTCGCCGTCCACGAGGGGGGCCGGGGCTCCGGGGACTGAACCCGGCTTCCGGGTCGCTCGGCCGTACGCTCAGAGCCGCTCGGTCAGCAGCCTCTGACGGCGAACCCTCTCCCGTCACGCTTGCGGCGGGCGAGGGCGAAGCGCAGGGAGGACTGTCCCCGCCGGGTGCGGATACGCCGGCGTGCTCATCTCGCGCAGTGCATGTGGTCGGCAGCCGTAAGAGAAGGTCTGAGCATCGCGGGCTCACCTCGAGTACAGGTCAGGCGAGCGCGGCCACAACCGCCGAGGTGAACTCCTCGGTAGTTGCCGTGCCGCCCAGGTCGCGGGTTCGGGTCCCCGATGCGAGCACCGTCTCGAAGGCGGCGGTCAGGTCGGCAGCCGCCGAGGCCTGGCCGAGGTGCTCGAGCATCATCGCCCCGGCCCACATCTGGCCCACGGGGTTGGCTACCCCCTTCCCGGCGATGTCGGGGGCCGAGCCGTGCACGGGCTCGAACATCGACGGGTGGTCCTTCGGCGGGTTGAGGTTGGCGCTGGGAGCGACGCCGATCGATCCGGCCACCGCCCCGGCGAGGTCGGAGAGGATGTCGCCGAACAGGTTGGACGCCACGATCACGTCGAGGCTCTCCGGGCGCAGCACCACCCGGGCGGCCAGGGCGTCGATCAGCTCCTTGTCGACCTCAACGCCCGCACCTCCGGCGATCACGGCGACGACCTCGTCCCAGAACGGCATCGTGTGGATGATGCCGTTCGACTTGGTCGCCGACGTCAGCCTGCCCGACCGGCTGCGGGCCAGGTCGACGGCGTACGCCGCGGCACGGCTGATCCCCGCCCGGGTGAAGACCGACTCCTGCACCGCCATCTCCTCGGGCAGACCACGGTAGAGTCGACCGCCGACCTCGGAGTACTCCCCCTCGACGTTCTCCCGCACGATGACCAGGTCGACCTGCTTGTCAGCGCGCAGCGGTGAGGTGACCCCCGGCAGCACCCGCACCGGCCGCAGGTTGATGTACTGCAGGAACTCCCGGCGAATCGGGATCAACAGGCCCCACAGGGTCTCGACGTCGGGGATGTCGGGGGTGCCCACCGCGCCGAGGAAGATGGCGTCGCCGTCGGAAAGCTGCTCGATCCCGTCGACTGGCATCATCCGGCCGTGCTTGCGGAAGTAGTCCGAGCCCCAGGGCCGGTCCCGCCAGGTGACGTCGAACCCGTGGCGCACCGCCAGCACGTCGATGCAGCGCACCGCGGCGGGGGTCACCTCCTGCCCGATGCCATCACCGGCGATGACGTCGACGACGTGCGACATGCTCGTGTTCATGCGTGTGCCCTTCCTAGAGGTCGAGGCCGGAGGGAGAGCGGGGGGAGCGCGGTGCCGGGCGCTCGGTGATCAGCCCGCCCCCGTACCGGAGCGGCGCTGCCGGTGGGCGGGTGACGAGGTCGGAGATGAACATACGCCGTGCCTGCAGCAGCAGGAGTGCGGCAACCACGAAGACCAGTGCACTCAGCCGCCAGGCGGTCTCGTAGCCGAGGAGGCCGACCGCAGCGCCGAAGAGCGCCGGGCCTGAGGCGCCACCGGCGAAGGCGCCCGCCTGCACCAGCCCGGACGCGCGAGCCGGGGCGTCACGCCCCACACGCACCACGGCGTACAGGAGCAGCCCCGGCCATGACCAGCCGACGGCGAACGCGACCAGGCCGCCCGCGACGACGGCCGGTGGAAGTGCGAACGACAGGGCCAGCAGCGCGAGCGCGCCGGTGCTCATCTGGGCGGCGACGACGGGTAGGTTGCGGCCGTGCCGGCGGTCGGCGAGGTGGCCTGACATCACTCGCACCGCGATGTTGATCCCGCTGCCTACCGCCATGAGCGCACCGGCCCGAGACGGCGACAGGCCCACCTCGAACGCCCAGCTCGGCAGGAAGGAGCCCAAGGAGTTGGCCGCGGCGCTCGCCAACGTGCCGGCCACCATGGTGACCAGCAGCGGGGCCAGTGGCGGACGGTCCTGGCCGGCGGGTGTCGCCGGTGTCGTGGTGGAGGCCGGCTGGACGGTGAGCCCCCAGAACATGAGGGCGAGCCCTCCGGCTCCGGTGGCGGCGAAGGTCCAGCGCCAGCCTGGCCCTTCGGCGACGAGCGGGACCGCCAAACCGGAGATCGCGATGGCGAGCGGGATTGCGGCCTGCTTCACGCCGAAGCCGAGACCGCGCCGCGTTGGCGGCAGTGCCCGGGCAACGGTGAGGTTCGAGGTGACCTGGCAGGCGGCGTTGGCCACGCCGAGCAGCGCCATGGCTGCCAGCAGCGAGGGCCACGAGCGAGTCAACGTCGCGGTCCCGAAACCGCCCACGGCCACGGCCAGACCCGCAACAATGGTGCCCGTCCGACGGCCGGCGCGGTCCACGAGACCGCCGGCGAGAAGAGCGGTGGCGGCGGCCGCCGCAAAGAACGCGCTCACGACGATGCCGAACTGGGCCTCGTCGAACTCGAGCTCTGCCCGTACGAACACCGACTGCGCACTCAGGAGGAACACCGGGAGAGTCCCCACCGTTGTCATGGCACTGGCCGCGAGCACGAGCCCCGGGGATCCGGAGAACAGGCGGCGCGCCATGGGTCCCCCGTCTGTCCGATATGCCATTCAATTTAAAGGTACGACTCTATACGATGTGGCCGTACATATGAACGGAGTCCGCGACATGGTCCCCGGTACCGACCTGATGCGTTCGCCCTACCCCGGCGAGTCCCGCTACCGGCTACTCGCTCGGTCGCTGCGCGAGGAGATCCTCGACGATCGGTACGCCGAGGATGAGCCGCTGCCGACGGAGAACTCCCTCGCCGAAACCTACGGCCTGAGCCGGCAGACGGTCCGCCGCGCCTTCCTCGAACTGGTCTCCGAAGGGCTTGTCTACCGGGTCCCGGGTCGCGGGACCTTCGTGACGTCGAAGGGTTCGCGCTACCGCCGTCAGTTCAGCTCCGTGGCTGACCTGATGAACCTCACACTCGACACGGAGCTCGAGGTGGTCGAACCCTTGACCGGCATGTACGACGCCGAGCTCGCCGAGAAGCTGCAGGTCAAGGGGCGGTCGATGTACTCCTTGCTCTTCCGCCGCCTGCACCGTGGTGAGGTCTTCTGCACCACGCAGGTCTACCTGCCGCCCAGGGTGGGTGCGTCGTTGGAGGACCTGCCGAGTCTCGTGGAGCCGGGTCACCGCAGTGGGATCACGATCATCGGCGTGCTGGAGTCGCGTGGGGTGAGGATCGCCGAGGCCGAGCAGGTCACCACCGCGGTGGCCGCGACCGAGAAGGAGGCTCAGCTCCTGGGATGCAGTGCCGGCGCACCGCTGCTGCACGTCGAGCGGATCTACTACGACGACGCCGGGGAGCCGCTCGAGCTCGCGGTCAGCGACTTCCTTCCCGAGCACTATTCCCACCGGATCCGGCTCGGACGCGGCGGCTGAGCCGGGAGGGGGCGCGTCAAAGCGTCCGCACCGGCTCCCCTGCCGCGAAAGCGAGAATGTCCTCGACCACCTCGCCGTAGAACCTCCGGTAGACCGCCTCGGTGACGTAGCCGACGTGGGGCGTGAGCAGCAGCCCGGGCGTACGCCGCAACGGGTCGTCCTCGGGCAGCGGCTCCTGCTCGAACACGTCGAGCGCCGCCCCGCCGATCCGCCCCTCGCGCAGCGCCGCGACGAGCGCTGAGGTGTCGACGATCCCGGCGCGGGAGGTGTTGACCAGCAGCGCGTCGGGCTTCATCTGCGCGAGCTCGGCCGGCCCGACCAATAGCCGTGTGCGGTCGCTGAGCACCTGGTGGATGGTCACCACGTCGGAGGCGGCGAGCAGCTCGGGCAGGGGCACCGCCCGGGCGCCCGCCTCCGCGGCCCGGGAGGGGGTGAGGTGGTGGCTCCAGGCCAGCACCTCCATGCCGAAGGCGCCGGCCACCCGGGCGACCTGCGCGCCGATCCGGCCGAGGCCGACGATCCCGATCGTGCGCCCGGCGAGGTCACGTCCAACGGTGGTCTGCCACCCGCCGTCGCGGATGTTGTCGGCCTCGGTGAGCAGGTGCCGGCTCCAGCCGAGGATCAGCGCCCAGGTGAGCTCGGCCGGCGCTGTGCCGAGGCTCCCGGTGCCCGAGACGACGACGCCCCGACGGCGGGCGGCCTCGACGTCGATCGCGGCGTTGCGCGCGCCGGTGGTGACCAGCAGGCGCAGCGCCGGCAGCCGGTCGATCACCGCCGCAGGCATCGGCGTGCGCTCCCGCATCAGCACGACGGCGTCGTACGGCGTGAGCCGTGTGATGAGGCGCTCGGGGTCGGCGAGGTGGTCGGTGAACACGTCGACCGTGCCGAGGGCGTGGACCGGCGACCAGTCGGCCATTGACAGGGCCACGCCCTGGTGGTCGTCGAGGACGGCGATCCTCATGACGTCGCCTCGGGGGAGCGCGGGTGCAGGGTCATCTGGGTCTGGGTGACGATCGCCGCGACCCGGCCGTCCTCGTCGTGCACGGTGGTCTGCCACACCGAGGTGGTCCGGCCGCGGTGCAGCGGGACGCACTCGGCGCGGGCGCGGTGGCCGATCGGCACGGGGCGCAGGAAGTTCGTCTTGCTCTCGAGCGTCGTGGTGGCCGCGCCCTCGGGGAGGTTGAGGCTGGCCGCGGTGCCACCGAGGTTGTCGGCGAAGGCCATGATCGCGCCGCCGTGCAGCACGCCGTTGCGGTTGGCCATCTCCTCGCGCACGACGAGCTCGGCCACGATCCGGTCCTGGCTGTAGCTGACCAGCTCGATGCCGAGGAAGCGGGAGAAGGCCGGCTGGGCCTCGGCCACCTCGCGCAGGCGCTCGTCGAGGAGGTCGTGCAGGCGCTTGTCGTCAGGGCTCACGGGGTCACACGCTACGGGGTGGGGTCCGCCGCAGCAGCAGGGCCGCGACGAGGGCGGAGAGCAGCAGGACACCGATGTAGGCCACCACCCCGGGCCACTGGCCGCGCTCGAACGCCAGCCCGCCCGTCGTACCCCCGACGCTGCTGCCGGCGTAGTAGCTGAACAGGTACAGCGCCGACGCCTGGGCCGCGCCCGTCCCGGTGCGCTGGTTGAGCCAGCTGCTCGTGGCCGAGTGAGCGCCGAAGAAGCCGACCGTGAACAGCGCCAGTGCGACCAGCACCACCGGGAGCAGCTCGACCAGCGACAGCGCGGCCGCGGCCAGGGCCAGCAGGAGGCTGAGCGCGATCACCGGGGTCCGGCCGATCCGGTCCCCGAGCCGCCCTGCGCCCGGGGAGGCGACGGTGCCGCCGAGGTAGGCGAGGAAGACCAGGCTGACCAGGCCGTGGGAGAGGGAGTACGGCGGCTCGAGGAGCCGGAACCCGAGGAAGTTGTACATGGTCACGAAGGCCGACATCAGCACGAAGCTCGTGACACAGGCGCGTCGGACGCCGGGGTCGCGCAGGTGGGCGTTGATCTGGTGCAGCAGCGTGCGCAGCGGCACCCGGCCGGTGGCCCGCGCGGTCGGCTCGGGGATGAGCAGCCGGAAGCCGATCAGACAGAGCAGGGAGGCGACGCCGACGGCCGCCATCGCCGCGCGCCAGCCCGCGACGTCGGCGAGCGCCCCGGCGATCATCCGGCCCGACAGTCCGCCGATGGTGTTGCCGGCGATGAGGATCCCCATCGCGTGGCCGAGCGAGCGGGCGCTGACCTCCTGGGTGAGGTGGCCCATTGCCAGCGCCGGGACGCCTGCCATCGCGAACCCCTGGAGGGCGCGCACCGCGAGCAGCACCTCGAACGACGGCGCGAGCGGCGCGAGCAGGCCGAGCACGGCGGTCGCGGTGAGCGACACCGTCATCACCCGCTTGCGGCCCCACTGCTCGGCGACCACGCTGACCGGGATGATCGCGAGCGCGAGCGTGCCGGTCGCGGCCGACAGGGTGAGGCTGGAGGCGGCGGGGGAGACGTCGAAGGTCTGGGAGAACAGTGGCAGCAGCGCCTGCACCGAGTAGAGCACCATGAATGTCCCGGCCCCGGCGAGCCAGAGCGCGGCGTTGACCCGGCGGTAGCCCGACGTGCCGGCCTCGTGCCGATCGGAAGCCGACGACACCGCGACACCCGATTGGGTTTGCGAGTGGGGCTGCACGGTCATCCACAGGAGGCTAGACCCGGGCGATTTGATGCGTCCAATGCACCTGTGTGCCTATCGTGATGCAATGGAGCATCAATGGTCCGGTCCGAGCGTCACCGATCTCCCGGCGCTCGCCGACTTCGTCGTGGTCGCCGATCTGCAGCACATGACCCGCGCGGCCGAGGTGCTCGGCGTCCCGCAGTCCACGCTGAGCAGGCGGATCGCCCGGCTGGAGGGGGCCCTCGACATGCCGTTGCTCCTGCGTCGGGGCCGCCGCATCGAGGTGACCCGGGCCGGTGCGACGCTCGCCGTCGCGGCCCGGCGCGCGCTCGGCGACGTCGAGCGCGCCGTCGCCGTCCTGGCCGAGGAGCGTGACCCGCGCCGCGGCGTGGTGACCCTGGCCTTCCTGCACACGCTCGGCCCGGTCGCGGTGCCGAGGATCATCCGGGAGTTCCGCCGCACCTTCCCCGATGTGCGCTTCGAGCTCGTCCAGGAGGCCCACCACGACGTGCTCCGCCACCTGCGAGCCGGGGAAGTGGACGTCGCGCTCACCGCGCCGCTGCCGTCCGGCCGCGACGTCGCCTCCCTCGCGCTGCAGGAGCAGCGGCTGTGCGCGGTCGTCCCCGCCGACCACCGCCTGGCCTCCCGCAACAGCGTCGCGCTGGCCATGCTCGCCGACGAGAGCTTCGTGGGCTTCAAGCCCGGCTACGGTCTGCGGCAGATCACCGACGATTGGTGCGCGGCGGCAGGTTTCGAGCCCCGGCTGACCTTCGAGGGCGACGACGTCGCCACCGTGCGGGGACTCGTCGCGGCCGACCTCGGCGTCGCGCTGCTGCCCGCCTCCGGTGTCTCCCATCCTGGGGACGTGGTGGAGGTCGACGTACGCCGCCCGCGCCGGACCCGCACGATCGCGGTGGCCTGGATGACCGACCGCACGCTGCCTCCGCCGGCTCTGTCGTTCCGGGACTTCCTGCTCGCCGAAGGTTCGGCCCTGCTGGCCGCTGCCGACCGCTGACGCGCGGCCGCGACGACACGGCGGGACCCGCCAAGTCAGGAAGTGCTCGCTCGCGACCAATAGGTGAGCCTTGACACATTTGTCCGCATCGTCTTAACTTTGGCCGCACCAATCAGGTAAATGTCCGGCCCTCTTAGCCCAGGGTCGGGTCCCACCCCGACCTACGGGAGTTCCATGGCCGCGTCGCCGAAGCCTCGGAAGCAGGAGGCCGCCTACCGCGCCCTCGCCGAGGAGCTGCGCGACGGCATCCTCCACAAGAGGTACGCCGACGGCCGGTTGCCCACCGAAGCGGAGCTCGCCCGGGTCCGCGGCCTGAGCCGGCAGACCGTCCGGCGGGCCTTCCAAGAGCTCGTCGCGGGCGGGCTCGTCTACCGGGTGCCCGGCCGCGGGACCTTCGTGGCCGAGCACGCCGGGCGCTACCTGCGCCGGTTCGGCTCGGTCGACGACCTGATGACCCTCTCGCTCGACACGGAGTTCGACCTCGTAGCACCCCTGCGCCGACGGGTCGACGTCGCGGTGGCGGGGCGGCTGCGACTCGACACCGACGTCGTGTCCACGGTCCTCTTCCGTCGGCTGCACGGCGAGGTGCCGTTCTGCCTCACCACCGTGCACCTGCCCCCTGCGGCAGCGCGCCTGCTCGAGGGCCTGCCCGAGGTGGAGGCGGGGGGAGTTCACAGCCGGGTCACAGTGATCGGTCTCCTCGACGCTCGGCTCGACCGGCCGATCGCCGAGGCCGAGCAGAGCATCACGGTCGCCCCGGCGTCACCGGAGGCGACGACGTATCTCGGCTGCCCCCCCGGTCAGCCGCTACTCCGGATCGAGCGCACCTACCTCGACACGGAGAGCACGCCGGTCGAGCTCGCACAGAGCGAGTTTCTCCCGGAGCACTACTCCCACCGGGTCACCCTGCACCGCAGCGTGACCTGACCGGGCAACTGCCAGCACCACCCCGACAAGAGACCGCAACAAGAAGGGAAATGACCGCCATGGCGATCAACCGACACGGACGCCGCGCAGTGGGAACCGCTGCCCTCCTGAGCCTGGCGCTGGGTGCCACCGCTTGTGGTGGCGCGCGCAGCGGCGGAGAGGGCGGCGACGAGAGCTTCACCATCAAGTTCTCGCACGTGGTGACCCCCGAGACCCCCAAGGGGCAGGCCGCCGAAAAGTTCAAGGAGGTCGTTGACGAGAACTGCGGTGACCAGGTCACGGTGGAGATCTACCCCAACTCCGAGCTCTATGGCGACGAGGACGAGCTGCAGGCACTCCAGTCCGGCGCGGTGCAGATGCTCGCCCCCGCCAGCGCGAAGTTCACCACGATCGCGCCGCAGCTTCAGGTGCTCGACCTGCCGTTCCTCTTCGACTCCGTCGAAGACATTCCCGAGATCGTCTCGCCCGACTCCGAGGTCGGCAAGGCGATCTACGAGAACGAGGAGCTGGCCAAGCGCAACGTCAAGGTCCTCGGCCTCTGGGACAACGGACTCAAGCAGCTGTCGTCGAACCGCAAGATGGAGGAGCCCGCGGACCTGAAGGGGCTGCGGTTCCGCATCCAGCCCTCAGACGTGCTGAAGACCCAGTTCCAGAAGTGGGGCGCCCAGTCGACGCCGATGTCCTTCAGTGAGGTCTACAACGCGCTGCAGCAGGGCGTCATCGACGGCCAGGAAAACCCGTACTCCAACATCGAGTCGCAGAACATGCACACCGTGCAGAAGCACATCAGTGAGTCCAACCACGGCTACATCGGTTACGTGCACACGATCAACAACGAGTTCTTCGAGTCGCTCCCATCGGAGCTCCAGGAGTGTGTCACCACCGCCTCCGAGGAGGCTGCGTCGCACAACCGTGAGATCGCGGCCCAGCTCAACGACGAGGCCAAGCAGACGGTTGTCGACGCGGGCGGCACCGAGATCACCGAGCTCAGCGACGAGCAGCGCCAGACGTTCAAGGACGCGGTCGTGCCGTCGGTGTGGGAGCAGTACGCCGACGTGATCGGCCAGGAACTCGTCGACGAGCTGCTGGAGAACCAGTAACCCGGTAAGCCCAGCACGGGGGCGGTCCGTCCTGGCCGCCCCCGTCCGACCACGGAGGCCCGATGTCCCGACTCGACTCCATCCTCACGAAGGTGGAGAACGTCCTGGCGGCCGGCTCGCTCGCCGCTGCCGCCCTGCTCGCGATCGTCGCAGTCATCCTGCGGACGTTCTTCAACCAGATCATCTTCTGGTCCGAGGAAGCGATCATCTACCTGGTCATCTTCTCGACGTTCTTCGGCGCGGTGGCCACTCTTCGCCACAACCAGCACGTGAACGTCGATGTGATCGCCGTCTTCCTCAAGGAGCGCGGCAAGCGGGTGATGGCGGTCATCGGCACCCTCGTCCTCATCGCCTACCTCGCCGTGGTCGGCTACTTCGGATGGGTGCTCATCTTCGAGCCGCAGACTCAGAACACGCTCACACCGGCCATGCACCTGCCGCTGTGGGTGGTCACGCTGTCGCTGCCGATCGGCTTCACCCTGATGCTCGTGCGTGCCCTCGAGATCCTGGTGCGGACCACGCGCGGGCTCGACCCGTACCCGCACGCGGCAGGCTCCATCCTCGAGGAGGAGGGCGGCGCGGCGCTGGACGCCTCGGAGCTCGGTGTCAGCGACGACCGGAAGGACGGTGACGCTCGATGAGCGCCGCTGCGATCGCTCTGATCATCATCCTGTTTCTGCTGCTCTTCTCCTCGACACCGATCGCGGTGGCGCTGGGACTGACGTCCTTCATCTACTTCTACTACTTCACCACGATCCCGCTGACGCAGGTACCGGAGACGCTGTTCAACGCCCTGAACACCTTCCCCCTGGTCGCCATCCCGATGTTCGTCCTCGCGGCGACGATCATGAGTCGGGGCGGCATCAGCGATCGGCTCACGAAGGCCGGCGTGGCCACCGTCGGCCACTTCCGGGGCGGCCTGGCGATGACCGCAGTGGGCTCGTGTGTCTTCTTCGCTGCGATCTCGGGCTCCAGTCCGGCGACCGTGGTGGCTGTGGGCACGCTTCTGATCCCCGCCATGATCCGCAGCGGCTACGGCAAGGAGTTCTCGACCGGTCTCATCGCGACCTCCGGGTCGCTGGGGATCCTCATCCCGCCGTCGATCCCGCTGATCGTCTACGGCATCGCAACCGAGCAGTCCATCGGTGACCTTTTCATCGCCGGCATCGTCCCTGGCATCCTCGCGGGCATCATGCTCCTGCTGATGGTCGTCGTGGTGTCGCGCCGGAGGAACTACGGCGTCGACGCAGACGCCATCGCGATGAGCCACCGAGAGCGCGTGCGGGTCTTCCGGGACGCCGGTCTCAGCCTGCTGCTGCCGCTGTTCGTGCTCGGAGGCATCTACACCGGCATCTTCACGCCCACCGAGGCCGCAGCGATGGCGGTGCTCTACGCCCTCCTGGTGTCGTTCTTCGTCTACCGGGAGATCAGCGTAAAGGACATGAGCGAGATCCTGCTGACCTCGGCGCGGACGTCGGCGATGGTCATGTTCATCATCGCAAACGGCGTTCTGTTCTCCTTCGTGCTCACCTCGGAGCGAATCCCGGGCGAGATCACCCAGGCCCTGCTGGACCTGGACCTGCAGCCTTGGACCTTCCTGCTGATGGTCACCGTGATCCTGCTGATCGCCGGACTGTTCATGGAGACCTCGAGTGCGATCTTGATCCTGGCGCCGATTCTGCTGCCGATCGCGATGGAGCTCGGGATCAACCCCATCCACCTCGGCATCATCATGGTGATGAACCTCGAGATCGGCATGGTCACCCCGCCCCTGGGGCTCAACCTGTTCGTCGCCAGCGGGCTGTCGCGCATGAGCGTCCTGCGGGTCGCCAAGGCCGCGCTTCCCAGTGCCGGCGTACTGCTCGTGGCGCTGCTCATCGTCACCTACGTGCCTTGGCTCAGCCTGGTGCTCGTGGAATAGGCGGCGATCGGGCGCGTGAATGCGGTCACACACCGGCTGAACGTGTGACCGCATTCGTCCCTCTGGCCTCTGTAGGAACGCCGAGGTCCCGAGCACATGCACAGGGGCCGGGCGCGTGGCGCGACCGGCCCCTGTCCGTAGGGGAGGGACCTCAGAGCTTGACGATGACCGTCTTCGTCTGGGTGTATGCGTCCAGTGCCTCGACGCCCTTCTCGCGACCGTAGCCGGACTTCATGAAACCGCCGAAGGGGAGCTCGACACCGCCACCGGCCCCGTAGGTGTTCACGTACACCTGCCCCGCCTGCACCTGGGAGGCGAGGCGATGGGCCCGGCTGAGGTCTCGCGTCCAGAGCGCACCGAGCAGTGCGTAGTCGGTGCTGTTGGCGAGTGCGATCGCCTCGTCCTCGGAGTCGAAGGTGGTGGCCACGAGGACAGGTCCGAAGACCTCCTCCCGGGCGATCTCCGATGCCGGGTCGACGTCGTCGATGAGGGTCGGGGAGAAGTATGCTCCCGCATCGAGGTCTCCTCCGCTCGGCGCGTCTCCGCCGACCACGATCGTGCCGCGCGAAACCCCGCCCACCATCGCCCGCACACGGCTCTGCTGCTTGGTCGAGATCAGCGGCCCGAGATCGGGATCTGACAGTCCCGGACCGATGGAGACCTTGCCGAAGTTGTCGGCGACCTTGGCGAGCAGCTCGTCGTGGACGGCTCGGTGGACCAGGAGCCGAGAGCCTGCGGAGCAGGTCTGGCCCGCGTTCTGCAGGATGGCCTTGGTCGCGAACGTCGCGGCCAGGTCGAGATCGGCGTCGGGGAAGACGATGTGGGCGGATTTTCCACCCAGCTCGAGGACCGTCGGTACGACGCGCTCCGCGGCAGCTCTGGCGATGGCCGAGCCGACCTGGGTGGATCCGACGAACCCCAGGTGTTGCACCCCCGGGTGGGCGGTCAGGGCAGCACCGGCTTCGACGCCGGTGCCGGGAACGACATTGAAAACACCGGCGGGAAGGCCGGCCTCAAGAGCAAGCCGGGCGATCATGACCGCGGTTCTCGGCGTCTCGTCCGCGGGCTTGATGATCGTGGCGTTCCCGGTCGCCACGGCCGGTGCCACCGCGCGAGCCAGAAGCTGCATCGGGTAGTTCCATGCGATGACCGAACCCACGACCCCGAAGGGCTCCTTGCGTGTGTAGACGAGCTGGTCGTCGGCAAGCGGGATCGTGTGGCCGTAGTAGGAGTCGATTGCGTGGCCGTAGAACCGGAAGTAGCGGGCGCACACAGCCGCGTCGGTCCGCGCCTGGTTCAGAGGCTTCCCTGTGTCCTCGCTCTCGACCCGGGCCAGTGCCTCGGCATCACGTTCGATGAGGTTGGCAATGCCCGTAAGGATCCTGGCGCGGTCCTCGGGACGGGTCCGGTTCCAGCCCGGCTGGGCCTGCTGGGCGGCCTCGACGGCCTGGTCGACCTCCTTCTCGCCGGAGCGGGCGACGGCCCCGAGGCTCGCACCGGTGGCCGGGTCGATGTTGTCGTAGGTTTCGGTGACGGTCACCGACTCGCCGTTGATGAACGGGTACGTGGTCTCCACGGGTAGTCCTTCGGGTCGGGGATGCAGGGTCAGTCTTCGGTGCCGATGACGATGCCTGCGCGGGTCACAGTCTTGTCCTCGGCCGCTTGGATGCCCGCGCGCACGTCGGTGAACGCGTAGTCGGTGTCGACCATGTCCTCCCAGGGGTAGTGGGGCGTCTCCTCCAGGAAGCGGATCGATCGGGACAGGAAGTAGTGCGGATAGCGGATGACGGCGTGCATGCTGACCCCGGAGCGCGTGAAGAGCCCCGGGTCGAAGTCGGTGAACTTGTTCGGGCTGACGTTGCCCACGCTGACGAACCTGCCACCTGGGCGTACCGAGCGGACACCCTCCGAGAACGCTCCCGGGACGCCGGTAAGGTCGATGAGGACGTCGGCGCCGCCACCGGTCGCCTCCCGAAGCATCTCGACCCGCTCCCGACCGTCCTCAGCCTGGGTGAGGTCGACGCCGTGGTGGGCACCGAAGGTCTTGGCCTTCTCGAGGCGTGACGGGGCCATCTCTGCAGCGAACACCTCGGCGCCCGCTTCGGCGGCGAGGGTGGCGCCGCACAGCCCGAGCCCGCCGGCGCCGAGCATGACCACCTTGTCACCCTTTCGCACGTCCCCGGCGTCGACGGCCGCCACCATCTGAGAGAGTGCACAGTTCGCGGCCGACACGGCCTTGCTGCTGACGTTGTCCGGCACCTTGTAGACGTACTGGTTGCCGTTGAGTCCCCAGTGGGTGCCGAAGGTGCCGAAGAAGTGCGGTGCCTGGTCAGCAGGCGTCGACCAGCGGGAGTAGGCGTTGCGGCAGAGGTTCCACTGCCCTCGGTTGCACTCGGGACACCGCCGGCACGCCTCGAAGACCGCCGGCACGCCTCGAAGTAGGTGGCGACGACCCGGTCGCCCTCGCCGAGCGGTTGGCCCGCGAAGTCCGTGCTCACGCCGTCCCCCAGACGTGCCACCCTGCCGACCCCCTCATGTCCGAGGACGCAGCCGGGCTGGATGAGCGGGTGGTGTCCCTTGAGGATGTGCACCTCCGATCCGCACACGTTGGCGCGGATCATCTCGAGCAGCACCCCACCGGGCTCGGGATCGGGGACCGGATACTCGCGCTGCTCCAGCTCGCCCGGTGCGGTCAGGACTGTGGTCACGCCCTGCATGTGTTGCTCCTTCAACTTGTGGGATGACAGGCGGCCGGTGCGGCCGCCCGCGGAGGCTGTCAGCCCTGGACGGGCTGGTCGGCGCGTGCGAGGTCGCGCGATGCGGTGAGCCACGGAAAGCTGTCCAGACCGTCAGCTCGGTGGCTCACCGGGTCGGAAGAGGGCATCGGGGACCTGTTGCCGATCTGCCCGGCCGCTACCTCGAGTGCGTGGCGGTGTGGCGTGTCCGGCACGGGGCCCGGACAGGTCTCACGACCCTCCTCGTTCACCGGCCTCCGGCGCACGCTGGAAGGCGGAGAAATGGGAAGGAGGGAGAGAGATGACACAGGTCCAGATGAGGGAACGGGTCTCCGTGGAGCACCTTCCGCGGCTGTTCCGCAACCGGACGGTCGACTACACGCTCATGATCGTCGGGGCCATCGTCGCAGCGTTCGGTGCCTACACGTTCTACGCACCGACCAGCTGGGTGGTCGCCGGCCTGAGCGCGGGGTGGTACCTCGGCAGCTTCATCGCCGGCGGCGTACTTCTCGCCGTGGGCCTCGGCCTGCTGGGCGCCAGCCTCCGTGACCGGTCCGGGCACTGGACTGCCTCCGCCATCACGAGCTTCGTGCTCAGCGCACTCGCCCTGGCCGGAGCGGTCGCCGCCGCAGTCGTCCTGATCGTCTAGGTACGAAGCGGTGATTCACCACGACGAAGCCTCCGCACGACGCGGGGGCTTCGCCCCGTCACGGCAGTTCTTCGCCGCGAGGCGGTGGCGAGGTGCTACACCTCGACGAGTGGAGACAGCCCTCACCGCTGCCGTGGCGGTCGCCCGCGCCGCGGGCCTCGAGGTCCGTGAGCCCAGGCTGCTCCGGTCCGCCGCGACGACGGTCGTTGCACCTGGCGCGGCCCGGCGGTCCCTCGAGGGCGAGCTGGCGCTCACGGCCTTCCTCCACCGCGCGGGCGTCGCGGTCGCCCGCGCCGATGAGCGTCGTCGGCCACGGACCCTACGAGCACGACGGCCTGCTCGTCACGCTGTGGGAGTACGTCGACCACGACCCGTCGCGGCCCCTGGACGCCGAGCGGGGAGATCCGCGCCCGCTGCGTGGGCCGCGACGCGCTCCTCGCCGGCTACGGCGAACACGATCGGGACCTCGTGGAGCTGCTCGTCCCGGTGCAACTGGTCACCCTCGCCGCATGGACCTTCGACCGCGCCCGGCGCACGCCGGAGTACCTCCCGGTTGCGCGACACCGGCTGCGGTGGGCTGCGGGCGGTCTGGCGCGATGAGACGCGAGGAGGCGGCTCGAGGACCGGATGTCCCCGGTCGAGGCCGCCGCTCGCCCTAGGATGCGAGAGCGACCGCGAGCGGGAGGAGGGCCATGAACCTCGAGAAGGTGGTGTTCGGGTTCTTCGTGCTGCTCGCCGCCACGCTGAACTTCGGCTTCTTCCTCGGCGACATCGGTGACCCGAAGCTGCACAACATCTACGAGCTGTTCGCGGCGGTCATCGTCAACCTCATCGCGACGGTCCTGAAGTTCGGCGACCGCACCCAGATCGGGGCCGTGCACCTGGCGACCAGCCTCGTGGCCAGCCTGCAGCTGATCGCGGCCGCCGTCGTGTGGGGCTACGCGACGAACGTGGGCGACGGGCTGACCACCCACGCGATGGCCAGCGTCGTCTCGCTGTCGGGTGGCGCGCTGTTCGCGAACATCGTCTCGGTCATCCTGCTGGTCTACGAAACCATCTCCTTCCAGCGGCGCTGACCCGGAGCCACCATGGGAAACCCGCTGCTGGTGGTGCTGTACCGGCTCCTCACCGGCCAGCAGGACGAGGAGGAACGGGCCCGACGCCAGGACCTCCCCCAGGGCCCCGGCCGGCAGGCGTCGACGGGCATCCTGCTCGTGCTGCGCCGCATGCGGGCTCCGCTGATCGCGCTGGTCGTGATCTTCGCCGTCAGCGTCCTCGGCCTCTCGCTCATCCCGGGGGAGGACGCCCAGGGGGAGCCGGTCCGGCTGACGCTCTTCGAGTCGCTGTACTTCATGAGCTACACCGCCACGACCATCGGCTTCGGCGAGATCCCCTACACCTTCACCCCCGCGCAGCGGATGTGGGTGACCTTCGTGATCTTCCTGTCGGTGGTCGGCTGGGCGTACGCCGTCGGCTCGCTCCTCGCGCTGCTGCAGGACCGGTCGTTCCGCCGCGCCCTCGCCCGGGGGCACTACGGCCGCAAGGTCGCCCACCTCGGCGAGCCGTTCCTCGTGATCGTCGGCTACGGCAACGCCGCGAAGAGGCTGGCCCGCTCGCTCGACGAGATCGGCCACCGCTTCGTGGTCGTCGACCAGGAGGAGAACCGGGTGGCCGCGGTCGACCTCGACTCCTACCACGCGGACACGCCCGCGCTGCTCGCCGATGCCCGGGACACCACGAAGATGGTGCTGGCCGGGCTGGGGAACCCTCGGTGCGAGGGTGTGCTGGCGCTGACCGGTGACGACCAGACGAACCTCGACGTCACGATGACCACGCGCCTGCTGCGTCCCGACCTCCCCGTCATCGCGCGCACCTCGTCGCGGGAGGTCGCCGAGCGGATGCAGCTGTTCGGCGCCGCCCAGGTGGTCAACCCGCTGGACCGGTTCGGCGACCACCTGCGGATCCTGCTGCGGTCGCCGGCGTCGTACCAGCTGATGGTCTGGCTGACCAGCACGCCGGGAACCCCGCTGCCGCCGCGCCGCGAGCCGCTGCCGCGGGGGCGGTGGGTGGTCTGCGGTGCGGGCCGGTTCGGCCGCGAGCTCACCGACGACCTGCGCGCCGAGGGGCTGGACGTCTACGTGGTGCCCGCCGAGGAGGAGTACGACGACCCCCGGGACCGGCCTGCGAGAGGGCAGCTCGACCACGGGCAGTTCGGCAACGGACGGCTCGACCGGGCCGACCTCGCCGCCGCGACCGCCATCGTCGCGGCCACCGAGGACGACATGACGAACCTCTGGCTGATCGAGGAGGCCCGTCGCGCCAACCCGGACGCCTTCCTCGTGGCGCTGCAGAACCGGGCGGCCAACGGCTTGCTGTTCCGGGCGCTCGACGTCGACTTCAGCATGGTGCCGGCCGAGGTGATCGCTCACGAGGTGATGGCCCGGCTCGCGACCCCGTTGCTGATGCGCTTCCTTCCCGGCGTGCCCCGACAGGGAGATGAGTGGGCGGCGGCGACGGTGGACCGCCTGGTGGAGCGGTGCGGCAGGCGTACGCCGCACCTGTGGCACGTCACCCTCGACGAGGAGAACGCGCCTGGCCTCGCGCCGATGCTTGCGGACGGTGGCGTGCACCTGGGGGATCTCCTCCGGAGCCCGCAGGGCCGCGACCACCCGCTCGAGGCGGTCCCTCTCCTCCTGGTGCGCGACGGCGAGGCGCAGCTGACTCCCGAGGACGACCTGCTCCTCCACAACGGCGACGAGCTCCTGGTCGCCGGCACGCCCTCCGGCCAGCGACAGCTCAGCAGGACGCTCGACGACGAGGTCACCGCCGCTTACGTCGCCGAGGGCCGTCACGTCCCCTCGAGCTGGCTGTGGCGCCGGCTGGCCCGCGACAATCGACCCTCCTGACCCGTTCGGGCTAGTGCCACCTGGTCATTTCGAGTCATGACAAGCCACCGCATGAGGCATTAACTCGGTTGCGTAGCCCAGATTGTCTTCTTTGCTCATCGGCACGACCTCAGCCCGGACAAGCCTGAGGTGATCCCCGATGGGACGGGGGCCCAGCCGATGTACCTGCACCTGATCCTGTCCCGCGGGCCGCCCGCGGTCGGCCGGAGGGCGCCCGAAGGGGCGCCACGTCGAAGGACGCCCGGGCACGGACGCGCGGCGATCCCGCCGTCCGGCCCACCCGCGCATCTGCGCATGTCTTCGAGAACAAGTCGGCGCGCGACACGGTCCGCGCCCGTGGGGAGTCACCAATGTCACGTCGAAACCATCCAGCACCATCCCGGCCGTCCGGCGATCCCGGCCCGGCCCGGCTCATCCGCTTCCGTCGTCGTGAGGGGGCCAGGTCATGAAGCAACGGCTCATCCGGCGCGCGGTACCCATCGCCGGCCTCCTGCTCGTCACCGGCATCGCGCCCACCTTCGCCCTCGCACCCGGGGCGGCCGAGTCCGCGCCCGGCAGCGACCGCGGCACCACCCAGCGCAACGACAACCGGATGGACCCGCTCACCAAGCGACAGGTGGCGCTGCGGGAGACCGGTCTCGAGGCCAAGCTCAACGGGAAGGTCAGGGGCAAGACCTATCAGGTCGCCAAGGGCCAGTACGTCGAGCTCGAGCGCGACGGCGAGGGCGCGCTCTGGACGGTCCTCGGCGAGTTCGCCGACCTGGAGCACAACGAGATCCCCGAACCGGACCGAGCGGTGGACAACACCACCATGTGGCGGGCGGACTTCGACCGCGACTCCTACATGAAGATGCTGTTCGACGACTCGCCGGGCGCGAACTCGATGCGGAACTTCTACCTCGAGCAGTCGTCGAACCGCTACACGGTGACAGGCGACGTCACCGACTGGGTCCCGGTGCCGGGCGATGCCGCGTCGTACGACGACGACTTCGCGAGCCCGTTGGGTGGCAACCAGGTCTGGTACTTCCTGAAGGACACCGTCAACGGCTGGTACGACGCCCAGATCGACGCCGGCAGGACCCCGGCCGAGATCAACGACTACCTCAGCGGCTTCGACGTCTGGGACCGCTACGACTACGACGGCGACGGTGACTTCGACGAGCCGGACGGCTACATCGACACCTTCCAGTCCGTGCACGCCGGTGTGGGCAACGAAGCCTGCTCGCCGGAGTGTGACGACTGGGCCATCTGGAGCCACAGCTGGTACGCCTTCGCCAGCGGCATCGGGACCACCGGTCCCGACTTCAACAGGTTCGGCGGCCTCCAGATCGGCGACAGCGACTTCTGGGTCGGCAAGTACACCATCCAGCCGGAGAACGGCGGGGTCGGCGTGTTCACGCACGAGTACGGCCACGACCTCGGCCTGCCGGACCTCTACGACACTTCCGGCGGTGAGAACGGGACCGGCTTCTGGACCCTCATGTCGTCCGGGTCGTGGCTCGGCGACGGCCTCGAGGACATCGGCTCGAAGTCGAGCCACATGGGCGCGTGGGAGAAGTTCCAGCTCGGCTGGCTCGACTACGACGTCGCGTTCGCCGGGCAGAAGGGCGACTTCCGCCTCGGTCCGATGGAGTACAACACCAAGGCAGCGCAGGGCCTGTTCGTGGTCCTGCCGCAGAAGTCCGTGACGACGGTCATCGGCCAGCCGTACGCCGGCGAGCACTTCTACTACAGCGGCGCCGGGGACAACCTGGACAACACGATGACCAAGCCGGTCACCCTGCCCGCCGGAGCGGTGAGCCTGGCGGCGAAGGTGCGATACAACATCGAGGTCGACTGGGACTACGCCTACCTGACCGTCAACGGCGAGCCGGTGCACACGAGCCGCTCGGTCATGACGGACCCGAACGGGCAGAACCTCGGCCACGGCATCACGGGCTCCTCCGGCGGCTGGGTGGACCTGACGGCTGACCTCTCGGCGTACGCCGGCCAGACGGTGGACCTCGGCTTCCGGTACTGGACGGACGCCAACACCGGTGGCTTCGGGTTCATGGTCGACGAGATCAGCGTGACGGGTCTGCCGACCGATGGAGCCGAGGCCGATGCGGGATGGACCTTCGACGGCTTCAAGGTGAGCACCGGGACCGAGCAGGCGCTGTACAACCACTACTACGTGGCGGAGAACCGCACCTACCTCGGCTACGACTCCACGCTGAAGACCGGTCCGTACTACTTCGGCTACGCGACCATGCCGAACTTCGTCGACCACTTCCCGTACCAGGACGGCCTGTTGATCAACTACTGGGACACCTCCCAGCGGAACAACAACGTCCGTCAGCACCCCGGTGCGGGTCTGGTCCTCCCGGTCGACGCGCACTTCGATGCGCTGACGCGGGTCGACGGAGGAATCTGGCGCAACCGGATCCAGTCCTACGACTCGACGTTCACGCTGGCGCCGACCGACGGGATACCGAACATCCACCACAACAGCGTGCTGTCGCCCGTCGACAGCCTGCCCGCGGTGCCGGTCTTCGACGACCGCACGGAGCACTGGGACCCCGCCAACCCGTGGGGGAGCGTGAAGAACCCGAACACCGGCACGCAGATCCGGATCCAGGGCATCAACACGCGGGACAGCTTCATGCAGGTGCAGGTGAGGCCTGCGAAGTAGGCGATCGGCTCACCAGCTGAGGGCCGTCGGCCGGGGTGTCACAGCACGCTCGGGCCGGCGGTCCCTCACGTCCGCCTGTGGAACCTCATCTGGCCGTTGGTCATCCGGTGCATGTCGTACCGATCGTCGTGGGCGAGCCGGTGGTGGAAGGGGCAGAGCGAGGCCAGGTCGTCGATGTTGGTCTCGCCCCCTTCGCTCCACGGGACGAGATGGTGTTTCTCGGTCCAGGCGGGGGGTCTGTCGCAGCTCTCCGCTACGCAGCCGCGGTCGCGGAGGTCGGCGGCCGTGACCTGCGCCCGGCTGGCGAGGCGAGCGGTGCGGCCGAGGTCCAGCACCTCCGAGCGGCCGCCGAGGACGGCGGGGACGATGCCGGCGTTGCAGGCCATGCGGCGTGCCTCGCCCGGGGAGATGGTGCCGCCGGTGTCGAGGCCGGCGGCGCCGACGCCGCGGCGGAGCTGGTCGAGAGCCATGGTGATCACGACGGATGCCGCCTTGCCGCCGGCCCGGGGAAGCTTGTCGACGGGGAGGTGCTCGACCAGGTCGCAGAAGGCGTGACCGAGCTGGGTCGCGTAGGGCACCTTCCTGCCGTCGGCGTCGACCCAGGCGCTGGGGTCGTTGCGGCGTGGTGCGGCGAAGGCCTGCAGCGCCTTGAGGAGCATCCCCGCCTGCAGGGAGGGGATCTTGAACGAGCCGCTGTGGGTGCCGTCGCCGTTGTCCCTCATGGCGAAGCGGGTCTTCTGGAGCGCCCGGCGCTCCTCACGCTCCAGCGCCTCGGCCTCCCGCTTGTCGGCCTCGTCCGGTGCGAGCACCTCGAACAGCCGTCTGGCCAGCAGCCGCAGGGTCTTGGCGTCGTGCTCACGGGCCAGCCCGATCAGGTGGTCCTGGGCGACACGACGTTGGTCGTCGGTGACCTCGTCGGCGGGGAGGTCCTCGATGGCGCGGATGATCACCCACACCTGGTCCTCGGTCAGGGCTCCGGCTGCGAACGCGGCCCGCGTGGGGTCGAACACCGCCCGGTCCAACGCCATGGCGCCCCGCAGCTCGCCGTTGGCCCGGGTCCTGTTCTCCCGGGTGCGGCGCGCCAGCCACGCCGCCGTACCGGTGGAGCCGTCCTTGGCGCCGATCTCGTTGCGGTCGGCCGCGGCGAGCACCCGCCACTCCAGCTCCGTCAGGCGCGCCCGGACCCGAGCGAGCTCGGTCAGTGTCTCGGCCTGCTCGGCCGGCGTCATCGCCCAGGCGGGGGCGGTCTCGATGCTGTCGAGCACGGCCAACGCCCGGCCGGCGAACCGGTGCACCCGGTCCGTGCGGCCCTCCACGGGCGTCGACGAGATCTCCATGGACCAAGGCTAGGAACAGGAAGGGCTTTGTTCGAACACCAGTTCTAAGATCGTGGACGGACCGCCGGCGCCGTCAGCTGTGGACGAGACCTGGCCCCGGACGACCTCCCGGGTCAGCGCACCACCTTCACCACGGCCTTCGCCCGGTCGACGCGGGTGCCGTCGCCGGTCCATGTGGCGCTGACGGCGGACGTCTTGAGCGTGCCGACCTTGGCGGTCCTGAGGACCTTGACGACGGTGCTGACGACAGCGCTCCTGCCCGGAGCGAGGCGGACGCCGAGACCTGAGGCGGAGCGCATCCCCCGGGTGACGTTCGCACCGTCGAGGAGGTAGGACACCGGCGTGCCCGCCGCCGGAGTGCCGGCCTTGAGCCGCAGGGTGTTGGTGACGTTGCCGTCGTTCTGGGCGCGCAGGAAGAATGTGGCCGACCGACCGCGGCGGGCCTTGGCGGTGCGGGTCTGGCCCTGGCCGGTGGTGTTGTAGACGTCGTCCCCGAGGTAGCCCGAGGTCTTCGCCAGGCTGACCGCCATGTCTGGCTGCTGGTCGCTCGCCGCGATGGTCAGCGTGGTGGTGGCGGTGGTGACCCGGGTGCCGAGGTCCGGGGAGTCCACCATGAGTACGACGGTCTCCCCGGCCTCGCGGGCATCGTCCTCGAGGACCGTCACGGGGATGGCCTTCGCGGTCTCGCCCGGGCCGAAGGACAGGCTGCCAGGGGTCACCGAGACGTCCGACCCGGGTGTCGCCGTACCTCCTGTGAGGGCGTAGGACACCGTCGCGGGCAGGTCGAGGTTGCCGCCACGGGTCACCTGCACGTTCACGGTCCCGGCGTTCTCCTGCACGCGGGTCGCGGTGCGTGCGAACCCGACCGAGCTGGTCAGCAGCTGCACGGACCGGGCGGCGTTGAGCCGGCCACCGGTCGCGGTGTCTCCGAGGCCCGGCTTGACGTCGACGCCGTCGAGAAGTGCGCCGCGCACGGTCGCGACGCCGGCGTCGGGAGCCACGGAGGAGAGCAGCGCGGCGGCGCCCGCGACGTGCGGGGACGCCATGGAGGTCCCGTCGAGGAGGGCGTACTCGTCACCGTCGTAGGTGTCGCCGACGCACTGCACGGACACGTCGTCGATGCTGGCTCCACGGTCCTGGAGGGTGGCGTTGGAGATGAGACGGAACCTGAGGAAGACCGAGGGGCTGGCGTCGTAGGCAGCAAGCGAGTGCTGCACCCACCCCCACCGCATCGAGCTGGTGTGCTGGGCGACCTGCTGCCAGGCCGTCCCGTCCGTGGACGCCTCGAGACGGAGGACGTCGTAGGGGGCGATGCCGAGGTCGAGCCCGTAGCCGATCGAGCAGCCACGCACGCCCCGGAGGTCCAGTGGTGAGCGGGTCTGCACCCAAGAGTCGGTGTCGGGGGCGTAGGAACCCGGCGCGTCGGTCAGGAAGGCGCCGAGCTCGTCGGTCGCAGTCGTCCAGGTCCGGGTCCCTCCCGTGGTCCACCCGAGCAGGCCCGACTCGAAGTCTTCGTGGAGAGCCTCGGTGAGCGGAGGTACGGTGCTGAGGATCCCGACACCGGGAGCCGCGAGGTCGACCTCGCGGCTGCTGTAGTTCGAGAACTCCGCGAGCCGGTCGTGGTTGTCGCTGGCCGCGACGCAGACCAGGTTCTCGACCGGGTAGTTGCAGGGGTAGACCGGGGTGGCCGGCTGTGAGTTGTTGGTGCCCTCGTTGCCCGCGGCGACCACGAAGAGGGTGTCAGGCGCCGCCGTGATCGCGTCGGCCACCGCCTGCGACTGCCCCGGCCCGCCGAGGCTGGCGTTGACCACGTCGACGTCGTGGGCACCGGCGTAGGCGAACGCGGCGGCGATGGCGGCGGAGTCGGCGTAGGGACCGTCGAAGACGCGCAGCGGCATGATCGAGACGTCCCAGGCGACACCGGTGACTCCCGCGCCGTCGTTGCCTGCGGCGCCGATCGTCCCGGCCACGTGCGTGCCGTGCCCGTCGACGTCGTCCGGCTCGTTGTCGTCGCCGCCGAAGTCCCACCCGTGCACGTCGTCCACGAGGCCGTTGCCGTCGTCGTCGACGCCGTTCCTGGCCTCCGCGGGGTTGGACCAGATCCGGCCGGCCAGATCGGGGTGGTCGGCGTCCACACCCGTGTCCACGACCGCGACGGTGACCGTGCGACTGCCGGTGGTGACGTCCCAGGCCTCCGGGGCGTCGATGTCCGCGTCGCCTGTGCCGCCGGCGTCGTACACGGACTGGCCGGTGTTGTGGAGACCCCACTGGTGGGGGAGGTACGGGTCGTTCGAGCGGCCGGTCGTCCGGAAGAGGTAGTTGGGCTCGGCGTACAGGACGTCGCTGCGCTTCTCCAGCGCGGTGACCGCCCCGGCCACCGCGCCCGGGACCGTCAGCAGCTCGAGGCCGCGCACGGGCAGCCGGCGTACGGCGCTCGCCGCCGCCGTCGCGTGCGCAGCACCCCTCGCCTGACGCGACACGCCTGCCTTGAAACGCACCAGCACCTCGCCGGGAACCGATGCCGGCCCCTCCGCGGCGGGGTGGGCCCTGTCGCTGCGCAGACCGAGACCCTGGGGGGACCCAGGAAGGGCAGGACCGACCGAGTCGATGGCCTGGGCGGGTGCGCCGACCAGGGTGAGGACTCCGGTGGCGACGAGCGCGCCGGAGAGGAGACCGCAAGAGGTACGGCGGGGCATGGGCAGGTGCCTTCTCTTTCCGAGGGCAGCACGCTGCACGCGCATCGCGACCCACCCGAGTGATCTGATGGCCGATTATCGCCCGCCGACCGGACTCTCCGGGGCAGAACGGACCACGTGGGTTCCCGACCGGTGGTGAGGTGGCCTTCACGGCCGCGCAATGCAGAATCGGGCAACGGAGCCCCATCTGCCCCCGCCTGCTGCAGCCCCTCACTGGTGTCGATCTCGGTGCCGCGCTTCACGGAGTGACGGCAGGGCGAACGGGGAGATGATCGCCGTGACCTGTGGAGAACATCGCAAGCCTCCTGGACGGCCCCACCACCTGGCACGGGCTCGTCGCACCGACGGTCGAGGAGGAGACGCCCAGGAATCCGTCCGCCCCGAGGCGGTCGCCTCGGGCGAGTCCGGCGCGTCGGAGCGGCCGACCCTGTCGGTCGGAGTGGTCTGGGGCGACCTCGTGCGCCAGCCGAGCCGGCCCAGTCACCCGTCGCACCCTCACCGTCGCCTGGCGGCGGTCTTCTTCGCGGCGGTCTTCTTCGCGGGCCTGGCACGCGCGGCGAGCTGGTCGAGGTCGTCGGGGGTCGGCGGGCCCCCGGCACCGACCTCGGCACCGGCCTCCGCGCCGGTGGCCAGGGCGGCGAGCTGGTCGAGCGGCGCCGGGGTCGGCCCCGCCGCCTCGGCTGTCGACGCACCGGGCGCGGCCCCTGCGTGACCTCCGGTCATGATGGTGATGGCAACCTCGGGCTGCGCGCTCATCGGATCGTCTCCTGTCCGTCCGTGGATGGCATGGTCAGACCATGTATGCGGTCGTGATCAGGCCGGCCGCGTCGATGTCGACGTGGACCTTCCGCCCGTTCGCGAACGCGGTGTTCAGCAGGACCGTGACGTTGGTGCAACCATCGGGTGCACCCTCCTTGATCCGGCGCCACCCCGTGCCACCGTCGAGGGCCGCCCACGACCATTGCGTGCCGCTGTGGATGAAGGTCGAGACGACTGTCTTGTTGTACTGCCAGGTCATGGTGTGCTCCTTCGTTTCGAGAGTCTGGCCGCGGTGTCTCAGACCGCGTACATCGTGTAGATCGCCTGGCCGTCGACGTCGGCGTGGACGAGCCGCCCGTTCGCCATGGCCTCGCACAGCGCGATGAACATGTTGGTGACACCGTCGGCCGAGCCGGCGCTCACCCGGCGCCACCCGACGCCCTCGAGGCTCGCCCAGGCCCACTGGGCGCCGCAGTAGGTGAACGTCGAGAGAACCTTGCGGTGGTAGACCCAGCCTCGGGCCGCGACCCCACCCACGTTGATGTTCGCCGTGATGTTGTCGCCGGCCCGGGCGATGTCGGTGACGGAGATGTTCGACGCCGCTCCGCTGTAGCTGTTGCTGTTCGGCGTGGTGGATCCGGTGAAGGCGTTGTTGCTGCTCGTCGGGTAGGGGTCGGTGGCGTCACCCCGGTTCGCGTTGAGGTTCAGGTCGCGCCGTCCGTCGGCCTGTTCGACATCGACGAGGTAGCGGTTCTCGTCGGTGTTGTTGTTCTTGGTGTCGTCCACGTGCTCGATGAGCAGCCCTTCGCCGGGCATCGCCGCGTCGAACCTCGTCTGCTGGCGGTTGCTGACCAGGAAGTACTCACTGCTCGACACCGACCCGATCGGCAGCTTGTAGGTGACGGCGTTGGTCTCGTACGGCGGGACCGTCACGCTGGCCGTGGTGTTCCACAGCACGTTCGGGGTCACCCACCCCACCCGCGTCTTGCACCAGGCCGTCGGATGGGCCGGCGTGTTGCCGCCGGCGTTCCAGCTGCCGCCCGCCATCAGGTCCCACCCGCCGGTGCCGGCCGACGAGTAGTCGGTGTCGTACAGGTCGGGCCAGCCCATCAGCAGGTGCCCGAGCTCGTGGGCCATCACGCCCACCCGGCCGTTCTCGGGAGCCATGAAGTAGGTGGAGATCTTCTTGCCGTCGCGGGTCTGTGGCGTGATGCCCCACTTGTGGGACCAGATGTCGTTCACGTTGCCCGACTGCTCACCGCCCACCCCCGCGCAGATGAGCACCAGCGCCTCGATGTTGCCGTCGCCGTCGTTGTCGAAGCCCGAGAAGTCGACGTGGGGGTCGGCCAGGGCGAGGACGTCCTCGACGAGCCGCTGGGCGTTCTGCGGGTAGGCGCCGAAGCCGTAGTTGCCGTTCGTGTAGTACGACTTGGGGCGCGGGGCTCGATACCAGCCCGCGGTCGGGCCGCCCGTCCCGCTGACCTGGCCCACGACGTCGAGCTTGCCGTAGGACGCCTCGCGGTAGAAGTCCCGCATGCTGCCGGTGGCGTAGGTGCCGGTGGAGAACAGCAGGTCGTTGTAGTGGGCCTGGGTCTGGGTGGCCGGCGCGTCCGAGAAGTCGACGAGCAGCACGATCGCCCTGCGCGTGCCGACCACCGGGGCCGCGTCGGGCTTGGCGTCGATGAAGGTGTTCGACCGGGTACGCGGGGGCCGGCTCGTGATCAGGGCGAACTCCCGCTGACCCAGCGCGCCCTCTCCGGCCTCGGAGAGGTCTCCCCCCTTCTCGAAGAGCGACTTGGCGGCGAGGATGCGCTTCTCGAGCTCGGGTGCCGGCGGCATCACGCAGTGGACACCGGTCCGGGCGTCGTCCTTGGAGTGGTAGGCGTGTGTGTGCGCCACGGCAGTCCTCCCAGCTGATGACGGAGGACCGGTCGTCTGTCGACCGGCCTGGTCGCATCCTGGGAGGGGCCCGTCACCGCGGCGTCACGGCTGCTGGCGCCAGCGCCATGATCCGAGGATCGTGGGGGTCATGAACGTGATGGCGGCACCGAACCGCTGCGTGATCACCGCCCGGGTCGACCGGGTCGAGGTCGTCGAGGGGCAGCCGAAGTGGTACCTCCCCGTGGAGGTGCTCAGCGCGGAAGCGATCGAGGGCGGCCTCTTCGTCCATGCGGGAGACCTGGCGCGGGTCTTCGCCGTCGGGGACGAGCCTCCCCTCCGGAGCGGGGACGTGTTCCGGGCCGAGGTCGAGTACGTCGGTGGACCCGGAGGAGGCGAGCTCCAGCTGCTCCGGCTCGACGAGGTGCTGCCCCCGGAGTAGAGCCGAGCGGGCCACGACCGCGGTGACGACGGCACCCGGTCCCCCGCCGGGTGCGGTCCGCGTGGTCCTCGGCTGGCTGACCGGAGTGCTAGGAATGGCACGTTCGCGTCATAGATGTGGTTCCGGAGGTCCCTTTACTTTGGTTTCAAGGTAAAGCCCGACCCGCGACCACGCGGGCAGTCGTCGTACACGGGGGTCCCATGACAGGGATGCAGCTTCGTCTGTTGCAGGAGTTCGCTCTCGAGTGGCAGGGAACGCGGATAGAGCTGCCGTCCGGGATGCAGCGGCTGCTCGCGCTTCTGGCGCTGAAAGGGCCGGCCCACAGGTGCCTGGTCGCGGGAACCCTGTGGCCCGAGGTGCCGGAGGTGCAGGCCCTCGGAAGCCTGCGCACGAGCATCTGGCGGATCAACCGGAAGCTCCCGGGCTGCATCGTCACCGACGGGGTCGGCCTCGCCGCCCGGAACATGCGCATCGACAGCCTCGAGCAGGAGGTCGTCACGCAGCGGCTTCTCCGCGAACAGGTGGCGGACCCCTTGTGGATCACCGAGCACGTGGAGATCCTGTGCCGCGGCGAGCTGCTGCCCGGGTGGTACGACGAGTGGGTGCTGCCCGAGCGGGAGCGGCTCAGCCAGCTCCGGCTGCACGCGCTGGAGCACGCCGCGGTCGCCCTGTCGCGCAGTGGTCACTTCGCGGAGGCGATCCAGCTTGCCCTCGAGGCGGTCCGTGCCGAGCCGCTGCGGGAGACGGCCAACGCGGCGCTGATCACGGTCTACCTGGCGGAGGGGAACGTCTCCGACGCCATCTACCACTACCGGGTCTTCCGACGGCGGCTGCGGCGCGAGCTGGGTGTCGACCCGTCCCCGTCCCTCAGGGCCCTGCTGCCCAGGACGGCGGTGGCGCTGTCGGCTCCTCCCGACCGCCCCCTGACCCCCGAGGACGGTCGCCCACGAGCCGGCGCGCTGGCCGGTCCGAGATGGCGCGAAGCACCGGTGCCCTCGCCCGGGTTCCGGCCGTTCTGACCATCCAAATGCTCTTTACTTTGACGAATCCGTGCTATGGCGGTGGACGGCGGGAGGTCACATCGTTGAAGGAGACAAGCCTCGGCCGTGTGGACCGACAACCTGGTCGGCCCCGCATCGGGTCGGGGTAGGAAACACACGGGGTCGGCATGTCCACGGCTGTCACAGGGCACACCACACCAGCGATGCACGGTGCGGCGCTCACGGCACCCAGTGCTCTCGCGGACCACCGTGCGGACTTCTTCGTGGATGTGATGGGTAGCCGTCGCCGCCGTGCCGGGCCACGTCGTGAGCGCCCCCTGGCACTCGCCGCGATCCTCCTCGTGGTGTCGGTCGGCTGCACGAACCCGGCCGACGTCTCGCCCGTGGATGCCGGAGCCGCCGTGGAGACCCCCACCCCGGAGGCCACCGGAGGCTCGGGCGCCGGTGGTTCCGGCGGTTCCGGCGGTTCCGGTGGTTCCGGCGGTTCCGGTGGCTCCGGCGGCGGCGCGGTGGTCGGCTCGCCGATCCGGATGCCCGGCTTCCAGCAGATCGGGGCAGAGATCAGCTCGGTCTACGACGGTCTCGAGGACGAGATCGAGGCTGCCTGTGGTCCCGGTGGCCTGTGCGTCGAGATCGTGGTGGAGTCCGAGGACGGGAAAGGCCGGGACTCGACCTGCAGGTTCGCCGGGACGAGGCCGGCCGCGGACGAGCTCGTCGAGCGCGGCTCGACGGTGGTCTTCCTGACCAACCCGCCGTGCGAGCGCTTCGAGGAGACCGACGGCGGCACGGACGGCAGCACGGACGGCACCGAAACCGGGTCGCCACCCACCGAGAGCGCGGAGACCCCCGTGCCGTCGGTCCCCGCAGAGAGCCCGGGCTCGTGACCGAGGGGGACTCCGGTGACCCGCATCAAGGCTCCCGGCTGGCCGACATCTCCCGGCTCGGGAGGATCTTCGGGAAGGTCGTCGCGCCCACGACCCTGCTGACCGGTCTCCTGTTCTACTTCGGCTGGTCGTTCACCTACTGGTACTTCCACTACCTCGGGGTCAGCTCCACCCTGCTCGGGTCCACGAGCCAGGACTACCTGATGCGCAGCGTGGACGCACTCTTCGTCCCGGTCACCGTGGCCGCGGTGACGGGTCTGGCGATCCTGTGGGTCAGGGCGGTCGTGCCACGGCACCTCTCCGGCGCCGCCTGGAGCCGGGTGGAGCGGCAGCGCGTCCCGGTCGGTGCCGGCCTGGGGCTGGCCCTCGTCGCAGTCGCGGCCCTGGCCGTGGTCAGCGACACCGCCCGCGACAGGCTCTACCTCGTCGCCCCGTTGAGCCTGGTCGCCGGCGTCCTGCTGCTGTCCTACGCGGTGCACAGCATCCGCGTCGCAGCGGGGACGCTCAGACGCAGCGGGGGCGTCGACGTCCAGGCGCTCACCGAATGGGCGGCGGTGTTCGCCCTGGTCGGCATCGGGCTGTTCTGGGCGGTCAGCGACTATGCCGCGGGGGTGGGCACCCTGCGTGCCGAACAGACGGTGGCGCGGCTCCACGAGGAACCGCACGCGGTTCTCTACAGCGAGCGCAGCCTCGACCTGACCGGGCCCGGTGTGTCCGAAGTGCGGTGCTCGGGCGCCGACGCGGCCTACCAGTTCCGGTACGACGGCCTGGTGCTCGTCCTTCAGTCCGGTGGTCAGTACCTCCTCCTGCCCCGGGAGTGGACACGCGGTGCGGCGCCGGCGGTGGTCGTTCCCCAGGGCGGCTCGACCCGCCTCGAGTTCACCTGGTCCCTCCCCTCGGACGGCTCGCGGACCTGCTGACCCGGGACGCGCCGCCTGTTCCGCGGGTGACCAGGGTCAGGGGTGTCGTTCGTCAGGCCCCGTAAGCCCGCCGCAGGTGGACCGGGCCACGACGTCGGACCGGTCCGCGACGGTGCGCTCCGTCCGGCGTACGTCAGCACGGTAGGCGAGGAAACCGGCCACGATGCCCAGCGCCACCCACTGCACCGGCGGGATGAGGCCACCGCCCGCGGTGAACAGCCGCACCAGCGGCAGCGCCAGCAACGCGATCACCGGCTGCATCCAGGAGGGCTCCCGCTGGAGGTTGACCGCCAGGCCCACGAACAGCCCGAAGACGAGGACCGTGACCACCAACGCCACGGCCGCCCCGAACAGGCCGGTGCGAAGCCAGGTGTCGACCACGAAGTTGTGCGAGCTGGCGCCGGCGGTCCGGACCCCGCCGGTGAGCAGGTGCCGGCCGATGTTGTCGTAGGCCTCCGCCATCAGCTCGTCGCGGGCCTCGTAGGACGAGGTGTCCTGGGTGAACCGGACCAGGAGCACGTCGAGGAACCCGACGATCCACAGCCCGGCGGTCAGCGCCGCGGCGGCCAGGGTGGCCGCGACCAGCCGCGGGGACAGCCGTCCTGCCAGCACCGCCCCGAGCAGGCCCAGCAGTGGCCAGGCGAGGGCTGCGATCATCACGGACCGGCTCATCGAGAGGGTGAGCAGCACCGCCCCCAACGTGATCGAGAAGCGGTAGAGGAACCTCGAGCCCCGGGAGGTCAGCGGGGCCAGCGCGACGCAGGCGGCGGACACGCACATGGCGATCAGGACGCTGCCGAACACCTCGTGGCGGAAGTTGCCTCGCACGGCGCTCTCGTCGTAGCCGAAGCCGGTGAAGGCACTGCGGAACAGCTCCTTCTGGAGGATCTCCGGGTCGCCGCTCGCGATCGTCCTCCCGAAGACGGCGACCGGGTTCACCCCGTTGACCATCATCGAGTAGGACAGCGACAAGATCAGCGACAGGCTGGTCAGGAGGGCCGTCCAACGCAACAGTCGGACGAATCCGGACCGGTCCAGCCGCACCCCGCGGTACACCACCGTGCCGACGGCCACGAAGACGCCGAGGTAGACGATCTGTTGCACCGGCTCGCCGAAGCCGATGCCGTTGTAGGCGTTGGTGCCGAGCCAGATCGCGGTGAGCACCAGGTTGGCGACCACGAACGCAGAGCTGATCCGCACGACCGGCCGGAGGGCCCGGGCGCGGTGGGTGACTCCCACGACGAGCAGGAAAACCAGCATCATCGCGACGTGCAGGCGGAGCGGTCCGGCCACCACGAACCACTGCAGTGGCAACACCACCATCAGCAGTATCAGCAGCCACTTCACCCCGGCCCCCGGTTCCTCACCAAAGCACAACGCGGTCCGACCTACCGCCCTAGTATTGCCAGATCGCGGGGGTCTCGGTGGGGGATCGCAGCACGGAGTCCTTGTCGGCGGGGGGAGGCGAGCAGCCGGTGGAACATGACGTGACGAGCCTTCGTGACCACGTCGAGATCATGAAGCGCCGCTGGCGGCTGCTCGTGGCGGGCCTGGTCCTCGGTGTCGCTGCCGGACTCGGTCTCAGCGCCATGCAGGCCACGGAGTACTCCGCAGAGGCGACCCTGCTGCTCGACCCCGGGAGGACGCCGACCTCGGCGACCGTCATGGATCCCGACGAGGTGGCGACCCAGGCCAACGTCGTCGCGTCGGTCGCGGTGGCGGAGCGCGTCCTCGACGAGCTCGGCTTGGACGAGTCGCCTCAGCGCCTGCTCGGCTCGGTCACGGTGTCGGTGATCGACCAGACGCGGACCGTGGCCGTGGTCGCTGCGCGGCCGACCGCGAGCGAGGCGGCGGAGGTGGCCAACGCGTTCGCGAACCAGTACGTCGCCCATCGGGTCGAGGAGGCCGTGGGGAACACCGCGGCGGTCCGGGCCGCCCTGCAGAGCCAGCTCTCGACGGTCACCGCCGAGCTGTCCACGGTCCGTGAGGAGCTCGAGCAGGAGCCGGGTCCGGACCGGACGTCACTCCTCGAGGCGCAGGAGCAGTCGCTGGTGGCCCTCCAGGCCGACCTGCAGACCCAGGTCATGCTCCTCGGCAGCCCGACGGAGCCGACGCCGGGCGGCGAGCTGCTCTACCCCGCGGAGCCACCCGCGCGACCCTCCCAGCCGCGGCCGCTCAGTGGCGCCGCGCTCGGTGGTCTGCTCGGGCTCGTCCTCGGCACGCTGGTGGCCTACGCGCGAGACCGCTTCGACGACGGGATCCGCGACGAGCAGCGGCTCAAGTCGACGCTCGGTGCGGTCCCGGTGCTCGGACGGATCCCGGAGGAGGCGAGGAGGACCATCCGGCCCGCAGCCCTGGTCGACCCGCACTCCTCGGCCAGTGAGGCCTACCGCAGCCTCACCACGAACGTGAGGTTCCTGTCGGCCGGGCACCGCCCGAGCCGCAAGGAGCAGGGCGAGCTCCTCGTGGTCTCCTCCTCGGTGGCTGGCGAGGGCAAGACCACCCTCGCGACGAACATCGCCGTCACCGCGGCCCGGGTCGGCTTCCGCGTGCTGCTGGTGGACGCCGACCTGCGCGACCCCAAGGTGAACGACCGCTTCGGTATCGAGACCCCGGTCGGCCTCAGCCATGTGCTCGCCGAGTCCGGTCGGCTCCAGGAGGCAGTCACCGACGTCCCCCTGGGCTTCGGGAGCCTGCGCATCATCGGGGCCGGCGCCGTGCCGCCCAACCCGGCGGAGCTCCTCGCCGGACCGCGCGCCAGCCGGCTGTGGCAGCAGCTGCGTGGCGTCGCCGACCTCGTCGTGGTCGACACCGCCCCGCTCCTGGGTGTCGCCGACACCCTCGAGATCGTGCGGGAGGCCGACCTGGTGCTGCTCGCGGTCCGCCATCGGGTCTCCCGGGTCCACCAGGTGCAGTCGAGCATGGAGCGGGTCCGTCAGGTCGGCGGCGACGTGAGTGGCGTCGTCTGGTGTGCCCTGCCCGTCAAGGAAGGCGTCTACGGCTACGGCCTCCAGGTCGCGTCCCTGTGACCGTCACGATGCCCCCAGCACCGCCGGCGCCACCGTTCGCACGTCGCGGACCATGTCGTCGAGCATCCGACGTAACCGCCACCGGGACAGGTCCGCGGGATCGGGGGTGTCGTCGTCGGCCGGCTCCACCAGCGGCCGGAGCTCGTGCAGGCGGGCGGCGACGTCCGGGTGCCCGCTCCAGTCCGGTCGCCAGTGCGGGCTCGCGACCAGGCGGACCAGCTCCCGGAGCGTGAACGTCCGGGGCACCAGCGCCGGCCGCTGGACCACGATCGCCCGCTCGTCCGCCCGCGTGAAGGTGATCACCAGGTCCGCGCGGTCGGCCTCCTCGATCCGGAAGCGCCGCGACGTGTGTCCGGGCACGGAGAGGTTGCGTGAGGAGAGTGCCCGCTTCATCGAGGGCAGCACGCCCAGTCCGGGCTCGGCGTGCAGCCCAGCGCTCGTGATCGTCGGCCGGGGGCGGATGTCGTGCGCGTCGGCGTACTTCCGGAGCAGCTCGGCGACCACCGGGCTCCGGGCGCGGTTGGCCCGGCAGACGACGAGCAGGTCGGGTCCCGTCTCGCGCGCGGGGCCTTCACTGGTCACCGGACAACCTTCCCCACCAGTCCTGCCGGCCCGATGCCGAGGCTCGTGCTCCCAGGTTAGGTCGCGGAGCCCCCGGCGCGGGTCAACGTGAAGAAGTTCGTTCACCGGGGACGAGGACGCTCGCGGCCCCTAGACTCGTGGCTCCGGCCGCCTCGACCCAGGAGGGACCACATGGCGGTACCCCTGCAGACCGGGCCCGACATCGTGCTCGCCGGGGCGGCGCGCTCGGGCACGTCCTTCCTGGCCTCGCTTCTCGGGTCGCACCCCGACGTCGACCCCGGTGCGGTCAAGGAGCCGAACTACTTCAGCCGTGAGCACGCCCGTGGCCCGGAGTGGTACGACCGGCTGTTCGAGCCGCGGCGTCCTGGGCTCCTGCGCCTCGACGCGAGCATGTCCTACACCTTCACGCACTTCCCGGACGCGCTCCCGACCCTGGTCCGGGAGGCCCCCGATGCGGTGGTGGTCTACGCGGTGCGGCACCCCCTGCGACGTCTGCTGTCCCACTACCACCTGCATCGGGAGTACTTCCGGAACGAGCAGGCCACCACGCTGGGTGGCGCGCTGTCCTCGTCGGAGGTGTACGTGGGCGCCAGCGACTACCACCTCTGGTTGCAGCGACTGACCACGCTCGTGGACCCCGACCGGCTGCTGGTCGTGCCGTTCCCGGTCGTCACGGGCCGACGCGACGAGCTGACGGCCGCGGTCTGCCGGCTGACCGGGCTCGACCCGGAGCCGTTCCGGGACCCCGGGGCCGCGGCGGAGGACCACCGCAACCAGGTGGTGCAGTTCCGCAACACCGGCGTCAGGCGGGCCCGCCGTCTGGTCCGACGCTCAGGACTGTACCCCGCCGTACGCCGCTCTCTGGGCCGGGACCGCCTCCGCCGGCTGCGCTCCTGGGCGACCCGGCCGGTGACGACCGAGTCGCTCGATGAGGCGCTCGCCACGTGCTCGCCCGCTCAGCTGGACCGCCTCCAGGAGCTCTACGAGCGGGCCCGCGTCGCCGCCGCCGAGGTGCTGGCGGCCCAGGACGAGCGTCTCGGGCTCAGCTGGTCGGGCACCTGGGCGGCCGAGTGCCCGACCGGGCTCAGGAGATCTTGACGATGGTGACACCCGGCGTCAGGTCGATGCGGGCGCTCCGCGTGTTGCGGTAGGTCTCGGACGTGCCCAGCGTGGTGAGGTGCTGAACCCGCAGGTTCCGACGGGACCCGAGGGTCAGCTTGACGGTGGCCATGGGTGCGGTGAGGCTTCGCACGAGCATCTTCCGGGCGACCGGGTCGTAGATCGGGCGGTCGACCCAGAGGGCGAGCAGGTGGGTGCCGTCACGCCTGGCGAACACCGCCTGCTTGAGCCCTCGGGGACGGTAGGTCAGCGCCATGTCGATCGGGCGCGGGGCGAAGCGCGGGCCCCGGTCGGAGAACGTGCGCAGCAGGTACCGGGTCGGCGCGAAGTCGGCCTTGGGCGACCAGGTGTCGCCGGTCCGGATCATCCCGAACGTGCCCTCGCGGTCGGTCGACGACGGGTAGGGCTCGTCGAGCAGCTCGTAGCGGAAGAACCGCCTGGTGCCGAAGACCCAGTGCTGCAGGATCGCTTGCGGGCCGTAGACCGCCGCCACCTTCTCGGGCACCGGGTAGGCGCCACCGGTGTAGCCCATGGCGGTGAAGTAGCCGCCCTCGGTGCACATGATCGGGTGCGACCCGGTCACTCGGCGGGCGGAGTCCCGGAACCGGACGAGGTCGCTGCTCGGGGGCAGACCCCGCGAGTAGACGTGCATGTTGCCGATGTCGACCAGGCCGCTGAGGTCGCCGAGGTTCCCGGCCTGCTGCCACGTGTCGTCGCCCTCGACACCGCCGCTGTTCACCCGGGCCAGCGCCGGAGCCACGATCGGGATCCCGGTCAGCCCGTGCGCAGCCCGGGCGTCGTGGAGGGCCTGCGTCTTGGCCCGGGTCTCGTCGACCCAGGGCACCCCGTCGTTGTTGGGCTCGTTGATCCCCTCGAAGGCGGCGAAGACGCGTGCGGGGTCCTGGTAGCGACGGCGCACCGCGCTCAGGATCTCGCTCATCGGCTGGTCGTCGCCCAGGGCGCCGCAGACACCCTGGGTCCTGATCCCGGAGCGGGACAGGGCGGCCAAGGCGTCCAGCACATCGGAGCTGGGAGAGAGCCGGGTGCGCACGTTCCGCACCCCGAGGTGAGTCAGCCAGTCCACGACGTCGGCGTGCCGTCCGTACGGCGACTGCCGGTGGTTGAGGTGGACCGCGACCCCGAACGAGCCGACCAGGGCGTCGGCCCGGCGGGGCTTGACCCGGACGAGGGCGGCGGACGCCTCGGTGGGCCGGATGCCGGTGGCGGCGGCACCGAGGGCGACCGCGCCTGCGCCGAGCAAGGTCCTGCGGGTGACCTGAGGGTGGTTCTGCACGAGAGATCTCCGATCAATCCACCGCATACCCCCTGATGCGGACAGTCAAGGGCAGGCACACCATAAGGTAAAGGCGGCGCAGATCGGCAGCACGACGGGCGGATTCGCCGCCGGCTGTCACCCTGTCGGGGACATCCCTACGGCGTGAGCCTCACGATCGTGACGCCGGTCGGCAGGTCGAGGGACAGCCGCCTGACCCGCCCGTGGTGCTCGGTGCGGTACGGCGACACGAGCGACTCGACGGCCACGTCCCGCGCTCGCCCGAGCCGCAGGACGACCGTGGCCGCCGTGGACGTGAGCCCCCTCCTCATCCGCCGGCGGACCGGGTCGTAGACCGGCCGGTCGAGCCAGACACAGAGCAGGTACGAGCCGTCGCGCCGGCCGAAGAGCGTCGAGCGTACGTCGGCCGGGCCGGCCAGCGAGATCTCGAGCGGCGCGGGCTCGAAGGAGGGCCCAGGGTCGGCGAACACCTCGAGCAGCCGGTGCGTGGTGACGAAGTCCGGCTTCGGGTACGCCAGGGAGAGCATGCCCAGCCCTGCCCAGGCCACCATGCCGAAGTGGGCCTCGCGTTCGGCGAGGCCGAAGCCGGGGTCGTCGAAGAGCTCGTAGCGGAAGAAGCGGCGGGTGCCTGCGAGCCAGTGCTCGAGAAGCATCTGGGGCGCGTACGCCGCGGCCACGAGGGGCGGGACGGGGAAGGCGCCGCCCTCGTACTCCGTGGCGGTGAAGTAGCCCCCCTCGGTGCAGACCACGGGGCGGTCGGGGGCGACGTCACGGGCGACAGCGGTGAACCGCCCGATGTCCGTGCTCGGCTGGAGCCCCCGGGGGTAGACGTGCATGTTCCCGTGGTCGACCCACGCGGACAGGTCTCCCAGGCGCTCGGCCTGCTCCCGGGTGTTCGCGCCCTCGACGCCTTCTGAGCCCACCCGCGCGAGGGAGGGTGCCACGACGGGGATGTCGGACAGACCGTGCGCGTCACGCGCCCGCCGAAGGTCGGCGGTCTTGGCGCGGGTCTCCTCCACCCAGGGCACCCCGTCGTTGTTGGGCTCGTTGATCCCCTCGAAGGCGGAGAAGACGGTCGTCGGGTCCGGGAACCTCGCGGCAACCACGGCCATCAGCGACTCCATCGACTCCGGGTCCCCCAGGGCGCCGCAGACCGCCTGGACCTTGATGCCGCGCTCGGCGAGGTCCTCGAACCCGTCGAGGACCTCGGGTCGGGTGCTCAGCCTGCTGCGCACGTGCCGGACCCCGAGCGCGGCCAGCCAGGCGGCGACGGCGTCGTGGTCGGCGTACACGGTGTCGCCGAAGTGCAGGTGGATGACGACCCCGAAGGCGTCGACCAGGTCGTCGGCCGCCGCGGCCGCGACCGGGAGGGGAGCCGCGCCGGCGCCCGACGCCGGCCGCGGAGCGAGCGCCGTCAGCCCGGCCAGCCCACCGGCGCGCAGCACCGCCCTGCGGCTGAGCAGTCGACGGGACCGGTCCACGGGAATCAGGCTCCCGCGACCTCGCGGTAGACGCGCTCGAGGCGGACCAGGTCGACGTCGGGGGAGTAGCGGGTCAGGTAGCTCTGCCGGGCGCGGTCTCGGAGAGAGTCGGCGCGTCCGGGGTCGGCCGCGACCGCGCTGAGCTGCTCGGTGAGCGCGGCCGCGTCGCCGGTGCGGAAGCTCCAGCCGACCCCGTCGCCGACCACGTCCTCAGAGAAGTTCTCGAGGTCCGAGACCAGCAGGGGGGTGCCGACCGCGAGGCTGCGCAGGATCACGAGCGGCAGGCCCTCGTACCACTGGGACGGCACCACGACGACCTCGGCGTCTCGCATCCGTGCCGTCACCTCGTCCTCGTCGAGCCAGCCCAGGTAGCTGATCGACGGGTCGCGGGCCGCCCTCTCCTCCACCAGCGGCCGCAGCTCGCCGTCGCCGGCGATCACCAGGCGGAGCCCGGCGGGCATCCGTGACCACGCGTCGAGGAGCGTCCGGACCCCCTTGATCTCGATCAGCCGGCCGGCGAAGAGCACCTCCCGGTCGCTGCGGGTGCTGCGTCCGTCGACGCCGGGGTCGGGCACCGAGTTGGGCTTCACCTCGATCCGGTCGGCCGGGTAGCCGTCGCGGATCATCAGCCGGCGGGCGAAGTCGGTCAGCGTCAGGTAGCGGGTCACCGCCCGGGTCGTCGTACCGATCGCCCGGTGCAGGCCGAGCCCCACCGTCAGGGCACCGGAGGCCATCCGGCTGTCGTGGTAGCAGGCGTGCCGGACGCCCGCCAGCTTCAGCTTCGAGCCCACGCAGTCCTCGCAGATCCGGCCGTCGCGCACACAGGTGCCGACCACGCACGACCATCGGTAGCTGTGCAGCGTGGTCACCGCGGGGACGCCGGCTGCGTGCGCGGCGCGGAACACCGACGGAGACATCAGCGGGAAGGGGGTGTGCACGTGCACCACGTCGGGCTTGAAGTCCCGGATCCGCTCGGAGACGGCGCGCTGGGCCTCGAGGTTCCACACCGACTTCGCGCCGGCGCGCAGCGCCGACAGGCCGAGCTGCTCGGTCGGCTCCAGGGTGAGCTGGTCGACCTCGTGCCCGGCCCGGCCGAGGAGCTCGCCCTCGTGCGCGAGCACCTCCATCGCCCCGCCGAGGGAGGCGTGGTGGTTGTGCAGCTGCAGGATCCTCACCGGGCCACCGCTTCCACCTCGGGGCGCCGGCGGTCGGTCCGCCGGGGCACGCCGACCGCGTCGAGCAGCCGGTCGCCGGCACCGAACCTCGTCTCCGCACCGACCCGCGTCGTGGACCGGGCACGGCGTGCGCGCGACTGCGCCGACTCGTCGAGGCAGTCGCCCAGGAACGCCTCGAAGTCGGCGGGGGAGTCCAGGAGCGGGCCGGGGATCAGGTCGCGGTAGCCCTCGACGTTGAGGCCGCGCTCGGCCTCGTACTCCTCGAGGTCGGGGCAGTAGAAGCCGATCGGCCGGTCCAGGGCGAGGTAGTCGGTCCACACGCTGCTGTAGTCGGTGATCAGCCCGCTGCTGCGGCCCATCAGCTGGTAGTGGGTGACCTGGGCACGCTGGAGGTCGGCGTTGTCGATCACCGGGAGGCCGGTGCCGCCGTAGCCGTCGGCGTCCAGCGGGTGGGGCTTGACCGCGACCGTCACCCCGAGACGCCTGCCCGCCTGCGCGACCTCGGCGGTCAGCCGGCGCACGCGCTCGGACTCCGAGAGGTCCGCGGCGTCGGCCCAGTTGCGCACCCGGGCGAGGCGCCGTCCGCGGTACTCGGTCCGCCGGTAGGTCGGCATCCACAGGACGAACGGCTGCGCCGGGTCCAGGCCGAGCGCGCGCATCTGGTCGCCGCGGACCGGTCGGGTGAACTGGTCGATTCGCGGGTTGCCGGTGACCAGGACGCCGCCGTCGTCGACGCCGAAGTAGAGCGGCCGCGTCTCTCCCCACAGGCGGGTCCCGGCCACGACGTAGGTGGACCGGATGTCGGCGAACCGCTTGCTCATCTTCGGCCCGTCGCCGTGCCAGAGGTTGACGAAGGTGCGGCTGCGCGGCGCCGGTGGTGAGCCGTAGAGGCCGTGGGTGAAGAACACGTAGCGGGCGGTGACGTAGGCGAGGTAGCCGGCGCGGGAGTCCTTGGGCACCACCCGGATCCGGTCGCGTCCCTCCGCTCCCGACAGCAGCCACTCCAGGGACTCCGGCGGGTCGTTGACCAGCCAGGCCACCGGGATCCGCCGGGCCAGGGCGCGGACGGTCTCCACGCTGTTGCCCTCGTCGTCGGGGAAGCCCGCGACCACGGCGTGCTCCCGCGCCGGCAGCGTCGACAGCGCCCCGCGCAGCAGCAGGAGCTTGCCTCGGGCGACCAGCGCGGCCAGGTCCGGCGGTGCCATGGCTCACGCCTCCAGGGCGCGCGTCAGGCGGCGGGCGCTGTCGCGCATCAGCAGGCGCACCTGGGCGCCGATGACGGGCAGCTTGACCGCGAGCCGCGCCGGGGTCTCGTTCTGCTCGGCCAGCTCCCGCAGACGGCACCAGCGCCGGCACAGCTGGTGGAGGTACCTCACCTCGAACAGCGGCGGCCAGGTGGGCGCCTGGTAGTAGGCCTCCAGGAGCCGCCGCTCCATCCGCCGTCGCACGCCGGCGACGGGCGGCGCCACCAGCTCGGGTGCCAGCCGGATGATCCCCGAGACCAGAGCGACGTAGCGGACGAGGTCGTCCTCCGGCGCGCCCACCGCCTCGAGCGAGGCGTCGAGGCCCACGGTGGACCCGTCGCGGGCGAGGAGGATGTTGGCCGGGCCGAAGTCGCCGTGCAGGCGCACCTGCGGTGAGCGGACCCGGACCCGTGGGGTCTCCAGCAGCGTCCGCCGGACCTGCTCGGGGAGATCCAGGCCGAGCGGGTGGAGCTTGTCCTCGGCGACCGTGAGGACCGCCTCGGCCTCCTCCTTCAGGTCGACCTCCACGTCCGGGTGGGTCTCCAGGGCGTGCTGGTGCCGCAGGAAGCTGCCGGACGCGGCGAGGCCGTCGAGGAGCGGGGTCGGCCTCAGCAGGCTCCCGTAGCCCAGCAGGTTCTTCACCGGCACGCCGTCGACGTACTCCATCGCCACCGCGTCGACGTCGGGCAGGTAGGCCACGGGCTCGGGGACGCGGAACGGGAGCCCGAGGGCGGCGAAGTGGTCGTGCAGCCGGCGCAGCGCCTCGAACTCGTCCCGGGCGCTGAGCGGGTTGGACACGTCGTCCTGGGACCAGCCGGTGTGGGGCTGCTTGACCACCCAGCGCGGGCCGTCCTGCGGCGAGGCCGGGTCGCTGACGACGCAGATGTTCGAGCGTCCGGCGAGGCGTTGCCGTTCGACGGCCAGCCCGGAGGGTCCCGGCCGGCCCAGGGCGTCGGCGAGCGCGTCGACCAGCCGGGCCGTCCCGGTGTCCGAGCCGGGTGTCCCGGCGTCGACCGGTGAGGGCCGGACCCACTGCCCACCGCTCACGGGAGGCTCCGCCAGATCGTCGAGGCGATCTCCTGGGCGAGCTCGTCGGCCGGCCGGGTCCCGTCGAGCCGGTGCAGGCCGTAGCGGGGTACCTGCTCCTGGTAGAGCTCGGCCATGTTCGCGAGCTCCTCCGGGGTCTGCTCCTGCCGGCGCCCGTAGGCGACGTCGCTGGACACGTCGACGAGGAACCCGACGTCCGGCGTGGGGCTCAGCGCCTCGAACAGCCGCTTCTGCCACCGGATGTCGAGGCCGCGCGTGCGGGTGAAGTGCAGGTCGAGCTTGACCATGGTGTCGGGGGTGAACCGGTCGAAGACCAGCAGCTTCGTGCCCCGGGGCCGCACCAGCACGAACCGCCACAGGGCGGCCGAGTTCACGAGCACGATGGCGTACACCCACGCGGCGGTGCCGACCCGGCTGCCACGGACCGCCGACGGCACCAGCCGGTCCCGCTCCCCCGCCAGCTCGGGGCCCGGGCGGTCGAGGGCGGGGAACCGGCGCCGCAGCTGCGAGCCTCCCTTGAAGCCCGCCCAGTGCGCCGTCGAGGCCACCCCGAGGACGCCGAGGTCGGACTTCAGGCGGGTCACCTGGGTGCTCTTGCCCGAGCCGTCGAGCCCCGAGAACGACACCACCGCGGGGCGGAGACGCCGCGGGCGCGCCCCCAACAGGACGCGGGCCTTCGCGCCGACGGGGCCGTCTCGGAGTACGACGCCCGCCAGGCCGGCCACCCGAGCCGCCGGTCGCAGCGGGGAGTCGGCGTCGTGGGCGCGGTGCAGGAGGTCGAGGGCCCCGGCCAGGCCCAGCGGCCCCGCCAGCTTGCCGGCCATCTCCCAGGCGTCGGGCTGGCGGGCCAGGGCACCGTCGACCCGTCGGCGTGCCTTCGCGGTCAGCGCACCGCGCCGGGTGACGTTCCCGCGGGCGGCGAGCAGGAGCACGGTCGCGGGGCTCGGCGTCACGAGGTTGCGGTAGCCCGGCACGGGCTCGGCGCCCATGAAGAGGGCGGAGGCGTCGGCCTCGGAGGTGCGCCAGCGCTCGGTCGAGGAGAGCTCGACCCCGTAGGCGCCCGGCTCGCCGAACCTCGCCCAGGAGTGTCCCCAGCGCACGAACCCGGCGTCGTGGAGCCGGCCGCTGATCGCCGCGACGTCGTCGGGCTCGGCGATCAGGTCCAGGTCGCGACCGTCGGGAGGGGGCGAGCCCTCCACCAGGACCGGCCGGGTGGCGACCGCGTCGATCGCCGCGGCGGTCTCTCGTCGCAGCGCGGTCATCCGGTCCCCGCTCGTGCCGTGGACGGTGTTGTCGTGTTCCATGTCGTCACCCTGCTGTTCTGGTCAGAAGCCTCAGGTCGGGACGCAGCGTCGCGTGCGTGGAGATGGACAGCCGCCGTCGGACGGCGGCCCAGTTCGCCAGGTAGTAGAGCCCCGAGATCACCATCGCGGAGACGGCGAGCCCGGTGATCCCCCATAGGTAGGCGCAGACGGCTCCCGACGCGATCCGCACGACCACGACGGTCCAGGTGATGACCGCCTGGTCGCCCTCGTGGTGCGTCATGGACAGCGTCTTGCCCGACATGCCGCTGACCGCGTTGAGGAGGTAGCCGGTGGCGATCAGCGCCAGGGCGGGCGCGGCGGCCTCGAACCCGGGCCCGAAGACGAGCCGGATGACCGTCTCGGGAGCGATCACCATCGGCAGCCACAGCAGAGCGCTGACGGCCGTGGTCACGGTGGCCGCGGTCCGGATCAGCTGCTGGAGCCTGCCGCGCTGGCCGGCGGCGGAGAGCCGGGCGATCGCGGGGCTGAAGACGATCGCCAGCGAGGACGCCGGGATCACCAGCAGGCGGGCGAGCCGTTGGGCGGCCGCGAACAGCGACGTGGCACCGGCGGTCAGGATGGCCGCGCCGAGCCACAGCTCCACCGTCGAGTTGAGGTAGCCCCCGCTCTGGCTGACCGTGAACCGCCAGTCCCGCCTGGCGACGGTCCGCAGCTCGCGCAGCGTGTGGTGCGGGCGCGGGGCGGAGGGCCAGCTCCGGGTCAGCACCCAGCCGGCGAGCAGCAGCGGTCCGACGTACCCCGCGACGACACCGAGCAGGACCCCGGGCAGCCCGGACTCGGGGGCCAGCCACGCCACCAGCGCCACGCCCGCGGCCTGGACCACCGCGATCAGCGAGCCGCCCGAGCGACCGCTCAGCAGGCTGGCCATCTTGAGGTGGCCGAGGCCGCGCAGGAAGTTCGCGGCCATCAGCTGGTAGCCGGTCGCGTAGACGAGCACTCCAGTCAGGACCGCCGTGGCCGTCGCCGCCTCCCCGCCGGGGTGGACCAGCCGCACGACCGCGGCCATCAGCACCGACACGAGCGGCAGGGACACGAGCAGCACGGCGCGGACGCCGCGGCGGAGGCCGACGAGGGTCTCCGGGTCGTCCGCGCGCGCGGTCTCGCGCAGCCCTGCCCGGTGGACACCCATCAGGCCGAGCTGCGCGACCAGCCCGGTCACGGTCATCAGCACGACCAGGTAGCCGAAGCCCGAGGGTCCGAGCACCCGGGCGGCGACGACGTTGACGGCGAGGTAGCCGGCGACCGCCACCGCGTAGGACGGGACGAAGTAGACGAGGGACCGGACGAGGGAGACCGGCGTGGGCCGCCCGCGGTAGCCGCCGCCGGGGGAGTCGCCCGATCCGCGCCTGGACATGTCGCGGTCACCCACCCACCGGTACGGCCCGGCGACAGGTCGTGCGCCCTGCGACGGGGAGGGACGAGGTGCGGACCGAGTCGCCGCCGGCCACGTCGTTGTGGTCCACCAGCCGGACCCTCTCCAGCCCGTGGCCGGTGAGCCGGTGCCACCGGCCGCCGGCGGGGACGTAGCGGTCGGCGCGCAGCAGCGCGGCCAGCCGGTCCCGCTGCTCCGCCGGCGTCAGCAGGAGTACGTCGCACAGCGCCGGCCGCCGGCGCAGGGACAGGACCGTGCCCTCGACGGAGCCGTCCTCGACCAGGTCGAGGACGCGGGGCACCACGCCGAGCCCGACCCGGCGCCACAGCACCGGATAGGTGGCCTCGGCGAGCCGGCGCACGGCGGACGAGGACGCCGCTCCCGAGCCACCGCTCCCCGCCGGCGCGGACCCTGTCCCTGTCCCTGTCCCGGTCCCGAGCATCCGTGCGCCCAGCTCGCCGAGCGCGGCCCGGTCCCCCCTGCGCACGAGGGTCAGGGCCTGCTCGGCGGTGTCGCTCTCCGGGCACAGGGACTGGAAGAACTCCTCGCCCTCACTGGGGCGACGCACCCGGTCCACGACCGCGGCCAGGTCGGCGGCGCGGGGCTCGTTGACCTTTCCCTTGTCGAGCAGGCAGTGCAGGAGGACCGTCCAGAAGGCGTCGGTGGGGTCGAGCACCTGCACCCCGCCGTCGTCGACCCGCCGCTCGAGGCACCCGGTCTCCAGGCCCGACGGGACCTGCCGCCCCCTGCCGTAGACGAGCCGGGTGACCACGTCGAGCTTCACCGACACCCCCGAGGCGGGGTCGGTCAGCACGTAGAAGCGGTGCCACGACGGCCGCCGCCGCCGGTCGAGGCGGAAGGAGGGGAGCACGAACGCGCCCCGCTCGAGCACCACGTCCTCGAAGGAGTCGAGGTGGCGCCCGTCCACGAGCAGGTCGACGTCGCCGCCGGGCACCCCGAGGGTGGACCGGCCGCGCAGGAGCACCCAGCGGACGCCCGCCCGGTCCAGCCCGTCGAAGACGGAGGCCAGGAGGCGTTCGACCTCCGGCGCCGGAGCAGTGAGGGTCATCGCGGGACCGCCGTGAGCCAGGCGGGCAGGTCGCTGCCGGGCAGCTGGGCCTGCAGCCGCTGCAGGTCCTCGGCGAACAGCGGGGCCAGCTCCTCGCGCACCCCGGGCGGGAGGTCGCTGCCGCGGATGACGGCCCGGCGCACCCGCTCCCGGAAGTGGTAGGTGGTGGTGCGCTTGACCGTCGTACGGACCGCGGCGTTGGCGGTCGCCCACTGCAGCGCGGCGTTCACGGTCCGGAACCGGGGCCGACCGGAGATGTTGACCCGCGGGGCCGTGATCGACCGCTGGGAGTCGAGCGGCACGCCGAGGAAGGCGAGCACGCTGTCGAGGGTGCCCTCGTAGTCGGTGTTCAGGTCGTCGTAGAACCACACCCCGAGCTGCTCCGCGGGCAGGGCCGCCTGAAGGGTCGCCAGCGAGCCCGCGTAGCGGCTCATCGCCGTGTAGTGCCAGATGTGGTGCCAGCCGGCCTCGCGCCGCTCGTCCTCCAGGGCCACCGCGTCCAGGAAGTCCTCGACGGGCTCGAGGCCGCGGGCGCGCATGTACTGGTGCGCGGAGTAGGCCCGCTCCACGGGGTCGCGCAGCAGCACCACCAGCTTCATGGCGGGGTTGACGCGCAGCACCTCGGGGAGCGCGTCCTCCGCGTAGTACAGCGTCGACACCGACCCCTCGCCGAGCGCGAGGTAGTCGTGACGGTCGGGGTAGAGCGCGAGGTAGGCGTCCCGGTCGGTGACGGCGACCCGGTTGATCGTGTGCTCGTCGCCCGGTGCGGTGAAGTGGGCGCCGCTGCGGTGGAGCGCGAAGTAGTGCGGCTCCTTGGGCTGGGTGACGAAGACCCGCGGGTGGAGCCGGAGGCCCTCGACGAGGCCGGTGGTGCCGCAGCGGGCGCCACCGGCGACGAGGAAGGTCGGGACGGTCGTCATGCTCGGCTCCTTGCCGCACTCATCTCGATGGCCTCGCGGTAGGCGGCCTCCAGCCGCGCGGCGACGGACTCGGGCCGGAAGAGGATCTCGGCGCGGGCCCGGGCGGCCTCGCTCTCGGTCCGCCGCAGGCCGGGGTCGTGCAGCCGTGCGGCCGTCGCCTCGAGGAGGCCGGTCATGTCGCCGGGCTCGACGACGGCCCCCGCCGGCGGCAGCGGTCCGCCGGTCACGGTGGCGCGCACGCCGTCGACCGCGGTGGCCACGACGGGCACGCCCATGGCCATCGCCTCGGCCACCACCAGCCCGACGGTCTCGTAGCGCGACGGGAGGACCAGCACGTCGGCGCGGGCGAGCCACGCGCATACGTCCGCGGTGTCGCCGAAGGCCCGGATGGAGCGGTCCCACTGGGTGGGGGCCAGGGCGGCGAGCGGGGCCGGGTCGCCGGGACCGACGAGCACCAGTACGGCGTCCTCGGGCGGGTCCTGCTCCCACGCCGCGACCAGGAGGTCGTGTCCCTTCTGGTAGGCCCCGACCCGGCCGAGGGCGAGCACCACCGGACGTCCTGCCAGCGCCTGGATCTCGGGGAGCGGGGCGTCGGACCTCGACTCCTGCGGGCAGAAGCGCTCGAGGTCGACGGCCACGCCGAGGGCCCGGCCGGGCACGTCGATGCCGAGTCGGCGGCCGTGCTCGATCTCGTCCTCGCAGTTGGCCACCAGCAGGTCGGTCCTGGCCGCTGCGGAGCGCTCGGCCCGGGTCACCAGCTGCCGGCCGACGGCACCGGGGAAGAGGTCGGTGGACCAGGCGTGCGGCTGGTAGACCACGGGCACTCGCCGGCGGGCCGTGACGACGCCGGGGAGCCGTCCGAGCTGCCCGGCCACGAAGGAGTGCAGATGGACCACGTCCGGGGCGGTCTCCTCGACGGCCCGGCGCAGCTCGCGGAGCGCAGTGGGGACGGTCGCGGGCCTGCGCCGGTCGACCGCCCAGCGGCGGAACCCGCTGCCCTGCCACTGCGGCGGCCCGGCGGGTGCGAGCAGGGCGACCTCGTGCCCGGTCCGGTGCTGCTCGGCGCGGAAGTGGTCCAGGAGCGTGACGACCCCGCCCCAGTGCACCTCGCTGACGTGCAGCACCCGCAACTCGGCATGGCTTCCCACGTGGGTGGATCCCCCCTCCCCGCTGGCCCGGGGACAGGCCCTGCAAGCCGCAGGACCGAGCCCCGAAGAGACTGCGATGCTAGGTCCGCCGGACACCGTCCCGGCAGGGATCGGTGCCGTTACGAGCTCGTGGGACGCGGACTTACCCCACCTTGGGGAAAAGCCACGGCCGCGTCGACGGAGCCGCGGACGGAAGTCTGCGCCGATGCTCCGAAGCGCTGCATGCTGTTCACCTGCAAGCCGGTCAGCCGGACGGCCATGGTCGTGGCGCACCCGCGGGGGGCGGACGCTGCGCGTGGGGGGAGCTCTATGTCGTACACCGATCAGCCACCAGCCGGGCGGGGCAACGTCGCGGTGATCCTCGCCGGCGGTGTCGGCGCCCGCGTGGGCCTGGGCATCCCGAANNATCGTGCGGTCGGGGGGCTACGACAAGGTCACCCAGGTCCTCGAGGGTGCCGACACCCGCAACGGCACGACGCTGCGCGCCCTGGACGCACTCGGCGACCGCGACGGCAAGGTGCTGCTCCACGACGCGGTGCGCCCCCTCGTCAACGCGCGGGTCATCAGTGACTGCTACGAGGCGCTGGACCGGTACGACGCCGTGGACGTCGCGATCCCGTCAGCCGACACGATCATCGAGGTCACCGAGCAGCGGACCATCCGGAGCATCCCGCCCCGGGCGAGCCTGCGGCGCGGGCAGACCCCGCAGGCGTTCCGGGCCTCCGTGCTCAGGCGGGCCTACGCCGCCGCCGCGCTGGACCCGGACTTCGTGGCCACCGACGACTGCACGGTCGTGCTCAGGTACCTGCCGCAGGTGCCGATCTGGGTCGTGGACGGCGAGGACCGCAACATGAAGGTCACCGAGCCGATCGACGTCTACATCGCTGACAAGCTGTTCCAGCTGACCAACCGCTCCGCGCCGGTCCACCTCGGCACGGCGGACTGGACGAACGCCCTCGAGGGCCGGACCGTCGTCGTGTTCGGCGGCAGCTACGGCATCGGCAGGGACGTCGCCGAGCTGGCCCGGGGGCACGGGGCGGACGTCTTCGCGTTCAGCCGGTCCGCGACCGGGACCCACGTGGAGCGGCGCGGCGACATCGCGGCGGCGGTGGAGAAGGTGCTGGCGAGCACCGACCACATCGACATGGTGGTCAACACCGCCGGGGTGCTCCCGCGGGGTCCCCTGCGCGACACCTCGGAGGAGGCGGTGTACGAGGCGACGGAGATCAACTACGTGGCGCCGATCTTCATCGCCCAGGAGTTCTTCCCCCACCTGGCCCGGACGAAGGGCAGCCTGCTGCTGTTCACCTCCAGCTCCTACACCCGGGGGCGGAGCGGCTACAGCCTCTACTCGTCCGCGAAGGCGGCGGTGGTGAACCTGACCCAGGCGTTGGCGGACGAGTGGGCGTCGTACGGCGTCCGCGTCAACTGCATCAACCCCGAGCGCACCGGCACGCCGATGCGCACCCGGGCGTTCGGGGAGGAGCCACCGGGCTCGCTGCTGGACTCGGTCGAGGTCGCGCGCCACTGCCTCGACGCGCTCGTGTCGGGGGAGACCGGCCAGATCATCGACATCCGGCGTGACGACCCCCTGGCCAGTCATCTGATGGCGGCCCGGGCTGCGGCGGAGGCGAACGGCTACGCCGGCCCACCGGCCGGGTCCGCCCTCGGCGTGCCGCTCGTGCCGTCCCCGCGGCGCGCCCCGGCCGAGTAGCCCCTCCCGCTGGTCGGCCCCCCGCTTGTCGAGCCCCCCGCTGGTCGAGCCCCCCGCTGGTCGAGCCCCTCCCGCTGGTCGAGCCTGTCGAGACCCCGGTCGAGACCCCGGTCGAGCCCCCCGCTGGTCGAGCCTGTCGAGACCCCGGTCGACCTCCCGCTGGTCGAGCCTGTCGAGACCCCGGTCGAGACCCCCCCGGTCAGCCGTACGGCAGGTGCCAGTAGCCGAAGCCGGACCGCGCGTTCTCGTTGGCGTCGGCGACGGCCAGGAGGTCGTCCGTGGTCTCCGACGGGTCGTCGGGGGACCGCATGTAGGCGAGTCCCTCGGCCCCCGAGTCGCAGGTGACGACGTGCCTGGTCGGGCTCTTCTCGGTCAGGGTCGCGCCCAGGTCGCCGTCGGGGACCGGCCAGGTCAGGATCTCGCACGGGTGCTTCCCGCTGTGGGCGACCAGCATCGACACGTGAGAGCCGTTGATGTCGGCTGCCGTGATCTTCAGCCCCAGGGCGTCGCGCACGCCGCCCAGGTGGCTGATCGCCGGTCGGTGCTCCTCGTCGGAGTCGACCGCGGCGGGCGGGGTCCAGGGGGCCCGCCCGGTGGTCTCGACGAGGCTGCGGGCGAAGAGCTTGCGCTGCATCCTGCTCACCAGGAAGGCGGTGGGCTCTCCGTCGGCTCCGTCGGCCACGACAAGGGACTCGATGTCACAGATCCCGAGGCCGCCGGTGCCTCGGACGTCGCGCAGGTCGTAGATCTTCCACGGTGACCAGGTGGTCGCAGCCGGGTCGTCGAGGTCGGGTTCGCTCAGCTCGATCAGCCGTCGTGTCTCACAGGTGAGGTCTCGCCCGCCGGCGTCGCGCACCCGGTTGTTCGCGGCGCTGCCGGTCGCCGCGAGGACGAGGGTGACCCGGGCGGCGCCGGTGCGGTCGCTGCGCGGCGGACCGAGGGAGATGTCCTCCCAGTCGTTGTTCTGCGCGAGGAACGGGTCCAGGGCCCAGGCGGGGTCCGCGACCGAGAACGGTCGGGCCTCGCGGACCTCGAGGGTGCCCGGGTCGATCCTCAGCGCCCAGATGCGGGCCCGCTGCACCTGCTGGCACTCGGCGAGCGCCGGATCGGTCAGGCCGGTGCACGCCGCGAACACGTCGGTGGGCTCCCAGTTGTCGGAGTGCACCCAGTACCAGTCCTTGTACCTCGGCGACGCGACCACGCCGGAGAGCTCGTAGGCCTCTGCCACGCTCGCCTCGTGGGACGACTGGTTCGCGCCGCCGTAGGCGCCCGCCACGGGGTCCGCCGGCCACGACGCCGCCAGGATCACGACGACGGTGAGCAGGGCTCCCACGCCGGCGTAGCGCCAGGTGTCGCCGCGGCGTGGCAGCCCTGTATGCCCCATCGAGTCGCGCCCTCCCCTGAGCGACGAACCATCACTTTTGTGCACCCATCAGGCCCCATCGTCTGCCTGCGTCTGCGGCGAGGGTCCCGGGCGCAGCAGACTTCACCGATTTCGGGGACGACTTTCTGCTGCTGGGCTATGCGCGCGGCCAGAGCGGGCCCGTCGCGTCGGTCCTCAGGTCCACGTAGTCTCGACAAGATGAGCAGTCCGCCGTTCGGCACCTCCGCCGCGCGAGCGCCCGGGGTCCTGGAGCGTGCGGTGGTCTCCCGCCGCGTCGCCGGCCCTCTCCTGGTCGCCTACCTGCTCGTCGTCGCCTGGATCGTCTTCTGGCCCACCGCCGACACGGCATCGGCCTCGGTCCTCAACATCTGGGCCCTCCTCGACCGAGTCGGCGTCGGCGGGCTGGTCTCACCGTCGGCCGTCGAGTTCGTCACGAACGTGCTCCTCTTCGTGCCGCTGTCGTTCCTCGGGGCCACGTTCAAGCCACAGTGGGGACTGTCCCAGTGGCTCCAGGCCGGCCTGGCCGCGACCCTCGCCATCGAGACCGTGCAGGCTCTCTTCCTTCCCGGCCGCTCGCCGCAGCTGCCCGACGTGGTGGCCAACACGATGGGCGCGCTGGCGGGGTACGGCGTCCGCCGCGCGACCCAGCCGGACCGTCAGAGCGCACCCGACCAGCCCAGGGTGCGGAATGTGGGAAAGCCATTTAAGATGGCGCACTGGACGTGTGTTGTCGGAAATGTCCTCGGGGGATTCACGGTGTCTGACGCATTGGTCGACAAGTTGCGGCCGAAGCGACTCCTCATCCTCGCTGCCTTCGACAGCGCCATGTGGTTCATCGCGGTCGTCATCTTCTCGCTGGTGCGTTACGCCGAGGTCGACCTCG
>DGBP01000033.1 GCA_002384855.1 Nocardioidaceae bacterium UBA4001 | reverse complement strand
CTGGGACGCCTTCGCCAGCCGGGGACTTGGCGCCGACGCCACCTCGAACGGCGCGGACGACATGGACCCGGTCCCGTCGTTCACGTCGCCCGCCGGCGGGAACGGCACGGTGTCGTTCCGGGTCGCCGGGACACCTGCCCCGGTGAAGATCTTCATCGGAGAGTTCGAGAAGGCGACCCTGCCGGTCGCCGACACCGATCCCGCGACGGGCCTCGGTGAGGCCGTGGAGATGCTGGCCGGGCGGTACGACGCGCTGGCGGTCGGCCCGGGCGTGGGGCACCAGCGGTTCAGCTTCGAGGTGAAGCCGGGCGTGCGACGTACCGTCACGGTTCCCGGCGCGACCAACCTCGCAGCCGTCGCCAACGGCGCCACCGTGACCGGTGACGGTACCGACCCCGACGCGCTCATCGACGGCACCGAGTCGTCCTCGTGGCAGGCGACCGCGGAGGACGTCGACGGCCTCGGCGCGACGGTCGACCTGGCCGGTCAGGGCGCTCGGGACGTGCGGAGGGTCAACGTGAGCGCGTTCTACAAGTCGGGCAGCCGGTTCAGCGCGCTGCGGCAGTTCCGGGTGCTGGCCTGCAACGCGGAGGCAGGCGACGACTGCAGCGAGCCGGGTTCGTTCCGGCAGGTGTTCCTCAGCCCGGCGGACGCCTTCCCCGGCGACGGGATTCGGCCGACGGCGCCGGACCTGAACGCGGCGAGCTTCGAGGTCCCCGAGACCGCGGCGACCCACCTGCGGTTCGAGGTGGTCACCAACCAGTGCACGGGTGGGCCCTCCTTCCAGGGTGAGGTCGACAACGACCCGAACAACGCCACGGACTGCCCGACGGGTGCTCCGTCGGTGGCCTCGACGGTGAGGGCTGCTGAGTTCCAGGCCTTCAGCCGCTGACCGAAGCGTCTCGCTTGGGAGGGGCCGGGTCGACCGACAGGTCGACCCGGCCCCTCTCTGGGTCAGCAGGTCGGCTCGAACGAGGGCGGGAAGCCGTCGGACGCGGCATCTTGCGGCACGGTTCCGTCCCGCGCCGAAACCCTCACCCTGCGCTCGGTGCGCCTGCAGCGGAACGGGGGCGCGCGGTGGGAGCCTTCTCGCCGTGCGCGCAGTCAACCCGGCCCTCCTGGGCATCCTCGCCTTCCTGATCGCCGGCTTCGTTCGTGGGATGGAGGCGAACAGCAACGACCCCGAGCTCCTCTTCGCCGCCTTCTACGGGCTGGTCGCCTGCGGCCTCATCGGGGTCCTGGCCGCCGGGGTGACGATCGGGATCCGCCTCGCACGGGACTGAGTGCGGACGCGGGGGAGTGGTCCCTCGACCGCACGGACCGGAAGGGCCAAGATCGGGTGCATGACGGTCACCGACTCCCACCCTCCCGTCACCGTCGTGCCCGCGAACGAGGCCACCTGCGAGGATCTGGAGCAGGTCTTCGGCCGACGGGGCCCGGCGTCACGCTGCCGGTGCCAGCGCTACAAGCTGCAGCGCAGGGAGTCCTTCGGCTCGGTCCCGGTCGAGGAGCGTGCCTGGCGCCTGCATGAGCAGACCGACTGCGGTCAGCCGGGTTCGTCCACGACGAGCGGTCTGGTCGCATTCCTCGACGAAGAGCCGGTCGGCTGGTGTGCCGTCGAGCCGCGGTCGGCGTACGACGGCCTGGTGCGTGTCTTCCGCGTCCCGTGGGAGGGCCGGGACGAGGACAAGACCGACGAGACGGTCTGGGCCGTCACCTGCCTGCTGACCCGAGCCGGCTTCCGGCGACGGGGCGTCAGCGGGGCCCTTGCGCAGGCGGCGGTCGCCTTCGCACGGGACCGCGGCGCGCGGGCCCTGGAGGCGTACCCGATGGTGAGGACCGATGTGATCTCCGAGGAGCTGCACGTCGGCACCGTCGGGGTCTTCGTCGCAGCGGGCCTCACCGAGGTCAGCCGCCCGACGCCGCGCCGCGCGGTGATGAGGATCGATTTCTGACGACGCCGGCGTGTGTGTCGCCACGAAGAAGTGAGACCCCGACCGTGCCCGTGAGGGCGAGGAGCCCGGCGTCGTAGTCAGGCACCCAGCGGATCGGCCGCCACGGCAGGAATGGGAGCGCGGCGAACTCCCGTCGTGACCGGCGGCGAGCGTCGCCAGCCGCATCATGAGCCGGGCCAACGCCCCCATCACGATCCCGGCGACGATCGCCGCAGCGACTCCCACACCGATCTTGCGCACCACCTGCATGACTTCCCCCTCATCCGGTCCGGCCACCGGAAGCTAGGGGGCGGTGCGCTGCCCGCGCATGCGATCTTCCGCTGTACGGGGGACAAGGCCATCGCCTGCGGGTCCACCATGAGGCATGGCTTCGGTCTCCTTTCTCGGCCTGCGCGCTGTCACGCCGGGGTGAAGCCGGTGGGCACGCCGGTGCGGCGCAGTCCGAGGAACAGCAGCACAAGGAGTACGACGCCCTCGACCGCGACGACCGCGGTGAGCAGGAAGCTGACCGACGTGACGGCGGGGGAGAGGGCGACGAGCGCCAGCATCCCGGCCCACACCACGCCGACGGCGGTCTTGTTCTGGCGCGCGACGACGTTGTAGACGAGCAGCTGCAGCATCGCCCAGATCGTGCCGATGCCGGCGAACGCCCAGATCGTCGCCTGGAGGTCGCGGTAGGCCTCGCCGCCGATGAACTCGACTGCNNNNAGCGCGAAGAACGCCAGCAGCGCGTGGGAGTTGTGGAACAGCTCGCGGATCACTCGTCGGCTGTGACCGGTGAGCGGGGCGTCCCCGGCAGTGGGCTCGGCGAGAGCACGGCGGCGCAGGGCCACGGAGCCGACCAGCACCGGCACCGCTGCGCCGACCGCGACCCCTGTCATGGCGCCGACGGTGTCGGTCTGGAGGAGCAGCCCGAGCGTGCCGAAGACGACCCGCCCCAGGCCCACGGCCAGGTAGATCCCCGCCAGCGGCAGCCAGCGCCGCTCGCCCTGCAGGATCCCCGCCTGGCCGCCCATCACCGTGAGCGGGATGGCGGTCATCGCGATCATCCCGGCGGTGAGCCAGCTGTCCAGGCGCAGGACGTAGGTGACCGCCGGCACCGCGGCGAGACAGATCAGACCGACCGCGATGGCCGACTTGTAGCTCGCGGTCATGATGTCGGCCTCGATGCGGCCCTGGTCGGCCGGTGCGGCGGAGACCTGGCGGGCCCCGGTGGCCTGCAGACCGAGGGAGACCACGTTGACGACGAGCAGCAGGCCCATGACAGCGGCCAGGGCGCCGTACTCGCTCGGGCCGAGGATGCGCGCGGCGATGATCGTGAAGCCGTAGGTGCCGAGGTTCATCACACCCATCGCGACGGCGATGAGCGCGGTCCCCTTGAGCAGGCCGGAGGCGGGACCGGTCGTCAGGCGGTTCACCGGCGCTCCGCACCGTCGGGGTAGGTCACGCGCTCGACCTTATTGGGTGTGTGCCACGCAACACGGAGGCCCGTACCCGTGTCTTGAGCGGCGTGAGGTGCAACTCACGTGAGCCTCAAGTGNNCGACGGGTTCCGGAGGGAGCGCGCCAGCATGCGCAGAACACTGCTGGTCGGGGTGGTGCTGACAGTCACGGCGGTTCTCGTCGTGCTGTTGGGTGCCGCACTCGACCTCGACCTCAAGCTTGTCGCCTTGGCGGGCATCGCTGTCGGGGCGGTGGTGGCCCTTGTGCCCGACCGCAGCCCGATCATGCGTGTGACGGGGTTCGTGGCCGGATTTGCGATCGCGTGGGTCCTGTACCTCGTCCGAGCTCTGATGCTGCCTGACAGCACCGGGGGCCAGGCCGTGATGATGGGCCTGACGGTTGCGCTCGCGGTCCTCGTCTCCGCGGCCAGCCTCGGCCGCGTCCCTCTCTGGGCTCCGCTGCTGGGCGTCGGTGTCTTCAGCGGCGTCTACGAGCGCCCGTTCGCCGCGTCGATCCCGGAGGCCGCCTCGACGTCGACCGCGGCAGCGACGGCGCTCCTGCTGACCACGGCCGTCGGCTTCTTCGCCACGGCCATGGTCGCTCCGAGCGGTGAGCAGCCCGAGACGCGCGCACGACGTGCCCGCAACCCCCGGCAGGACGACGGCGAGACAAGTCGCCTCGACGACATGATGATGGAGAAGAACTCATGAAGGGCCGTTTCCACGTGCCGCTGCGCGTAGCGGCCGTCTCCGGGTCGGTCGCCCTTGTCGCGATGATGGCGGCTGCGCCGGCCGTCGCCGCTGAGGGTGACGTCGACCTCGTCAACACCGAGACCGTGTCGATCTACACCGACCCCACCGGCAAGGTGGAGACGAAGCGGATCTACGAGCAGATCTCCGCGACCGGTGAGGGCACCGTCGAGCTCCGCAACCCTGCGCAGACCGAGGGGATGCGCAACCTCGACGGCTTCGGTGGGTTCGACACCGAGGACGGGCAGCAGGTCGCCACCCTGGAGGTCGACGGCAAGGAGCGGCTGCGAACGGTCAGCGAGTACGACGGCGACCTCCCGCTCGACATCCAGGTTCAGTACTACCTCGACGGAGAGCTCGTCGAGCCCGGTGACGTCGTGGGTAAGAGCGGCCACCTCGAGGTGAAGTACCGCGTCAAGAACGTCACTGCGGCTCCGCAGGAGCTCACGTACGACGATGGCACCGGCAACATGATCACCGAGACGGTCGAGGTGCCGATCCCGATGGTCGGGTCACTGACTCTGGTCGCCCCCTCGAGCTTCACCGACGTCACCTCGGGCCAGGCGAACATGGCCGGCGACGGCAAGGGTGGCACGAAGCTGTCCTTCACGATGACGCTCTTCCCGCCGATCGGCTCCGACACCGCGGAGTTCGGCTACGAGGCCGAGATCACCGACGGTGTCATCCCGCGCGCCGTGGTCACCGCACTCCCGGTCAACCCGCTCGAGAGCCCCAGCTTCAAGGCCGCCGGCGAGAGCTACAAGGGCGGTGCCGACACAGGCATCGAGCTCACCGACGGTGCCGGCCAGATCGACGCCAACCTGCTCAAGCTCCGTGACGGTGCCGGTGACCTGCTCGCCGGCCTCATCCAGCTGCGCGACGGTGCGAGCCAGCTCGAGGCGGGGCTCGCCGGCAAGGCTGCTCCGGGTGCGGACCGACTCGCTGCCGGTGCCGCCGAGCTCAACAGCGGCCTCGGTCAGCTCGACGACGGCGCGGGCCAGCTTGCCGCTGGTGCGGGCGAGGCCGCGGCTGGTGGCTCCAAGCTTGCGGATGGTGCTGGCCGACTGAGCGGAGGCCTGAGCCAGGCCGATGCCGGCGTCGGTGACCTCAGCGCCGGAGCGAAGCGTCTGGCGGCTGGCCAGAAGGGCCTGGAGGCCGGATTGACGCAGTTGTACGACGCTGTCGACGCGCTGCCGCAGAGTGTGCAGGAAGAGCTCAGCAAGAACAACGACTACAAGGCCCTGCTCGGAGCTCTGCAGGCCATCATCGACGGTGTCGGCCAGCGAACCGACGCTCCGACCGCCGGCACGCTGCTGGGTGGGGTCAACGCCATCCAGTACGCAATGCGGTTCCCGGCGGCCCCGGCGGCGCTGGACTGCTACCTGGGGTTGACCGGCGGCGAGCCAGAGCGCTGCGGCGCACTCGACGGTGTTGACTTCGTCGCCGATCAGTTGAGCGATGGCGTGGGCACCTTGGAGAGTGAGCTCAAGCCCGGCCTGACTGTCCTGTACTCCACCTTCAACGCGTGCCCGGCGGGGCCGGTTGAGGGGTTCCGTCCGCCTGATTTGCTGCCGGCGAACAGCGAATGCCAGATCCTTTCGAAGATGTACTTCGGTCTCTTCGGTCCGACAGCGCAGAGCGCGGAATCACAGATCAATGCTGCCGCCGATGCCTTGAGGGGCATAACCGGCAAGGTTGACACGCTGCTGCTGGCTCAAGGGGCGGGTCTCGACCGTCTGCGGGCTGGCCTGTCGAACGGCAACCCGCTGCAGTGTGCCGAAGCAAAGGCCACGGCCACGCCCGCTGATGACTGCGGCATCAAGGAAGCTGCGATGGCGGTTCAGGGCGGTGTCCCCGTCCTAGTGAGTGAGCTCGTGAAGAGCATCGAAGCGGAGATCCTCGCGGGGCTCGGCGAGCCGACCAAGGGTTGCGACCCCGAGTCCACTCTTCGGTGTGCCGCCGGTGCACTCGCCGACGGTGGCGACGAGCTTGTCGCAGGCGTGAACGCACTGGTGAGCGGCGTCAACCAGCTCGCGGCAGGTGGCGTGGAACTTTCTGCAGGAGCGGGTCAGCTGGCGGACGGGCTCGGCGCTCTGGAGAGCGGTGCCGGCCAGCTGGCGGACGGCACGGGCCGGGCGGCTGACGGCTCTACCCAGCTGGCCGACGGTGCGAACCAGCTCGCCACCGGCCTCGGAGACGCGGCGGCCGGTTCGGGACGTCTGGCTGACGGCCTGACGCAGGCGTCGAAGGGTGCACCGAAGCTCGTCGACGGCGCGCAGCGTCTGTCCGACGAGGGCACCAGCAAGCTCGTCGAGGCGGGCGAGGCGACGGCCCAGAACTACGGGCAGATGTACGCCTCGCTCGAGGCCGGTGCGGAGCGCGCCCAGACCGAGAAGATGGTCTACGGCGCACCCGAGGGTGCCATGGGTCTCGCGGCGTACAGCTACGAGATCGGCGGCGAGGACGGCGTGAGCGGTCGCAACCTGGCCCAGGGTCTGGGCGGCGCTGCCGTCCTGGCTGCCGGTGCGGGCGCCTTCGCCCTGCGTCGCCGCTTCATCTGATCACAGCAACACGGAGGGGCGCCGGGCTGACCGGCGCCCCTTCTGCGTCTCCTACGACAGTGTCGCGCTGAAGATCGCGGTGCCGGGGATCAACCGACCCCGCACAGGGCCCCAGCCGCCCCAGACCCGGTCGTGGCCGGCTGGCCACTCCGGCTCCACCAGGTCCTCGAGCCGGAAGCCGTGGCGGGCGAGGACCCGGACCCAGTCGCCCACGGTCCGGTGGTGCTCGACGTACCTGGGCTCGCCGGTCTCCGCGTCCTGCTCGACGTAGGGCGTGCGGTCCCAGTACGAGCTCGTCACGACCAGCCCCTCCGCGGTCGGGTCGTCGGGCATGCTCCAGCGGATCGGGTGGGTCACCGAGAAGGCGAACCGGCCTCCGGGGCGCAGCACCCGGGCCACCTCGGCGACGGCCGCCCCGGCGTCGTACACGAACTGCAGCGCCCCGAACGACGAGAACGCGATGTCGAAGCTCCCGTCGGCGAAGGGCAGGTCCGTCGCGGTGGCGCAGACGGTGGGCACCGACGAGCCGCTGTCGAGGTCGATGCGCCGGCCGTGCTGGAGCTGTCGGTGGGAGACGTCGAGACCGACGGCGCGGGCGCCCCGGGCGGTCAGCCAGCGGGCGCACTGGGCTGCACCGCAGCCGATCTCGAGCACGTCACGACCGTCGACGTCACCGAGGACGCGGACCTCCGCCTCGTCGACGCCCTCGGGTGACCAGATGAAGCCGGCGTCACCGAGGAAGGTGCCGTGGGTGGCCTGGTACTCGTCGGCGTAGGCATCCCAGTCGCGACGGTTCGCGCGGCGAGTCTCGGCCTCCGAGACGGGCCGCCGGGTCGGCTCGACGCTGTCAGAAGAGGGCATTGTCGGGCTCGGGCTCGGGCTCGGGGGAGGGGGCTGCAGCGAGAGTCCTCCGGCGCGCCCCAGGGAGACGGCCGGCGAGCTCGCCGATAGGCCCGACGGCGTCGCTGAGGGCGTCGACCGACCGGTGCAGCTCCGGGACCACTGCTCCGAGCTCCTCGAGCCGGGGAGCGATCGCCTCGAGGGTCTCGCCGAGAGCCACCAGCTGGTCGAGGGTCCCGCCCTCCGCGGTGAGCCGCTCCAGGGTGCCGTCGTCGGCGAGCAACCGGTCGAGCAGGCCCTCCTCGCGCAGCATCCGGTCCAGCACACCGTCCTCCCGGGTGAGCCGGTCGAGCGGGCCGCCCTCGCCGATCACGGCCATCAGCCGCTCGGCGTACCCACCCTCACGACGCACCGGACCCTCCGGCGCCACCAGCTCGCCCAGGGTGAGGGTCACCTGTGTCGCCGCCGCACCGACCCGCAGCGGCATGGTCACGAGGTCCATCAGCGCCATGGGGCGACTGTAGCGAGGCCGGCCCTGTGACAGCATCGCCGGCATGGACCCCCTCGGCCTCGACGGCGGTGTCGTCCCCGAGCTCTCGCCGCTCCCGGGCGGTCACAGCGGCGAGACGTTCCTCGCCGAGTCGGCGGGGGAGCGGAGCGTCGTACGCATCTATGCCGCCGCCAGCGCGTGGCGCGGACCCAACGCCGCCGAGGTCGACGCGGCCGTGCTGCGCCTGGTCCGCGGCCTCGTGCCGGTGCCGGAGGTCCTGGAGGTACGTCGCGCCGACGACGCGGCCGGCACCCCTGCCCTGCTGGTGACCTCCTGGATGCCCGGCCGCCGGCTCGACGAGGTGCTGCCCGAGGCGGACGATGACCTCGCCGCGACGATCGGGCGCAACCTCGGGAAGGTCCTGGCCCGGCTGGCCCAGATGCCGATGCTGCGGGCGGGGATGTTCCTCGACGGCGAGCTGCGGATCGGGCCGATGCCTCCCGCGGTGGCCGACCTCGTCACGTGGGTCGAGGAGCGCAGCGCCTCAGGGCCCCTGTCGGAGTGGTCGCCCGACGACCTCGGAGCCCTGCGGGGGGTCGCCGACCGGGCCCAGGACCTCGTGGACCTGACCGACCGCGCCTGCCTCGTGCACAGCGACGTCAACCCCAAGAACGTCCTCGTCGACCCTGTCTCGGGCGAGGTCATGGCGCTGCTCGACTGGGAGTTCGCCCACAGCGGCTCGCCCTTCGCCGACCTGGGGAACCTCCTGCGCTTCGACAGGCGGCCGGGGTTCGCCGAGGCCGTGCTGGCGACGTACTTCGAGCGGGTGGTCGACGCACCCGCCGACCTGCTCGACCGTGCCCGGGCAGCGGACCTGTTCGCCCTCGTCGAGCTGGCCTCACGGCGCGGGCAGAACCCCGTCGCCGACCGGGCCCACGACCGGTTGCTCGCGATCGCCCGGAGCGGGGACCCGCACGCCGACGGACCGGGGTCACCGGGGTGAGAGGGATGTCCCGGGCATCGGCTTCACAGTCGCCACGGGGACGCACGCGATGCTCCGCACCCTCGCTCGGGCTCCCGAGGGACTTTCGGAACCGTCGGTCCGCCACGTCGGGACTCAGCCTGAGGCATGTGATGTAGGTCACAGGGGCCGTCGGGAGGGAACCAGGTGGACCATCATCGTCATCTTCGCGGTACTGGCCGTCGGGATCATCGGCTATGTCGGGCTCCAGCAAGCCCGGCACCCTGTGGCGCCTGAGCGGCGGCCCGACTTCCCCGGTAAGTACGACGGGCTCGCACTGGTGAGCGTGTCGCGCCGGGCCTCCGGCGGGTGGCAAGGCCTTCCTCCGGAAGTCCCGCCGACCGCCCTCTGGGCTTCCCCTGCCCAGTGCCGAATATCCCCTTGCTAGAGCGTTCGACGACGAAATCGGTTGTCTAGACGGCCTTTTGCCGTGGGAGACGTCGGGCAGACTGGGTGCCGACGGCCTGATGCATTTTCCCCCGTGTGCGTCAGGCCGTCTTCCATGTCCGGACTCAGGAGCGGGCTCAGCTCGCGGGCGTCTCCCGCGACAGCGGCGAGGGCCACCACACCTTCGGGCCGATGAGCGCGAACACGGCGGGCACGACGACCGTACGCACGAAGAACGTGTCGATCAGGATGCCGAGCCCCACGATGATGCCGATCTGGGTCAGCGTGATCAGGGGCAGCACTCCGAGGACCGCGAACACCGCGGCGAGCACGAGCCCGGCGCTGGTGATCACCGAACCGGTCAGCCCCACGGCCTGCACCATGCCCTCACGCGTGCCGTGCTCCGGGGTCTCCTCCTGGGCACGCAGCACCAGGAAGATCGTGTAGTCGATGCCCAGCGCCACGAGGAACAGGAACGAGAACAGCGGGGTGCCGACGTCGAGCGCGGGGAAGCCGAAGACGTGCTCACTCACCCACGCCCCGGCACCCAGGGCGGTCAGCGAGCTGAGCACGTTGATCCCGATCAGGATCAGTGGTGTCGCGACGGCTCGCAGCACGAAGAACAGCACGAGGAGTACGACGGCCAGGATCATCGGGATGATCACGGCCATGTCGCGCAGCGTGCCGTTGCGGCTGTCGAGGTCCTGGGCCACGGATCCACCGACCAGGGCGTCCTCACCGACGTCGTCCAGGTTGCTGCGCAGCGCCTCGACGGCCGCGATGCTCTCGTCGGTCGAGGGCGCGGAGTCGAGCGTCGCGGTGATCCTCGTCAGGCCGGTGCCGGACTCACCGGTCACGGAGGCCTCCACGACGCCCTCGCTCTCCTGGACCACCGCCAACGCCTGGTCCGCGTCCCCGCCGGCGACCACGATCGACACCGGGTCCGAGGCGCCGGGCGGGTAGTGCCGCGACAGCGTGTCGAGCCCGTCGACGGACTCCGCCTCGACCCGGAACTGCTCGGTCTGCGACAGGCCGAGGCTCGCGCCGAGGATGCCGCTGGCGAGGAGCCCGAGGACGACGATCGAGCCGGCGACCACCGGTCCGGGGCGACGGGTCACGGCGCGGGCGAGCTTGAACCAGCCACCGTTGCGGGTCCGGTCGTGGTCGCCCACCTTCGGCACGAAAGGCCAGAACAGCCTGCGGCCGAAGATCGACAGTGCGGCCGGGAGCGTGAACAGCCCGAACAGCAGCGCCACGACCAGGCCGATCGCCGCCGACAGGCCGAGGCTGCGGTTGTTGGGCAACACCCCGAAGAGCAGGGTCAGCAGTGCGAGCACGACGGTGAGGTTGCTCGCCAGGATCGCCGGGGCGGCGCCACGGACGGCGTCGGCCAGGGCGGCCCGGTGGTCGCGGGTCACGCGCAGCTCCTCGCGGTAGCGGGAGACCAGCAGCAGTGCGTAGTTCGTGCCGGCGCCGAAGACCAGCACGCTGGTGATGCCCGAGGTGGAGCCGTCCAGCGTCGTCCCCAGGAGGTCGGCCGTCACCTCGGTCAACGAGGCCGCCACCCGGTCCGCGGTGCCGGCCACGAGCAGCGGGATCAGCCACAGCACGGGGGAGCGGTAGGTGAGCAGAAGGAGCAGAGCCACCACGGCGGCGGTGACCAGGAGCAGCCGCAGGTCGGCCCCCTCGAACGCCGAGGCGGTGTCGGAGGCGAACCCCGCCGCACCGGTGACCTCCACCTGCAGTCCGTCCGGGAGGTCCTGGCCAGCCGTGTCGCGCAGGTCCTGGACGACCTCGGTGAGGTTGAACCCGCTCACGTCGGAGGCGACCGGCACGCTCACGAGCGCCGCCTGCCCGTCGGGGGCGGGGATCGGGGGTGAGGGCTCGGCCCCCACGACCTCGCCGAGCCGGCCGGCCGTCTGCTGCACGGCCGCGAGGTCCTGCTCGGTGAGCTCCTCGCCGTCGCGGGAGAAGACCGCGATCGCCGGGAGCACGTCGCCGCCGGGGAACTCCTCGAGCGCGGCGGCGACCTGGGCCGACTCGGCGTCGTCGGGCAGCGAGTTCGGGGCGTCGCCGCTCGAGGCGACCTGCGACCCGAGGCCCATGACGAGCCCGGCCAGCAGGAACGAGGCGAGCAGCACCAGCCAGGCCGAGCGTCGTCCGGTCGTGACCCGCGCCAGTCGTCCGAGCGCCCCTCGCCGGTCGCTGTGGTGATCGCCACTCGGCTCGCGGCGGTCGGTCTCCGGGACGGGTGCTTCGGTCGTCGATCGGTGGCTCATCGTGTGGTCCTGTTCGTGTCCGGTGAGGTGGTGCGGATCAGGTCGTCGAGTCGGCCCGCTGCGGTGACCGGGTCCTCGGTGAGGACCAGGGCCCCGGCGGTCCTGGCCAGGTCCGGCGTCGCGCCGGCTCCGGCGACGGCGACCGTGGTGGCGCGGGCGAGCTCCTTCACCCGGTCGGCGACGGCGGTGAGGCGGGACTCGCTCGTGGCGGCGAGCACCACCAGGCCGGGGTGGATCGAGTGCGCCGTGTGCGTCAGGTCGCTCATCGGCACGTCGGCCCCGAGGAAGACGACCCGCCACCCTCGACGGCCGAGGCCGACGGCGAGGACGAGCAGCGGCAGGTCGTGCTGCTCGCCCGGTGGGCAGGCGAGCAGCGCGGTGGGGCCGTCGGCTGCGTCTTGCACGAGAGCGGCCAGCCGGGCCCGCAGCAGGTTGCTCGCGAAGTGCTCCTGGGTGACGTCGACCTGGCCGGACTCCCAGCGCCGGCCCAGGTCGTGCAGGTAGGGCAGCACGACCTGCCCGAGGACCGCGTCGGTGTCGTGCCCGGCGAGCAGTGCGTCGAGCGCGGCGTGCGCGGACGTCGTGTCGAAGTCGTCGAGGGCGGCCACGAGGCGTTCCCTGCCCTCGTCGAGGGTCACCGGAGTGGGCGTCACCGGGACCTCGGCGGTGGCCCGTCGTGCCGCCTCCGCGGTCGAGAGGCCCTCGCCCAGGGCGTCCTGCATGCGTCGTACCCGCCGCTCGTCGGCGGGGGAGTAGAGCCGGAAACCGCCCTCGGTGCGTTCGGGTCGGAGGACGTCGTACCGCCGCTCCCAGGCGCGCAGGACGTGCTCGGACAGGCCGACCCGGCGGCTCAGCTCGCCGATCCGCAGCAGGTCGTTCTCACCGGTCATGCGACCAGCCTAGCAAAACCTAGACAGAACCTAGACGAGAGTCGGAGACCTCGCTGCTCGTGGGGCGTCACAGGGCTGTCTCCACGAGACGGTCGTCCCGGTTGGACTCCCGCCGTGTGACCCGCGTATCCTGACGGGTGCGCAAGGAGTCTGCCTGAGTCTCAGACGGAGCAGACTCTCGCTCGCTGTTCGTTCGCACCGCCGGCGCTCACCGGCAGTCACCTTACGAAGTAGTGAAACCGGCTCCTGACGCGCGCCCGCACGACACCATCCATCCAAGGAATCCATTCCCTTATGACGAGCACTCCCACTCTGTCGGACGCCCCGCAGGTTGCGGTCAACGACATCGGGTCCGAAGAGGACTTCCTCGCGGCGATCGACGCGACCATCAAGTACTTCAACGACGGTGACATTGTCGAAGGCACCATCGTCAAGGTTGATCGGGACGAGGTCCTGCTCGACATCGGCTACAAGACCGAGGGTGTCATCCCCTCGCGTGAGCTCTCGATCAAGCACGACGTCGACCCCTCTGAGGTTGTGTCCGTCGGCGACGCGGTCGAGGCCCTCGTCCTCCAGAAGGAGGACAAGGAAGGCCGACTGATCCTGTCCAAGAAGCGCGCCCAGTACGAGCGCGCCTGGGGCACCATCGAGCAGGTCAAGGACGAGGACGGCGTCGTCACCGGCACCGTCATCGAGGTCGTCAAGGGTGGTCTCATCCTGGACATCGGTCTGCGCGGCTTCCTGCCCGCGTCGCTGGTGGAGATGCGTCGCGTCCGCGACCTCCAGCCGTACGTCGGCCAGGAGCTCGAGGCGAAGATCATCGAGCTCGACAAGAACCGCAACAACGTCGTGCTCTCGCGTCGTGCGTGGCTCGAGCAGACCCAGTCCGAGGTCCGCCAGGGCTTCCTGACCCAGCTGCAGAAGGGTCAGATCCGCAAGGGTGTCGTCTCCTCGATCGTCAACTTCGGTGCGTTCGTGGACCTCGGCGGCGTCGACGGTCTCGTCCACGTCTCCGAGCTGTCCTGGAAGCACATCGACCACCCGTCCGAGGTCGTCGCGGTCGGCGACGAGGTCACCGTCGAGGTCCTCGACGTCGACATGGACCGCGAGCGTGTCTCCCTGTCGCTGAAGGCGACCCAGGAGGACCCGTGGCAGCACTTCGCCCGGACCCACCAGATCGGCCAGATCGTGCCGGGCAAGGTCACCAAGCTGGTGCCCTTCGGTTCGTTCGTCCGCGTCGAGGAGGGCATCGAGGGCCTGGTGCACATCTCCGAGCTCGCCGAGCGTCACGTCGAGATCCCCGAGCAGGTCGTCCAGGTCAACGACGACGTCATGGTCAAGATCATCGACATCGACCTCGAGCGTCGCCGGATCTCGCTGTCGCTCAAGCAGGCCAACGAGACCGNNGCGGTCTGGGAGGAGCAGTACGCCAAGGCGCACGCTCGCTGGGAGGCTCACGTCAAGCAGCAGGCCGAGGCGAAGAAGTCCGCTGCGGAGGCCGGCGAGGCCACCTCGTACTCCTCCGACCAGGGTGTCGAGGAGGAGACCGGGGGCTCCCTCGCCTCCGACGAGGCGCTGCAGGCGCTCCGCGAGAAGCTCACCGGCGGGCAGTGACCCACCGGGCGGCTTCCGCCTGAACGACCACGAAGGGCCCGACCACCGTCACGGTGGTCGGGCCCTTCGGCGTTCGACGGTGCGCGGGCGAAGGCCGGGACACGCGCGCCTCACGAGGTTCGACGAGGGGCCCTCGCGCGAGGCTAGGTTCGTTACTCAGCGGCACAGCCCAAGATCGACGTGACCGAAACGGAGGGCCGCGACGTGGTCCCTTACCTTCAGGCTGCATCGTCCTCGACCGAGCTCGGCTTCCCCTGGTGGCTGCAGGTCACACACCTGCTCAACTTCCTCTTCCTGGGCCTGCTCGTGCGTTCCGGGTGGGAGATCCTGGCGTCGCACCCGCGGCTGTACTGGCGCAACGACTGCGGCCCGGGCACGGAGTGGCTGAAGTTCACCAAGGACGAGGTCCCGCGCGAGGTCGGTGCCTTCACCGCGCGCGACGACCAGCGTGACCTCCATCCGCTGGTCAGCCTGCCGGGGAGGGCCAAGATCGGTATCGGTCGCGCCTGGCACGGCCTGGTCACCGCGCTGTGGGTGCTCAACGGGCTGATCTACGTGGTCCTGCTCTTCGGGACCGGTCAGTGGAGACGCATCGTGCCGACGTCGTGGGACGTCTTCGGTGAGGCGTGGGAGTCGCTCAAGGTCTACGCAGGCTTCGGCATCCCCTCGATCGAGCACTTCCAGCCGTACGACGCCCTGCAGGAGATCATGTACTTCCTCGTGGTGTTCGTGCTGGCGCCGCTCATGATCGTCACCGGCCCGGTGATGTCCCCGGCCGTGGTGGGGCGGTACCCGTGGTACCCGAAGCTCTTCGGCGGACGGCAGGCCGCTCGGTCGATCCACTTCCTGGGAATGGCCGCCTTCGTCGTCTTCGCCGTCACGCACGTCGCGTTGGTCCTCGTGGTCCACCCCGAGCACAACCTCGTTCACATGATGATGGGCGAGGAGTACGACCCCGCTCTGGTCGGACAGGCGGTGACCCGGATGATCATCGGCGTCGTCGTCGTGGTCGCCCTGTGGGTCGCGGCGTCGTACCTCTCCCTGGTCGACGTGCGCAGAAGCCAGCGCGTCCTCTACGGGCTGCAGGCACCGCTGAAGCGCTTCGTGCTGAACCGCATGACCTCTCGGCAACGCGCGGCGCAGGTCTTCACGGAGGCCGACATCTCGCCCTTCCACTGGGTCAACACCCGGCCGCCGGACCTCCAGCAGTCACCGGACTGGGTCGCCTTGCACGAGAACGGGTTCGACGGCTTCCGCCTCGAGGTCGGCGGGCTCGTTCGCGAGCCCAGGTCGTTCTCGATCGGCGACCTGGCGGCCATCGCGGCCCAGGACCAGATCACGATGCACACGTGCATGCAGGGTTGGACCGGCATCGCGAAGTGGTCCGGGGTTCCGCTGCGCGAGGTGCTGGCACAGGTCGAGCCGCTCGAGGACGCGAACTACGTGATGGTCGAGTCCTTCGGGACGGCCCAGCACATGCACGACGGGCGCCCGGTGGAGCCGTACTACACGGTGCTGACCAAGGACATGGCGATGGAGGACGAGACGATCCTTGCCTGGGGCATGAACGGCGAGCCACTCCCGGACATGTACGGCGCCCCGCTGCGTCTCCGGACCGAGTCGATGCACGGCTACAAGATGGTCAAGTGGGTGCGGTCGGTCTCGTGGATCCGCGACTACAAGGAGGTGGGCGACGGGATGGGTGGGACCCGGGAGGACTCCGGCTACCAGGACATGGACGCCCGGATCTGAGGCCTCGGTCCGGCTACGGCTCGAGAACCGCAGCGAGTGCCTCCCGCGAGCGCACGCCGAGCTTGGCGTAGACGTGGCGGAGGTGGTACTCGACCGTCTTGGGGCTGATGAAGAGCGCGGCGGCCGCCTCCCGTGTCGTGCGGCCCGTGGTCAGCAGCTGGGCGACCTGCCGCTCCTGCGGTGTCAGCGCGTCGATGACCATCGCCTCTCGCCGGTGCACACGCTCCCCGGTCGCGTCCAGCTCCTGTGCCGCCTTGTCCGCCCAAGGTCGAGCCCCGAGGTCCTCGAACGCGTCCACGGCAGTCCGCAGGTGCTCACGCGCCTCGACCCGTCTCCGCTCGCGGCGCAGGCAGGCGCCGAACGCGAGCTCGGTCCGCGCGGCCTCGTACTTGTCGGCCGTCTGCCCGTGCAGCGCGAGGGCGGTGCGGAAGGACGCCTCGCTCAGGTCGCCCTTCTGGCAGAGGGCGAGCGCGCGATGTGCCCGCGCCCTGGACCACGGTTGACCCTTGGCGGTCGCCCGGGCCGCGAACGTCTCGGCGAGGGCGGAGGCCTCGTCGGCGCGACGCACGTGGAGGTAGGCCTCCACGAGCTCCGCCGCCGGGGAGACGTCGGGGTCGGTCACCCCCGCCTCTGCGAGCAGCACCTCGAGGCGTTCGTAGTGGACGACGGCCTCGCCGAGGTTGCCGAGCCCGGCCCCCAGGTCACCCTGGGCGAACTCGAGCCAGGCGGTCCCCAGGTTGATGTGCCTGTCGTGGCACAGGTCCTGGGCCGCGGCGATGTCGTGGCGGCACTCGTCGGCCTTGCCCTGCCGTGCCCTGAGCCAGACGAGGCCCGCCAGCGAGATGGCCAGGTCGGTGGTCTGGCCGGTCTCGGTGGCCAGCTCGATGGCCTCGAGGTACGACGCCTCTGCGTCCTGCCACCTGTCGGTCGTGGCATCGTCCCGGGCGACGTGCATCAACAGGTAGGGCAGGGCACCGAGCGCCGTCTCCTCACGGAGCCGCTCGACCTGGTCGCCGAGCAGCTTCCTTGCCGCGTCGGTCTCCCGGAGCCACAGGCCGGCCAGGATCCGGCGTGGGAGGCGCAGGTGGTCCGGGGGACCGTCGAGGTGGGGGAGCATGGCGACCGCCGTCCGGATGTGGTCGCTGCCCGCGTGGCCCGGCCCCGAGAGGATCCGGGCCATGCCGATAGCCATGGTCCCGTGGAAGAGGCTGCCGGCGTCGCCGGTGCGGTCCAAAAGCTTCTCGATGGTCTCGGCCGCGGACAGGGCTGCGGCCGGGTCCGCGAGGTAGAAGCACGCGTTCACGGCGTCCGAGAGCAGGCGGACCGCCCCGTCCGGGTCGGTGTCGACCAGGTCGCCGGCGGCCTCCATCAGGGTCGAGCGGGCGGCCTCGAGCGAGCCGCAGCGAGTCTCGATCGCCCCTCGCAGCTCCAGGATGCCGGTCTTCGTCGACGGGTCCGGACCGGCCGTCAGCCCACGGTCGAGCAGGTGGGTCGCGCGGGCGGAGGCTCCCGCGAGCCAGGCCGCCTCCGCGGCGGCGAAGAGCCGTGGGGCGAGACGGGCCCGCTCCACGGTCAGCTCGGCGGCGCGTTCGTGCGCCTGAACCGCGATCGCGAACGCGCCCCTGGCAGAGGCACTTCGCCCGACGTGCTCGAGTGTGGCTGCGGTGGCCTCGTCGGGGCCTTCCGCCCCTCGGGACACGTGCCAGGCCAGGCGGTCGATCTCGTCGGGCGGCAGGACCGCGGCCAGTGCTCGGTGCGCGGCCCGTCGGGCGGGAGCGTCGGCGGCACCGTAGACGGCGGATCGGACGAGCGGGTGGCGGAACTCCACGCGGTCGCCGGTCACGGTCACCAGGCCGGCGTCCTCGGCGGCGGTGAGACTGCCGTCGGCCAGGCCCAGCTCCTGGCAGGCACGGTGGACGGTGGCCGCGCTCGTGCTGTCAGCCGCTGCCACGAGAAGTCCGGTGCGCGCTGTGGCGCTGAGCACGTCGACGCGGCCGATGAACGAACGGATGAGGCGCTCGGAGACCTCCACCGGGCGGTTGCCAGGGAGCATCGTCACCTCGTCGACGTCCTCGGCGAGCTCGAGCAGGGCGAGCGGGTTGCCGCCGGTCGCGTGCTGGAGCCGGCGTGCTTTCGGAGCGGAGATCTCCCTGCCGACGGCGGCGGCGAC
>DGBP01000023.1 GCA_002384855.1 Nocardioidaceae bacterium UBA4001 | reverse complement strand
CGGCGGCTGAGCGCCAACTGCACTAAAGCAGAGATCCAGGACGTATGTTCGATCCATGGTGGACCAGACGATCGAGGACCTCGACGCGCAGGGCGTGTGCGCGGTCGTCGAGCGGGTCCATGCGTCGATGGTCGGTGCCGAGGTCGAGCAGCTCTACCTCGCTGCACACTGGGTGGACCTCCACAGCGGCGAGGAGCTGGAGGCACAGAGGCGCCGGTCCGGCCGTCCGGCCCTGCCGGGGATGGAGCGTGCGAAGCGGTCGGGCGCCGACGGGACCCCCCTCGTGGAAGAGTTCGCGGCGATGGAGTTCGGGGCGCTCGTCGGGATGGGGTTCACCGCGGCGGACTGCTACCTCCGAGACGCCGTGAACGTCCGTCACCGGCACCCGCGGCTCTGGGCGGCGCTGGGCGAGGGTCAGGGGCGGGTGTGGCAGGCGCGCAAGGTCTCCCGGTTGTGCGCCACCGCCGGTCTGGCCCTCGACCAGGCCCGGTGGGTCGACGACGTGACGACGCCCTACATCGGGTCGCTGTCGTGGACCCGCTTCGAGTCGCTGGTGGAGGCCAAGATCATCGAGGCCGACCCCCAGTCCGCCGAGCAGCGTCGGCAGGCGGCCGCCCTGGCCAGGTTCGTGCGCACCGGGCAGTCCGACGAGCACGGCCTCAAGACTCTGGTTGCCCGTGCGAGCGCCGGCGACGTGATCTTCTTCGTGGCGATGGTCGACCGGATCGCGGAGATCCTCGCCGTCCAGGGCGACAGCGACTCGGCCGATGTGCGCAGGTCCAAGGCGGTCGGAGTCCTGGCGACCCCGGCGCGGGCGCTCCTCATGCTGCAGCAGGCGGCCGGGGACGCCGGAGCTGCCGACGGTCCCGAGCCCGAGCCCGACGCGGGCCCGCAGCCCTCGGGCAGGCCCGACGTCGGCGGCTCACTCGCCAGTATCGACCCGAGGAGGCTCCTGCCGCCCGCGGTCCTCCACATCCACCTCTCCCAGGAGGCGCTCCGCGGCAGGGCCGGCGTCGCACGGATGGAGGGGGTCGGCCCGATCACCGTGGAGCAGGTCCGGGAGTTCCTCGGCTCCTGCCACGTGCGGCCGGTGCAGGTCCTCGACGTCGCCGGCCAGAGCCCGGTGGACGGGTACGAGGTGCCGGCGCGGATGCGCGAGGCTCTCCACGTGCGGCACCCGGCCTGCTCCTCCCCGTGGGGCACGAACCTCTCCCGGCTCAAGGACGCCGAGCACGTCATCCCCTACCTGCGACCGGACCAGGGCGGCCCGCCAGGACAGACCGGCATGGCCAACCTGACCCTGCTGTCGCGCTTCCCGCACCGGGTCAAGACCCACGGTCGCTGGCGGCTGCGACAACCGGCGCCGGGGGTGCTCCAGTGGCGCTCACCCCAGGGTTACTGGTTCCGCGTGGACCACCGAGGCACCCACCCGCTCGGCAAGGAGACCGACCCGGGCGTCCCCCCCTGCGCAGACCTGGCAGCCGCACGTCCGGCTCGACGTCTCCGGCTTCAGTCCCCGGGGCTGACGGGCGCGTAGTCCTCGAGGAAGTCACGCACTCGCGCGTCGTAGCTCTCGGGATCGGCGTTCCAGGACTCCACGTGGTCCGCACCGTCGACGAGCAGGTGGTCGACGAGCTCGGGAGCGGCGGCGTCGAGGCGCTCGGTCACGGTGTAGGGCACGGTCTGGTCCTCGGTGCCGTGGAAGACCAGCGTCGGCACGGTCAGCCAGTCGGTGTCGTCCAGGTAGTTGCTGCGGGCCGCATCCATGTCGAACCGCAGGTCGGCGAGACGCTGGGCGACCCACACCAACGACGACGGGATCTCGGTGCCGACGAGCGGCAGCGTCCGGTCCGCAGCGCCGTGGCTGACAGTCGCTCCGAAGTCGAGCATGGGTGCGTCGAACACCGCGGCCACTGCCCGGTCGGCGAGCTCGGAGTTCTCCAGGAACGACGCGCTGATCGCCCCGCCGGAGCTGCATCCGACGAGGACGGCCCGCTCGGCGCCGTGGTCGAGGGCGTACCTCACCGCTGCCTCAAGGTCGGGCCACTCGTCCTGCCCGAACCTGATCAGGCCGCCGCCCGTCTCCGGGTCCCGGCGGTAGGCCATGTTGAGCGAGGGGAAGCCCAGGTCGGTCGTCGTGCGCATGAGCCGGAGGAGCTCGCTGCGAGTGACGCCCTTGCCGTGCACGAGGATCGCCCACGTCGTTCCCTGGCCCGGGGCGAACCAGGCGGGCAGTGTGCGGCCGTCGGACTCGAACGTCACGTCCTCGACCGGCACGTCGAGCGCGAGCTGGGGGTCCGGGAAGGCCTCCTTCGTGAGCCGGGCGGCGTCGCCGGCGGCGGGGGTCTCTCCCGCGAGGAGCGTGAACGCGCGCGTCACCTGGTCGCCGTCCACGCCCTCGAGCTCCTCGACCTGGCCGTAGCCGCCGTCCCAGTCGAGGCCGTGGACGAGACTGCTCTCGAGGGCCGCGGGCGCCTCGCCGTCGCGAGCCTCGAGCGTGACGCTGTCGTCGGTGGTCGCGACGACCGTCAGGTCCAGGGTTCGCTGGGGTGCCGTCACGGTGACCTCGTCGCGGATCTGGCCGGCGAAGTACCAGCCGCCACCGGCATAGAACAGACCGACCAGCAGGAGCGCGACAACCGATGTCCAGGCCAGGAAGCGGCGCGCCCTGCTCCGTCCCCCGTGCGCCGGAACGACCTCGTGGGCCCGTCGCGACGTCTCTGGTGCAGTTGTTCTCATTTCCTCAGTAAAGGGTCGTGCCGGACAGAGCCGCACCTGCCGATGGTCCCCGGTGGTGTAGCCCGTTTGTGACCGGCGTCACTCCACGCGGGCCCTGAGCTCAGCTCGCGAGCGCGCCGCGGCGGCCCATGATGTCGCGCAGCGGCGAGGCGGCCGCGTGGGCGCCCGCGGCGAGGAAGGACTCCTGCACGATCCGGTCGACGCTCTGCGCGGACAGGAAGTCGTTGCCCATGGCCTCCTGCTCCGCCCGGCCGGGCCGGAAGACCACGACCGGGGTGCCTTGAAGGCGCAGCGTCGCGACCTCCCGGGCCGCGAGCCGGGCGGAGTGCCAGCGGGAGGCGCCGTACACGTCCCGGGAGAACCCCGCGGGTCCGGACATGGGGGAGACCACGATCACCAGGTCGAGGTCACGCCCCGCGAGCAGGTCGGCGTTGGTCGGCGAGTGCGCCCCGCCGTCGACGTAGGTGTCGCGGCCGATCCGGACGGGCGCGAAGTAGCCGGGCACCGAGCACGAGGCGGCCACGGCGAGGTGCAGCGGGACGTCCTCGCCGCCGTCGCGGCCGAAGACGACGTGGCGGCCGTCGTGGCGGCGTACGGCGTTGATCCACAGCTCGCCGGTCGGCCAGGAGTCGGCCTGTCCGAGCGCGGCCAGCTGCTCGACGATGTCGTGCCGGCCGGGCGCGACGAGCGAGGCGGCGGCGGTCAGCGGCCGGAACTCGCGGGGCCGCCGCACGGCGTGGAGCACCATCCGCGGCCCGGGAAGCCGGGGGCGGCGCAGCACGAGGTCACGGGCGCGGAACGGCTCGAGCTCGGGATGGGTGTCGCCGAACATCTCCGCGAGCAGGCGACCCTCGTCTGTCAGCGGTGCGCGGACGGTCCACGCGGCGAGGTCACCGGCGGGGACGCCGCTGCGCAGCAGGCTGCCCGTGATCGAGCCGGCCGACGTGCCGACGATGACCTCAGCCGTGCGCGGGTCCCAGTCGTAGTCGTGCTCGAGGGCGGCCAGCACACCGGCATGGTAGGCCTGCCCGACGACCCCGCCGGCGCCGAGCACGAGTCCCACACGGGGCATCCGATGACCGCCTTCCACAGCTCCTGCGGGGGCAGTCATACCCAACATCGGGTACGTCCACGCCTGGCGGTCCGTGTGGCGCGGCGACTCAGCTCTCGGTCAGCTCGCGCACGCTCAGGTCGAACTGGTGGAGCAGCCCGGCGTCCTGGTCCGGGTCGACGTACCTCGGCAGCGCGCAGTCCAGGTTTGATGCCTTGTCGTGCTCGCCGCGCGAGCGTAGGAGATCGATGATCTCGTCCTTGGCTATCTGCACCGTTGTTCCCTCCCCAGGGCTCTGTGTCTTCCTTCGGTGCTACCCGTGGTCCCGGTCACCATGCGGGGTGGGGGACCATCGGTCGGTCAACGGGGTACGACGGCCAGCGACTGTCGCGCGATCTCCCACTCCTCGTTGGTCGGCACGACCAGGACGGCCACCCGGCTCGGCGGCGCCGAGACGACCGCCGCCTCGCGCCCTGAGGCCCGGTCGTTCAGGGCGTCGTCGATCTCGACGCCCCACGTCTCGAGACCGGACAGGGAGGCTGCGCGCACGAGGGGCGAGTGCTGACCGACCCCGGCGGTGAACACGATCGCGTCCACGCGGCCCAGGACGGCGGAGTAGGCGCCGACGTACTTGCGGATCCGGTAGCAGTAGACGTCGAAGGCGAGCCGCGCTGCCTCGTCCCCGGCCTCGATCATCCGCTCGAGCTCGCGGAAGTCGTTCTCCCCGGCCAGGCCCTTGAGGCCCGACTCCCGGTTGAGGGCGCGGTCGATCTCGTCGAGGCTCCAGCCGTTCTGCCTGTGCAGGTGGGCGTGCAGGGCGGGGTCGACGTCACCGGACCGCGTGCCCATGACGAGGCCCTCCAGCGGCGTGAGCCCCATCGAGGTGTCCACCGAGCGACCCCCTTGGACCGCGGTCGCGGAGGCGCCGTTGCCGAGGTGCAGCACGATCACGTTGACGTCGTCCGGCCGCTTGTCGAGCAGCCGTGCGGCCTCGCGGGAGACGAAGGCGTGGGACGTCCCGTGGAAGCCGTAGCGCCGGACGTGGTGCTCCTCGGTCCACGACCGCGGGACCGCGTAGGTGTAGGCGTGCGGCGGCAACGTCTGGTGGAACGCCGTGTCGAACACCGCGACCTGCGGGAGGTCCGGGAAGAGGCGCCGCGCGACCTCGATCCCCTCGAGGTTGGCCGGGTTGTGCAGCGGCGCCAGCGGGATGAGCTCGCGGACCGCGTCCACGAGGTCGTCGTCGATGAGGACGGGGTCGGCGAAGCGGTCGCCGCCGTGGACGACCCGGTGGCCGATGGCCGCGAGGTGCAGCCCGTCGTCGAGCGTCGGGCCGTGCCGGTCGAAGGCGTCGAGCACCGCCTTGAGAGCATCCTCGTGCGAGGGGACGGGCTGCTCGACGCGGTGCTCCTTCCCGCGGGTGCGGTGGGTCAGGATCCCGGCGGACTCGCCGACCCGCTCCACGAGGCCGCCCGCGAGCGACTCCCCCGAGTCGCCGTCGACGAGGCTGTACTTCAACGACGACGAGCCGGCGTTGATCACGAGCACCACACGGCTCATCGGGCTGCCTCCGCGGGCATGTGCTGGGCCTGGATCGCGGTGATCGCGACTGTGTTGACGATGTCGCGGACCGTGGCGCCGCGGGACAGGTCGTTGACCGGCCTGCGCAGCCCCTGCAGCACCGGCCCCACGGCGACCGCGCCGGCCGAGCGCTGCACGGCCTTGTAGGTGTTGTTGCCGGTGTTCAGGTCCGGGAAGATGAAGACCGTCGCGTGCCCCGCGACCTCCGAGTCGGGGAGCTTCGTGCGCGCGACCGCGACGTCGATCGCGGCGTCGTACTGGATNNGCCGACGAGATGGCGATGTCCGCGAGCTGCTCCGCGGTGGGGTCAGGGTTGACCGCGCAGTCGCCGTACACCAGCACCTGGTTCTCCAGGCACATGAAGAACACCGACGACACCACCGAGACGTCCGGGAGCGTGCGGACCACCTCGAGGGCGGGCCGGATCGTGTGCGCGGTGGTGTGGGCGGCTCCGGAGACCATGCCGTCGGCGAGGCCGAGGAGCACCATCATCGTGCCGAAGTACGACACGTCGGTGACCGTCGTCCGGGCCTCGTCGAGGTCGATGCCCCGGTGCTTGCGGCGGTCGAAGTACTCCTGGGCGAAGCGCTCCCGGAGCCCCTCGTCGTAGGGGCTCAGCAGGGAAGCCCGGGAGACGTCCACGCCGAGGGAGGCCGCCAGGCCGTTGATCCGGATCGGGTCGCCGAGGAGGGTCAGGTCGGCGACGCCGCGACGCAGGAGCGTGTCCGCCGCCCGCAGGACGCGTTCCTCCTCACCCTCGGGCAGGACGATGTGCTTGCGCTGCTCCACCGCGGCGTCGATCAGCTGGTGCTCGAACATCAGCGGCGTGACCGCCTCGCTGCGGACCACCTCCAGCCGGTCGAGCAGGGCGTCCCCGTCGACCGCGCGGCCGAAGAGCGCGAGGGCGGTGGCCACCTTGCGGGGAGAGTCCTTGGTCAGCCGGCCGCGGACCGCGGTCAGGGCCGTGGACGTCGCGTGGGTGCCGAGCTCGGTGGTGACGATCGGCATCGTGACGCCGAGTCCCTTGATGAGGCGGCTCACCTGCTCGGGCAGCGGCAGCCCGCCGTTGAGGACGATGCCGGAGATCTGCGGGAAGTCGGGCGAGGCGTGGGCCATGAGGACCCCGAGCACGACCTCGGGACGGTCGCCGGGTGTGACGACCACCGCCCCCTCGATCAGCCGGTCGAGCACGTTCGGCATCGTCATCGCGGCGACGACCAGACCGGTAACCTCACGGTTCAGCAGGCTCTCCTCGCCGCTGACCAGGTGGCCGTCGATCGCCGCGACGAGGTCGCCGACCGAGGGCGCGCTCAGCAGCGGTTCCTGGGGGATCGCGAAGGCGAGGACGTCCTCGGTGCACAGCGCCTCGATGTCGCGGGCGACGTCGTCGGCGTCGACCCGGTTGGCGATGATCGCGAACAGGCTGCCGTGGTTGGCGTGCAGCTCGTTGACCGCCATCTCGGCGACGGTGTGCAGGTCTCCGGCGGTGCGGCCGGCCCCGTTGAGGACGAGCAGCACCGGGGCGCCGAGGTTGGCGGCGATGCGCGCGTTGTAGGAGAACTCCGTGGGTGTGCCGACGTCGGTGTAGTCGCTG
>DGBP01000050.1:5767-7931 GCA_002384855.1 Nocardioidaceae bacterium UBA4001 | reverse complement strand
CCCGCCGACCACCCGGCCGAACTGCCGGCGCTCCTTCAGGTGGGCGACCGTGGTGTCGAGGCACCACTGCGCGATGCCGACCTGCTCCGAGGCGAGCAGTGCCGCGCCGGCCAGGAGGGCGTCGCGTACGGCGGCCCCGCCTGCGGCGGCCTCGACGACCAGCTCCCCCGCTGCGCCGTCGAAGGAGACGTCGGCGACCTGGCGGCTCATGTCCAGGGACGTGACCGGCGAGATCGTCGCCGCGGAGGCCGCCACGGCGTGCACCTCCACGCCGCGCTCGACACCGACCGGGACGAGCAGCACGTCGGCGTCCAGCGCACCGGCGACGGAGGTGACCGTGCCGGTCAGGCGGCCGTCCTCCACCACGGCGTCGGTGGGCGTGAACGACATGGGCGTCGCGGTCAGCGGGACCGCCAGCGCCGCCGTACGCTCCCCTGCTGCGAGTGCGGCCTGCAGCGCGTCGTTGGCAACGGCACCCAGTACGACGGTCGCCACCACCGACGAGGTCAGGAACGGCACCGGCGCGACCGCCCGGCCGAGCTCCTCGAGCACGACCGCTGCCTCCCGGGCGGAGGCGCCCGCACCCCCGGAGGACTCGGGGACGAGGAGCCCGGCGAGGCCGAGGTCGGCCGCGACCGACCGCCACAGCGGGGCGACGAGCGCCCGGTCGCCGTCGTACATCGCGGTCACCGCGTCCGAGGGGCACCGGGCGCCGAGCAGGTCGCGGACCGTCGCGCGCAGCGAGTCCTCGACGTCGGTGTAGAGCAGGTTCGGCTCCGTGCTCGCCGGGGGGTTCATCGCGCGATGTCCTTCCAGGGGATGTCCTTGTCGACGCGGGGCTCGCTCGGCAGTCCCAGCACCCGCTCGGCGACGATGTTGCGCAGGATCTCCGAGGTGCCGCCCTCGATGGAGTTGCCCTTGGCCCGGAGGTACCGGTAGCCGGCGTCTCGCCCGGTGAACTCGACCCGGTCGGGGCGCACCATCGTCCAGTCGGAGTAGCGCAGCCCCTCCTCGCCGAGCATCTCGACCTCGAGGGCGCTGAGCTCCTGGGCGAGCCGGGCGAAGGTCAGCTTCATCGTCGAGCCCTCCGGCCCGGGCGCACCCGCCGCGAGCTTCTGGCGCAGGCGCGTCCCGGCCAGCCGGAACACCTCCGCCTCGACCCAGCCGCTCATCAGCCGGTCGTGCAGGGCAGCGGTCCGTACCTCCGGCCGGGAGCGCCAGGTCTGGGCGACCTTGCCGATCATGCCGCTCTCGCGCGGCGCCGCCTGGCCGCCGATCGAGACCCGCTCGTTCATCAAGGTGGCGTTGGCGACCTTCCAGCCCTCGCCGACCTCCCCGAGCCGGTGCGCGTCGGGGATCCGGACCGCGGTGAGGAAGACCTCGTTGAACTCCGCCTCGCCGGTGATCTGGCGCAACGGGCGGACCTCGACGCCGGGGTCGGTCATGTCGGCGAGGAAGTAGGTCAGCCCCTGGTGCTTGGGCAGGCCCGGGTCGGTGCGGGCGACGAGGATCGCGCGCTGCGCCTCGTGTGCCGAGGAGGTCCACACCTTCTGCCCGTCGACCACCCACTCGTCGCCGCGTTGTCCTGAGCCCGTCGAAGGGTCGCGGACCGCCCGGGTGGCGAGCGCGGCGAGGTCGGAGCCGGCACCGGGCTCGCTGAACAGCTGGCACCACACCTCCTCGCCGGTCCACAGCGGCCGCAGCAGCTGCTTCTGGTCGTCGGTGCCGAAGGCCAGGATCGTCGGGGCGGCCATGCCGAGGCCGATCCCGATCCGGCGCGGGTCGTTGTCGGGGGCGCCGGCCTCGTCGAGGAGCCCGTCGACGTACCCCTGCAGGCCGCGCGGCAGGCCGAGCCCGCCGAGACCCTCGGGGAAGTGCACCCACGCCAGCCCCGCGTCGAAGCGGGCGCGGAGGAAGTCGAGCCGGTCGGTGGTGGCCGGAGGGTACGACGCCAGCAGCTGCTCGACGCGGGACCTGAGGCCCGCCCGGACGTCGGAGGCGCTCACCGGCCCACCTGCCGCTTGATCTCGCGGCGGGCGAGCGACATCTTGTGCACCTCGTCGGGCCCGTCGGCGAACCGGAGCGTCCTGATCCCCGCGAAGGAGCGAGCGAGCGGGAAGTCCTGGGACAGCCCGGCGCCGCCGTGGACCTGGATCGCCTTGTC
>DGBP01000050.1:0-5761 GCA_002384855.1 Nocardioidaceae bacterium UBA4001 | reverse complement strand
TCGATCCGCACCCGGGACTCCGCGATCCACTCGCGGACCACGCCCTGCCGGGCCAGGTGCTTGCCGAACGCGACCCGCTCGGCCGCCCGATGGCACATCAGCTCGATGGCCCGCTCGGCGATGCCGATCGACCGCATGCAGTGGTGGATCCGCCCGGGCCCGAGACGGGCCTGCGCGATCGCGAACCCGTCGCCCTCCCCGCCGATGAGGTTGGAGGCGGGCACCCGCACGTCGCGGAAGAGGATCGCTGCGTGGCCGCCGTGCTCGCGGTCGTCGTAGCCGAGGACCTCCATGCCGCGCAGCACGCTCACGCCGGGGGTGTCGCGAGGGACGAGGATCATCGACTGCTGGCGGTGCCGGTCGGCGTCCGGGTCGGTCTTGCCCATCACGATGAAGATCTCGGCCGCGGGGCTCATCGCGCCGGTGATCCACCACTTGCGGCCGTTGACGACGTACTCGTCGCCCTCGCGCCGGATCGTGGTGGAGATGTTCGTGGCGTCGGAGGAGGCGACGTCGGGCTCGGTCATCGCGAAGGCCGACCGGATCTCGCCCGCGAGCAGCGGGGTGAGCCAGCGCTCCTTCTGCTCGTCGCTGCCGAACTCCGAGAGCACCTCCATGTTGCCGGTGTCGGGGGCGGCGCAGTTGAACGCCGCCGGCGCGAGGTGGCCGCTGCGGCCGGTGATCTCGGCGAGCGGGGCGTACTGCAGGTTCGTGAGGCCGGCACCGCGCTCGCCGGGCAGGAAGGCGTTCCACAGCTCGGTCTGCCTCCCCCGCTCCCGCAGCCTCCGCATCACCGGGGCGGAGGTCCAGTCCCACGGGTCCTCGAGCTCCCCGAGCTGCTGGTGGAAGCGCTCCTCCTGCGGGTACACGTGGTGGTCCATGAACTCCAGCAGCTGCTGGCGGAGCTCCTCGGTGCGGGCGTCGTAGGCGAAGTCCATCTCAGTCCTCCTTGACGGCGGCCAGGCCACCGGCGATCAGGGGCTCGACGGCGGAGCCGACGGTGTCGAACCCCTCGCCGACGGTCTGGCCCTGGGTGTAGCGGTAGTGGATGCCCTCGAGGATCACCGCGAGCTTGAAGGAGGCGAGCCCGAGGTAGAACCCCATCGCCGACAGGTCTCGGCCGCTGCGCTCGCGGTAGAGCGCGAGGGACTGGTCGGTGGTGAGGTACCCCGGCGCGGTGGACGCGTCGGCGACGGCGGTGTCGAGCCGGGCGAGGTCGCTGTAGACGAGCATCAGCGCGACGTCGGTGAGGGGATCGCCGAGCGTGGCCATCTCCCAGTCGAGGACCGCCACGATCCGGTCGTCGGCGTCGACGAGCAGGTTGTCGAGCCGGTAGTCGCCGTGCACGATCGCCGGCGCCTGCTCCTGCGGGATGTTCCGCTCCAACAGGGCGTGCAGCTCGTCGGCACCGGCGAGGTCGCGGCTGCGCGAGGAGTCGAGCTGCTTCTTCCAGCGGCGCACCTGCCGCTCGAGGAAGCCCTCGGGCCGCCCGAAGTCGGCCAGCCCCACGGCGGCGGGGTCCACGGTGTGCAGGGTCGCCAGCGTCTCGACCGCCCGGCGGGAGATCGTCTCGGTGCGCTCCGGCCCGAGCGGCGCGAGCTCCGCAGCGGTGCGGTACGGCGTCCCGTGCACACGCTCCATGACGTAGAACTGCGCGCCGAGCACCTCCTCGTCGTCGCACAGCGCGAAGGTCCTCGGCACCGGCACCGCGGTGTCGCGCAGCGCGGTCATGACGCGGTACTCCCGCGCCATGTCGTGGGCGGTTGCCAGCACGTGGCCGAGCGGCGGGCGTCGTACCACCCACTCGCTGCGGCCGTCGGTGACGACATAGGTGAGGTTGGACTTGCCGCCGGCGATGAGGCTGCCGGTCAGCGGGCCGGTGACCTCGCCGGGACAGGCCTGCGCGAACCAGGGGCCGAACCGGTCGAGGTCGAGGCCGGGCAGGTCGGTCACGACACACCGTCCAGCTTGGCCTGCAGCCGGCGCATCCCCGCGAGCCAACGGTCGGTGTCGCTCGCGCGGAGCCGGTAGTAGTCGGCGACCTCGGGGTGCGGGAGGATCAGGAACCGGTCGTCCTGCAGGCCCTGCCACACCGACTCCGCGACGTCCTCCGGCTCGAGCGCGGTGTCGTGGGAGAGCACCTCCTGCAGCGGTCCGGCCTCGTCGAGCATCCGGGTCCTCACGCCCTGCGGGCAGACCGCCTGCACGACGACGCCGCGGTGGCCGTAGGTGGCCGAGAGCCACTCCGCGAAGCCGACCGCCGCGTGCTTGGTGACGGAGTACGTCGGACTCCCGAGCATCGTGAGGAGGCCGGCCGCGGAGGCGGTGACGACGAACCGTCCGCCCCCTGTCTCGAGCCAGGCGGGCACGAGCTGCCGGGCCGCCCGCACGTGTGCCATGACGTTGACCTCGAGCGAGCGCTCCCAGTCCTCGGCGGGGGCGTCGAGGCCGCGGCCGACGTCGACGCCGGCGTTGGCGAAGTAGACGTCGATCTTGCCGAGGTGGTCGCGGGCGGCGCCGACGAGGTGGGCGACCCCCTCCTCGCTCGCGGCGTCGCCGGGCACCGCCGTGGCACCGGTCTCGCGGGCCACCGCCTCGGCGGCGGCCGGGTCGAGGTCGTTCACGACGACGCGTGCGCCCTCGGCGGCCATCCGGCGCGCCAGCGCGCGACCGATGCCGTGGCCGGCGCCGGTGACGACGACCCCTGCGCCCTGGACGTCCATGCTCAGACCCCGCCGGTGAGGGTGAGCCCGCCGTCGATGACCACGACCTGGCCGGTCATCCAGGAGGCGTCGTCGGAGAGCAGGAAGGCCACGACGCTGCCGATGTCCTCGGGCAGGCCGAGCCGCTTGAGGGGGTACTCCGCCGAGACCTGCTCCTCCTTGCCCTCGTAGAGCGCGGTCGCGAACTTCGTCTTCACCACGGCCGGGGCGACCGCGTTGACCCGGATGCCGGGGCCGAGCTCGACCGCGAGCTCCTGGGTGACGTGGTTGAGCATCGCCTTGCTCGAGCCGTAGAAGCCGATGCCCGGCGCCGGCTTGAGCCCGCCGACGGAGGAGACGTTCACGACCGCGCCACCGTGCTCGGCCATGCGGGCCTGGTACGCCTTCTGCGTCCACGCCAGCGCGGAGAGCACGTTGACCTCGAAGATCTTGCGCGCCGCGTCGAGGTCGAGCTCGATCATCGGGCCGTAGACGGGGTTGATCCCGGTGTTGTTCACCAGCAGGTCCAGGCCGCCGAAGGTGTCGACCGTCCGCGCGATCGCGTCGTCCTGGTGGGCCGGGTCGTCGGCCTTGCCCGCCACGGCGAGCGCGACGTCGGGGCCGCCGAGCTGCTGCACGGCCTCGTCGAGCGCCTCCGCCTTGCGCGCGGTGACGGTGACCTTCGCGCCCTCCGCGACGAGCCGCTCGGCGATGCCGAGCCCGATGCCGCGGCTGGCGCCGGTGACGATCGCGACCTTGCCCTCGAACCTCTTCACGATGGATGTGCCCTTCGTCGACGTCTCTTGCTAACCAAGTAAGCGTTCGCTTAGCCTGTCCCAGGTGGAGGAGGTCCGTCAAGGCGCAGACGCCCGGTCCCGCCTGAGGACCGCGGCGGTCGAGTCCTTCGCGGCCAAGGGGTTCCACGGGACCACGACCCGCGACATCGCGTCGGCGGCCGGGATGAGCCCCGCCGCCCTCTACGTGCACCACCGCTCCAAGGAGGACCTGCTCCACGAGATCAGCAGGTCCGGCCACGAGCGCACGCTCGCGCTGGTGCAGGAGGCGGTGGCCTCCTCGCGCGACCCCCGCGAGCAGCTGCTGGCCGTCGTACGCGCCTTCGTGGTCCACCACGCCGAGGGCCACACCGGCGCGCGGGTCGTGAACTACGAGCTCGCCGCGCTCTCCCCCGCCCACCTGGCGGAGATCGCAGCCATCCGCAGGCGGATCGAGGCCGAGATGCGCGGCGTCGTCGAGCGCGGCGTCGCCGCCGGCGACTTCGAGACCGCCGACCCTCGGATGACCGCACTCGCACTGCTGTCGCTGGGCATCGACGTGGCCCGGTGGTACCGCGACGAAGGGGCCTGGACACCGTCGCGGATCGCCGACCACTACTGCGAGCTCGCGCTTCGCATGCTCGCCGCCGACCGGTCACCCGGCCCCCGGTAGCCTGAGGGCCCACCGGTCCCGAGGAAGTGATGATGCCCCCCGCCCAGCCGCCCGCCCGCCCCGACGAGGCCACCCCGTCCCCGACCCCCGGAGAGGGTGACACCCGGCAGCTCGTGGCGCACACGTGGCAGGAGACCGACCGGTTCGTGCCCCGGAAGGTGGTCCGGCCGATCCAGCGGCTGATGCAGGTCGAGACCAGCAGCGCCGTNNTCTGCACATCCTCGAGCTCTCCCTGCACGCCCTCGTCAACGACGCCCTGATGACGCTGTTCTTCCTGCTGGTCTCCCTCGAGATCAAGCGGGAGATGGTCTTCGGTGAGCTGCGCGACCCGAAGGCCGCCGCCCTGCCGATCGTCGCGGCGATCGGCGGCATGGTCGTGCCCGCCGGGATCTACGTGGCCTTCAACGCCGGCGGCGACAACCTGAGCGGGTGGGGCATCCCGATGGCCACCGACATCGCCTTCGCGGTGGCCCTGCTCGCCTCCCTCGGCAGCCGCGTGCCCATGGGCGCCCGGCTGTTCCTGCTCACGCTGGCGATCGTCGACGACCTCGGCGCGATCCTGGTCATCGCGCTCTTCTACAGCAGCGGCATCGACTTCGTGTGGCTGCTCATCGCCGCCGCCACCGTGGTCCTCGCCCTGGTGATCCAGAAGATGAACGTCCGCGCGCTCGCGGTCTACATCCTCCTCGGCGTCATCGGGTGGTACGCCCTCCACGAGTCGGGGGTCCACGCCACGATCATCGGCGTCGCCTTCGGCCTGGTCACGCCGGCCTTCGCGTACCTGTCCCCGGACAAGTTCCCGGCCATCGCGACGAACCTCGTCGGCGAGGTCGTCGTGCGCAACGCCGACGGCGTGGTCACCGCCGACGAGCACGAGGCCAACGACCACTCGCTCCGCGAGCTGCGGCGGCTCAGCCGCGAGAGCCAGTCGCCCCTGCACCGGGTCGAGAACCGGCTGGCACCCTGGGTGGCCTTCGGCATCGTGCCGCTGTTCGCCTTCGCCAACGCGGGCGTGCCCTATCCCGACGTGCCGCTGACCGACTGGCTCACCGACCCGGTGGTGCTCGGCATCGCCGTCGGCCTCGTCGTGGGCAAGACCCTCGGCATCTTCGGGGCCGCCTGGCTCATCGAGAAGACGCCGCTGGCCCGCTTCCCCGCCGGGATGACCCCGTCGCACCTGCTCGGTGTCTCGATGACCGCCGGCATCGGGTTCACGGTCGCGATCTTCATCGGCAACCTCGCCTTCACCGACGAGGACGTCGTCGAGGTCGCCAAGCTCGGCATCCTCCTGGGCAGCCTCGTGGCCGCGGTGGGTGGCTACCTCGTGCTGCGGCTCACCGGCAAGGAACAGCCGGAGGCCGAGGCAGTCTCCTAGGGCGCCGGGTCGGGCCGCCGTTCGGCGTACCTCGTCGCCGCCTCGAACGCCGCGCCGACCTGCAGCACGAGCAGGTCGGCGCCGTGCGGCCCCACGACCTGCAGGCCCACCGGCAGCCCGTCGCGCGAGAACCCCGCGGGCACCGACAGGGCGGGGCTGCCGGTCAGCGTGACGTGGGAGGCCGAGCGCATCCAGCCGAGGTAGTCGTCCTGGCGCTCCCCCGCGACGAGGGTGGGGT
>DGBP01000012.1 GCA_002384855.1 Nocardioidaceae bacterium UBA4001 | reverse complement strand
TCCCGTGCCTCTCACGCAGCTGGTGCTCGGACCCGGCGAGCGGGCGGACCTCCTCGTGGACTTCGGGGGACTGAGCACCGGCGAGCTCGTGGAGATGGGCAACAACGCACCGACGCCGTTCCCCGACGGGCCCAGGAACCTGCACCAGGGCGGGGCGCCGCTCCCGCAGGTGATGCAGTTCCGCGTGACCGGGGACCCGGGATGGGTGCCGCCGGCCCCCGTCGCAGGGATGGACCTGCGGCCGGTGACCCCGGTCGTCCGGCTGAACGAGGGTGACGCGGTCCGGACCCGCACCCACAGCCTGGTGGAGGTCATGGGACCGGACGGGCCGGTCATGGCGCTGCTGAACAACCGCATGTTCCACGACACCGCCTACCGGGACGTCGCCGAACCGGTCGAGCCGGGCACCCTCGAGGTGTGGGAGTTCGTGAACACCACGGTCGATGCACACCCCATCCACCTGCACCTCGTGCAGTTCCAGGTGCTCGACCGGCGACCGGTCAACACCATGGCCTACCTCGCCGCCTCCGGCTACGACGAGGACGGCGACGGGATGCTCATGGAGCACGAGGTCGGGACAGGGGCCTACCCGGCACCGGGTGTGGCGCCGTACTTCACGGGCCCGCCGCAGCCTCCGCCGGCGAACGAGCTGGGCTGGAAGGACACGGTGGTCGCGCCCCCGGGCATGGTCACCAGGATCCTGGTTCCCTTCGGGGACGAGGCGGTCTCCACCCCCATCGCCGCCAGGGCGGTCTACGTCCCTGACTACGACGAGGGCGAGAACGACTACGTCTGGCACTGCCACATCCTCGAGCACGAGGAGAAGGACATGATGCAGTACTACCGGATCGGGTCGTCGTCGGCCCCGGAGGTGAAGGCGAGCACGACCGGGGGCAGCTGACCGCTCTGGTAGGTCACCTTCCCGGTCTCGTCCGGGCCGTAGACGGTGATCGGGCCACGGGCCGAGCCCTGCTTCACGTACGACCTCAGGCCCGCCGTGAAGAACCCGTGCAGGTGCGGGTCGCCCGGCGCGGACACGTCTGTCATCGGCGGGACCATGGTGTCGGTGATCGTGGTACAGGCCCCGTCGGTCAGCCCCTCGAGGGCGGCGCAGTCCCGGGCGAGGAAGTGCACGAAGAGCTTGTCGTGGTTCGCCACGGTGGTCGCGTAGCCGGCAGCCGACCCCTCCAGGTCCGTGTCAGGCGAGTCGGCGTCGTGGTCGGGCACGTTCGCCACGCCCTTCAGCAGCGAGGCGTCGTTGACCGACAGGCCGTTGTAGGTCGCGTTGCCCGTCTGCGTGCCGAGCGTGCCGAGGACGGCGTACACCTGACCGTCGTCGATCGGCTGCGGGGTCAGGAAGAAGTAGCTCGCGTCCTGCCCGTCGCCCAGGCAGTTCTCGCCGAGGGTGCGGCAGCGGGGCCCGAAGTGACCCAACCAGCTCTCCACGTTGCCCATCGTGGGCCGCTCGCCCATGAAGGTCGCGGGCAGCGGGCTGAGGGCCCAGGGTCCTCGCGACGCCCGAGCCGTGACGGCCGCGGTCAGCTTCGCCAGGTCGGTCTTCAGGTAGGCCTCGTCCACCGCCTCACGAGGGTCGCGCGCGATGTCGCCGTACGGCGCGGCCGCCCGGTCCGAGGACGGAGCCTCGCGGACCCGCAGCACCGTCAACGGCAGCTTCGCCCGCCACGCCTCGGCAGCCTGCTCGTCCTCGGGCATCGCGTAGCGGAAGCCGTGCATGAAGTCGAGGGCCTCCTTCTCCAGCCCGAGCGGGCCCAGCGGCCTGCCGGCGAAGCCGGACGGGATGGGCTCGGTGAAGACGTGCTCCTGGGGGACCCCGAGGTCGCCGAGCGCCGCCCGGACCTTGTCCTCCATCGCCTGGTCCGGCGTGATCACGAAGTAGCGCAGCTCGCCGAACGACTTCCCGGAGGGGCCGCCGTCCATGACCACGTTGTTGATGCTGTTGCTGACGCTGGAGAAGCTCTGCACGCGGTCGGGGTTCCGGGGGAGCGTGGAGAACAGGTAGCCGACCATCGGCGAGTGCGCGAAGCGGTCGCGTCCGCCCTGCGCCGCGTCCCGGACCCAGGGGTAGCCGAAGGGGTACGTCGCGTCGCCCTCCTCGATCACCCACTCGTGGGTGAACACGTAGGACTGCAGGCTCATGTACTCCCCGCGAGGCGGCATGGTGCCGAACAGCACGATCGCCTCGCGCGGGTCGAGCCGGTAGGTCGTGCTGTACCCGGGACGCGTCCGGCCATAGGCGTCGGCGGTCGCGGGGTCGACGTACTCCTCGGGCCACGGCTTGACGGCCGAGACCACGTACGGCGACGCCGGGTTGTTGCCGTAGCAGTTGAACGTGACGGGGTAGCCGTCCTTGCAGTCGTCCATCGTCCAGAGGCGGGGGTAGCCGCGGGTCACCTCGAGGCCCTCGCCGGTGAGGTCGTCGACCAACGTCTTGGTGAACTGAGGGCTGCCGGGTGCGGCCACGGCGGCCGGCCGTGAGACCGGACCTTCGCCCGGCGTCGTGAGGCCCCGGGCCGTGCCGGCCAGGGTCAGCCCTCCCACCAGCGTGAGGGACAGCAACGGGTAGGCAAGTGCGTGCGTGGGACGTGGCATGACGGTTCCCCTCGTGGGTGCTTTTCTTCCAGGGAAGACGCACCGCGGTGGGAGCCGCCACGGGCACAGGGCCCTTCGACCCGAGGCGTGCGGCCCGAACCGGCATCAGCCGGTCGAACCGGGTCGAGAGGTCCCCGCGGCGCCGTCAGCTCTCCACGGCGTCGTGGCGGCGGTACAGCGCGGTCATCTTCCCGGCCGGGTCCAGCCTCTGCAGGACCGCGTCGGTGATCTCGGTCAGCTGGCCGATCTGCTCGGGGGTGAGCGCGTCGATCACGTGCTTGCGCACCGTGGCGACGTGTCCCGGCGCGGACTGTTCCACCTTCCGCCAACCGGCCGGGGTGAGGCGCGTGTTGGTGGCCCGATGGTCCTCCGGGCAGGGGAACCGCTCGACGAGGCCGCGGTCCTCGAGGCGTCGTACGACGTGGGAGAGGCGGGGGAGCGTGGCGTTCGTCAGCGCCGCCAGCGCCGTCATCCGCAGGGTGTTGTCGGTCGCCTCGGAGAGCATCGCGAGCACGTAGTACTCGAAGTTCGTCAGCTCGGCGTCCCGCCGCAGCTGCGAGTCCAAGGTGCCCGGCAGCAGCTCGAGCACCGCGGCCAGCCGCACCCAGGCGGCGAGCTCTTCCTTGGTCAGCCACGTCGTGTCCACGAAGCCCATCCTAGCAAATAGTTGTCGAAACAACTATTCTCGTGCTACGGTTTAGTTGTAGCGACAACCACTACCCCTCAGGAGAACATCATGACCCACGTCAGCATCCTCGGCACCGGCAACATGGGTGCGGCCATCGCCGGCATCGTCGAGAAGGGTGGCAACACCGTCGAGCTGCTCGGCAACAACGACACCGCCAAGCCGGTCACCGGCGACATCGTCGTCCTCGCCGTGCCCTACCCCGCGGTCAGCCAGGTGCTGGCCCAGCGCGGCGAGCAGCTGGCCGGCAAGGTCGTGGTCGACCTCACCAACCCGCTCGACTTCGAGACCTTCGACTCGCTGACGGTGCCCGCGGACTCCTCGGCCGCCGCCGAGATCGCCGCCGCGCTGCCGACCTCCCGCGTGGTGAAGGCGTTCAACACCAACTTCGCCGCCACCCTCGCCTCGGGCGTCATCGGCGGCAAGCCGACCACCGTGCTCATCGCCGGTGACGACACGGACGCGAAGAAGCAGCTGGCCGAGGTGGTCATCGCGGGTGGCCTCGACGCGATCGACGCCGGCTCGTTGCGCCGCGCCCGGGAGCTGGAGGCGATCGGCTTCCTCCAGATCACCCTCGCGGCAGGTGAGAAGATCGCCTGGACCGGCGGCCTCGCCGTCCAGGCCTGAGCACCTGCACGTCCCCCGATCCTCTGAAGCTCGAGAAGGAGTTGTTCCTCATGTCGGTGTCGCCCGTCCGGTTGAACCACGCCGTCCTGTTCGTGGCGGACCTCGATCGCGCCGAGCGCTTCTACACGGAGGTGTTCGGGATGGAGGTCGTGGCGCGTGAGCCCCGCGCGAACGCGGCGTTCCTGCGGCTGCCCCGCTCGGGCAACCACCACGACCTCGGCCTGTTCGGGGTCGGCCCCGCGGCGGCGCCGAAGCGGCGAGGCGGGATCGGCCTGTACCACCTGGCGTGGCAGCTCGACACCATCGAGGAGCTCGCCGCCGCCCGCCGGACGCTCGTCGACGCCGGCGCCTTCACCGGTGAGTCGAGCCACGGTGCCACCAAGAGCGTGTACGGCGCCGACCCGGACGGCAACGAGTTCGAGATCATGTGGATGCTGCCGCGGGAGGACTGGGGCGCCTACGAGAACGCCGCCCCCATCGAGCACCTCGACCTCGACGCAGAGCTCGCCCGCTGGTCCGGCGTCGGAACGGCCGGCCGGATCGTGGCGGACCCCGCGGCGGCAGGGGAGGCCTCGTCGTGACCGGGTTCCCCCAGCCGACCGTCGCCTGGCACGACGAGGACGACGCAGGCAGGCCGCTGGTGGTGCTGCTGCACGGCCGTGGCGCGGACGAGCGAGGCATCATCGGGCTCGCCCAGCACCTGCCACCAGGGCCGTCGTACGCCGCTGTCCGCGCTCCGATCGCCGAGGGTGGCGGCTATGCCTGGTTCGCCAACCGCGGCATCGGCCGCCCCGTCGCCGAGTCCCTTGCCGAGACGATGGCGTGGTTCCGCGACTGGCTCGACGGCGTCGCCCCCGCCGGGCGGCCGGTGGTGCTCGTCGGCTTCAGCGGGGGCGCGGCGTTCGCGGGCGGGCTCGTGCTCGCCGACCCGGAACGGTTCGCCGGCGCCGCGATCCTCTACGGGACGCTCCCGTTCGAGGCCGGCGTACCGGTGACGCCCGCTCGGCTGGCCGGGCTCCCGGTGTTCGTGGCGCAGGGCGAGGCCGACACCGTCATCCCTCGCGAGCTGCTGGACCGGACCTGGACCTACCTGCGGGGGGAGTCGGGCGCCGTGGCGCACACCCGCCGCGACCCCGGTGGGCACGGCATCACCGGCGACACGATGGCCGAGCTCGCCGGCTGGGTCGCCGCGCGGCAGGACGCCTGACCTGCAGATCCCTACAGATCAGTCGAACCGGTCGACGATGGAGGAGATCAGGTCGAGGGCCTTCTTCAGGTCCTCGATGTGGGTGCGGTCGAGGACCGACAGGATCTTCTTGATGTCGGTGCTGGAGATGCCCTCGGTGCGGGGGAGGTAGACGACCTCGCAGTACTCCTTGAGGTCGTCGAACTTCCCCGTCCAGTCGTGGCCCATGCCGAAGACGCCGACGCCGTGCTCCTTGATGTCGGAGACCTTCTGGTCCCACGACTCCTCGGGGACGACCAGGTCGACGACCTTCAGGCCCGCGACGATCGCGGCACGGTCGGCGTACGGGATGATCGTCTTCTTGCCCTTGCCCTGGTTGAACTCGTCGGTGGAGACCCCGACGACGAGGCGGTCACCGAGCGCGGCGAGCCGGGTGAGCAGGTTGAGGTGGCCCACGTGGAAGAGGTCGAAGGTGCCGTAGGTGAGCACCACCCTCTCGCCGGCCTGCACCACGTCGCCTCCTGTTGCGTCAGTCATCGCGGTCATTCTGCCGGTTCGTCAACAGGTCGGTGCCCGGCACGGTGAAGTTCTCGTACGGCGGCAGCCCCCTGCTCATCCGGACGAAGCTCCACAGCACGGGGCCGAAGATCAGCAGGCCGGCGCCGATCATCCCGACCAGCTCGGGCGGGAGGCCCAGCAGCTTCAGGCCGGTCAGGGTCAGCACGATCACGATGCTGCGGCGGATCACCGACTGGGAGACCCAGTTCGCCAGCCGCGCGCCGAGGAACGTGCCGGGGATGCTGCCCACGAGCAGCGGGATCAGCACCTCCCAGTCCACGCCGCTGACCAGCACGTGGCTGATCGCCGCCGAGAGCACCAGGGGGACCGCCTGCACCAGGTCGGTGCCGACCAGCTTCACCGCCGACAGCGTCGGGTAGAGCAGCAGCAGTGCGACCATGATCAGCGAGCCCGACCCGACCGAGGTGATCCCGACCAGCAGACCGCCGACAGCGCCGATGATCACGGTGCGTACCGGCTTGATGACCGGGTCGGCCTGCTCCAGCGTGCCGCCGTCGGTCACGATGCGTAGGTTCAGGTAGATCCGGAATGCGTAGGTCGTCGCCGTGAACAGCAGCGCGACGCCGATCGCGTAGGTCAGGAACGTGTCCTGGTCGTGCCCGCCGCCGCCGACGGCGCGGATGATGAAGGCACCGGCGAAGGCCGTGGGGACCGAACCGATGATCAGCCACATCGCGAGCTTCAGGTCAGGGGACCCCTCCCGCCAGTGCACGGTGGCGCCGACGGACTTGCTCACGGACGCCGAGACGAGGTCGTTCGCCACCGCCGCGGTGGGGTTGACGCCCAGGAAGATCAGCGCCGGCGTCATCAGCGCGCCGCCGCCCATGCCGGTCAGCCCCACGACGATGCCGACCGCGAACGCGACGACGAGCACCGCCAGCGCGGAGAGCGTGAGGAGGTCGCTCATGCGAGGTAGCCCTCGCCGCGCAGGTGGGCGAGCACGTCCTCGAGCGCGTCCTCGATGGTGCGTCCGGTGGTGTCGACGCGTACGGCGGCGTCCTGCGGCTCCTCGTAGGGCGACGAGATGCCGGTGAACTCGGGGATCTCCCCGCGGCGTGCCTTCGCGTACAGCCCCTTGCGGTCACGGCGCTCGCACTCCTCGAGCGGGGTCGCCACGTGGATCAGCACGAAGGCCCCACCCGCGTCCTCGACCATCGCGCGGACCTGCCTGCGGGTGGCGTCGAACGGCGCGATGGGCGAGCAGATCGCCACCCCGCCGTGCCGGGCGATCTCCGCGGCGACCCAGCCGATCCGGCGGATGTTGGTCTCGCGGTCCTCCTTGGAGAAGGTCAGCCCCTTCGACAGGTTCCGGCGCACCACGTCGCCGTCGAGGCTGGTCACGGTGCGCTCGCCCCGCTCGAGGACCACGTCGTGCAGCGCGCGGGCCAGGGTCGACTTGCCGCTGCCGGACAGGCCCGTGAAGAAGAGGACCAGCCCCTGCTCGTCCGGGCCGGGCAGCGCCGCGTCGACGATCTCCTGCACGTCGAGGGGGAGGTCGCCCTCGCCGGTCACCGCGACCACGTCGGCCGGGGCGTAGGCCTCGACCACACGGGCGCCGAGCTCGTGGTCCAGCGCCGCGTCGCCGCGGGAGGCCAGGGGGACCGCCACGACGTGCGCGTCGTCGAGGTGCTCGGCCGCCCTGAGCGTCGCCCGGATGAGCGCCGGGGCCGGGAGGTCGGGGGTGTCGGTGCCCACGAGGGTGAGCAGGACGACGGGGGCGTCGCCGGCCCGGGCCCGGAGGTGGTCGAGGTCCCCGGCGGTGAGGGGGCCGGCGACCGGGACGGTCACCGCGCGGTCGCCGTACTCCTCGCGCACCTGCGTCGGGGACAGGAACAGCCGCCGGAAGGCGCCGAACTCGTTGTGGGTGATCGGCTCCACCGGTCCCGCGACGCCGACCACGTCCCCCGAGCCGCCGTCGACGTCGTAGACCGACTCGACGTTGACGGTGGCCAGCGGCACGCCCTCGGGGTCGACCAGCTCGAGGCCGCCCGCGGCGGTCGCGGCGGCGGCGACGTCGGCCGGGACGTGCAGGGTGACCAGGCCGTCAGGTCCCTCGAAGCCGGTCAGCGGCGCGAGCGCACCGTGGCCGAGCAGCTCGAGGTCGTCGAGCTCGCGGGGGGAGGGGGCGTGCTGGGGAAGTGTCGTGGTGTCTGGCACCGGCCAATCTTCGCATCAGCGAGACCGACGGTCTCGACAGGCTCGGCCGTGGCGCCGGTCGACCTCCTCAGGCGTCGCCGCGCTGCGAGGCCCTCCACTGCTGCCAGGCGTCGTACGTCGGCAGCAGGCCGGCCTCGCGGACCTCCTCCAGCCCGGGGGCAGCCTGGTCCTTGGGGGAGAGCAGATGCTCCATCGGACGCCCTGCGCGGTCCTCGCGCGGCCAGTCGATGCCGATCGCCGGGTCGTGGGGGTTGATGCCGTGCTCGCGGCCGGGGGCGTACGGCGCCGAGCACAGGTAGTTCACCACCGAGCCGTCCTCCAGCGACAGGAACGCGTGCCCCAGCCCCTCGCTGAGGTAGACCACACGCCGCGCGCGTGCGTCGAGCTCCACGGCCTCCCACCGGCCGTACGTCGGGCTCCCGGGGCGGATGTCGACGACCACGTCGAGCACGGCCCCGGCCGCGCAGGTGACGTACTTCGCCTGGCTCGGGGGCAGCTGGGCGAAGTGGATGCCGCGGAGGGTGCCCGCCGCGGAGACCGACGAGTTGGCCTGGGCGAGGGAGAACCGGTGGCCGACCGTCTCCTCGAACACGTCGGCCCGGAACCACTCCGAGAAGCTCCCGCGGTCGTCGCCGTGCACGATCGGCGAGAAGACCCAGGCACCGTCGATGGGCAGGGCGCTGACGTCCATGGGGTTCCTTACCTGGTCGAGGTCGCGACTAGGCTATACGCGCTCCGTCCCCCAGGCCCCTGACCCTCGTAGGAGGTTGGTCCCACGTGCGCTGGCTCATCACTGGAGCGAACGGGATGCTCGGTGTCGACGCCACGACGCTGCTCCGGGACCGCGGTCACGAGGTCACCACGACCGACCGGGACACCCTCGACATCACCGACGAGGCGGCGGTGCGCGACGCGGTGGCGGGGCACGACGTCGTGCTCAACTGCGCGGCGCACACCGCGGTCGACGACGCCGAGAGCTCCGAGGCGGTGGCCTTCGACGTCAACGCCCTCGGCGCGGCGGTGCTGGCCCGTGCCGCCCGTGAGCACGGCGTCCGCCTCGTGCAGATCAGCACCGACTACGTCTTCGACGGGGACGCCGTCGAGCCGTACGCGGCCGACCACCTGCCCCGCCCCCGCTCCGCCTACGGACGCACCAAGGCCGCCGGCGAGTGGGCGGTGCGCGCGGAGCACCCCGAGGACCACCTCGTCGTGCGGACCGCCTGGCTGTACGGCGCCCACGGCAGCTGCTTCCCCAGGACGATCGCCCGGGTGGCCCGCGAGCGCGGGACGGTCTCCGTCGTCGACGACCAGGTGGGCCAGCCGACGTGGACCCGTGACGTCGCCGACCTGGTCGAGCGCCTCGTGCGGGCGGAGGCCCCGGCCGGCGCCTACCACGCGGTGTCGTCCGGACAGGCGTCGTGGTTCGACTTCGCCCGCAGCGTCTGCGCGTCGGCCGGCCTGGGTGCGGACGTCGTCTCCCCCACGACGAGTGCGGAGTTCGTGCGCCCCGCCCCGCGGCCGGCGTACTCGGTGCTGTCGCACGACTCGCTCGAGCGGGTCGGCGTCGAGCCGATCGGCGACTGGCGCGCCCGATGGGACGCCGCCGCCGACGGCGTGCTGGCCTGAGCCGGCCGGGTCAGCCCTCGCGCAGCACGCGGAGGAGGTACTCGCCGTAGCCGGACTTCAGCAGTGACCGCCCGCGCGCCTCGAGCGCCTCGTCGCTGAGGAAGCCCTTGCGCCAGGCGACCTCCTCGGGGACACCGATGCTGAGCCCCTGCCGGTGCTCGACGGTGCGCACGAAGTTGCTCGCCTCCAGCAGCGAGTCGAAGGTCCCGGTGTCGAGCCACGCGGTGCCGCGCTCGAGGACCTCGACCTGCAGCCGACCCTGGTCGAGGTAGGTCTGGTTCACATCGGTGATCTCGTACTCCCCCCGCGCCGACGGAGTCAGGCCGCGGGCGATCTCGACGACGTCGTTGTCGTAGAAGTACACCCCCGGCACCGCGTAGCTGCTGCGCGGCTCGGCGGGCTTCTCCTCGAGCGAGATGGCCGTGCCGTCGCGGTCGAACTCCACGACGCCGTACGCCTCGGGGTTCGCGACGTGGTAGGCGAAGATCGCCGCGCCCTCGAGGCTCCGGAAGCGCTCCAGCTTCCTGCCGAACCCGGGGCCGTAGAAGATGTTGTCGCCGAGCACCAGGGCCGCGGTGTCGTCGCCGATGAAGTCGGCCCCGATCACGAAGGCCTGGGCGAGGCCGTTCGGCTCGGGCTGCTGGGCGTAGGTGAGGTTGATCCCGAACTGGGAGCCGTCGCCGAGGAGCCGGTGGAACTGGTCGGCGTCGTGCGGGGTGGTGATCACCAGGATGTCGCTGATCCCGGCCAGGATCAGCGTGGAGAGCGGGTAGTAGATCATGGGCTTGTCGTAGACCGGCACGAGCTGCTTGCTGATCCCCTGTGTGATCGGGTGCAGCCGGGTGCCGGAGCCCCCGGCCAGGATGATTCCGCGCATACGCGACAGTTTGGCAGGCTTGCCTCCAACGATGCACACCCCGTCTCCGCGGACACCCCCCGTCTTGGGGAGGCGCCCGGAAGTCGACCTCCCTACCGTCGAACGAAAGGCTTCAGCCGACCTTCTTGGACCGTGGGGGCACGACATGAGCAGGCATCTCGAGCGATCCCGTGCAGTGCGCGTCGCCGTCGCAGGAGCGGTGCTGGTGGTCGCGCAGCTCGGCGGTGTGAGTACGGCCTCCGCGACGCCGGACACCGCCGGTGAGGGCGAGTGCGCCTACCCGGCCGACGTCGTGACGACGACGGAGGTGACGCTGGACCTCGCCGTGGTGAAGGCCGGGCGGGCCAACAACGCCCACGCCACCGTGACGTCGGACGAGGGGCCCGTCGAGGGCACGGTCACCTTCACGGTGGCCGGCCACGCCTCGACGACGGTCGCCCTGGTGGCCGGCAAGGCGTCGTACTCGCTGCCCACAGACCTGGTCGCCGGTGGTACGTACGAGGTGACCGCCGCCGCCGACGTCACGGGCTGCCTGTTGCCGAGCGCCGACTCCGCGTTCGTCACCGTCGAGGGTGATGACGACGAGCTTCTCGGCACCTCCTCGAACCGCGCCGCACCCACGGTCGCCGCGCCCGGCTCCGGGCTGTTGCCGAGCACCGGCGCGGAGGCCGGCACGGGCGTGCTGGCTCTGGGGGGCGCTGCCCTGGTCGCGGCCGGGCTGCTCGCCCTGGTGAGGGCCCGCAGGAGGGTGCGCGGCTGACCGGCCGGGTGGTTCCGGACCCCGGAGCGGGGAATTGACGAAATGGCCCTGATGGACTAGTCCTTCTGGGTTGAGACATCCCATTGACACCGTTAACGTGTCCCAAGGAAGAAGCGTCGTTTACTTCCGGTGTCTACATGGGGGATCAACCAAATGTTCCAGCACTTCTCGGGCCGGCGCGTCGTCCGCGCGTTCGCCGTCATCTCACTGTTCGGGGCCTTCGCGGTTGCCGTTCCTGCGCACGCGGACGACGTCTACGCCCCCGAGGGCAGGTCGATCACTCAGCTGACGCTCGAGAAGAGCACCATCGCGCCCGGTGAGTCCAACACCGCGGATGCGACGGTGACCTGCGACGGGCAGGATGCCCAGGGCGCCGTGACCTTCCGGATCGCCGGCGGTGGCAGCGCGACCATGCCTCTGGTCGACGGTGAGGCCTCGTGGCAGATGCCGACCGATGGCCTCCGTGCAGGCAAGACCTACCGGGTGACCGCTCGCTACGCCGGCACCGGTGCCGCGGGTTGCCGCGTGAGCCAGGACGTCGCCTACCTGACCGTCGCGTCCGGTGACGTCGCGGGCGCGGAGGGCGACGACGTGGCTGCTGCCTCGGCCGGTGACAACGCGGGTCTTCCCGGTGTGGGTCAGTCCGCGAGCACCCAGATCGCGATGTTCGCCGGGATCGGCCTCGTCGCGGCGGGCATGTTCAGCCTGGCGCTCTACCGCCGCCGCGTCAGCGCCTGACGCTCCGGCACCACCGACTGGCTTCGACGAGCCTCGGCCCGGTTAGGGTCGCGGGCATGTCGAAGCCAGTCGTCGTTGCCGAGGTCGTCCGCTCCGGGTTCGTGGAGGGCCGTCATCACGGGTCCGTGGTCGCGCTCGAGGCGGACGGGTCCGTGGCGTGGAGGGTCGGGGACGCCGAGTCCCAGGTCTTCCCCCGCTCCTGCAACAAGCCTGTGCAGGCACTGGGGATGCTCCGCGCCGGCCTCGACCTCGACGGCGAGCTGCTCGCCCTGGCCTGCGCCTCGCACTCGGGAGAGGCGTTCCACCTCGACGGGGTCCGCAAGATCCTGGCCGCGGCGGGCCTCGACGAGTCGGCGCTGCAGACGCCGCCGGACTACCCGCTCGACGAGGTGGCCCGCGACGAGGTGGTCCGTTCGGGTGGCGTGAGGACCTCCCTCCACATGAACTGCTCCGGCAAGCACGCCGCCGTGCTGGCGACCTGCGTCGTGAACGGGTGGGAGACGGCGTCGTACCTCTCGCCCGACCACCCGCTCCAGGTCGCGATCAGGGAGACCTTCGAGGACCTCACCGGCGAGGTCGTCGAGATGGTTGCCGTCGACGGCTGCGGGGCGCCCCTGCTGTCGACGTCGCTGACCGGCCTGGCACGCGCGTTCTCCCGGCTGTCCCTGGCGACCGAGGGGCCCGAGCGCCGGATCGCGCAGGCGATCAGGCAGCACCCGGAGTACGTCTCGGGCTCGCGGCGTGACGAGGCCAAGCTGCTCCACGCCGTCCCGGGCGCGATCGCCAAGGCCGGCGCGGAGTCGGTGTACGCAGTGGGCCTCCCCGACGGGCGGGCGGTCGCGTCGAAGACCGACGACGGTGCGCCGCGGGCCCGGCCGGTGGTGATGGCTGAGGCGCTGCGACGGCTCGGCGTGCTTGCGGGTGAGGGCGTGGACGCAGCCGCGGTGGAGGAGACCGGCCAGATGGTTCTCCTGGGCGGTGGCCGACCGGTCGGCTCGGTCCGCGCGGTGTTCTGAGCGTCCGGTCTGGACATTTCGTCCCATCGGCATAGTCCGAAATGACTATTTCTCTGCCCAAACGGGCTCAGCGGTATCGACACCGCTTTTTGGTTGCTAATGTCACGCTTCGCAGTGGCGATTCTCGGGGGATCGGAACCTGAGCCTGGTCATCCAGGTCTGTGCACCGCTGCGCTCGAGGGGATCCCGCATGTTCACGAAGATGCTGCTCAGGTCAGTCGCCACCTCTGTCGCCGCGGGCAGCGTGTTCGCCGCCTCCTTGGTCGCGACCCCGGCCCTCGTCGCCACCGCCCCGGAGATCCGCACGGTCGCGTGCGACAGCTACGCCGCGGAGGCGCCGACCACGACCACGCTGACCCTCGCGAGGGCAGCCGGCCAGTACGGCGCCGTCAACCGGGCCACCGCGACGGTCACGGACGGCTCCGCGACGCCGACGGGTTCGGTCCGCTTCACGATCTACGACCAGACGACCGGCACCGTCACCCCGGGCGACACCGTCGAGCTGACCGACGGCCAGGCGACCCTGCAGATGAGCCGCTACCTGCGGGCCAACCGCACGTACATGGTCACCGCGAACTACCTGCCGGACGACTCGTGCGAGTTCAGGCCGAGCGACGCGGACGCGAAGTTCTACACCGTCTACAAGCGCCGGACCACGACCGACGTCAACGCCCCGAACCGCCGGGTGCGGCAGCCCGTGAAGGTCGGCGTCGTGGTGAGCGCGCCGTTCCAGGAGGGGCTGGGGGGCAAGGCCCGGGTCGTGATCACCCGGAGCGGCAAGGCCAAGGTGCTGCGGTCCGCGGTCGTGCGCCTGACCGACCGGCGCGCGGTGGCCACGCTCACGAGCCTGCGCCCCGGCCTCTACACTGCCAAGGTGCGTTACCTGGGGCATGTGAACTACGCGGCGAGCAGCGGTGCGGACAGCTTCCGCGTCCGTTGACGACTGACCGGTCCCGGTGACCGGTCACCGTGGTAGGCGACTCCGATGGGTCCTGGGACCCATCGGAGTCGCTGTCGTTGTGCTCGTCGCGTTCACGGCGTACCAGGGGCTGAAGGCCAAGACCGCGCTGGAGTCCGCCGCCGCATCGCTGGAGAGCATGGCCGCCGACCTCGGGGAGGGGGACGTCGAGTCGGCCCGGGGTCGTGTGGACGACGTGCAGGACGACGCGGCCACCGCCCTCGAGAACACCCGTGGGCCTGGCTGGTGGCTCGGCACGTTGCTCCCCGGCGTCGGCGACGACGTGACCGCGGTCCGCACGGTCGCCCAGGTGACCGACGCGATCGCCGCGGACACGCTGCCGCGGGTCGTCTCCGCGGCCGACGTGCTGACCCCCGACGCGCTGTCCCCCCGGAACGGCCGGATCCACCTCACGCCGATCCGTGCCGCCGAGGCCGACGTGGTCGCCGTCGACGAGGAGCTCCGCAGACAGAGCGCCCGGGTCGGGGCCATCGACCTCGCGGCCCTCGTCGAGCCACTCGCCGGGCCGGTGGGGGACCTCGCCGACCAGCTCGAGCAGGCCTCGACGCTGACGCACCGGGCGTCGTACGCCGTCCGGCTGCTGCCGCCGATGCTCGGCGCCGACGGCCCCCGCACCCACCTGCTGCTCTTCCAGAACAACGCAGAGATCCGCGCCACCGGAGGGATCCCGGGCGCCGTCGCCGTGCTGCGCGCGCGCGACGGGAAGCTCGACATCGTCGACCAGGGGTCGGCGCGTGACTTCGGACGCTACGACACCCCACCGTTCCGGCTGACCGCCGAGGAACGTCAGATCTACGGCGAGAAGCTCGGCCTGTTCGGTGCCGACATCAACTTCACGCCCGACTTCCCCCGCACGGGTCGGTTCGCGAGCACGATGTGGAACGTCCAGCACGGGGTCGAGGCCGACGGGGTGCTGTCCATCGACCCGGTCGCCCTGTCGTACGTGCTCGAGGGCACCGGGCCCGTCGAGGTCCCCGGTGGTCCACCGCTCCGTGCCCGGACCGCCGTCGACACGCTGCTGCGCGACGTCTACCTGCAGGTGCCCGACCCGGCGGCCCAGGACGCGTACTTCGCGGCGGCTGCGGAGGCGATCTTCGACGCGGTGGCCTCCGGGCAGGGCGACCCGACCCGGATGGTGCACGGGCTCACCCGAGCGGTGTCCGAGGGGCGGATCCATCTCTGGTCGGGCCGCGGCCCCGAGCAGGCACTGCTCGAGGAGACCGCCCTCGCGGGCCGGATCCCCCGCGAGGAGGGGAACGACCCCACCGTCGGCGTCTTCCTGAACGACGGGACCGCCTCGAAGCTGCAGTACTACTTCCGCCACCAGGTCGACGTGAAGCCGGTGAGCTGCAACCCGGAGGGCCGGCAGACCCTCGAGGTGACGGTCTCGATGAGTTCCACCGCGCCGAGGGACGCCGCCGGCCTGCCGCCGTCGGTGATCGGCCCGCGTTCGGACGGCGAGTCCTTCTTCGGCGTCCGACCGGGCGACCAGCGGATCAACGTGCACCTCTACGCGCCGATCGGCGGGTGGATCGAGGACTCCGCGGTCGACGGTGAGGAGGTGCCGTTGAGCGAGGCGGAGCACCTCGGCCACCCGGTCGGCTCGCGCAGCGTGACCCTGGCGCCGGGGGGTTCGAGCACGCTGACCTACCGGGTTCGCGGGGCCCTCGACCAGACCGGCGACCCCCTGCTGCGGGTCACCCCGGGCGTCCACGGCGACGGCGTCGGGCAGGTCACGGGCTCTGCTTGCAAGGTTGGCTAGCACGCCGTACACGCGGATTTTCCTTGCCTGTAACGGTCCGTGTGAACGGACTCACGCCGTACGGCCTTGCATGTGCTTGCAAAAGTTAGCACTATGGAGGCATGGGCAAGCTGAACGTGAGCAAGACCGTCGGTGACACCGTCGGCACTCTCGGGGACTACCTGAGGGAGCAGCGGGTCGCCGCCGGCGTCTCGCTGCGTCAGCTCGCCCAGCAGACCGGCGTCTCGAACCCGTACCTCAGCCAGATCGAGCGCGGCCTTCGCCGACCGTCCGCGGAGGTTCTCCAGCAGCTCGCCAAGGCGCTGCGCATCTCCGCCGAGACGCTCTACATCCGGGCGGGGATCCTCGACCCGGACGAGGCGGAGGTCCGTTCGGTGGAGCTGGCGATCCTCGCCGACACCGGGCTGACCGAGCGGCAGAAGCAGTCGCTGCTCGACGTCTACCAGTCGTTCCGCGCCGCCAACGACAAACCCACCCAGGAGGAAACGTCATGACCAAGATCGACGCCACCCGCCCCCTCTACGCCGTCGTCGGCGCCACCGACCTCGCCGTGGAGTACGCCCGCAGGTCCACCGCGGACGTGCAGGCCCGCTTCGCCAAGATCGAGCTGCCGAAGCTGGACCTCTCCAAGGTCGAGCTCGAGCCGAAGGCCCTCGGCGACCAGGCCCGCACCTTCGCCGCCGCGCGCCTCGACGAGCTGAGCGAGGACGCCAAGGAGGCCCGCACCGCCGTCGAGTCCTACGTGAACGAGGCCGTGGCCGAGGTCACCGAGACCTACGGCGACCTCGCCCAGCGCGGCCAGCGCCTCGTGGCCCGGATCCGCCGCCAGCAGGCGACCCAGGACGCGAAGGCGGCGGCGAAGACCACCACCGCCAAGGCCAAGACCACCAGGACGCAGACCAAGAAGTCGGCCAAGAGCACGACCGGCACGGCCAAGCGCGCCGCGAAGACCACGTCGACGGCCGCGAAGGGGACCGGCTCGACTGCGAAGAGCAACGTCAAGTCCACCACCACCGCGGCCAAGAAGACCGCGGAGGCCACCACCAAGGCCGCCACGGACGCCGCCGAGAAGGTCGGCGACTGACCCAGGCCCGCGCCTGTACGAGACGCCTCTGCCCCCGTCCTCCGGCGGGGGCAGTGGCGTCTCCCCGTAGGATTGCGCCGTGCCTCTCGTCTACGACATCCAAGCCACGGTGGTCCTCTTCGGCGCCGTGCTGCTCTACGTGCTCGAGGGCTGGGCGCTCGTCGACGCGGCGACCCGCAGGCCCGAGGAGTTCGTGGCCGCCGACAAGCAGACCAAGACGATGTGGCTGGTGATCCTCGGCGTCGCCTTCGTCGCGCACGTGCTGATCTGGCACCCGATCAGCCTGCTGAACATGATCGGTGCCGTGGCGTCGATCGTGTACCTGGTCGACGTACGACCCGCGGTGCAGTCGGTCCGCCGCCCCCGCTGACCCGAGCACGCCTCTGCAGGCGGGACCTTGGCCCCTCACGCCCGAGCGCCACGGTTCCTACCGTGAAGAGGAGGAGATGAGCGGAATGACCCTCGAGCACAGCGTGTACATCGACGCACCCGTGGAGAAGGTGTTCGACTTCTTCCGCAACCCCATGAACTGGCACGCCGTCTCGCGCGGCGTGGTGTTCAAGGACGTTCATGTGACCCCCGACGGGGTCGGCACCTACTACGCCTGGGTGTCCTCGGTCGCCGGCGTGCGTCTCAAGGGCTTCGACGTGTTCACCGAGTTCGTGCCCAACGAGCGCATCACCGACTGGTCCTCTTCCGACCTCGAGGGAACCTGGACCTACACGTTCACCGAGGAGGGCGGCGGCACGCGCCTGAGCATGAAGAACCACACGCGGTCGTTCTGGCGGATCCCGCCGCTCGGCCCGGTGGTCGAGGCGTTCGGGGCGAAGGCCCACGAGAAGGTGCTCACCGAGCTCAAGGCGACGATGGAGTCGCGGGCGGCCTGATCCTCCCGTGCGCGACCTGGTCCGCGGTTTGGGTCGCGGGGTTTGCGGGAACCTCCCGGGCATGGCCCGCCTTCGAACCGTCTCGCCCAACAGCTCGGGCTGGACCCGTCGCCGCGTCGGGCGCGGCTTCGTCTACCTCGACGCCGCCGGGGAACGGCTGTGCGCCGAGGACATCGATCGCTGCAGGTCGCTGGTCATCCCGCCCGCCTGGCAGGAGGTGTGGATCTGCCCGCACCCCAACGGCCACATCCAGGCGGTGGGGGTCGACGCGGCCGGGCGGCGGCAGTACCTCTACCACCCCGAGTGGCGCATCAAGCGCGACAAGATGAAGTTCGACCGGGTCGCCGAGGTGGCCGCCCGGCTCCCCGCGGCACGGGCCGCGATCCTCGAGCACATCGCCCTCGACGGGATGCCCGTGCAACGAGCGGCAGCGGCCGCCGTGCGCCTCCTCGACCTCGGGTACTTCCGCATCGGCTCCGACTCCTACGCCGAGGACAACGGCAGCTTCGGCCTGACCACGCTGGAGAAGCGGCACGTACGACGGGTGCAGGGCCGGCTGGTCTTCTGCTTCACGGGGAAGTCCGGGGTGGAGCACTGCATCGAGATCGACGACCCGCTCGCGATCGCCGCGGTCGACACCATGCGCCGGCGGCGCGGGGGCGGGGACCGGCTGATGGCCTACCGCGACGGCCGCCGCTGGAGCCCGCTCGACGCGATGACCGTCAACGACTACCTGCGCAGCACGACCGGCGCCGAGATCACGGCGAAGGACTTCCGCACCTGGCACGCCACCGTCCTCGCGGCCGAGTCGCTCGCCCTGTGCGACGAGGCCGGCGAGAGCAAGGCCTCGCGCAAGCGGGCGGTGCGCCAGGCGATGGTCGAGGTGTCGCAGTACCTCGGCAACACCCCCACGATCGCGCGGAGCTCGTACGTCGACCCGCGGGTGATCGACCTGTACGAGGACGGCACGACCATCGAGGCGGCCGCGCGACGCTCCTACAGCTCGCCCGACGAGCGCCAGCGGGCCCTGGAGAAGGCGGTGCTGCGGATGCTCCGGGAGGACGCCGAGTCGTCCTCCCGGGCACGGCGCCGCAAGGCCGCCTGACGCCGACCCGGCGTCTGTGCGGTCCACCGTGTGAGGTGGCGACGATCTCGAGCCCGGTCCAGGTGAGTTCCGGGCCGGGGTCGACGTCGTCGGGGCGGGTGCGTGGGTGCCAGGTGCGGAAGACGTGGTCGAGCCGGCCGGTGGCGTACGCCGCGTAGCGCGACCGCATGAGCGCCTCGGCCGTCTCCGCAGGCGCGCCGTCGTGGAGCGGCCCGCAGCAGGAGGGGTACGGCGCCCCGCTGCCGCAGGGGCACTGGTGCAGGCCGGCCGGAGTCACGGGGACATCATCGCCCCGCTGTCCACAGATCCTGTGAGGGGTCTCGCGACAGTCGGTGCGACCTGGGAGATTTGTTCGAACGGATGTTCGAGAAGATCGGAGGGGCCTGATGAGTCCGACGGACACGATGGCGCGGGGTGGGCCGGAGCCCGACGACCCGCGCCGACCTGACCCCGACCGCGCCCTGCTCGACGCGGCACTGGAGTCCCAGGTGGGGGCGAACCGCTGTCGCGCGCTCCTGCTCGACGCGATGAGCCGGTTCCACGACCGCCGGGTCGAGGAGGTGGCGCAACCGCGGCAGGGCACGCCGGGGTTCTTCGTGCTCACCCCGCTGAAGGCGACCAAGGCGGAGTTCGGTCCGTTGCTCGTGATGGGCGACCGGATGATCGAGACCAGCCTGGCCCTCGTCGCCGACCTGAGGCAGTTCTTCCCCTGGGTGTGGGCGCAGTGCCTCGCGGGGCGCATGGACCTGGGCCGGGCGGCGGTGGCACAGAGCTGCCTGGCCCGGCTCACCAACGACGCGGACCGGGTCGCCTATGCCGCGCAGGTGGAGGGGCTCCTCCAGCGCCAGGATGATCCTGACGCGGCCCTGCACCCGGTGCGCTACGCCAACCTCCAGCAGGCGGCCTGGCGCCGCTGTCGCAGGTTCCCGCAACGCGAAAGGACGGAGACGTTCGCCGAGGCGTTCGCCAAGCAGCGGGTGCGGTTGCGCACCGACGAGAACGGCATGGCGAGCCTGGTCTGCTCGACGAGGGCCGACCACGGCCTGCAGGCCGACTACCGCCTCACGCTGATCGCCAGGAAGCGGGCCGAGCGGGACGGCGAGGAGCGCACGCTCGAGCAGCTGCGGGCCGACACGTTGATCGACCTCATCCACGGTCGGATCACGGTGGGTGCCACCGACGGGGAGCTCGAGGGCGACGAGACCTCCACGGGTGGCGATCCTGAGGACACGATCGAGTGGCGCGACATCGGCAGGTTCGCCCGCCCGATCGTCAATGTCGTCGTCCCGATCAGCACCCTGATGGGGCTGAGCGACGAGCCGGGCCGGATGGCCGGGGGAGCTCCGGTCCCCGACGACCTGGTCAGGGCCATCGCCGATGATCCGGACTCGGTGTGGCACCGGCTGGTCACGGATCCGGCGGGCCGCTTCGTGGAGCTCTCGACGAACACCTACCAGCCCAACGAGAAGCTGCAGCGCACCGTGGTCGCGCACAGCCCCGAGTGCGTCTTCCCGACGTGCAACCGTCCGGCCACGGTGGTCGACCTCGACCACCGCATCCCCTGGCCGCTGGGCAGGACCACGTCCTGGAACCTCCAACCGCTGTGCGACGGCCATCATCAGGTGAAGCACTCCGAGGGCTTCTCGGTGGTGAGGGAGAAGGACGGGTCGTACACCTGGACGAGCCGGTTCGGGACGATGTCGAGGAAGCCGCCGCCGGAGTACCCACCCGTGTCCTGGAGCCGGGGCGCGGCCGCCTGAGGCGCCGGCCCGGGGGCGAGCCTGTCCTAGAGTGCGGAGCATGGAGCTGACCGTCGTCGAGGGCGACATCACGCAGCAGCAGGTCGACGCGATCGTCAACGCCGCCAACGAGCGCATGCGTGGAGGCGGTGGGGTCGACGGTGCGATCCACAGCGCCGGGGGACCGGCGATCCTCGAGGACTGCAAACGCGTGATCCCCGACGGTCGGCGGCTGCCGACCGGTGAGGCCGTCGCGACGACCGCAGGCGACCTCCCGGCGCGATGGGTGATCCATGTCGTGGGCCCGATCCACGGTCGGGGGACCCGCGAGCAGCTGGTGTCCTGCTACCGCAACGCCCTGCGGGTGGCCGACGAGCTGGGTGCCAGGACGCTCGCCTTCCCGCTGGTCTCGGCCGGTGTCTACGGCTGGCCCCGGGAGGACGCGATCCGGGCCGCCGTGGACACGATCCGGGAGACGCCGACGCAGGTGGAGGAGGTTCGCCTGGTCGCGTTCGGGCAGGGCACCTTCGCCGAGATGCGCCGCATCGTCGAGGAGCGCCGGTGATCGGTCCTCCGACCGGCACGTTCGGGTGATGCGGAACCACCCGGTATGAGGGTGCCGGACCGGGCCTGCTGTCCCCTAGTGTCAGGACTCGCCAAGGGGGGCGGCACGACCCGTGCCGCGGGCGGTGATGCCGCGGGTTCCTGCTCCCCGCAGAGTCGCCGCCAGCGGGCCTGACCGGGGTGGGCCCGGTGCAGTACACACACAGCGACGGGCGGCGGCCGTCAGGACAGCCGCCGCCCGTCGCGTGCCGACGGACGAGCTCGACCGGCGACAGGGCTCAGCGAGGCGCCATCCGCAGCGCGCCGTCCATCCGGATGACCTCGCCGTTGAGGTAGTCGTGGTCGACGATCGCCATCGCGAGCTGGGCGTACTCCTCGGGGCGGCCCAGACGCGCCGGGAACGGCACCCCCGCGGCGAGCCCGGCACGGAACTCCTCCGACACGGTGGCCAGCATCGGGGTCTCGACGATGCCGGGGGCGATGGTCATCACGCGGATGCCGTACTGCGCCAGGTCCCGCGCTGCCGGCAGCGTGAGTCCGACGATGCCCCCCTTGGAGGAGGCGTACGCCGCCTGGCCGACCTGACCGTCGTACGCCGCGATCGAGGCGGTGTTGACGATGACGCCGCGCTGTCCATGCTCGTCGGCATCCGTGGCGGCGATCGCCTCCGACGCCACCGCGAGCACGTTGAACGTGCCGACCAGGTTCACCGAGACGACCTTCGCGTAGAAGCCGAGGTCGTGGACGCCCTTCTTGCCGAGGATCCGCATCGACGGGCCGACGCCGGCGCAGTTGACGACGGTGCGGAGCGGTACGCCGGCTCCGGCCGCCTGTGCGACGCCGGCCCGGACCTGCTCCTCGTCGGTGACGTCGACGGCGACGTAATCCACGCCGGACACGGCAGGAGCGTCCTCGAGGGCGGCCGGCAGGTCGAAGGCGAAGACCCTCGCGCCGCGGTCGGCCAGGGCAGCGGCCGTCGCGGCGCCGAGGCCGGAGGCCCCTCCCGTGACGATCGCGGCGGTGTTGTCGAGCTTCATGCTTTCCTCTCTACGGTGATCTCGCCCTTGGTCACCGTGGCCTCGCGGTCGAGGTGACGGGCGATGACCATGCGCTGGATCTGGTTGGTGCCCTCGAAGATCTGCATCACCTTGGCCTCGCGCATGTACCGCTCGACCGGGAAGTCCCGGGTGTAGCCGTACCCGCCGAGCACCTGCACCGCGTCGGTGGTGACCTTCATGGCGTTGTCCGTCGCGACCATCTTCGCGATGCTCGCCTGCTTCGAGAACGGCAGCCCCTGGTCCTTGCGCCGGGCCGCGGCGAGCACGGTCGCCCGCGCGGACTCGACGGCCGCGGCCATGTCGGCGAGCACGAACCCGAGGCCCTGGTGGTCGATGATCGGCCTGCCGAAGGTCTCCCGCTCGCGGGCGTAGGCCACCGCGTGGTCGAGCGCCCCCTGCGCCAGGCCGGTGGCGACCGCGGCGATCCCGAGCCGCCCCGAGTCGAGCCCCTCGAGCGCGATCCGCAGCCCCTCGCCCTCCTCGCCGAGCCGCCGCTCGACCGGCACCCGCACGCCCTCGAGCCGCATGGTCGCCGTCGTCGAGCCGGTGAGGCCCATCTTCCGCTCCGGCGGGTCCGCGCTCAGCCCGGGAGTCTCGGCCGGGACCAGGAACGTCGAGATCCCCCGGCTGCCCTCGCCGGTGCGCGCCATCACCTTGTAGAAGTCCGCCTCGCCGCCGTGGGTGGTCCACGCCTTGGCGCCGTTGAGGACGTAGGAGTCCCCGTCGCGGCGGGCGGTGGCCCGCATCGCGGCGGGGTCGGACCCGGCGTGCGGCTCGGAGAGGCAGTACGCCCCGAGCTGCTCGCCGCCGAGCATCTCCGGGAGCCAGCGCTGCTTCTGCTCCTCGGTGCCGCGGGTGAACAGCCCGAAGCACGACAGCGCGTGCACCGAGACGCCGACCCCGACCGAGGACCACACCGCGGCGATCTCCTCCAGGACCTGGAGGTAGACCTCGTAGGACTGCCCGCCGCCGCCGTACTCCTCCGGGTAGGGCAGCGACAGCAGGCCGGCGCGGCCGAGCGTCCGGAAGACCTCCCGCGGGAACGTCTCGGTCGCCTCGGCCTGCGCGACGGCGGGCGCGAGCTCCTTGTTGACCAGGTCGCGGGTCAGGCGGATCAGGTCCGCGGACTCCTCGGTCGGCATCACTCGGGTGGCTGGCATGCCGCGAATGATACGGAGGGTCCGCCGTCGTCCGGGCAGGTCACCCTGCGGGCTCGAGCAGGACCCTCTCGAGGGCGGCGAGCACCTCCGTCCCGACGCGGTGCCGCGCCAGGTACGCCCGCGCGCCGCCGTACTCCTCCTCGAGCCGGGCCAGGAACACCTCCATCGTCCGCGGCTCGGCGGTCAGCGACTCCTCGGGCAGCTCGTCGAGCCGGGCGCGGTACGCGTCGAGCGTCCGCAGCTGCGCGAACATCGGCTCGAGGTCGTCGCGGGTGCGCGCGTAGTCGGCCACGATCTCCTCGGAGGTCACTCCCACGGCCGACAGCATGACCGCCACGACCACGCCGGTGCGGTCCTTGCCGGCCGAGCAGTGCACGAGCATCGGGGTGCGCGCGGCGTCGGTCGCGATCCGCACCACCGACGTGATCGAGCCGGCGGAGTGCTCGAGGTAGCGCGTGTAGTGCGCCGCCACGGCCTCGCTCGGGTCGACGGGGTCGACGCGGTGCTGCCACCCGCCGCCGGCCCGCAACGGCAGGTGGTGCACGTCATGGGCCAGCGCCGCGACGTGCTCGTTCGGGCACTCCGAGATCTCGACCTCGGAGCGCAGGTCCACCCGGGTCCGGACGCCGAGCCGGTCAACGAGCAGCCGGGCCTGCGACGCGTCCACGAAGAACGGGGTCGCGCTGCGCAGCACCCGCCCCGTCCGCACGCGCCGCCCGTCGGAGGTGCGCAGCCCGCCGATGTCGCGCAGGTTGCGCAGGTCGGGCAAGGCCGGGTCGAGACCGGCGGTCACGCCTCTCCCGCGGCCAGGTCGGCGTGCTCGTCACGCAGCTGCCGCTTGAGGATCTTCCCGCTCGGGTTCTTCGGCAGCGCGTCGGTGACCACGACGTACTTCGGCGTCTTGTAGCCCGCGAGGTGCGTGCGGGTGTGGTCGATGACCTGCTGCTCGGTGAGGCTCACGCCGGGCTTGGGTACGACGACCGCGGTGACCGCCTCGACCCATCGGGGGTGGCTCACACCGAAGACGGCCACCTCGGCAACGCCCTCGAGCTGGTAGATCGTCTCCTCGACCTCGCGGCTGGCGACGTTCTCCCCGCCGGTCTTGATCATGTCCTTCTTGCGGTCCACGACGGTCAGCCGCCCCTCCTCGTCGAGGTGGCCGAGGTCGCCGGAGTGGAACCAGCCGTTGCGGAACGCCTCGGCGGTCTTCGCCTCGTCGCGGTAGTAGCCGGCGGTGGCGTGCGGCGAGCGGTGCACGATCTCACCGACCGTCCCGGCGGGCACGGGCCGGTCCTGGTCGTCGACGACGAGTGTCTCGACGTTCAGCGCGGCCCGGCCCGCGGAGCCCGCGTGGCTGATCTGCTCGTCCGGCCCGAGGATCGTCGCGAGTGGCGCCATCTCGGTCTGACCGTAGAAGTTCCACAGGTGCACGTCGGGCAGCCGCTGCTGCATCTCGTTGAGGATCTCCACCGGCATCGGGGAGGCGCCGTAGTAGCCCTTGCGCAGTGACGACAGGTCGGTGCTGTCGAACTCCGGGCAGCGCAGCAGCGAGATCCACACCGTCGGTGGCGCGAACAGCTTGGTGACCCTCTCCGACTCGATCGTCTGCAGCAGCCGCACCGGGTCCGGGGCGGGGAGGATGATGCTGGTGGCGCCGAGGTAGACGTCGACGTTGAGGAAGCAGTCGAGCTGGGCGCAGTGGTAGAGCGGCAGCGAGTGCACCTCGACGTCGTCGGCCTCCATGCCGCCGTCGACGATGCAGGAGACGTACTGCCACATCAGGGAGCGGCTCGAGTGCAGCGCGCCCTTGGGACGCGACTCGGTGCCGGAGGTGTACATCAGCCGCAGCGGGTCGTCGTCGGCCACGGGGACCACCGGTGCCTCGCCGTCGTGCTCGAGCCACTCGCGGAGGTCGGTCCAGCCCGGGGCCTCCGGGCCGTCGCGGCGGATGACCGCGCGAACCCCGATCCGGTCGCCCCCGCTCGCGGAGACCGCCTTCTCGGCGGTGTCGACGAGGGCGTCCTCGACGACGAACGCGGTCGCCTCGCTGTGGTCGAGGATGAACGCGATCTCGTCCGCGCCGAGCATGAAGTTGATCGGCACGAGCACCACCCCGAGCCGCGCGGTGGCGTAGTTGAGCACCGCGAACTCCCAGCAGTTGTGGGACAGCAGCGCGAGGCGGTCGCCCTTGGCCATTCCCGCGGCAGCGAGCGCGGCCGTCGCACGGTCCACGACGGCGTCGAGCTCGGCGAAGGTGAGGCGCGTGCCGCCGTCGACGAGGGCGAGCTTGTCGGGGGAGCGGCGCGCCGTGCGCCGGGGGACGTCACCGAGCGCGTGCTGGCGTGCTGGGCTGGTCAGGGACTCCGTCATGCGAGTCAGAGTAACCTGGGAACCCGCGAACGATCGTTCGGTTTGCGGAGCGGACCCCGGAGGCGGCATGGCGGAGCGGCGCGTGCAGGTGCGTGGCGGCAAGGACGCCGTGCTGCAGGCCGCCGTCGCCAACTTCGCGCGGCTGGGCTACCACGGCACCACCATGCGCGACATCGCCCGCGACGCCGAGATCACGGTCGCCTCGATCTACCACCATTTCCCGTCCAAGCAGCGGATGCTGCAGGACATCATGGCCCGCACGCTCAGCGACCTGATCGCGCTGACCCGGGGCGCCCTGCTCCGGGCCGGCTCCTCGCCGACCGAGCAGCTGACCGCGCTGATGCGGGCGTGGGCGCTGTTCCACACCAGCAGCCGCGCGGAGGCGCTGATCGGGGCCTCGGAGATCCGCAGCCTCGACGAGACCGGCCGCCGGCTCGTGGTGGCGCTGCGCGACGAGCAGGAGGCGATGTTCCGCGACGTGGTCGAGCGGGGCGTGGCCGAAGGCGAGTTCACGACGCCGTACCCCCGCGAGGCGGTGCGTGCGATCATCAGCATGGGCTACTCGATCGCCAGCTGGTACCACCCCGGCGGCGAGCTCTCGCCCGAGCAGCTGGCCGACCGGTACGCCGCCCTGGCGCTGGGGACCGTCGGGGGTCTTGACATCCCCGACTCCCGCGGACAGGGTTAACCGAACGCCTGTTCGGATTGGGAGACGCATGAGCCACCACGTCAACACCACCGCGCTCGACGCCGCGCCCGACGTCGCCTCGATGGACCTGCGTCCCTCGCCCCGTGGCCTCGAGCTGCGCGAGCAGCTCGTGGAGTTCATGCACAGCCACGTGTTCCCGGGCGAGCACGCCTACGAGGAGTACCGCCGCCAGGTGGGGCCCGAGGACAGCACGGTCCCGCCGGTGGTCGAGGAGCTCAAGGCCGAGGCCCGCAGGCGGGGGCTGTGGAACCTCTTCCTCCCCGCCGAGTCCGGCATCTCCCAGCTCGACTACGCCGGTCTCGCGGAGATCACCGGCTGGAGCCTCCACCTCGCCCCCGAGGCGACCAACGGGCAGGCGCCGGACACCGGCAACATGGAGCTGCTCCACATGTTCGGCACGACTGCGCAGAAGAAGCAGTGGCTCGAGCCGCTGCTCGACGGCGAGATCCGGTCCGGGTTCTCGATGACCGAGAAGCACGTCGCGAGCTCGGACGCCACGAACATCGAGACCAGCATCGTCCGCGACGGCGACGAGTACGTCATCAACGGCCGCAAGTGGTGGACCAGCGGCGGCGCCGACCCGCGGTGCAGGATCCTCATCGTCATGGGCAAGACCGACGTCGACGCCGAGCGGCACCGCCAGCAGTCGATGATCCTCGTGCCGATCGACACCCCCGGCGTCACCGTCGTGCGCGACGTCCCGGTCTTCGGCCGCCACGACCAGCACGGCCACGTCGAGATCGACTACACCGACGTCCGGGTGCCGGCGACGAACCTCCTCGGCGAGGAGGGGTCGGGCTTCGCGCTCGCGCAGGCCCGCCTCGGCCCCGGACGGATCCACCACACGATGCGTGCGCTGGGCGCGGCCGAGCGCGCGCTGGGCCTGCTCACCGCCCGCGCCCAGGAGCGGGTCGCCTTCGGCAAGCCGCTGGCCGAGCAGGGCGTCGTCCAGCAGCAGATCGCCGAGTCGCGGATCGCGATCGACCAGGCCAGGCTGCTGTGCCGGCTCGCGGCCAAGACCATCGACGAGCACGGCAACAAGGCCGCGGCCTCCCTCGTCTCGGCGGCCAAGGTCGCGGTCCCGCGGATCACCCTCGAGGTGATCGACCGGGCGATCCAGGTCCACGGCGGCGCGGGCGTGAGCGACGACGTCCCGCTGGCGGCGATGTACGGCTGGCACCGCGCCATGCGCATCTTCGACGGCCCCGACGAGGTGCACCTGCGCACCATCGCGCGGCACGAGCTCAGGAAGGCCGCGAGGTAGCACGATGACCGAGGTGCGCTGGACCCCGCTGTACGGCGAGGGCGTCGACCCCGACCCGCAGCTGCCGGACACGACCGTGCTGGAGATGTTCCGCGACCGGGTCGGCGAGGACCCCGACGCGGTCGCCCTGCACTACTTCGGCCGCGACCTGACCCGCCGCGAGGTGGACCGGCTCAGCGACGTCGTGGCCCGCGGCCTCACCCACCTCGGCGTCTGGCAGGGCGACCGGGTGGCGGTGTCGCTGCAGAACACCCCGGCCTTCGTGCTGACCCTGCTGGCCGCCTGGAAGGTCGGCGCGATCGTCGTACCCGTCAACCCGATGCTGCGCGGCAAGGAGCTGTCGCACGTGATCGGCGACAGCGAGCCGCGGGTGTTCGTGTGCCACCCCGACATGGCGCCCGTCGTCGACGAGGTCCGCGACACCACCGGCCTGGACGTGTCGGTGCTGTGGTCGCGCCCGGGCGACTTCGCCGGCGACGTACCCGGTCCGTGGAAGGACGACGCCGGCCTGCCCGCGAGTGCCACCACCTTCGAGGAGCTGCTCGACGCCGTCGAGGACGGTACGGCGCCGGGGCGCGACGGCTGGGCGGACCCGCGGCCCGACGACCTCGCGCTGCTGACCTACACCTCCGGCACGACCGGGCCGTCCAAGGGCGCGATGAGCACCCACACGAACCTCGTCTACCAGGCCGTGGTGTCCCGGGAGTGGTTCGGCCTCGGCGCCGACGACCGGATCCTCACCACCGCCCCGTTCTTCCACATCACCGGTCTCGGCCTGCACCTCGCGACGGGTCTCGGCGGCGGCATCCCGATGGTGCTGACCTACCGGTTCGAGCCGGCCACCGTGCTCGGCCTGATGGAGCGTTACCGGCCGACCTTCACCGTCGGCGCGATCACCGCCTTCATCGCGCTCGCCGACCGCGCCGAGCCCGGAGCTGCGGCGATGGCCGCGATGGGCAACGCCTTCAGCGGGGGCGCGCCGGTCGCGCAGTCCGTGGTCGACCGCTACGAACGTGACTTCGGGGTGTACGTCCACAACATCTACGGCCTCACCGAGAGCACCTCGGCCTGCATCGGCGTCCCGCGCGGGCAGCGCGCCCCTGTCGACGAGGCCTCCGGGGCGCTGGCGATCGGGGTGCCCATGCCCGGGGCCAACGTCTGCGTCGTGGACGAGTCCGGGGCGGAGGTCCCGCCCGGCACCGCCGGCGAGCTCGTCGTCCGCGGCCCGATGGTCGGCACCGGCTACTGGAACCGCCCCGACGAGACCGCGAACGCCTTCCGCCCACTCGGCCTGCACACCGGTGACGTCGGCGTGATGGACGAGCAG
>DGBP01000015.1 GCA_002384855.1 Nocardioidaceae bacterium UBA4001 | reverse complement strand
ACACCACCCGGCGGGACTCTCCCATCATCGGTTCCTCAGACCTTCTGGAATGAGGAACGGGTCCGTTTGTTGGAGGCGCTTCGACGGCGCAGCGAGTTGTTCGCCGACCTGTACCGGCGAGCCATAGATGCGTTGAGTGAGGACCCGCCCGTGACTCACGGTGCATTCGTCGTGGCCGCGCATTGCATTCGAGACCTCGCCAATGCACTGCCGGACGTCTTGGATGACGTCGATGCCCTACCGGCCAGGAGCGACACCTCGACTCCCGCCCAGTTACTGGTTCAGGAGTGGCAAGTCCACCAAGACGTTGTGGGGCCCCTGGAGCAGGTCATACCCGTGCCCGGTGCCGTGGATGGTGAAGCGGCACCCCGCATGACGGTTCCCGTGTCAATCGTTGAAGCCGCGCGGCGCGTCGCGTCGGCGACGCACGCGGGCAGCATGAATGCCCGGCGCAGGCACAGCGCCCTGGTTCTCGGCCGGGTGGAGACTAGAGAGGATGCAACCGTCAACCTCTTCCGCGACAGCCTGAGAGACATTGAGCGAGTCCGCCATCCCGGCAGAGGACGCGAGGTCGACATGGACGACCTCCGGACCAGGTTTCCGCGGGCGCTTCAGGTGGTGGAGGGCGTCCTCCAATCCAGGCTGACCAACTTCTTCGAGACGGTCGATGACTTGAGCGACCTTCTCGATGCGGCGAACGAGCGCGAGGACGGAGCCGTCGACATATGACAGAGGCACAGCAGACTTGGCGCGAGCCGGACGCCGACTTGATCCGGCGCGCGATGTCACGACTGGGCGACCTTCAGCATCGGAGGGTCTTCTACGAGAAGTTGGAGAACCCTTTGTGGGTCGACGCCCTCGACCGCGAGGGCGTGTTCGACAGCCCTCCCGAGTTGGTAGTGAACGAGGACGGCACCGCCCATTCCGCGCCGTGGCCAGAGGGCGGCTATCTAATCCGCATGGCGTCGTCGGTGCCTGGACCGGTCGCACGCATCCTGCAACGCACCTGCACGAGTACCAACCCTTACGTTCGCCAGTTGATTCTCCGCGCTGCAATGGCGTTGCCGCCGGACCATGCCGCGCCGTTCGCCAAACCGCTCGCTCAGTATCTGGAAGAGGGCAGCCTCGCCCACGCGAGAGAGGTGGTCGACCTCGCTGAGCGCCTCGCCGAGAGTGGCAAACGCAAGGCCGCGATGCGTCTCCTTCAAGGCGCCTTCAGACCCCGAGCGGGCGAGGAGGCAGCCGGGCTCGGTGGGAAACGAACCGTGAAGACCGGCTTGGAGCGCTACTGGTTCGAAGATGGGCTTCCCGACGCCGTCAGGATTCTGGTCGCCGTCCAGCCAGAGAAGGCGCTCACGACTCTGGTGTCGTGGCTAGAGGCATTCATGACCGTCTCTGGCGAATATGTGCCGGGTCGTCTCTACGACCTGAGCCACATCTGGCGCCCATCCATCGCCCCTCACGAGCAGAATCAAGGTAGCGAGGAGTTGGGCGACGCCCTCATCGACGCGGTCCGAGACCTTGGCGTCAGGGACGTCCTCGGCGGGCGAGACGTCGCCGACGTAGTGGAGGTCTTGGAACGCAATGGCCAGCCCCTCAGTCAACGCATCGCGCTCCATGTCTTAGCCGTCACCTCTCCGGACACTGACGCCGCGCGCGATGTCGGATTCGAGCGGCTGCTGATGCCTGCCCTCATGGACAGCGATTATCGACACGAATACGCCAGCCTGGCGCGTGCAATCCTGCCGCTCGCGTCTGAAGAGCAAGTGGAAGCGTGGGCCGGCGTGTTTGATGCGGGCCCTCACCTCGACGACGAGAAGTTGGCCGAGGCCGCCGAACACCGGAAGTTGGAAGGGGAGACCCTCGAAGACTCCAAGGTGCGCTACCGGGAGGTCTGGCGGCTCAAACTGCTGAGCGCCATTGGTCGCGACAGCCTTCCGCCTCGGTACGTGGACGAGCTGGCCTCTTTGGAGGAGCGCTATGGGGTTATGGACCACGCGGAGTTCCCCACGTATTCGACGTCGTGGGTCGGGCCCACCAGTCCCGTCACCGAAGAGGATTTGATGTCCTACGGCGTGGCGGACCTCATTGAGTACCTGCGCACGTGGAGGCCCGGGAGGCCGGAACCCTGGGACCCGTCGAAGGAGGGACTGGCGCGGGCTCTGCAGGCAGTGGTGGCGAAGAGGAGTGAGGAATTCTCGGCCGCGGCGGCCGCCTTCGCCGACTTGGAGCCCACCTACGTACGCGCCCTCTTCTCCGGCCTGAGCGACGCCCTGAAGAACGGCGAGCCGGTGGCTTGGGAGGACCTTCTGTTGTTGGCGGCATCAGTCGCCGTCAGGGAGGACGACGGGTCCGAAGTCAGCGGGTCTATGGACGAAGACCTGGTGTGGCGTTTCGCGCAGCGGTCCATGGCCGCGCTGATCGAGCAAGGCACTCGAGAATCGGACTACGGCATCCCCGGCCCGCAACTCGTGCGAGCGGTGGACGCTCTGGAGCCGCTCGTCTCACATGCGGACCCCACCGTCGAGCATGAGGAGCGGTACGGCGGCTCCAACATGGACCCACTGACACTGTCGCTCAACACCACGCGTCCGGCCGCAATGCGCGCACTCATCCGTGTAGCTGCGCGCGCCAAGGAGATCGCTGAAGAGGAGCAGGCGGCTGACGCGTCAGAAGAGGTCGTGTCTCGCGTGCTCGCGTTGGTCGATGCGCGCCTTCAGCCCGAAAAGGACCCGAGCCTGGCGGAGGCGGCCGCACTTGGAGAGGGGTTCGGGCGGCTGGTCTGGGTCGACCGCGGGTGGACCGAAGAGCGGTTGTCGCTCCTGCTGTCGGCGGATGCTTTCGGCGACGTGATCGGCTCAACAGCGCTCGCGACCTATCAGCCATCGAGAGTGCTGCTCGAAGTTCTGTCGCCCTGGGCACGCACGGTCCTGGAGCGCGTCGCACGGGGTGAAGACATAGTTGCCGGGTGGCGACGGGATCGCGGTCCGGTTGAGGTCCTGGGTGACCACCTGATGATGCTGAGACTGTGGGATGCCATCCCGCCGGACGACGAACTCCTGACCCTGTATTTCGAGCAGGCGCCTGTGGAGGCGCGCGCGAAGGTGCTAGGCCATCTCGGCTGGCTATTGGGGCGTTCGGACGACGTTCCGGAGGGCCCCTTGCGACGCGCGATGGACTTCTTGGACACGCGAGTCGTCAGGGTGCGCAGGGGCGACACCGACCCGCAGGAACTCGACGGGTTCTACTGGTGGGCGCGGAGCGCCAAGTTCCCTCCCGAGTGGTGGCTACCGCGGCTTGAAGAGGCGGTCCGGGCACCAGGGTTCAACCCTCGCGGCATGCTCGGCGAGGTTCTGGATGAGAACGCGTCGCTAGCGCCCGCCAGCGTTGCAAGGATCCTCGAACAACTGCTAATCCATGGGCGCAACGAGCCTTTCGGTCGATACGACCTCATTGAGCACGCGCCAGGCATCCTCGCAATCGCCTATGAAAGCGGAGACGGAGACGCGGTCGCGGCCGCGGACCGCGTAATGGACCTCCTGGGCCGTGCCGGACACGTCGAGATTGGCGACGAGGTGTCGGCACGACGCCAGCGCGAATAGGGCCCCCGTTCGCAAGCTCGATAGCCTGTACGAGGGCCAAGGAAGGCGGTCGCTTCGTTGCGGAAGTGCCCGAAAGTGAGCCAGTGACCATCTCGGAAGGCATCGCCCAGAACGGCCGCTGTGCACCGCCTCTGAGGCACGCCCTTCTGGGCGGTAGGACGCAGGGTGAGTTCTATCAGCGGGGTCTGCGCACCCATAACCGCGTGGCGCGCTCGCCGTACTGCGCAGGCGCCGCTGGAAGGCCGGCCGACGCTCCAAGGACAGTAGGACGTCCCGGAGGGCTGTCTCGAGGTCGATCAGGTCGCGATCGTAGACGCGACCCCGATCTAGCTGATCGGCGAGTTCGGCGAGGGCCCCTGGCCATGCCCGACCGAAGAGGAGGGCGGCACTGGATCCCGATGCACGACCGTCACCTTGACGACCTTCTCGACCTGAACGGTCTGCCGCACGACTTTCACCGCGGCCACGTCGGACCGGGCGGCACCTGGGCGAGGTAGCGCTTGCGCTGACCGGGGGAGAGGTCGACGACCTGGGGGACGTACTCCTCACCGATCTCGGCCAGTGTCGGCGGCGGCCTCATCGGGTCGTCGGTCGAGCGTGGCCGGACGAAGCCCTCTCCCTTGACCCAGCCGTCGGGCCACTGGTGACCGGCCGCCTCCACCATCCGCCGGAATCCCTCGGCCCGCGCGAGGTCCTGGTCGTCGCTGCCGGCGCCGAAGGTCTCGGTCTGCATCCGGCCCTCCCGGCTGCCTCCCAGTCGCCATCGCACGACCGCCGAGGTGCCGCCGTCGGAGCGCTGCACCGCTCGATCCAGGGCATGTCGACCAGCTTTCGGTGAGGCGATTGGTGCACCACTGGTGCACCACTCGCCTCACCAAGACAAAACCCCAGGTCATCCCTGGGGTGTCGTTGTGTCCGAGGGGGGACTTGAACCCCCACGCCCGATAAAGGGCACTAGCACCTCAAGCTAGCGCGTCTACCTATTCCGCCACCCGGACAGGGTGCTGCTCCCGCAACCGATGTTTCGTTGCGATCGCGGCGGTAACTGTAGCAAAGAACCAGCCGTGTCCTCGCATCGACCCAGGGCATCGGATGCCTGTAAGGATGGTCCCATGACTGCCAGCCCCCAGAGCCCTGCGCCCGCCGGTGGGTACGACCCCGCGGCCGAGGTCGTCGACATCTGCCGGGACCTGATCCGGATCGACACGACGAACTTCGGCGACGGCTCCGGGCCGGGGGAGCGCAAGGCCGCCGAGCACGTGGCGGCGCTGCTCGCGGAGGTGGGCATCGAGCCCGAGATCCACGAGTCCGAGCCCGGGCGCGCGTCGGTCCTCGCACGCTGGGGAGGTAAGACGGGCGACCCGCTGCTCCTCCACGGCCACCTCGACGTGGTCCCCGCCGACGCCGACGACTGGCAGGTCCACCCGTTCTCCGGGGAGATCCAGGACGGGTACGTCTGGGGCCGTGGGGCCGTGGACATGAAGGACTTCGACGCGATGCTCCTCTCCGTCGTCCGCGCACGGCAGCGCGCCGGCGCCGTACCCGAGCGGCCGATGGTGCTGTGCTTCACCGCCGACGAGGAGGCGGGCGGCCACAAGGGCGCGGAGTACCTCGTGAACCACCACCCCGACATGCTGGCCGACTGCACCGAGGCGATCGGCGAGGTGGGTGGCTGGAGCGCGACGGTGCGCGGGCAGCGGGTGTATCTCATCGAGGCCGCCGAGAAGGGCATGGCCTGGATGCGGTTGACGGCGAAGGGCAACGCGGGTCACGGCTCGATGCGCCATCCCGACAACGCCATCACCGAGCTCGCCGCTGCCGTCGCCCGGATCGGAAGCCACGAGTGGCCCGTGCGGCTGACGCCGTCGATGCAGGTGCTCCTGTCCGCGGTCGGCGAGATCGCGGGCGTGGAGGCGACCCCGGAGAACGCCGAGGAGCTGGTGGAGGAGTTCGGTCCGGCCGCCCGGATGCTCGGCAACGTGATCCGGCACTCGACGAACCCGACGATGCTCTCGGCCGGCTACAAGGTCAACGTGGTGCCCGGTGAGGCCACCGCCCACGTCGACGGCCGGTTCCTGCCGGGCTATGAGGACGAGTTCTTCGACACGCTCGCCGAGCTCGTGGGGGAGCGCATCTCCGTCGACTGGGTGAGCAAGCAGCACGCGCTCGAGACGACCTTCGACGGCGACCTGGTCGACGCGATCACCGCCTCGATCCTCGCCGAGGACCCTGGCGCGACCGTCGCGCCGTACCTCATGTCCGGGGGCACCGACGCCAAGCACTGGCGCAAGCTCGGGATCCGCTCCTTCGGGTTCGCGCCGCTGCGGCTGCCCGCCGACCTGGACTTCACCGCGCTGTTCCACGGCGTGGACGAGCGGGTGCCGGTCGACGCGCTGGAGTTCGGTGCGCGGGTGTTCGACAGGTTCCTCGACCGCGCCTGAGCGGCCGCGCCTGAGGGCTCAGTAGATCGTGTACGGCATCCGCTGCTGGCGGATGATCTTGCGGCGCAGCACGACCCGCCGGGTGCCGTCGGGGGAGAGGCGCACCCGGTCGAGCTCCCACCCGCCGCGCTCGGCCCGGTCGGTGAGCATGCGAGTGACCGCGTTGCGCGAGAAGTCGCGCGAGATCGTGAGACGTTCGAACTCCCACTCCACCCCGGGGCTCAGGGCGCGGCGCCGGGGCGTCGTGTCAAGGGCTGTGCGAGACATGGGCCCCATGGTGGCACGGCTGCCGTGGCAGCCGGCCGTGGACCCGCGTCAGGTCGTGGGTGCCGAGACGTCCTCGAGCGCGGCGACGATCTCCGAGGGGAGCTCGCACTCCTCGACCGTGAGCGCGCCGCGGAGCTGGGCTGCGGTGCGCGCACCGACGATCGGCGAGGTCACCCCGGGACGGTCGCGCACCCACGAGAGGGCCACCTCCATGGGCGTCCAGCTCAGCCCGTCGGCAGCCCGGGCCACCGCCTCGACGATCCGGGCGTGCAGGTCGGTGAGGTAGGCGCCGACGAAGTTCGCGAAGTGCGGGGAAGCTGCGCGGGAGTCGGCCGGGGTTCCGGTGCGGTACTTCCCGGTGAGCACGCCACGGCCCAGCGGCGACCAGGGCAGAACCCCGAGCCCGAGGTCCTGGGCGGCGGGGATCACCTCCGCCTCGGCGGAGCGGTTCATCAGGGAGTACTCCACCTGGTTCGACGCCAGGCGGGCGCGTCCGGTCACCGCCGACTGCAGGGTCGCGGCCTTGGCGCTCTGCCAGCCGGCGTAGTTCGCGACGCCGACGTACGACGCCCGTCCGGTCGCCACCGCGTAGTCCAGGGCCGACAGGGTCTCCTCGAGCGGGACGTCGTCGACCCAGGTGTGCACCTGCCACAGGTCGACGTGGTCGACGCCGAGCCGGCGGAGCGAGGCGTCGAGGGTGCGGATCAGCGAGCCACGGGAGACGTCGGTCCCGCGGCTGCCGCGCGCGCGGTTGATCCCCGCCTTGGTGGCGATCACGACCTCGTCGCGCGCCACGACGTCACCGAGGAAGGAGCCGATCAGCTCCTCCGACGCTCCGTCGCCGTAGCTGGCGGCGGTGTCGAGCAGGGTCCCACCGGCCTCCGTGAAGGCGATGAGCTGGTCGCGCGCCTCGTGCTCGTCGGTGTCGCGACCCCAGGTGAGCGTGCCGAGGCCCAACCTGGACACGCGCAGGCCCGTACGGCCCAGGAACCTCTGCTGCATGGGGCACACGCTATCGAGGCAGGCGCTCCCGCACGCCGTCGCCTCGCCGACCGGGGCGGTGCGTAGGCTGTGCCGCGCCCCGTCCCGTCCACCAGGAGTGACCTGTGCTCGACTTCCTGAAGGCCGCCGTCCTCGGCGTGCTCCAGGGCCTCACCGAGTTCCTGCCGATCTCCAGCAGCGCTCACCTGCGGATCTTCCCCGAGCTGTTCGGCTGGGGCGACCCCGGCGCGGCGTTCACGGCGGTCGTCCAGATCGGCACCGAGGCGGCGGTGCTGATCTACTTCCGCAAGGACATCTGGCGGATCGCGACGGCCTGGGTCCGGTCGTTGTACGACCCCTCCTGGCGAGGGCAGTTCGACGCGCGGATGGGCTGGTTCATCATCGTCGGCTCGCTGCCGATCGTGCTGCTCGGCGTGACGCTGAAGGACATCATCGAGAACGATTTCCGCAACCTGTGGATCATCGGCACGACACTCGTGGTGCTGGGCGTGATCCTCGGCGTCGCCGACCGGGTCGGCAAGAACCAGCACACGATCCGCCGGATGAACCTCCGCGACGCCGTGCTCCTCGGTCTGGCGCAGGCGATGGCGCTGATCCCCGGGGTGTCGCGCTCGGGGGCGACGATCAGCATGGGCAGGTTCCTCGGCTACGAGCGCGAGGCGGCCACCCGGTTCGCCTTCCTGCTCGCGATCCCCGCCGTCGTGGGCGCGGGGCTCTTCGAGCTCCCGGAGATCCCGCACGGACCCAACCAGTTCGGCGTCTGGCCGACCGCGTTCGCGACCCTGGTCTCCTTCGTCGTCGGCTACGCCGCGATCGCCTGGCTGCTGCGCTACGTGAGCACGCGGAGCTACCTGCCGTTCGTCATCTACCGGATCGCGCTCGGGTCGTTCACGCTGGCGATGCTGAGCTTCGGGGTCCTCGCCGCCTGACGCGCTCGTCCCCGGACGCGGACCGTCCCTGAGGCGAACCTCTGCGGAGCCCGGGGCTCACAGCCAGCCGGACCGCTTGAAGAAGCGGTAGAGCACCAGCGAGGCGACGACCATCACGGCGAGGGCGGTGCCGTAGCCGTAGCGCCAGCCCAGCTCGGGCATGTGCTTGAAGTTCATGCCGTAGACGCCGGCGATGAGCGTGCTCACCGCCGCGATCGCCACCCAGGCCGAGATCTTGCGCATGTCGTCGTTCTGCTGGACACCGATCCGGGCCAGCTGGGCGTCGAAGGCCGTCGACAGCAGACCGTCGAGGGACTCGATCACGTCCGAGACCCGGACGAGGTGGTCGTGGACGTCGCGGAAGAACGGCCCTGCGTCCGCGGGGATGCCGGTCACCTGGCCGCCCGCGAACCGGTTCATCGGGTCGCGCAGCGGCACCACCGCCCGGCGCATCTCGGCGATCTCGCGCTTGAGCACGTAGATGCGCGGGGAGTCGTCGGTGCGCTCGGTGGAGAAGACCGACTCCTCGACCTCGTCGACGTCGATCTCCAGGGCCGCGGCGACCTCCTCGTAGGCGTCGACCACGGTGTCGCAGATGGCGTAGACGACCGCGGCGGGTCCGTGCGAGAGCAGCTCGGTGCGACGCTCGAGGTCCTTGCGGGCGGTGCTGAGCTCGGTGCCCTCGCCGTGGCGGACGCTGACCACGAAGTCGTGGCCGAGGAACAGGTTGATCTCGCCGGTCTCCACGGCGTCGAGCTCGTCGACGTACCACAGGGTCTTGAGGACGAGGAACAGTCCGTCGTCGTAGCGCTCCAGCTTCGGCCGCTGATGGGCGTGCAGCGCGTCCTCGACCGCGAGCGGGTGCAGGCTGAACAGCTCCGACACCCGGTCCATCTCCGCCTGTGAGGGCTCGTGCAGGCCCACCCACACGAAGCCGCCCCCCTCGTTCCTGGCGTCGCGCACGGCGTCGAGGTCCTCGCTGTCCACCTGCAGAGGCACGCGGACGCCCTCGCGGTACAACGCACAGTCGACGATCATGGCGCTCAGGCTACGGCCTCTAGAGTCGGATCCATGGCAACGCTGATCCTGGCCAGGCACGGGCGTACGACGGCCAACGCGAGCGGCATCCTCGCGGGACGCAGCAAGGGCGTCGGTCTCGACGAGGCCGGGGTCGCCCAGGCCCGTGCGGCAGGGCAGCGGATCGAGGGTCTCCCGCTGGCGGCGATCGTCACCAGCCCGTTGCAGCGGTGTCGCGAGACGGTCCGGGAGATGGCGCGCCGACTGCCCCAGCAGCCCGAGGTCAGCTCCGAGCGCAGACTCCTGGAGTGCGACTACGGCACCTGGACCGGCCGGGACCTGAAGAGCCTCGCGAAGGAGCCGCTCTGGAAGACGGTCCAGGCGCACCCGTCCGCGGTGACCTTCCCGGACGGTGAGTCGATGGCGCAGATGATGGCCCGGAGCGTGGCGGCGGTGCGTGACTGGGACGCGCGTGTGGAGGAGGAGCGCGGCCCCGACGCGGTGTGGCTCGCGGTGACCCACGCCGACGTGATCAAGGCGGTGCTCGCCGACGCCCTGGGCATGCACCTCGACCTGTTCCAGCGGATCGCGGTCGACCCCGCGTCCCTGTCGGTCGTGAGGTACACCCCGCTGCGCCCGTTCGTGCTGTCCATGAACTCCGTCGCGGGAGATCTCAGCGCGCTGCGGCCGCCCGGACGCAGGGGTTCGCGCAGACGTCGGCACGGCAGCGACGCCGCCGTCGGCGGCGGCGCCGGGAGCGTGCGCCCCGCCTCGGCTCGGGACGTCACCGGTGGGGCCGTCGGGCGGGGCGGCGCTGGGGCGACCCCCTAAGGTCGAGAGCATGCCCCCCGTCATCCACTCCTACGACCCGCCCGAGCGCTTCGTCGCCGGCACGGTCGGCGAGCCCGGCCAGCGCACCTTCTTCCTGCAGGCACGCGCAGGTGGCCGGCTGACCAGCGTGTCGCTGGAGAAGCAGCAGGTGGCGGTCCTCGCGACCCGCATCGACGAGCTGCTCGACGAGGTGATGGCCGCCCGCGCGGAGGAGAGCACCGTCCCGGCCGTCGCCCCCTTCGACCTCGAGGACTCCGAGCCGCTCGAGCAGCCCATCGACGAGGAGTTCCGTGCGGGGACGATGACCTTGTCGTGGGACGCCGGCGACGAGCGCATCGTGCTCGAGGTGTTCCCGCTCACCGAGGAGTCCGTGGTCTCTCCGGACCAGCCGGAGGAGGAGATCGAGGAGCCCGAGCCGGAGGAGATGCTCGTGGTGCGGATTCCCGCCGGCCCGGCGCGGGCGTTCGCGAAGCGTGCCCAGGCCGTGGTCGCGGCGGGCCGTCAGCCGTGTCCGTTCTGTGGAGGGCCGCTCGACCCGTCGGGCCACCTGTGCCCTCGCGCCAACGGGTTCCGGCGCACGACGGCGTGAGCCCCGAGGAGCAGCGCGAAGTGCTCACCGACGGGGCCCTCGAGCTCGTCGGACGTGTGCTGCCCGCCTCCAACGTCACGCTGGTCGCCACGGCGACCCTCGGAGAACACAGCCTGCGCTGCGTCTACAAGCCGGTGTCGGGCGAGCGCCCGTTGTGGGACTTCCCCGACGGCACGCTGGCCGGGCGCGAGGTTGCGGCGTACCTGGTCTCGGAGGCACTGGGCTGGGACCTGGTGCCGGTGACCGTCGAGCGCGACGGTCCGCTCGGACGTGGCATGGCCCAGGTGTGGTGCGAGCCCGACCCGGAGCAGTCGCCCGTCGACGTCGTCCCCCGGGGCGAGGTGCCCGAGCGCTTCCTGGCGGTGGTCGACGCCGAGGACGGGGAGGGGAACGAGGTCACGCTGGTCCACGAGGACACCCCGGTGCTCCGGCGCATGGCGGTCTTCGACGCGGTGGTCAACAACTCCGACCGCAAGGGCGGGCACGTCCTGGCGATGCCGGACGGCCACCGCTACGGCGTCGACCACGGCGTCTGCTTCCACGTGGACCCCAAGCTCAGGACGGTGCTGTGGGGCTGGGCGACCCTGCCCCTCGCCGACGAGGAGCGGGCCGCGCTCGCGGGGCTGGCGGCGCGGCTGGCCGGCGACGACCCGTTGCGCGCAGCCCTGGACCGGCTGCTCGACCCCGACGAGGTGGCGGCCCTGCGCGACCGCTGCGCGGCGCTGCTGGAGCACGGCCGCATGCCGCTTCCGTCGGGGGAGTGGCCCGCGATCCCGTGGCCTGCCTTCTGACCCTCGTTGGCTAGGCTTCCCGGCATGCGCGCATGGCAGAGCCCGCCGGTTCCCTCCCTCGTCGAGACGTACGGTCCGGGCCCCGCCGTGTCGGTGCACGACACCGCCACCGGCCAGGTCGAGAGGACCTCGCCCGACGGGTGCGCACGGATGTACGTCTGCGGGATCACGCCGTACGACGCCACGCACATGGGCCACGCCGCGACCTACGTCGCCTTCGACCTGCTCAACCGGGCCTGGCGGGACGCGGGCCACGAGGTGCGCTACGTGCAGAACGTCACCGACGTCGACGACCCGCTGCTCGAGCGTGCCGCGGCGACCGGCGCCGACTGGCGCGAGCTGGCCGAGGAGCAGACCGAGCTGTTCCGGGCGGACATGGAGGCGCTGCGCTCCCTGACCCCGGACGCCTACGTCGGCGCCGTCGAGTCGATCCCGCTCGCGGTGGAGCTCGCCTCGCGCCTTCGGGACCGCGGCTTCACCTACGAGGTCGACGGGGACCTGTACTTCTCGGTCCACTCCGACCCGAGGTTCGGGGAGATCTCCGGGCTCACCGAGGAGCAGATGATCGAGATCCTCCCCGAGCGGGGAGGCGACCCGCACCGGCCGGGCAAGAAGCACCCGCTCGACACGCTGCTCTGGCAGGCCGAGCGGCCCGGGGAGCCCGCGTGGGACTCCGCGCTGGGTCGCGGACGTCCGGGCTGGCACATCGAGTGCTCGTCGATCGCGCTGGAGCACCTCGGGGGGAGCTTCGACGTCCAGGGCGGCGGCAGCGACCTGGTCTTCCCGCACCACGAGATGAGCGCCGCCGAGGCCCAGGCGGCCAGTGGTGGGGAGCCGTTCGCGCGCCTCTACATGCACGCCGGCATGGTCGCCTACGAGGGCGAGAAGATGTCGAAGTCACGCGGCAACCTGGTGTTCGTCTCCCGGCTCCGCACCTCCGGCACCGACCCCATGGCGATCCGCCTGGCGCTCCTCGGCCACCACTACCGCAGCGACTGGGAGTGGACGCACCAGGACATCGAGCAGGCCGAGCTGCGCCTCGCGACCTGGCGCGACGCCGCTGCCCGGGCCACGCGCGCGGACGCCGCCTCGCTCGTGCGGGACGTGCGAGACCGCCTCGCCGCCGACCTCGACGCCCCCGCCGCGCTCGAGGCCGTCGACACCTGGGCCCGGGCCTGCCGCTCTGCCACCTGGGACGGCTCCGGCGAGACCGAGGTCCGCGCGCTCCTCGACGCCCGGCTCGGCATCGCGCTCTGAGCCGAGCGATGAGCCGCTACTGGTCGTCGGTCTCCCGACGCTTGAGGTACCGCTCGAACTCCCGGGCGATGGCCTCGCCGCTGGCCTCCGGGAGCTCCGCGGTGTCGCGGGTCTCCTCCAGGGCCCGGACGTAGTCGGCGATCTCCTCGTCCTCCTCGGAGAGCTCGTCGACCCCACGCTCCCAGGCGCGTGCCTCCTCCGGGAGGTCGGCGAGCGGGATGGAGATCTCGAGCAGCTCCTCGAGCCGGCCGATCAGGGCGAGCGTCGCCTTGGGGCAGGGCGGCTGGGCCACGTAGTGCGGGACGGCCGCCCAGAACGAGACGGCCGGGATGTCGAGCTGCGCGCAGGCGTCCTGGAAGACCCCGACGATCCCGACCGGACCCTCATAGGTGGACTCCTCCAGCTTCAGCCGGTCCACGAGGTCGGGCTCGGACGCCGTACCGGTCACCGGGACCGGCCGGGTGTGCGGCGTGTCGGCGAGCAGGGCGCCGAGGGTCACCACCATCTCGACCCCCAGCTCCTCGGCGCCGGCCAGCAGCTCGGCGGCGAACTGGCGCCAGCGCATGTTCGGCTCGATCCCGCGCAGGAGCACCACGTCGCGGTCCGAGCCGGGCGGGCGGGCGACCGACAGCTGGGTGGACGGCCAGGTGATCTTGCGCATGCCGGCGTCGTTGGTGCCCACGACGGGGCGGTTCATCTGGAAGTCGTAGAAGTCCTCGGGGTCGATCGCGGCCACGACTCGGGCGTCCCACACCTTGATCAGGTGGTCCACCACCGACGAGGCTGCGTCGGCCGCGTCGTTCCAGCCCTCGAAGGCTGCGATCAGGACGGGCGACTCCAGGTCGGGTACCTCTTCGAGCTCGATCACGCCCCCAGCGTAGTCCGCAGGTGTCAGCATCCGGGACGACCTCGGAGGGCCGTTCCGGCGGGCACCTAATGTGGGGTGGAGGCATCTCTGCCCCCACCACCGACGAGGAGCCCTGTGTCGCTGTCCCCGCACGTCCGGCCTGACGCCACGGAGGCGCTCACCGCAGCGCTCCGCGAACGGATCCTGGTGCTCGACGGCGCGATGGGGACGATGATCCAGCGCCATCGGCTCGGGGAGTCCGACTACCGCGGCGAGCGCTTCGCCGACTGGCCCTCGGACCTCCAGGGCAACAACGACCTGCTCAGCCTCACCCGGCCCGAGCTCGTCGGGGCCATCCACGAGGAGTACCTCCGGGTGGGCGCCGACATCGTGGAGACCAACACCTTCAACGCCCAGCGGATCTCCTTGGCCGACTACGGCATGGAGGACCTCGCCTACGAGATGAACCTGGTCTCGGCCCGGCTCGCCCGACAGGCGTGCGACGCGGTCACCCAGGAGACGCCGGACCGGCCGAGGTACGTCGCCGGCGCACTCGGCCCGACGAACCGCACCGCGTCGATCTCCCCGGACGTCAACGACCCCGGGAAGCGCAACGTCACCTTCGACGAGCTGGTCGCGGCCTACCTCGAGCAGGCCCGCGGGCTCGTCGACGGCGGGGCGGACCTGCTGCTCGTCGAGACGATCTTCGACACCCTCAACGCCAAGGCTGCGATCTTCGCCCTCGAGACCCTGTTCGAGGAGCGCGACCGCCGCTGGCCGGTGGTCATCTCGGGGACCATCACCGACGCCTCCGGGCGGACGCTCTCGGGCCAGACGACCGAGGGGTTCTGGAACTCCGTGCGTCACGCGCGTCCGCTGGCCGTCGGCCTCAACTGCGCGCTCGGCGCCACCGAGATGCGGCCCTACCTCGCCGAGCTGTCCCGGCTCGCGGACTGCTTCGTCTCGGCCTACCCCAACGCCGGCCTGCCGAACGCGTTCGGGGAGTACGACGAGGCCGCCGAGGAGACCGCCCGCGTGGTGGGGGAGTTCGCCGAGGCGGGCCTGGTCAACCTCGTCGGTGGCTGTTGCGGCACGACCCCCCAGCACGTCGCGGCCGTGGCGGAGGCGGTCGAGGGGCAGGCGCCGCGGGTGCCGGCAGAGGTGCGGCGGGCCTGCCGGCTCTCCGGTCTCGAGCCGCTCAACATCACCGAGGACTCCTTGTTCGTCAACGTGGGGGAGCGCACGAACATCACCGGGTCCGCCCGGTTCCGCCGTCTCATCAAGGACGGGGACTACCCGGCGGCCCTCGCCGTCGCCCGCCAGCAGGTCGAGGCCGGCGCCCAGATCATCGACGTCAACATGGACGAAGGGATGATCGACGGCGTCGAGGCGATGGACCGGTTCCTCAAGCTGATCGCCGGCGAGCCCGACATCTCCCGGGTACCGGTGATGGTGGACTCCTCGAAGTGGGCGGTGATCGAAGCCGGCCTCAAGTGCGTCCAGGGCAAGGCGGTGGTCAACTCCATCTCGATGAAGGAGGGCGAGCAGTCCTTCATCGAGCAGGCGACGCTCTGCCGGAAGTACGGCGCCGCGGTCGTCGTGATGGCGTTCGACGAGGACGGCCAGGCCGACAGCCTCGACCGACGCATCGCCATCTGTGCCAAGGCCTACCGTCTCCTCACGGAGCAGGTCGGCTTCCCCGCCGAGGACATCATCTTCGACCCGAACATCTTCGCCCTCGCGACCGGCCTGGAGGAGCACGTCAACTACGGCGTCGACTTCATCGAGGCGACGAAGTGGATCAAGGAGAACCTCCCGGGTGCCCTGGTGTCGGGAGGCGTGTCGAACGTCTCCTTCTCGTTCCGTGGGAACAACGCGGTCCGCGAGGCGATCCACGCCGTCTTCCTCTACCACGCGATCCGGGCCGGCATGGACATGGGCATCGTGAACGCCGGGGCGCTCGCCGTCTACGACGAGATCGACCCGGAGCTGCGCGAGCGCGTCGAGGACGTCGTCCTGAACCGGCGACCCGACAGCACCGAACGCCTCCTCGCGATCGCCGAGAAGTTCCACGGCGAGGGTCGTGAGGTCCAGGGCGCGGACGAGTCGTGGCGCGAGCTGCCGATCGGGGAGCGGATCACGCACGCGCTGGTGAAGGGGATCGACGACTACGCGGAGCAGGACACCGAGGAGCTGCGCCAGGAGATCGCCGCCCGTGGCGGACAGCCCATCGAGGTGATCGAAGGCCCCCTGATGGCCGGGATGAACGTCGTCGGCGATCTCTTCGGCTCCGGGAAGATGTTCCTTCCTCAGGTCGTGAAGTCGGCCCGGGTGATGAAGAAGTCCGTGGCCTACCTGATCCCGCACATCGAGGCGTCGCAGCGCCCGGAGGACGCCGGGCGCAGCAACGGCAAGATCGTGATGGCCACCGTCAAGGGCGACGTCCACGACATCGGCAAGAACATCGTGGGCGTGGTGCTGCAGTGCAACAACTACGAGGTGATCGACCTCGGCGTCATGGTGCCTGCCCAGAAGATCCTCGACACGGTCAAGGAGGTCGGTGCGGACGTCGTCGGCCTCTCGGGCCTGATCACGCCGTCGCTGGACGAGATGGTCAACCTCGCCGCCGAGATGGAGCGCCAGGGCTTCGACATCCCGCTCCTGGTCGGGGGTGCGACGACCTCGCGGGCCCACACCGCGGTCAAGGTCTCCCCGAAGTACCACGGTCCGGTGATCTGGGTGAAGGACGCGTCCCGGTCCGTCCCCGTGGTGTCTGCCCTGCTGTCCGACGACCAGCGGCCCCAGCTGCTCGCCGACGTCGAGGCCGACTTCGACTCGATCCGCCGCCGCCACGCCGAGAAGCGCAACGACCGGCGGCTGCTGTCCTACGCGGACGCCCGGGCCCACCGGACCCCGATCGAGTGGGAGGGCTACGAGCCCCCGCGTCCGGCCGCGATGCAGGGCGACGAGCCGTTCGTGAGGACCTTCGAGCAGTTCCCTCTCGGGGAGCTTCGCGACTACATCGACTGGCAGCCGTTCTTCAACGCCTGGGAGATGAAGGGCAGCTTCCCCGACATCCTGAACAACCCTGCGTCGGGTGAGGCGGCCCGCAAGCTCTTCGAGGACGCCCAGGAGATGCTGGACCGGGTGGTGGCCGAGGGCTGGCTGACCGCCAACGCCGTCGTCGGGCTGTTCCCCGCGAACACCGTCGACGACGACAGCATCGAGGTCTACACCGACGAGTCCCGCGGCGCCGTACTCACCCGCCTGGAGCACCTGCGCCAGCAGGGCGAGCACCGCGAGGGGGTGCCGAACCGGTCGCTCGCCGACTTCGTCGCGCCCAAGGAGACCGGGCTGCGCGACTACGTCGGGGGCTTCGCCGTCACCGCGGGCCTCGGGTCGGCCGAGCGGATCGCGGAGTTCAAGGCCGCCCACGACGACTACAGCGCGATCCTGCTCGAGTCCCTCGGCGACAGGCTCGCCGAGGCGTTCGCGGAGCGCATGCACGAGCTGGTACGTCGAGAGCTGTGGGGCTACGCGTCCGACGAGGCGCTGGACAACGCGGCGCTCATCAAGGAGCGCTACCAGGGCATCAGACCGGCACCGGGCTATCCCGCCTGCCCGGACCACACCGAGAAGCAGCGACTGTGGGAGCTGCTCGACGTGGAGGCAGCCACCGGCATCGAGCTGACCGAGTCGATGGCCATGTGGCCGGGGGCGGCGGTCAGCGGCTGGTACCTCTCCCACCCGCAGTCGCAGTACTTCGTGGTCGGCCGAGTCGGTCAGGACCAGGTCGAGGACTACGCACGCCGCAAGGGGTGGACGATGGCTGAGGCGGAGCGCTGGCTGTCGCCGAACCTCGGCTACGAGCCCGAGGACTGAGGGATGTCGCACCTGCCCGATGCCGTCCTGTGGGACATGGACGGCACGCTCGTCGACACCGAGCCGTACTGGATCCAGTCGGAGTTCGAGCTGGTCGAGCTCCACGGCGGCACCTGGAGCACCGAGCACGCGCTGAACCTCGTCGGCAACGACCTCATCGACTCCGGCCGCTACATCCGCGAGCACGGGGGAGTGGACCTCGAGCCCGCCGACATCGTCGAGGAGCTTCTCGACCGGGTGGTCGCCAGGGTGGAGAAGGAGGTCCCGTGGCGGCCCGGCGCGCCGGAGCTCCTCGCCGACCTGCGCGACAACGGCGTGCGCTGCGCCCTGGTCACGATGTCCTACCGACGCTTCGTCGCCCCGATCCTGGCCGGCCTGCCGGAGGGCACGTTCGAGGTCGTGGTCACCGGAGACGCCGTGACGCAGGGCAAGCCGCATCCCGAGCCGTACCAGAAGGCGGCGGCCGTCCTCGGGGTCGACCCGGCCAGGACGCTGGCGATCGAAGACTCGAACACCGGGGCACGGTCGGCCGAGGCAGCCGGCTGCACGGTGCTGGTGGTGCCCAACCACGTGCCGGTGCTCCCGGGCGAGCGGAGGATCTTCCGCGACACCCTGGAGGGGCTCACGCATTCGACACTTCCAGGCACGTCGAGCGCCTGATCGTTGCGAGATCGCTACCTTCCCGGCGCGCCACAAGCGTTCCGGTCGCCGGGGCAGGAGAGTAGGGTCCACCCGATCCGCCCTGACATCCGTGTGGGGGCACGCAACTGTGAGGTGGCATGTGAGAACCAGATTCAGGCGAGGCCGTGTGGCCACGACAGCGGTGCTGGCCGGCGCCGCGCTCCTGCTCAGCAGCTGCGCCGAGAGCGAGCGCGGCAACGGCGGTGAGGAAGGGACCGAGGGCGAGGCCGGCGGCGGCACCTTCGTGTTCGCCGGTGCGGCCGAGCCCGAGCTGCTCGACCCTGCCTTCGCGTCCGACGGCGAGACCTTCCGCGTCGCCCGCCAGATCTTCGAGGGCCTCGTGGGCACCGAGCCCGGGACCGCGGACCCGGCTCCGCTCCTGGCCAAGGAGTGGACCGTCAGCGAGGACGGCCTGACCTACGACTTCACCCTGGAGACCGGCGTCAAGTTCCACGACGGCACGGACTTCAACGCCGAGGCGGTGTGCTTCAACTTCGACCGCTGGTACAACTTCCCGGAGGGCGTCCAGTCCGACGACTTCGCCTACTACTACGGCAAGCTCTTCCGCGGGTTCGCCGAGGGGCCGAAGGCGGGCGAGGGCATCTACGAGTCGTGCACCACGGACGGTGACGACAAGGTCCAGATCCAGCTGAACAGCCCGTTCGCCGGCTTCGTCGCCGCGCTGTCGCTGCCTGCCCTGTCCATGCAGAGCCCCACCGCGCTGCAGGAGTACCAGGACGACGCCGCGAGCAACGTCAACACCACGGACTACTCCACCAAGCACCCGACCGGCACCGGTCCCTTCAAGTTCGAGTCGTGGGAGCGCGGCAACCAGGTCACGCTCAGCCGCAACGACGACTACTGGGGCGAGGTCGCCAAGGTCGACACCGTCCGGGTCGTGGCGATCGAGGACGCCAAGGCACGGGCGACCGCCGTGCAGCAGGGCGAGGTCGACGGAGCCGACCTGATCGGTCCGGCCGACCTGCAGCCGCTGGAGGACGCCGGCATGCAGATCATGGCGCGCGAGCCCTTCACGGTCCTCTACCTGGGCATGAACCAGAAGACCAAGCCCCTGAACGACATCAAGGTGCGCCAGGCGATCGCCCACGCGATCGACAAGGAGGAGGTGGCCGCGGCGTCGCTGCCCGAGGGCTCGGAGATCGCGATCAACTTCATGCCGCAGTCGGTCACCGGCTGGACCGATGACGTCACGACCTACGACTACGACCCCGAGAAGGCCAAGCGGCTGCTGCAGGAGGCAGGGGCCGACGGTACGACGCTCGAGTTCAACTACCCGACCGACGTGAGTCGTCCGTACATGCCCTCGCCGGCCGACACGTTCAACGTGCTGCGCTCGCAGCTCGAGGCGGTCGGGTTGAAGATCAAACCCGTCGCCGACGTATGGTCGCCCGACTACCTCGACAAGGTGACCGGGTCCGCGGACCACGGACTGCACCTGCTCGGCTGGACCGGTGACTACAACGACTCCGACAACTTCGTCGGCGTCTTCTTCGGCACCCAGACCGACGAGTTCGGGTTCGACAACAAGGAGTTGTTCGACAAGCTGGCACAGGCCCGCGGGATCCCGACGGTCGAGGAGCAGACGCCGCTCTACGAGGAGATCAACCAGGACGTCGCGGAGTTCGTGCCCGCCGTCCCGATCGCCCACCCGGCGCCGTCGCTCGCCTTCGGGCCGGACGTCACGGGCTACCAGACGAGCCCGGTGAACGACGAGGTGTGGAGCTCGGTCACCGTCGGTGACTGAGGTCTGCTCCTGATCGCTCCTCGAACCGCCTCAGGGCGGTAGCTAAGGGTCCCTCTCGATGCTGCGCTTTGTCCTCCGGCGTCTGGCACTGCTCGTGCCGGTGCTCGTCGGTCTGTCGATCCTCCTCTTCGCCTGGGTCCGGGCTCTCCCCGGAGACCCGGCCCGGGCGTTGCTGGGCCAACGGGCGACGCCGGAGGGCATCGCGCGCGTCAACGAGCTCTACGGGTTCAACGAGCCCGTGCTCCAGCAGTACCTGCTCTACGTCAAGGCGCTGCTGAACGGGGACTTCGGCCGGTCGATCCAGACCGGCCAGCCGGTCCTGGAAAGTTTCTTCGAGAAGTTCCCCGCAACGGTGGAGCTGGGCATGAGCGCGCTGCTCCTCGCGATCGTGGTCGGCGTGCCGCTGGGTTACTACGCGGCACGCCACCAGGGCCGCTTCATCGACACCGCCATCGTGTCGGGCTCACTGCTGGGTGTGGTCACGCCGGTGTTCTTCCTCGCCATCCTGCTCAAGCTGGTCTTCGCCCAGTGGCTGGGCTGGCTGCCGACGAGCTTCCGGCAGGACGCGCGGATCGACGCCACCCACATCACGAACTTCTACGTGCTCGACGGCCTTATGACCCAGGAGTGGGACGCCGCCTGGAACGCGATGGTCCACCTGGCGCTCCCGGCGATCGCGCTCGGCACCATCCCGCTGGCGATCATCGTCCGCATCACCCGGGCCTCGGTCGCCGAGGTCATGCACGAGGACTACGTCCGTACCGCGGAGTCCAAGGGCCTCTCGCCGGCGGTGATCAGCCGGCGCCACATCCTGCGCAACGCGCTGCTACCGGTGACGACCACCATCGGGCTGCAGGCGGGCCTGCTGTTCGCCGGTGCGGTGCTCACGGAGACCGTGTTCGCGTTCAACGGCGTGGGGCAGTACCTGTTCAGCGCCATCAGCCAGCGTGACTACCCGGTGCTCCAGGGCTACATCCTCTTCATCGCCCTGATCTACGCGTTGATCAACCTCGCCGTCGATGTCGGGTACGGCATCATCGACCCCCGGGTGCGTGTGTCATGACAATCCCCCTCCCTCCTGCCCAGGGGCCGTTCACCGGCAACGACCCGTCCGGTCCCGAGACCGGTGCCTACGAGGAGGACGAGCGCGGCCTGAGCCTGTGGCGCGGCGCCTGGCGGCGACTGCGGCGCAACCCCACGGCGATCGTGGGCGCGCTGATCGTGCTCGCCTTCGTCGTGGTCGCGATCATCGCCCCCTGGCTGACGCCGTACGAACCCGGCTCCACCCAGTGGTCGGGTGAGGTGTCACCGACCAGTGTTCCCGGGCCCAGCCCGGACCACCTGCTGGGCCTGGACCGGTTCGGCTCCGACCTCTACACCCAGATGCTGTTCGGCGCCCGACAGTCACTCGTGTACGGCGTCGTCTCCACCGCGCTGGGACTGTCGGTCGGCACGCTCCTCGGTGTCCTGGCCGGTGGACTCGGCGGGTGGGTCGACACCGTGATCATGCGCGCGGTCGACATCATGCTGTCGATCCCGAGCCTGCTGCTCGCGGTGAGCATCGCGGCCGTGCTCGGACAGAACGCCTACTCGATCATGATCGCGATCGGTGTGGCGCAGGTGCCGATCTTCGCGCGTCTCCTGCGCGGGTCGATGCTGTCGCAGAACAAGGGCGACTACGTCCTCGCGGCCACCGCGCTCGGCATCCGCCGGCGCCGGATCATCATCGGCCACGTGCTGCCCAACTCGGTGGGACCGACGATCGTGCAAGCGACGCTGAACCTCGCCACCGCGATCATCGAGGTCGCCGCCCTGTCCTTCCTCGGGCTCGGTGAGTCCGACCCCGCTGTTGCCGAGTGGGGGCGCATGCTGGTGGCCGCCCAGGACCGGTTCGAGGCCGCGCCGCGGCTCGCCCTGCTGCCCGGCTTCGCGATCGCCGTCACCGCTCTCGGTTTCACGCTCCTCGGTGAGGCGATGCGTGAGGCCCTCGACCCCCGAACGAGGCGATGACCGTGACCTCCGAGTTCCTCGACTCCTCCGCCGCCCCTGCCGGCGTCCACCAGGGCCGGGGCAACCTCAACGGCGACGGCACGCTGCTGTCCGTGCGCGACCTCGCGGTGACCTTCGGGGTCCGCGGGCAGAGGGAGGCCCGCGCCGTCGACGAGGTCTCCTTCGACATCCGCCCCGGCGAGCACATCGGCCTGGTGGGGGAGTCCGGCAGCGGCAAGTCCGTGACCTCGCTGGCGATCATGGGGCTGCTCCCCGACCGGGGCGTGAAGACGTCCGGCGAGGTGAGGTACGACAACGAGAACCTGCTCACCTGGTCCTCTCGGCGGATGTCCTCCCTGCGCGGCCGCGACATCGCGATGGTCTTCCAGGACCCGATGACGTCGCTGAACCCGGTCGTCCCGATCGGGACCCAGGTGACCGAGATCCTCCGGCGGCACTTCGAGCTGAGCAAGGGCGACGCCCTCGCGCGCGCCGGGGAGCTGCTGCAGAAGGTCGGCATCCCCGACCCCAAACGGCGGCTCAAGGAGTACCCCCACCAGCTGTCCGGTGGCATGCGCCAGCGGATGCTGATCGCGATGGCGCTCGCCTGCGAGCCGCGGCTGCTGATCGCCGACGAGCCCACCACGGCCCTGGACGTGACGATCCAGGCGCAGATCCTCGAGCTGCTCAAGGAGCTCGTCGCCGACACCGGTGCGGCCCTGCTGATGATCACCCACGACCTCGGGGTCGTGGCAGGGCTGTGCGACAAGGTGAACGTCATGTACTCCGGCCGTATCGTGGAGTCGGCGACCAGGCGGGTGCTCTTCGGGAACCCCCGCCACCCCTACACCGGCGGCCTCCTCGAGAGCGTCCCCCGGCTCGACTCCCCACGTGGTGCGCCGCTCACGCCGATCCCCGGCTCGCCGACGAACGTGCTGCCGTGGACCCACGGCTGCGCCTTCGCGCCGCGCTGCAGGAACGCCGTCGACGACTGCAGGAGGGTCACGCCCGCCCTGCGCCCCGACGGCGACCGCGAGCTGCGGTGCCACAACCCCCTCTCCGACGACCTGCCCGACGACCAGAGAACGGATGCGTGACCCCGTGACCGCCCAGAGCGCCGAACCGGTGGCGACGCCGCAGGACGACGACGTGCTGGTCTCCGTGCGGGGCCTCAAGGTGCACTTCCCGATCAAGGGCGGAGCGATCCTGGCCCGCACCACCGGCCACGTGTACGCCGTCGACGGGGTCGACCTGGAGATCAGGCGGGGCACGACGCTCGGCCTGGTCGGCGAGTCCGGTTGCGGCAAGTCCACGCTGGGCCGCGCGATCCTGCGCCTGTCTCCCGTCACGGAGGGCAGTGTCTGGATCGACGGTGTCGACGTGGCGACCCTCCAGGGTGAGGAGCTGCGCCGGCAGCGGCAGAACATGCAGATGGTCTTCCAGGACCCGCTCGCCAGCCTGAATCCTCGGCAGAGCATCGAGACCATCCTGACCGAGCCCCTGCGTGCCCACGGGATCGCCTTCGACGCGCGGACCAAGGTGCGGGAGCTGCTGGACAAGGTCGGCCTCCCTGCGTCAGCGGCCCGGAAGTACCCCCACGAGTTCTCGGGCGGGCAGCGTCAGCGCATCGGCATCGCCCGGGCGATCGCGATGGAGCCTGCCTTTGTCATCGCTGACGAGCCGGTCTCGGCGCTCGACGTGTCGATCCAGGCCCAGGTCCTCAACCTCCTCGAGGAGCTCCAGGACGAGCTCGGCCTGACCTACCTCGTGATCGCCCACGACCTTGCGGTGGTGCGCCACGTCTCGGACGAGGTCGCGGTGATGTACCTCGGCGGCATCGTCGAGCAGGCGCCCTCGGACGACCTGTACTCCGAGCCGCTGCACCCCTACACCAAAGCCTTGATGTCGGCGGTGCCCGTGCCTGACCCGGTCGTCGAGGAGAACCGTGAGCGGATCCTGCTGACCGGCGACCTGCCCTCACCGTCGAACCCGCCGGCGGGCTGCCGCTTCCACACCCGCTGCCCGTTCCGGCAGGAGACCAGGTGCGACACCGAGCGGCCGGAGCTGCGTGAGCTGCGCCCCGGGCACCGGGTGGCCTGCCACTGGGCCGAGGAGATCGAGGCGGGCACGATCACGCCGCGCGCGGGTGCCGTGACCGGCGGCGGCGGGGACGAGGCTGGGTCGCTCAGCTTCGACCAGCGGGGCTGACCGGCTCGGTCTCGAGCACCGGCAGCGCCGGCGGGGTGCCGCCGAACTCGGGGCACAGCGCCTGGTGGGCGCACCAGCCGCACAGTGCGCTGCGCCGGGGACGCCAGTCGCCGGTCTCGTGCGCAAGGCGGATCGCCTTCCAGAGTGCCTCGACCTTGCGCTCGGTGGCCCGCAGGTCGGCCTCGTCGGGGCGGTAGCGCAGCAGCTCGCCGCTGCCGAGGTAGATCAGCTGCAGCATGGTCGGGACCACACCGCGGGTGCGCCACAGGACGAGGGCGTAGAACTTCATCTGGAACAGTGCTTTGGCCTCGAAGGCGGGGTGCGGAGCCTTGCCGGTCTTGTAGTCGACGACGCGGACCTCCCCGGTGGGGGCAACGTCGATCCGGTCGACGAACCCGCGCAGCAGCAGCTTCGACTCCAACAGCGTCTCGACGTACAGCTCGCGCTCTGCGGGCTCGAGTCGGGTCGGGTCCTCGAGTCGGAAGTACTGCTCGAGGGAGGTCCGGCAGGAACCGAGCCAGGCCCCGATCTCGGGGCCTTCAGGCCCGAACATCTCCGCGATCGCCGGGTCGGCCTCGAGGACCGACTCCCAGGCAGGATGGAGGAGGTCCGCGGCCTGCTCGGGGGTCCGGTGCGCCGCCGGCAGGTCGAAGAGGTCCTCCAGCACCTTGTGCACGACCGTGCCCCGGACGGCGTCGGGCGAGGACGGTTCGGGCAGCCTGTCGACGGTGCGGAAGCGGTAGAGGAGAGGGCAGGTCATGAAGTCGCCGGCCCTGCTCGGCGACAGCGAACCGACCACGTCGATCCCGTCGACCACGGTCCTGGGCTCCACGTCCTGCGTCATGGCACAGACCCTAGGGGACGGCTCCGACAGAACCTGCGAGGCGGCGAGATAGCGTGGTCCCGTGGACCAGAGCACTCCAGGCCGGCGCGGCACGACGACGGGCCGACCGGCCGGGACGTGGCGGATCGGGCAGGTCGCCGGCGTGGACGTCCTGGTCCGCCCGTCGTGGCTGCTCGTGGCCGCACTGATCGCCGTGCTGCTCGCACCCCAGGTCGACGCCGTCCAACCTGGGCTGGGTGGCGGGAAGTACGTCGCCGGCGTCGCCTTCGCCGTGCTGCTCTACCTCTCGGTGCTCCTGCACGAGATGTCGCACGCGCTGATGGCGAAGCGCTACGGCCTGCCGGTGCGTTCGATCACCCTCCACTTCCTCGGTGGCGTCACCGAGATCGAGGGGGAGCCGGACACGCCTCGGCGGGAGTTCGGGGTGTCGGTGGTGGGTCCGCTGACCTCGATCGCGGTAGGCCTGGCCTTTCTTGCTCTCCTCTTCGTGACACCGGACGGCCTGCTCAGCCTCGCCGTCGCCGGACTCGCGGGCGCCAACCTGGTGGTCGGCGTGCTCAACCTGGTCCCCGGCCTGCCCCTCGACGGTGGCCGGGTCCTGCGCGCCGCGGTCTGGAAGGCCACCGGCGACCCCCATCGCGGCACGATCGTCGCGGGTTGGGGCGGCAGGATCGTCGCCCTGCTGGTGCTCCTGTGGCCGATGCTGCAACCGGTCGTGCTCAACCGCCCGCCCGACCTGTTCGACTACCTGCTCGCCTTCGTGGTCGCCACCTTCCTGTGGGGCGGCGCCTCCTCGGCGATCCTCTCCGCGCGGTTGCGGCGCCGCCTCCCGGCGCTCCGGGCCCGTCTGCTCGCCCGGCGCGCGGTCGCCGTACCCCTCGAGCAGCCGCTGTCGGAGGCGGTCCGCCGTGCACAGGACGCCCAGGCGGGGAGCATCGTCGTCCTGGGGCCCGACGGCCGGCCCACGCATGTGGTCAACGAGGCTGCGGTGCTGGCGACGCCCGCCGACCGGCGCCCGTGGGTCCCGGTGGAGAGCGTGGCCCGCACGGTCGAGGCCGGGATCGTGCTCCCCGCCGACATCTCGGGGGAGGCTCTGGTGCGGGCGATGCAGGCGACCCCCGCGACGGAGTACCTCCTCGTCGAGACCGACGGCAGCATCTTCGGCGTCCTGGTGAGCGGTGACGTCGACAAGGCGTTCACGGCCGCCGGGTCCCGCTGAGCTCCCGGCCGTTATCCTCCCGTCCATGCCCTCCCAAGACCTGACCCCGGTCCCCCCTGCCCCCGACACGGCTGCCGACACGGCTGCCGACGTGGCGCCCGAGACCTGGGCCGGTGTCCACCGGGGCCCGCTGCGCGCGGGGGAGTGGGTCAGGCTGACCGACACCAAGGGCCGACGGCACAACATCTGCCTGGAGCAGGGCAAGCGCTTCTTCACCAACCGCGGCTCCATCGACCACGACGACCTAATCGGCCGGCCCGAGGGGTTCACCGTCACCTCCTCGGTCGGCGGGGAGTACCTGGTGTTCCGGCCGCTGCTGAGCGAGTTCGTGGTCTCCATGCCGCGGGGGGCTGCCGTGGTCTACCCCAAGGACGCGGCCCAGATCGTGGCCATGGCCGACATCTTCCCCGGGGCACGGGTTGTGGAGGCCGGGGTCGGATCCGGGGCCCTCACCTGCTCGTTGCTGCGTGCAGTCGGTCCGCACGGACGTGTGTCGTCGTACGAACGCCGCGAGGAGTTCGCCGAGGTCGCGCGCAGGAACGTCACCCAGTTCTTCGGTGGTGAGCACCCGGCGTGGCAGCTGACTGTCGGTGACCTCGTCGAGGCGCTGCCCGGCGGCGACGGGACGGGCACCGTGGACCGCGCCATCCTCGACATGCTCGCCCCCTGGGAATGCGTCGACGTCGTGGCCGACGCGCTGACGCCCGGCGGCATCGTGTGCGTGTACGTCGCCACCACGACTCAGCTGGGCCGGGTGGTGGAGACGCTCCGCGCCCACGGCGGCTTCACCGAGCCCCAGCCCTGGGAGACGCTGGTGCGCGACTGGCACGTCGAGGGGCTCGCCATCCGTCCCGGGCACAAGATGATCGGGCACACCGGCTTCCTGGTCACAGCCCGCAGGATGGCGCCGGGAGAGAAGGCTCCGACGAAGAAGCGGCGTCCGGCGCCGGGTGCCTACGGCGTCGACTACCAGGGCCCGCGGCCCGCGGGGCTACCTCCTGCGGTGGCCGAGGAGTCCTACGACGACTGAAGGCACACGGCCTCGCTGACCCCTCGTCGCGCCCCGGCCAGACCGCCGTCAACACGCGCGGCGTTACGCCTTCACAATCTTGTCCGCGCGGGTAGGGTCGAACTCCAGAGGGCATGCGGAGGTGATGGGCTTGTCAGCATCAGAGAGTGCGTCGTCACGCTCGGCCGAGGAGCTGCGGACGCAGCTGCGCTTCCTCGAGCAGGAGGTGGCCGACCTCAGGAGCCGTCTGGCCGACGCCCCGGGGAGCTCCCGCTTGGTGGAGCAGCGGCTCGCCGACACCCAGCGGTCGCTGGCCGCGGTGACCGCCCAGAACGAACGCCTCGCCCAGACGCTGCGTGAGGCACGCGACCAGATCATGACGCTCAAGGAGGAGGTCGACCGGCTCGCGCAGCCGCCGGCCGGTTTCGGCACCTTCCTGGCCCGCAACGACGACGACACCGTCGACGTGTTCACCGGCGGCCGCAAGCTGCGGGTCAACGTGAGTCCCTCCGTGGAGCTCGACGAGCTCCGCCGTGGCCAGGAGGTCATGCTCAACGAGGCGCTCAACGTGGTCTCGGCCTTCGACTTCGAGGAGGTCGGCGAGGTCGTGATGCTCAAGGAGGTACTCGCCGACGGGGAGCGGGTCCTGGTGATCGCGAACGCCGACGAGGAGCGTGTCGTCCGCCTGGCGGAGCCGTTGCGCGGGCTGGCGCTGCGCGCGGGCGACAGCCTGCTCCTGGACGCCCGGAGCGGGCACGTCTACGAGCGCGTGCCCAAGTCCGAGGTCGAGGAGCTCGTCCTCGAGGAGGTCCCGGACATCGACTACGAGGACATCGGTGGGCTCGGGGGCCAGATCGACGCGATCCGTGACGCCGTCGAGCTGCCGTACCTCTACCCCGACCTCTTCCGCGAGCACAAGCTCAAGCCCCCCAAGGGCGTCCTCCTCTACGGGCCGCCTGGCTGCGGCAAGACCCTGATCGCCAAGGCGGTGGCGAACTCCCTGGCGAAGAAGGTCGCCGCCAAGACCGGGCAGGAGGGGAAGTCCTACTTCCTCAACATCAAGGGTCCTGAGCTGCTCAACAAGTACGTCGGCGAGACCGAGCGTCACATCCGGCTCGTGTTCCAGCGGGCCCGGGAGAAGGCCTCGGGCGGCACTCCGGTGATCGTGTTCTTCGACGAGATGGACTCGCTGTTCCGCACCCGCGGGTCGGGTGTCTCCTCCGACGTGGAGAACACCATCGTCCCGCAGCTGCTGTCGGAGATCGACGGTGTCGAGGGTCTCGAGAACGTCATCGTGATCGGGGCTTCGAACCGCGAGGACATGATCGACCCGGCGATCCTGCGGCCCGGCCGGCTAGACGTGAAGATCAAGATCGAGCGGCCCGACGCCGAGTCCGCCCGCGACATCTTCACCAAGTACCTCACCCCCGACCTGCCGTTGCACGTCGACGACCTCGGCGAGTTCGGCGGGGACCGCGAGGCCTGCGCGGAAGGGATGATCCGGGCCACCGTCGAGCGGATGTACACCGAGAGCGAGGAGAACCGCTTCCTCGAGGTGACCTACGCCAACGGCGACAAGGAGATCTTGTACTTCAAGGACTTCAACTCGGGCGCCATGATCCAGAACATCGTCGACCGTGCCAAGAAGATGGCGATCAAGGACCTCCTCGACCACGACCAGAAGGGCTTGCGCGTCCAGCACATGCTCCAGGCGTGCGTGGACGAGTTCAAGGAGAACGAGGACCTCCCGAACACCACCAACCCCGACGACTGGGCGCGGATCTCCGGCAAGAAGGGCGAGCGGATCGTCTTCATCCGTACGCTCATCACGGGCAAGCAGGGCACCGAGCCGGGCCGCTCGATCGACACCGTGTCGAACACCGGGCAGTACCTCTAGCGCTGTGGATGGGGGAGAGCGGCTCGAGCGCGAGGAGCTCGCCATCCCCATCTCCGCGATGGCCGGAGGCATCGCCGACGTTCCGGGCCTGCTCGTGGATCGGCATCGCGGCGGTCAACCTCTCCTACGCCGGCAGGACCGCGTTCACGGCCACCCCGGAACGAGGCGTGCCAGGCTCGAGGAGAGCGCGTGGAAGGGGCGGGCCCCCGTGGTCCCGCCCCTTCGCTCTTCCCCCCCGGTGCATCCCCCGTGCATCCCCCGTCTCGGCCGGCCGGAGCCGGTCGGGTCCTAGGTCGCTCCCGCGATGGGGGTCACCGCGTCCGCCACCTCGGCACGCAGCCGGTTCTCCAGCCACCGCACCAGCCCAGCGTCCGGACGGCCGGTGCCCCACCGCCCCTGGCACACGCCCAGGGTGATGGCGCGGGCGACGATGGAGAGGCTGTACCCGCTCTCGGCGGCCCACCTGCCCAGGACTGCCAGCGCCTCGTAGGAGCTCACGCCGTAGCGGAACATCAGGACGCCCTTTGCCTGCTCGACGACGGTGTCAGGCATCTGCGCCGCCGCTACGCTGGCCCGGCACCCTCGGCGCACGAGGCCGCTCCGGCGCGCGGAGCAGGCCCATCGCCGACTCGAGCGTGGCCGCTGCCCGGAGATCGGTGCGCGTGGGCCGCGTGAGCATCGCGCGGGCGACGCGGGCCCGGAGCAGCTCGAGGACGCGCCGGTCGCCGTGGACGCGCGAGAGGAGCTGTCGCCCGGCCGCGTCGGCGCGCCAGTCGTCGACCCTGATGGCCTGCAGCAGGACCAGGGACGCCTGGTCGAGGCGGCTGAGGAGCCGTGGGTGGTGATAGGCCACAGGCGGGGAGCTCATACGTGGTCCTCCGGTGCAAGAGTTGCGCGCCACCGGAGTCTGGGGTGGCCATCCCCACGATCGGGGAGAACAGAAGAGAAACTAGACAAGGAACGGCAGATCGGCAACGGAACCCCGCAACCCGCGCCCGCGGAGCCGCCGAGACTGATGCTCTGTGCCGGTCTGTCCGGTTCGAGGGTCGCACCCCTGGGGGTATTTTGGTCTAGACCAGTTGGTGCAGCTTGCCGTCCAGCACCTGTCGCGAGACGTCCGTCAGGCGCGCTCGAGCGGCGGGTGGGCACCCGGTGACCGTGGCCACCAGGCCACTGAGGACGTCGGCGACGTAGATGCCGGAGGCCGCGACCAGCGCAGGGAAGACGGTCCCGTCCTCCCGCCTGACCGCCGCTATCGCTCAACCGGGTCGGTGACGTCGGCGACCGTCGCAGCGAGGAGCCGGACGAGCTCGGCGGCGTCGACGGTGAGGGCGACACCGTGTGCCCCGCCCCCGATGGACACCCGCCCCATCAGGGAGCTGTCGGCGACGACGGGCCACGCCGTCGTGCTGCCGAGCGGCGTTATGGTCCCGCGGACGTAGCCGGTGCGCTGCCGGGCGGTGTCTGCGTCGGGGAGCGAGAGCCTGTTGACGCCCAGCAAAGCTCGCAGACGCGGCCAGGCGATCTCGCGACCACCCGGGACCAGGACGAACCTGAAGTCGTCCTCGGAGACCCGCACCACGATGGTCTTCACGACCTGCTCGGGTGCGAGGCCTCGTGCGGTCGCGGCCTCCTCGAGGGACCGCACCGGGCCGTGGCGCGTGACCTCGTAGGCGAGGCCCAACGCGTCGGCGGCGGCGAGCGCATGCGCCGAGCGGTCGGTGTCGTCTTGCATGCGGCGAGTCTAGGAGGGCGCAGTACGCCGCGTAGGCTCGGTGCATGAGCGTTCGTCGCGTGATGGGCACCGAGACGGAGTACGGCATCTCGGTCTCCGGGCAGCCCACGGCCAACCCGATGGTGGCCTCGTCGCAGGTCGTCAACGCCTACGCGAGCTCGACGCTGCGCGCGCGGCGTGCCCGCTGGGACTTCGAGGAGGAGTCGCCGCTGCGGGACGCGCGTGGGTTCGACATGTCCCGTGAGGTCGCCGACGCCTCCCAGCTGACCGACGAGGACCTCGGGCTGGCCAACGTCATCCTGACCAACGGCGCGCGGCTCTACGTCGACCACGCCCACCCGGAGTACTCCACCCCCGAGTGCACGAACCCGCGCGACGTGGTCCTCTGGGACAAGGCGGGGGAGCAGGTCATGCTCGACGCGGCGCGGCTCGCGGGGGCCGTCCCCGGCGCAGCGCCGATCCTGCTCTACAAGAACAACACCGACAACAAGGGTGCGTCGTACGGCGCCCACGAGAACTACCTGATGCGGCGGTCGACACCCTTCGGGGAGATCGTCCGGCACCTGACCCCCTTCTTCGTCAGTCGTCAGGTCGTCACCGGCGCCGGCCGGGTCGGGATCGGCCAGGACGGCCGCGAGAACGGCTTCCAGATCAGCCAGCGCGCGGACTACTTCGAGGTGGAGGTCGGCCTCGAGACGACCCTCAAGCGGCCCATCATCAACACCCGCGACGAGCCGCACGCCGACCCCGACAAGTACCGCCGGCTCCACGTGATCATCGGGGATGCGAACCTATCGGAGATCTCGGCCTACCTCAAGAACGGCACGACCTCACTCGTCCTCGCGATGATCGAGGACCGCTTCATCTCGCGCGACCTCGCCGTCGAGCAGCCGGTGCGCTCGCTGCGACAGGTCTCCCACGACCCCTCTCTGCGGCACCTCCTGCGGCTCGCCGACGGCCGCACGCTCACCGCGGTGCAGCTCCAGCTGGAGTACCTCGACCTCGCGAAGAAGTACGTCGAGGAGACCCAGGGCAGCGACGCCGACCCTCAGACCGTGGACGTCCTCGAGCGGTGGGAGTCGGTGCTGACCCGCCTGGAGACGGACCCGATGCAGCTCTCGCGTGAGCTGGACTGGGTCGCCAAGCTGAAGCTGCTGGAGTCCTACCGCGAGCGCGACGGGTTGGACTGGGACGACGCGAAGCTGCACCTGGTCGACCTGCAGTACTCCGACATCCGGCCGGACAAGGGGCTGTACCACCGCCTCGTCCAGCTGGGTCGGATGGACCGCCTCCTGACCGACGAGGAGGTCGGGCTGGCCATGCACCGGCCGCCGGAGGACACCCGCGCCTACTTCCGTGGACGTTGCCTGGAGAAGTACGCCGACCGGATCGCCGCCGCCAGCTGGGACTCGGTGATCTTCGACCTCCCCGGACACGAGTCGCTGCAGCGGGTGCCGACGATCGACCCGTTGCGGGGCACACGCCGTCACGTCGGAGAACTCCTCGACCGCTGTGACACCGCAGAGAGCCTTTTCTCGGCGCTGACTCGGTAGGCTCGGAGACGCCGGGGACGCACGACCCCGGGCAGAGGAGGATGCGTCATGGCACAGGAGCAGAAGCAGCCGAAGAAGTCCTCGGAGACCGACGAGTCGACGGAGGCCGCCGCACGCGAGGACGTCGCCGAGCGCAAGGAGAAGCTCGACGAGGACATCGACGCGATCCTCGACGAGATCGACGACGTCCTCGAGTCCAACGCCGAGGACTTCGTGAAGTCGTTCATCCAGAAGGGCGGGGAGTAGGACCGCATGACCGACTTCCGACAGCTCGACGCCCGGCTGCCCGCCGCCTACCTGACCCCCGGGTCCTCCTCGTTCGCCGAGTTCCTCGGCACTCAGGCCCCCGAGCTGCTGCCGGGCCGGCGCAGCCTGCCCGAGGGCAGTGCTGCCGGTCTCGCCCCCCACGGCACGACGATCGTGGCCACCACCTTTCCCGGGGGTGTCGTGATGGCCGGTGACCGTCGCGCCACGATGGGCAACGTGATCGCCCAGCGCGACATCGAGAAGGTCTTCGCGGCCGACGAGTTCTCCGCCGTCGGGATCGCCGGCACGGCGGGCCTCGCGGTCGAGATGGTCAGGCTCTTCCAGACCGAGCTCGAGCACTACGAGAAGATCGAGGGCACGACGCTGTCGATGGACGGCAAGGCCAACCGGCTCGCCGCGCTGATCCGCTCCAACCTGGGCATGGCGATGCAGGGGCTGGCCATCGTCCCCCTGTTCGCCGGCTACGACCTGTCCTCCGGGCTGGGGCGGATCTTCTCCTACGACGTCACCGGCGGTCGCTACGAGGAGACCGCGTTCCACGCCGTCGGTTCCGGGTCGCTCTTCGCCCGCGGTTCGCTGAAGAAGCTCTACCGCGACGACCTCGACGCCGAGGAGTGCGTGACCGCAGCGATCCAGGCGTTGTACGACGCAGCGGACGACGACTCGGCCACCGGCGGCCCCGACCTGACCCGACGGATCTTCCCCGTCGTCGCGGTGATCAGCGGTGAGGGCTACCGGCGGATGCCCGACGAGGAGGTCGCCGCGATCGCCGACCGCGTCATCAACGCCCGGATGCGGCGGCCCGACGGCCCTGCCGCCTCCCTGACCTGAGTCTCGACAAGCTCGACCACCGAGGAGCAGCACCCATGAGCATGCCGTTCTACGTCTCGCCCGAGCAGATGATGAAGGACCGGGCGGACTTCGCGCGCAAGGGCATCGCCCGGGGCCGCAGCGTGGTGGTGGTGCAGTACGCCGACGGGATCGTCTTCGTCTCGGAGAACCCCTCCCAGGCGCTGCACAAGGTCAGCGAGCTCTACGACCGCATCGCCTTCGCCGCGGTCGGCCGCTACAACGAGTTCGAGAACCTCCGCATCGCCGGAGTGCGGCTCGCCGACATGCGTGGCTACGCCTACGACCGGCGTGACGTCACGGGACGGGGCCTCGCCAACGCCTACGCCCAGACGCTCGGCACGATCTTCTCCAGCGGCGGCGACAAGCCCTACGAGGTGGAGATCTTCGTAGCAGAGGTGGGCACCGAGCCGAGCGAGGACCAGATCTACCGGCTCACCTTCGACGGCCAGGTCGCCGACGAGCACGGGTTCGCCGTGATGGGCGGCAGCGCCGAGCAGGTGGCCGGCCACCTGCGGGAGGGTTACCGCGATGGACTCGGCCTCGACGACGCGGTGCGCTGCGCCGTCGAGGCGCTCGGAAAGGGGGAGGAGGGCGGTCGCAAGATCCCCGCCCACGACCTCGAGGTCGCCGTGCTGGACCGCACCCGTTCGCAGCAGCGCAAGTTCAAGCGGCTCTCCGGCGAGCAGCTCGCGACGATCGTCGGCCGCAACGGCGACCAGCCGCCGCACCCCGCGGGAGAGTCGACCAGCCCGTCGTCGGGTGCGGCCGACGACGCCGGGCGCCGAGCCGAGAAGCCTCCCGTGGCGCCGCCGCCGGACGCCCAGGACTCCTGAGCGGCGTGCCGAGGGACGAGGAGCGGCGCTGGGAGCGGTTCGGGGAGGAGACCGGCTACACCGCCGGCTCGGTCGAGCTGGTCGTCTCGGCGATCCGGAACGCCTCGCCGTACCACCGCCACGTCGTCGTCGCCCGGGGGTGTGCGCCCGGGCACGCGCAGGAGCTCGACGAGCACGAGGACTGCGAGCCCGTCGTGATGGACGTGGCCGAGGTCCGGGCCGGCCGGATGACCGGCAGCGAACAGGCCTACCTCGCGCTGGACCACGCCGGGCTGCTGTGACCGCCGGGCCCTGACGGCCCGGTGTCGGATCTGCGAGTCGGCTGCACAGGCTTGGCCGCACGACCTAGGGTGGCACCGTGGACCGCCGGATCTTCGGGATCGAGAACGAGTACGGCGTCACCTGCACGTTCCACGGGCAGCGGCGCCTCTCGCCGGACGAGGTTGCCCGCTACCTGTTCCGCAAGGTGGTCTCCTGGGGCCGCAGCAGCAACGTGTTCCTGCGCAACGGTGCCCGGCTCTACCTCGACGTGGGTTCCCACCCGGAGTACGCCACCCCCGAGTGCGACGACATCGTCGACCTGGTCACCCACGACAAGGCGGGGGAGCGGATCCTCGAGGGCCTGCTGATCGACGCCGAACGCCGGCTTCACGACGAGGGCATCGCCGGCGACGTCTACCTGTTCAAGAACAACACCGACTCCGCCGGCAACTCCTACGGCTGCCACGAGAACTACCTCGTCAACCGCCAGGGCGAATTCGGCAAGTTCGCCGACGTGCTGATCCCGTTTCTGGTGAGCCGCCAGATCCTCGTGGGCGCCGGCAAGGTCACCCAGACCCCGCGCGGGGCGATGTACTCCGTCAGCCAGCGCGCCGAGCACATCTGGGAGGGGGTCTCGAGCGCCACCACCAGGTCGCGGCCGATCATCAACACCCGCGACGAGCCGCACGCCGACGCCGAGCGCTACCGCCGCCTCCACGTCATCGTGGGTGACTCGAACATGAGCGAGACGACCACGATGCTCAAGGTGGCCAGCGCCGACCTCGTGCTGCGGATGATCGAGGAGGGCGTGGTCATGCGCGACCTCTCGATGGACAACCCGATCCGGGCGATCCGCGAGATCTCCCACGACATGACCGGGCGGCGCAAGGTGCGCCTCGCGAACGGCCGCGAGGCGAGCGCACTGGACATCCAGGAGGAGTACCTCACCCGGGTGCGGGACTTCGTCGACCGCCGGGAGCTGCACACGCCGGTGATCGAGCGGACCCTGGACCTCTGGGAGCGCAGCCTCAAGGCGGTCGACTCCGGTGACCTGAGCCTGGTGGAGCGCGAGCTCGACTGGGTGATCAAGTGGAAGCTCATCGACCGCTACCGCAGCCAGCACGGTCTGCCGCTGAGCCACCCCCGGGTCGCGCAGCTCGACCTCGCCTACCACGACATCCACCGCGGCCGCGGGCTGTACTACCTGCTCGAGAAGCGGGGAGCGGTGGCCCGCGTGACCGACGACCTGCGGATCTTCGAGGCCAAGTCGGTGCCGCCGCAGACCACGCGCGCACGGCTGCGTGGGGAGTTCATCAAGCGGGCCCAGGAGCGCCGGCGAGACTTCACCGTCGACTGGGTGCACCTGAAGCTCAACGACCAGGCGCAGCGCACCGTGCTGTGCAAGGACCCGTTCCGGGCCCACGACGAGCGCGTCCAGAAGCTCATCGAGGGCATGTGACCGCGGGCCCGGCTGCATCCTGACACCGCACGCGGGCTCCTCTCAGGTTCCCCGGCTAGGGTTGCTGCCGTTGTCGTCCCGTCTTCTCGAGGTGAACCTGTGCGCCGACGATCCGTTGCGCTGACCGTCGTACCCCTGCTCCTGCTCGGCACCGCCGCCTGCGGCGAGGACGCCGGGGACGGTGGTGGCTCCGACAGCGGTGCGATCCCCGGGCTGGAGGTGAGCGGCGACTTCGGCAAGGCTCCCGAGGTGACCCTCGAGGAGCCACTGGACAACACCGAGGTCCTCTCCGAGGTGATCATCGAGGGCGACGGCGCCGAGGTCCAGGAGGGCAAGTCCGCCTCACTGCACATCCAGGTCGTCAACGGGACGAGCGGCGAGAAGACGGTGGGCACCTACGAGCAGGGCGCACCGATGACCGGCGTCATGGCCGCCGGCGAGATGTTCCCGGCGGTGCTCGACGGCGTGGTCGGCGAGACCGTCGGCAGCAGGGTCGCGGTCGCGTCCCCGCCGGCGGAGGCGTTCGGCGAGGCCGGGGCGGAGCAGTACGGCGTCAAGGAGGACGAGAACGTGGTGTTCATCGTCGACGTCATGTCCGTCCCGCTCGACGGCCCCGAGGGCGAGGCGGCGGACGTACCGGCGGACGCGCCGACGATCGTGGAGGACGACGCGGGTGACGTCGGCCGGTTCACCTTCGAGAACGCCCCCGCGAAGCCGAGCAAGCAGCTCCAGGTCATCCCGGTCATCGAGGGCGACGGCGAGGCGGTCGAGGCCGGCGACTCGGTCACCTTCGACTACCTCGGCCAGATCTACGGCACCAAGACCATCTTCGACGAGTCCTACACCAGCGCACCGCGGACCTTCACGGTCGGCGCGGGCAGCCTGATCAAGGCATGGGACGAAGGGCTGGTCGGCGTGAAGGCGGGCAGCCGGGTGATGATCATCGCCCCGCCGGACTTCGGGTACGGCGCCGACGGCAACCCCCAGGCCAAGATCAAGGGCACCGACACGCTGGTGTTCGTGGTGGACGTGCTCGGCGTCGGCTGACCGGCCTGAGGTAGTTTTCGCACCCGAAGGGGGTGCCAGTGGCAGCACGGAAGAGCGAGCGCCTGCTCAACCTGCTGATCACGCTCCTGGTGTCGCGCAGCTACGTCACCAAGGAGCGGATCAGGTCGGTTGTCGAGCAGTACCGCGACGCCGGTGACGAGGCGTTCGAGAAGATGTTCGAGCGCGACAAGGACGAGCTGCGCTCGCTCGGCGTGCCGATCGAGGTCGGCCACATCTCGCGCGCCTTCGAGGACGAGCCCGGCTACCGCATCGAGCGCTCGGCGTTCGAGCTGCCCGAGATCGACCTCGAACCCGACGAGGCCGCCGTGATCGGACTGGCCGCCCGCGTGTGGCAGCACGCCGGGCTGGCCTCGGCGACCTCCGACGCACTGGTGAAGCTGAAGGCCGCCGGCGTGAGCGTGGACCGGGCGGCCCTCGACACGGTGGCGCCCCAGCTCACTGTCAGCGAGCCGTCCTTCGAGTCGTTGTGGGCGGCCGTCCAGGACCGCACGCCGGTGACCTTCGCCTACCGCACCGCATCCAGCGCCGACGTCACGCAGCGACACCTCCAGCCCTGGGGCGTGGCCTCCTCGCGGGGCCGGTGGTACGTCGTCGGGCTCGACACCGACCGCGGCGCGCCGAGGGTGTTCCGGCTCTCCCGCGTGGTCGGCGAGGTGCGAGCTACGGACGGGCCCGGGTCCTACGCCGTGCCGGAGGGCACCGACGTCCACGCGCTCACCGCCTCACTGGCGCCCGCCCCCGCGGAGCACGTCGCGCGGCTGCGGGTGCGTCCCGGCTCGGCCCTGGGTCTGCGACGCCAGGCGGCGGCGTCGGGTGAGCTCGTCGAGGGGTGGGAGCGCCTCGAGGTGGCCTACGGACGGCTCGAGGCGATCGCTGACGAGATCCTGGGGTACGGCGCCGGCGTGGTCGTCGACGAGCCCGAGGAGCTGCGCTCGCTGGTCCTGGAGCGCCTGCGCGCCGTGGTCGGGACCGGCACCGGGGCAGGAAAGGGTGAGCGACGATGAGCGGGGCACGTGACCAGGTCGCCAGGATGCTCGCCCTGGTGCCGTACCTGCAGAGCCGCGACGAGGTCGCGCTGGAGCAGGCGGCCGCGGACTTCGGCGTCCGGCCGGCTCAGATCGTCAAGGACCTCAAGGTGCTGTGGTTCTGCGGGCTGCCCGGCCTCGGCATGGGCGACCTTATCGACATCGACATGGACGCGCTGCAGGGCGACGGGGTCATCCGGCTCTCCAACGCCGACTACCTGACCCGCCCGCTGCGCCTCGGGAGCAGCGAGGCCTCGGCCCTGGTCGTGGCGCTCCGCGCGTTGCGTGAGGGCGGTGACGAGTCGGTCCGGCCGGTGGTGGACCGGGCCCTCGCGAAGCTCGAGACGGCCGTGGGGGAGGGCGCGGCAGTGGCGGGCCAGGTCGACCTGCACCTGCCCCCGACCGACGTACGGGTCGACGCGGTGCGGTCAGAGCTCGAGCGAGCCGTCGCCGAAGGCCGGCAGGTGCGGCTCGGCTACTACGTGCCAGCCCGGGACGAGGCCACCGACCGGGTCGTCGACCCCCTCGGGCTGATCGGTGCCGAGGGTCACACCTACCTCGATGCGTGGTGCCACACCGCCGAGGACCGGCGGCTGTTCCGGCTGGACCGCGTGTCGGCCGTCGAGGTCCTCGCCGGCCCGGCCGAGGCGCACCCCGACCTGCCCGCCCGCGACCTGTCGGAGGGGATCTTCTCCCCGTCGCCGGGCGACACCCTTGCGCAGATGCTGCTCGCGCCCGCCGCGCGGTGGGTGGCGGAGTACTACCCGGTCGAGTCGGCCGAGGAGGCCGGGGAAGGCTCCCTCCGGGTCAGGTTGAGGGTCGGGGACCCCGCCTGGCTGACCCGCCTGGTCCTCAGGCTGGGCGGCGACGCCGTCGTCGAGGAGCCGGCCCACCTGGCCGCCTCGGTGCAGCGCGCGGCCGACAGTGCCCTGGGTAACTATCCGTGACCCGGGCTACGATGGTGCCGAACCCCGAGCAAGCGAAGAGGACACCTTGATGAACGTCGCAGCAACGCCCCTGGCCATGAACCTCGGTCCCACCGAGATCCTGCTGATCCTGCTGGTGCTCGTGCTGCTCTTCGGGGCCAAGAAGCTGCCCGAGCTCGCGCGAGGCAGCGGTCGTGCCCTTCGCATCTTCAAGGCCGAGACCAAGGGCCTGATGGACGAGGACGACGACGACGACAAGTACAAGACGCCGGAGCAGAAGCAGATCGACGCCGCCCGCCACACCGAGGCGACCGGGCCCACCGGTGAGCAGCCCGTCCACCAGCCGCGCCCCGACAGCGAGCGCTGATCGCGCCGGCCGAGCCCTCCCGACCTTTGTCTCTCAGTGGAGTCACCGGACTCTTCAGGACCCCGAAGGACGCCGTCGGCGCGGATGGCCGCATGGCGCTTGCCGACCACCTGCGTGAGCTCCGAGCCCGGCTTCTTCGGGTCGCGGTGCTCCTGGTTGTGGGCATCGTCGTCGCCTGGTTCTTCTACGACCAGCTCTTCGCGCTGATCTACGAGCCCTACTCCCAGGCTCAGACGGCCCTCGAGGGCAAGGGCGTGAACTCCCAGCCCGTCCTGACAGGCGTCGCCAACCCCCTCCTGCTGCAGCTCAAGCTCTGCGCCCTCGCGACCGTGGTGCTCGGCAGCCCCTACTGGCTCTACCAGCTGTGGGCGTTCATCGTTCCGGGGCTGCACGCGAACGAGCGGCGCTGGACGCGGATCTTCGCCGCCGTCGCCGGCCCGCTGTTCCTGCTCGGCGTCGCGGTCGGCTACTACGTGCTGCCCAAGGGCATCGAGGTGCTCATCGGCTTCACCCCAGGGGCGCTGCAGAGCCTCGTGGAGTTCGGGGAGTACTTCCGCTTCCTGACCCGTATGCTCCTGGTCTTCGGGGTCGCGTTCGAGATCCCGCTGTTCGTGGTGATGCTGAGCCTCGCCGGGGTCGTCTCGGGCGCCTCGCTGGCGGCTTACCGTCCGTGGATCATCGTCGGCACCTTCGTCTTCGCGGCCGTCGCGACGCCGTCGACGGACCCTTTCTCGATGCTGATGCTCGCGTTGCCCATGAGCGTCCTTTTCCTGGTCTCCGAGGGCATCGCCAGGCTCGTCGACCGGCGACGTCGCCGACGCCAGGTGGAGGAGGGACTGGCCGTCGGGGACGACGAGGCCTCGCCCCTGTCCTACTCCCCGGAGGACGTCAGTCGTTCACGGCTCGACGACGAGGACTGACGTGGACCTTCCCGCCGTCGTCGCGGTCGATCCCTTCGACCTGCCCGAGTGGCTCGCCGTCACCGAGGTGACCTGGCGTGCCACCTCCAGCGTGCTAGGCAGCCACCTGGTCGCGGGCGAGCTCAGCGGCGGGGGAGAGGTGCTGGTCTGCGACCTCCTCGCGGCCGACCTGGCGTATCCGCGTCCCGTGCTGGACAGCGAGTGGCGCCACCGGGCACACCAGCAGTGGACCCACGGCCAGGTGCTGCCCGTGGAGTACGACGGTCGGCTGACCCTGGCCGTGCCGGGCACCGAGTTCACCGCCGACCGGGTTCTGGAGAGCCTCTCCAGACTGGCGAGGTCGCTGGGCGTTCCCCCGACCCGCTTCGTCGCCGCGATCCGTCTCTGACCCGTCGGTCGAGTCGCAGCGTCCGTCGGTCGAGCCCGGGTGTCCGTTGGTCGATCTTGTCGAGACCCCGTTGGTCGAGCTCGTCGAGACCCCGTTGGTCGATCTTGTCGAGACCCCGTTGGTCGAGCTCGTCGAGACCGCCTGTCGCACCACCCGGTCAGCGATTGTGGCCGCGAGCCAGGCCGGGCAGCAGGTCGAAACGGCCAGCCATGAAGGCCTCACGCTTGGCCCGCGACCACCCCTGCAGTTGCTTCTCCAGGGCGTACGCATCCTCGATGCGCTCGAACTCGAGGGACCAGAGGAGCTCCACGGGTCGTCGACGTGCCGTGTAGCGGGCTCCGGTGCCGGCTTGGTGCTGACTGAGCCGGCGGGCGAGGTCCCACGTGCTGCCGACGTAGTAGGTGCTGTCGGCGCACCTCAGGATGTAGGTGAAGGGCATTTCTCCACCATGAACCGGTTCAGCGGCGATGCGAAGGTCGATGTTGCGGGCTGTGGACGGTCTCGACAAGCTCGACCGGCGGAGGCTCGACCGGCGGGGTCTCGACAGGCTCGACCGGCGGAGGGTCGACCGGCGGAGGGTCGACCGGCGGAGGCTCGACCGGCGGAGGGTCGACCGGCGGACGGTCTCGACCACGCTGCCGCGTATTGTCGGGCTCGTGGCCAGAGAGATCGCGCTGTTGACCAACCCCTCGGCCGGCAAGGGCGCGGGATCGAGGACCGCGGCGATCGCCCTGCCCCGGCTCCAGGAGGCCGGCTTCCACGTCCGTGAGCTCGAGGGCCACGACGGACCCGAGGCGATCGCACTTGCGCGCCAGGCGGTCGAGGACGGGGTCGAGAGCCTGGTCGTGGTCGGCGGCGACGGCATGGTGCACATGGCGGTGCAGGCCCTTGCCGGGACCGACGTGAACCTCGGCGTGATCCCTGCGGGCACCGGCAACGACGTGGCCCGCTACCTCGGCATCCCCCGCCGCCATCCCCAGGCCGCCGCCGACGTGGTGGTCGCCTCGCACGTGCGGACCATCGACCTCGCGATGGCGGGACCGACGTACTTCGTCACCGTGCTCGCCGCAGGCTTCGACTCCCTCGTCAACGAGCGGGCGAACCGGATGCGGTGGCCACGCGGCCAGATGCGCTACAACCTCGCAACCCTGGCCGAGCTCCGGGTCTTCGAGCCGCTGCACTACACGATCGAGATGGACGGTGAGGTACGCCGTCTTGACGCCATGCTCGTCGCCGTGGGCAACGGTCCCTCCTTCGGCGGAGGGCTCCGGATCACCCACGGCGCGGAGATCGACGACGGACTCCTCGACGTGGTGATCATCAAGCCGATGAGCAAGCCCGACCTGATACGGACCTATCCCAAGCTCTACACGGGCGGGCACACGCGGCACCCGAAGTACGAGCACCACCGGGTGCGTTCGGTGACCCTCGCCGCGCCCGGCGTGGTGGCCTACGCGGACGGGGAGCGGCTCGGTCCGCTCCCGCTCACCGTCGAGGTTGTCCCGCAGGCACTTCGGGTACTGGCGCCACGATGACGACGCCCTCCGACAAGTACGCCAGGTTCCGGCGAGACCAGCAGACCCCGGTGTTCGCGGGGTTCGCCGCGCTCTACGACTTCGAGCTCGACGACTTCCAGGTCCGCGCCTGCCGCGAGCTCGAGGCCGGTAACGGCGTCCTCGTCGCGGCGCCCACCGGGTCGGGCAAGACCCTCGTGGGGGAGTTCGCGGTCCACCTCGCGCTCGAGCAGGGCCGCAAGTGCTTCTACACCGCCCCGATCAAGGCGCTGTCGAACCAGAAGTTCAACGACCTCGTTGACCGGTACGGACCCGAGAAGGTCGGCCTCCTCACCGGGGACAACACGATCAACGGCGAGGCACCGATCGTGGTGATGACCACCGAGGTCCTCCGCAACATGATCTACGCGGGCTCGCGCACCTTGCTGGGGCTCGGTTACGTCGTGATGGACGAGGTGCACTACCTCGCCGACCGCTACCGCGGCGCGGTCTGGGAGGAGGTGATCATCCATCTTGCGGAGTCGGTGGCGCTGGTCTCCCTGTCGGCCACCGTGTCGAACGCCGAGGAGTTCGGCGAGTGGCTCTCGACGGTCCGCGGGTCGACGGTCACCATCGTCGAGGAGCGTCGTCCGGTGCCGTTGTACCAGCACGTGATGGTGGGCCGGCGGATGTTCGACCTCTTCGCCGACCGCGAGGTCGCCGGGACCGGCGGGGAGTCGAAGGTCAACCCCGAGCTGCTCAAGGTTGCCCGCGACGACTGGCGGTCCGGGCGGGCGGGCGACCGCCGCGAAAAGCGAGGCGCGTCGCGAGGCCGGGCGGGTGCACGCGGGCAGCGACCCCGACGGCCGTACCTCCCGAGCCGTTTCGACGTGGTGGAGAGGCTCGACTCCGAGGGCCTCCTGCCCGCGATCGCGTTCATCTTCAGCCGGGTCGGCTGCGACGCGGCCGTGCAGCAGTGTCTGGACGCGAACCTCCGGCTCACCTCGCCCGACGAGCGTGACCACATCCGCGGCTTCGTGGAGGCGCGGTGCCGCAACATCCCCACCGAGGACCTGCACGTCCTGGGCTACCACGACTTCCTCGAGGGCCTGAGCCGCGGCGTCGCCGCCCACCACGCCGGGATGCTGCCGACGTTCAAGGAGTGTGTGGAGGACCTGTTCGCCGAGGGGCTGTGCAAGGTCGTCTTCGCGACCGAGACCCTGGCGCTGGGGATCAACATGCCCGCGCGGTCCGTGGTGATCGAGAAGCTCAGCAAGTGGAACGGCGAGACGCATGCCGACATCACACCCGGGGAGTACACCCAGCTGACCGGCCGCGCGGGCCGCCGGGGCATCGACGTCGAGGGTCATGGCGTCGTGCTGTGGCAGCCCGGGATGGACCCGCGCTCCGTCGCCGGTCTCGCCTCGACGCGCACCTACCCGCTCAGGTCGTCCTTCCGCCCGTCGTACAACATGGCGGTCAACCTGGTGAAGCGCGTGGGGAGGCACACCGCCCGGGAGCTGCTCGAGTCCTCCTTCGCACAGTTCCAGGCGGACAAGGCCGTCGTGGGGCTCGCGCGGCAGCTGCGCAAGAGCGAGGAGGCCCTGGCCGGGTACGCCGAGGCAGCGACCTGTCACCTCGGAGACTTCATGGAGTACTCCACCCTGCGCCGACGGCTCGGCGAGGTCGAGACGCGCACGGCCAAGGCCCGGCGCAGCGACTGTCGCAACGAGGTGGTGGCGTCACTGGAGGCACTGCGGCCCGGCGACGTGATCGAGGTGCCCAGCGGGAGGTACGCCGGGATGGCGGTCGTCGTCGACCCGGGCGGGACCGCCGACCGGGAAGGGCCGCGGCCCTACGTCGTGACGGCCGACCGCCAGGCGAGGCGGCTGTCACTGGCGGACTTCGCCACACCGGTCGCGGCGATCACGCGGATGCGGATCCCACGAAGCTTCAACGGGCGGAACCCCCAGTCGAGGCGCGATCTGGCCTCGACGCTGCGCGCGAAGACCCACGGACTGACCCCCCCACCGCCGTCCGGGCGGTCGTCAGGCCGTCCGGACGGTCCTCGCCACCGGCGGGCCGGGCAGGAGTCGGAGAGCGAGCGGGAGATCACCCGGCTGGGTGCCGAGCTCAGGGCACACCCGTGCCACGGCTGCGACGACCGGGAGAACCACGCACGCTGGGCCGAGCGTCACCACAAGCTCGCCAGGGACGCCAGGACCCTGGAGAAGCGCATCGAGCAGCGCACGAACACCATCGCCCGGCAGTTCGACCGGGTCTGCGACCTGCTCACCGATCTCGGGTACCTCGAGAACGACCAGGTCACCGCGACCGGCGAGCACCTCATGGGCATCTACACCGACATGGACCTCGTGGCGGCCGAGTCGCTGCGCCAGGGCCTGTGGGACGGGCTGGCCCCCAGCGAGCTGGCCGCTGCCCTCTCCGCCCTGGTCTACGAGTCCCGACGGGCCGACGACGCCTCGCCGCCCCGCCTTCCCGGCGGCCGGGTGAGGACGGCGCTGGCCGAGATGGTGTCCCTGTGGGCCGACCTGGACGCCCTGGAGCGTGAGCACCGGCTGGACTTCCTCCGGGAGCCCGACCTGGGCTTCGCCTGGGCGGCGTACCGCTGGGCGGAGGGTGCCTCGCTCGATGACGTGCTGACCGAGACCGACCTCGCCGCGGGTGACTTCGTGCGCTGGGTCAAGCAGCTCCTCGACGTCGCCGACCAGGTGGCAGGCGCGGCCGGTGACACGCCCTTGCGGGCCGTCGCCCGGAGCGCCTCGGACGCCCTCCGCAGGGGTGTCGTGGCCTACTCCAGCGTGTCCGACTAGGCCGGTCTCGACGGTCGCGCGGGCATCCTCTACCCTCTGTCCGACACCCCTCTTTTTCCGCACATAGGGGTGCATGCTGTCTTCTGGAGGAACCCGTGCCGAACGCGCCGCGCGCGTCGTGGATCGACCAGTTCGTACTCCGCGGGCCGGAGCCCGGAGGGACACTCTCGCCCTTCCGGCTGGCGGTCACCGCAGGAGAGCAGCTGGCCCGCGTCGCCGAGGACCGCAGCGGCCTGCCCCGGGCGGCCTACGACACCTTGGGCACCGCCCGGCACCAGGCCAGGCTCCTCGCCGAGCTCGCCCGGCTCCTCGACCAGGACGTCTCGTCGTTGGCCCGCAAGGCCGACGGGGCTCCCTCTGCGCTCGACGACGCGGTCGGCAGGGCCAGGGTCCTCTCGACGGCTCTCAGCGGCACCGTCCGCGCGACGGCCACCCTCCTCGACACGTGCCACTCCATGCTCCTGCTCGCCGAGCAGCTGCTCGTCGTGCGCCGCACCCGCAGCCGGCTGGAGCTCATGGCGGCGGTGGAGACCCTGCGCGGCGCAGCGTCGACGGCCCACCTGACGGTGCTGGCCAACCTGCCGCGCCTGACCGACTCGGTGCTCTACGACGAGCTCGAGTCCGGGCTGCGCTCGGTCGAGGTGACGATGGCGCTGGCCGGTCGGATCAGCGACCGGATCCGCAGCGACATGGACCCGCGGCCGCCGCTGCCCGCTCAGCGGAGCATCCTCTGGGACCCCAGCTAGGCCCGCTTGCCCCTCAGTCGACCGGGCGGTTCTCGTACGGCGTCGACAACACGATCGTCGTGCGCGTCGCGACGTTGGCCGCGCTCCGGATCCGCGCCAGCAGGTCCTCGAGGTCCACGGGGGTGGCGACGCGGGTCTTGAGGATGTAGGACTCGTCCCCGGCGACGGACCAGCAGCTCTCGATCTCCTTGATCCCTCTGAGGCGGTCGGGAGAGTCGTCGGGCTGCGACGGGTCGATCGGCCTGATCGAGATGAACGCCGTCAACGGCAGCCCCACCTGGTCGTAGTCGACCTGCGCTGCGTACCCACTGATGACGCCGCGTGCCTCGAGACGCTTGACGCGCTGGTGGACCGCCGACGTGGACAGACCGGTCGCCTTGCCGAGGTCGGTGAACGACATGCGGCCGTCCGTGGTGAGCAGGGCCAGAATGCGGCGGTCGAGATCTTCCACGTCCCTCACCATAGACGGCGACCCGGGGCGGGTCCGGCCTGTCTCGGCGTGCGTCGCATGCCAGACTCGCCGGGTGACCAACCGCCTCATGCTGCTCGACACGGCCAGCCTGTACTTCCGGGCGTACTACGGGGTGCCCGACTCGATGACCGCGCCCGACGGCACACCGGTCAACGCCGTGCGCGGCCTGCTCGACTTCATCACCCGGCTGGTCGGCGACTACCGCCCGACACACCTGGCGTGCTGCTGGGACAACGACTGGCGTCCCCAGTGGCGGGTGGACCTGCTGCCGTCGTACAAGGCCCACCGCGTCGGGACCGAGCTGCCGACACCGACGGAGGGTGGCGCGCACTTCGAGGAGGAGGTCCCCGACCCCCTCGAGGCGCAGATCCCCGTGATCCTCGACGTGCTCGAGGCCTTCGGCATCGCGGTCGTGGGCGCCGACGAGCACGAGGCCGACGATGTCATCGGGACTCTCGCCACCGACGCCGGCATGCCCGTCGACGTGGTGACCGGCGACCGCGACCTCTTCCAGCTCGTCGACGACGACGCCCAGGTGCGGGTGCTCTACACGGCCCGCGGTGTCGGCCGGCACGAACGGGTGACCGACGAGGTGGTGCGCAGCAAGTACGGCGTCAGCGGCGCTCAGTACGCCGACTTCGCGGCCCTGCGCGGGGACCCCTCCGACGGGCTTCCCGGCGTCCCCGGCGTGGGGGAGAAGACCGCGGCGACGCTGCTGCGCCGGTTCGGGGACCTCGACGGCATCCGCGCCGCCGCGCTCGACCCGGACAGCGACCTGGCGCCGGGCCCGCGACGCAAGGTCAAGGACGCGGCCGCCTACCTCAAGGTGGCGCCGAAGGTGGTCGGGGTCGTGCGCGACCTCGACCTGGGGGCGCCGGACCTCACGATGCCGCGCACGCCTGTCGACCCCGATCGTCTGGTGGCCCTCGCCGAGCGGTGGGGGCTGGGCGGGTCCGTGGCCCGCCTCGTCGACGCCCTGGCGGGGCGCTGAGCGTTCACCAGGGTATGCAGGAGAACTGTCCCCTCCCATGGCACGTTCACTGTGGGAGGGCACCGATCGCCTCGATACCCTGGTAAGCCGTCGCGATGCACCGCTACTCGGCTCGGTAGCCGAGCACCGCGCGGGTCATCTGGTTGCGCGTGTCGAGGAGATCCTGGAGCGCGGCGTCGAGGTCGTCGGGCGTGACGTGCAGGCGGCCGGCGCCCGGCCCGTCCTCCCGGTCGGCCGCCACGACTGCCGCGCGGCGGATCAGCTCCTTGAGGAACGACGCGGTCACCCCGTCGGTCCGGTCGAGCACGGTGTCGAGCCGGCTCAGGTCGAGGTCGAGGTTTCCCCGGTAGAGCTCGACCAGGCTGCGCCGCGACTCACGGTCGGGGAGCTCGATGTGTACCGCCTGGTCCACGCGCCCCGGCCGTGAGGGCGACCTGCACGTTCACGTGCTCGTAGGCCGGCCACTGCTCGGTGGTCACGGGCTGCTCGTGCACCTGGCTGCCGATGTGCTCGGCGAGCACGGAGCGGAAGCTCGGCTGGTCGGCCGCGCGGGCCTTCGTGACGAACCGCTGCACGACGTACCGGCCGTAGCGGCCGAGGTCGGACAGCTGAGGTGCCTGCTCGTCGGCGGAGGTTGTCACCCCGGGGACCGCGGAGAAGGACATCTCGGGAGAGTAGAGGCAGACGGCCGCCGGCCACCACCCCTGGGCCAGGGGGAGTGGCCGGCGGCCGGTTCGTCGGACGTCGGGGGAGCCTTCAGCTGATCGGGAGCAGCTTCTGGGCCTCGGCGGCCTCACGCGACGCAGCCGCGCGCTTCTCGGCCTCGGCGAGGTCGTGGCCGGCGTGCTCGTGCCACCAGGCCTGGCCGTTCTTCGGGAGCGTGTGGATCGGGTCGTAGTACTCGTAGGTCCGGGTGAGCGCCTCGGGGTCGCTGGCCTCGATCGAGGTGCGGTAGTTCTTCGTCCACCGGGAGATGCCGAGCTCCCGGTCGTAGCCCTCGAGCTGGTGCACCCAGCGCTTCCCCACGAACGGCACGTCGCAGACGATGCGAGGCGTGGCGAAGCCCGGCAGGTAGCCCATCAACGCGTGCTGGAGGCTCTGGGCCTCGGCGACCGAGACCCGCCAGTGCTCGCTGAACGGGATCATGTCGGCCATGTAGAAGTAGTACGGGATGATCTGGGCGCCGTCGAGCAGCGTGAAGCTCAGGTCGAGGAGGGTGTGCGCGTCGGCGTTGACCCCCTTGAGCAAGACGCCCTGGTTACGCACGTCGCGGATGCCGGTGTCGAGCATCGCCCGCGCGGCCTTGGCCACCAGCGGCGTCACCGAGTCGGCGTGGTTGACGTGGGTGTGGATCGCGATCGAGACGCCGCGGTCGCGGGCGACGGTGGCCACGCGCTCCATGCCGGCCCGGACGTCGTCCTGCAGCCAGTGGTGGGGGAGACCCATGAGCGCCTTGGTGGCCAGCCGGATGTCGCGGATGTTCTCGATGTCGAGCAGCTTGGTGACGAAGTCCTCCAGCCGGGCCCAGGGGAGGTTCGCCACGTCGCCGCCCGAGACCACGACGTCCCGGACGCCGGGGGAGCGGCGGAGGTAGTCCAGCATCGACGCGTGGCGGTCGACCGGCTTGAGGTCGAACTTCAGCTTGTCGAACATCGGCGTCGAGTTGCCGACGAGGTCCATGCGGGTGCAGTGGCCGCAGTACTGCGGGCAGGTGGGCAGCAGCTCGGCGAGGACCTTGGTGGGGTAGCGGTGGGTCAGCCCCTCGGCGACCCACATGTCGTGCTCGTGCAGCGAGTCGCGGGTGGCGTGCGGGTGGGAGGGCCAGTCGGTACGACGGTCCGAGAACACCGGAAGCATGTAGCGGCGGACCGGGTCGGCGTACATCGCCTCGGTGAGCGAGCCGGGGCCGGCCGGGTCGGTGTGCCGCATCATCGTGTTCATCATCTGCGGGGTGACCAGCATCGACATCGTGGCGCGCTCGGCCTGGTCGCGCTCGAGGTCGGCGTAGAACCGGTCGTCTACCAGGTCGCCGAGCAGGGCGCGAAGCTGCTTGACGTTCTTCACGCAGTGGGCGCGCTGCCACTGCACGGACTCCCACTCCTCGCGGGTGACGTCCTTCCAGCCGGGGAAGCGCGTCCAGTCCGGCTCGACGAGCTCGACCTTGCGGTACTGGTAGGGCTGGCCCGTGGTGGCCTCGATGGTCATGTTCACTCCGGTCGTCCTCGATCGCAGCTGGCAGTCGGTGATCAGGGCGCGCCCGGTTGTCACCGCGACGCGCTCCATGCCAGAGTATGCAAAGAATCTCCTGCTTAACAACCGGCGCACCGCAAGGTTTCCAGCGGTGAGCGCGCATGGAAGGACGAAAGTGGTGTCGGACCCCCAGGCAGTATCCCGAGGAGCAAGCGACCCGACGGGGCTGCACCGGGTCCTCGAGCCCGCCGGGGTCCTGCCGCAGGCGGCCGTCCGCCTCGACACGCGGCGGGACGTCTGGCCCGACGAGGTCCGGATCCGTGTGGAGCGCCTGAACCTCGACGCGGCGTCGTTCCGCCAGCTCGAGCGCAAGCACGACGGGGACGGCGAGGCGGTCCGTGCGGAGGTGCTGCACATCGTCGCGACGCGCGGGAAGATGCAGAACCCCGAGACCGGCTCCGGCGGCATGCTGGTGGGCACGGTGGAGGAGGTCGGGCCGGAGTCGAGGCTCGGCCTGGCCGTGGGGGACCGCGTCACGACGCTGGTCTCGCTCACGCTCACCCCGCTGGTGATCGAGGACGGGCTCGCGGGATGGGACGGCCGCAGCGAGCAGGTTCCCGCGGACGGCTACGCGATCCTTTTCGGACGCTCGATCGCCGCACGCATCCCCGACGACCTCCCCGCCGAGCTGTCGTTGTCGGTGATGGACGTGTGCGGTGCACCGGCGCTGACCTCCCGTGTCGTGGGGCAGTACGACGCGCCGACGGTCGCGGTGATCGGCGGCGCCGGCAAGTCGGGGTCGCTCTCCCTCGTCGCCGCACGCCAGGCAGGGGCGGCGCGCACCATCGGCGTCGTCCCGCACCAGGCCGAGGCGGAGCTGCTCGAGGAGGCGAAGATCGCCGACGTGATCGCGGTCGCGGACGCCCGCGACCCCGTCGCGCTGTCCCGCGCGGTCGTCGAGGCGGGCGGACCCGCGGACGTGACGGTGGTCTGCGTCGACGTGCCCGGTTGCGAGGGTGGCGCGATCCTGTCGACCGCCGACCGGGGCACGGTCGTCTTCTTCTCGATGGCGACGTCGTTCAGCGGCGCCGCGCTCGGCGCGGAGGGCCTCGCCGCGGACGTGACGATGCTGATCGGCAACGGCTACGTCCCCGGTCACGCGGACTACGCGATGTCGTTGCTCCGGGAGAGCGAGGGCGTCCGGTCGCTCTTCGAGCGGCGGCTGTGAGCCGGCTCGACGCCCCCGGACCGGTGTGCGGAGAATGAGCCTGTGACTCGGACCCTTCTCCGCGGTGGCTACGTCCACACTCCCGGCGACCCGCACGCGACGGCCCTCTGCATCGAGGACGGCCAGGTCGTGTGGACCGGGGACGACGACGCCTCCGCTCACTTCGTCGACAACGCAGACCGGATCATCGAGCTGGACGGCAGGCTGGTGACGCCTGCCTTCGTCGACTCCCACGTGCACCTCGCGCAGACCGGCCTTGCCGCCCACAGCCTCGACCTCGGCGAGACACCCAGCATGGCGGCCGCCCTGGACGCGCTCGCCGACTTCGCGCGCTCGTCGACCTTCCCGATCGTCCTCGCGCACGGCTGGGACGAGACCCAGTGGCCCGAGGGGCGGCCCTTCACCCGTGAGGAGGTCGACCGCGCGGTCGGTTCTCACCCGGCCTACCTCGGCCGGGTCGAGGTGCACTCCGCGGTCGTCTCCACCGCGCTGCTGGACCGGATCCCCGACGTCGTCGAGGCGGACGGGTACGACGCCAACGGGTTCGTCGCACGAGACGCCTACAACCGTGCCCGCGAGGCGATGTTCGCGCTCATCCCCGACGCGGTCAGGGAGGATGCGATCCACCGGGCGCTGCGTGACGCCGCCGCGCACGGCATCGGCATGGTGCACGAGCTCGGTGCACCCCATCTCAACCCGGCGGTCGACTTCTCCGTCATCGACGAGCTGCGGGCCGCGCACACCCTCCCGCAGGTGGTCGGGTACTGGGGTGCGCTCAAGGAGGTCGAGACCGCCCAGCACCTCGGCTGCGTCGGCGCCGCGGGCGACCTGTGCATGGACGGGGCCATCGGGGCCCGCACCGCCGCCATGAACGCGCCCTACCTCGACGCCCCCACCTCGGGTCACCTGTACCTCGACGCCGCGCAGGTCCGCGACCACGTCCTCGACTGCACGCACGCCGGCATCCAGGCGGGCTTCCACGTGATCGGCGACCGGGCGACGGCCGAGGTCGTCGCGGGACTGACGATGGCGGCGGAGGTCGTGGGTGTCCCGGCGATCGTCCGTGGTCGCCACCGCCTCGAGCACCTGGAGATGGTCGGTCCGGAGGACATGGCGACCCTCGGCCGGCTGGGCGTGGTCGCGAGCGTCCAGCCGGTGTTCGACGAGCTGTGGGGCGGCGAGGGGTCGCTCTACGCCCAGCGCCTCGGCGCCGACCGGGCGCGGAAGATGAACCCCTACGCCTCGCTCAACCGCGCCGGCGTCTCGCTCGCGTTCGGCTCGGACACCCCCGTGAGCCCCTTCGGCCCCTGGGCGGCCGTGCGCGCTGCCGCCCACCACCACAACGACTCCGAGCGGCTCACGGTGCGCGCCGCCTTCAACGCCCACACACGCGGCGGCTGGCGCGCGGCACGGCGCGACGAGGGTGGCGTGATCGCACCGGGTGCGCCTGCAAGCATCGCGGTGTGGGACGTCGCGGGCGACCTGCGCGTGCAGACCCCGGACGCTCGCGTCGCCGCGTGGTCGACCGATCCTCGCGCCGGCGTACCCCACCTCCCCGACCTGCATCCCGACCACGACCTGCCCACCTGCGTCATGACCGTCGTCGACGGACGGGTCGCCCACGAAGAACCAGGAGCACTGTGATGGTCTCGACAAGCTCGACCGGCGGCCGTGGCTCGACCGGCGGCCGGGGCTCGACCGGCGGCCGTGGCTCGTCCGGCGGCCGCCGTCCTCGAGGGAAGCTCGACCTGGACCCGGTCACCGTCCGCAAGGCGCGGTCGCTGGCACGCAAGGTCGGCCGTCCGATCGTCGACCTCGCCCAGCAGCACACCACGGTCTCGGTGGAGCGGGCGACCTTGCGCCTCGGCGGCCTGCAGGGCGCCGACGCGGACGGGATCCCCTGGGTGAACCGGCTGCTCGACGCCGTCCGCGGAGACGTGGGCATCGAGCACGGGATCGCGCTGCCGGTCTGGGACTCCCTCGTGCGGGGCGAGGCAGACGACCTGGCCGTGCTCGCGCAGAAGGCCGCCGCCGGCTCCGTCCGGTTCCGGGTGCCCGAGGGCAGAGACCTCGTCCGAGCCCGCTCCGCCGCGCGCAAGCAGGTGGGAGCCGGGATGAAGAAGGTGGACGCCCGGCGGCGCGAGCGTGAGCGGCTGGTGCGCAAGTGGGGTGACCCGGAGCAGAAGCCGTGGATCTACCTGATCGTGGCCACCGGCGACATCTACGAGGACATCCCACAGGCCCAGCAGGCGGCCCGTGAGGGGGCCGACGTCATCGCGGTGATCCGCTCGACGGGCCAGTCGCTGCTCGACTACGTCCCGGAGGGCGCGACGCGCGAGGGCTTCGCCGGCACCTACGCCACCCAGGAGAACTTCCGGCTGATGCGGGCCGCGCTCGACGAGTCGAGCGCGGAGCTCGGCCGCTACGTCCGGCTGACCAACTACGCGTCCGGGCTGTGCATGCCCGAGATCGCGGCGCTCGCGGGCCTGGAACGGCTCGACATGATGCTGAACGACTCGATGTACGGGATCCTCTTCCGCGACATCAACCCGATCCGCACCTTCGTCGACCAGCGCTTCAGCCGCCAGGTGCACGCCCGCGCGGGCATCATCATCAACACCGGCGAGGACAACTACCTCACCACCGCCGACGCGGTCGAGGCGGCGCACACCGTGACCACCTCGCAGTTGCTGAACGAGTACTTCGCCAAGGAGGCCGGACTCGAGGACTGGCAGCTCGGGCTCGGCCACGCCTTCGAGATCGACCCCGAGATCCCCGACAGCTTCCGGATGGAGCTCGCGCACGCGCTGCTGGCCCGCGAGCTGTTCCCCGACGCCCCGCTGAAGTGGATGCCCCCCACGCGGCACATGACCGGCGACGTCTTCCGTGGCTACCTGCTCGACGGCTTCTTCAACCTGGCCGGCGCGCTCACCGGCCAGGGCATCCTGCTCGTCGGGATGATGACCGAGGCCGTGGTCACCCCCTGGCTGTCGGACCGCGACCTGGCGCTGCAGAACGTCCGCTACGTGCTGAACGCAGCCGGCGGCCTCGCCGAGGACTTCCGCCCTGCCTCCGACGGCTTCATCGCCGAGCGGGCGCGACGGGTGCTGGCTGAGAGCATCGACCTGCTCGAGCAGATCGCCTCCGATCGCGACGCGGCCGGGGACCCGCCCCTGCTCGCCGCGATCGCCGACGGCACCTTCGGTCTCATGAAGCGTCCCGCCGACGCGGGTCGGGGCCTCGACGGGGTCGCCGCGAAGGCGCCCGAGTACTTCAACCCTGCGAGCGAGATCCTGGAGGGCGAGCGATGACGATCCTGCGACCGTACGGCGACACCACCGGCGACGGCATGGTGCAGGTGTCGTTCACCCTGCCCATGCCCCACTCCAAGACCGCCGAGGGCGCCGCGGCCCAGCTCGCGGGGAAGATGGGGATCGACCCGGCGATGGTGGTGCACGCCAAGCCGATGGGCCCCGACTTCACGTTCTTCGTGGTCTACGGCCGGGTCAACCACCTCGTGGACACCTCCAAGGTGCAGGTCGTCGAGCGCGACTATCCGCTGCTGACCCCCAAGGAGGTCAACCTCGCGGTCAAGCGCGGCCTGCGACGCAAGCTCGTGGTGGTCGGCGCCTGCATCGGCAGCGACGCCCACACCGTCGGCATCGACGCGATCCTCAACATCAAGGGCTTCGCGGGGGAGAAGGGCCTGGAGTACTACGGCGAGGTCAAGGTCGTGAACCTCGGCGCCCAGGTGGCCGTGCCCCAGCTCGTCGCGCGTGCCCAGGAGGAGGGGGCGGACGCCGTACTCGTGTCGCAGGTCGTGACCCAGCGCGACGCCCACCTGCTCAACACCAAGGAGATGTCCGCGGCCTTCCGCGAGGCCTACCCCGCGGACAAGCGTCCGCTGCTGATCGTCGGTGGCCCCCGGTTCGACGAGTCGATGGCCGCCGAGCTCGGCGTCGACCGGGTCTTCGCCCGGGGGACCACCCCCGGTGAGGTCGCCAGCTACCTCACCGACGCCATCGTGACCAGGCGCGCCGCGCGTGCCGGAGCAGGAGCCTGACATGGACCGGACCGACCCCCGCCTGGGCCTCGTGGTGACGCACCGCCGTTACGTGCCGTACTCCCACGCTCACTACGCCGGCAACCTCGTGGACGGTGCCTACTCCCTGGGGCTGTTCGGCGACGTCGCCACCGAGGTGTGCATCCGCACCGACGGCGACGAGGGCCTCTTCGCGTCCTACTCCGACGTGCAGTTCCGGGCTCCGGTGAGGGCGGGGGACGTCGTTGAGGTGCGCGCCGAGCTGGTCCGGGTCGGCAGCCGGTCGCGCACGATCGAGTTCACCGCGTCGGTCATCGCACGGGGCCGCCCGGACCTGTCCGAGTCCGCGGCAGGCGTCCTCGACGAGCCCGTGGTCGCGACCACCGCGACGGGGACGGTCGTCGTCCCTGCGAGCTGACGGCGTGTCGAGCCCGACACGCCGTTTGGCGTAAAAATTTCAGGACAAGTTCACCCAACTGGGGTAGCGGGTTGACCTGCGGTTTTCCTCTTTCTCGCAGGTCAGGTGACGGTTGACAGACTCTCTGCTGCTGACCAGAGTCTCCTACGTCCTGCCGAGCAGGCTGGGTCGACGCATCGACGTCCAGGTGGCCACGTGACCAGGTCGGGTACCACGAACCTGGGGCACGCTGTTCCCGGAGGTCGGTGCGGCCGACACGGGGTGAGGACACGCGAGAAGACCGGCGCCCAGTAGACAACGGGCTCGTGGTCCGCAGCCAGCGGGTCCGGGTTCGGTCCGAAGGGTCCGGTCTTCTCGCGGTTCCGGCCGCAGGTAGTTTTGACGGTATGCCGCTGCTCCTGCGTCTCGCCCTCGCCGCCGTGGCGGGTGCTGCGGTTGCGCTCTCCTTCGAGCCCTACGCCGTCGTGGTCCTGATGCCTCTGGGCGTCGCCGGCCTGAGCCTTCTGGTGCAGGATAGGCGTCCGCGCGTCGGGCTGCTGGTCGGCTCCGTCTTCGGCACCGCGTTCATGCTGGTCCTGCTGCCGTGGCTCCAGGTCATCGGCACCGACGCGTGGATCGCCCTGGCGGTGCTCGAGGGAGTCTTCTACGGCCTCCTGGGAGCCGGCGCGGTCCTCGTTCAGCGGCTGCCCTGGTGGCCCGTGTGGACGGCGATGCTGTGGGTCGGCGTCGAGGCGCTGCGCTCGAGCTTCCCCTTCGGTGGCTTCCCGTGGGGCAGGCTGGCCTTCGCCACCGCCGACACGCCCGCGGCGAACCTCATCGCGCTCGTCGGCCCGGCGGGTACGACGTTCGCGGTCGCCCTCGTGGGCACGGCTCTGGCCTGGGCGGCGCTCGCGGCACGTCGCGCACCGGCCCGGGGAGTCGCTGCGCTCGTCGTACCGTCCTTGCTCGTGCTGTCGGGTCAGGCATTCGTACCCGGCACGCAGGCAGGGAGCGCGGAGCCGAGCCGTTCGGTGGACGTGGCCGCCGTGCAGGGCGACGTGCCGGGGGAGGGCATGGCCGCCTTCGCCGAGCGCCGCGTTGTGCTCGAGAACCACGTCGAGGCGACCCTCGACCTCGCCGAGGACATCGACGCGGGCCGGAGCACGCGCCCCGACCTCGTGGTGTGGCCGGAGAACTCCACGGACATCGACCCCTTCACCGACGCCTCGGTCCACGCCGACATCCAGTCCGCCGTGGACGCGGTCGGGGTGCCCGTGCTGGTCGGGGCGATGGTCGGTGGAGACCAGCCGGGCGACGTCTACAACCAGGGCATCGTCTGGCTCCCGGGGTCGGGACCGTCCCAGGTGTACTCCAAGAACCACCCGGTGCCGTTCGGCGAGTACATCCCCTTCCGTGACGCGCTCGCGCCCTACGTCGAGCGCCTGGACCAGATCCCGCGCGACATGGTCCCGGGGACCGAGCCGGGCCTGTTCACCGTCGGCGAGACCACGGTCGGCGACGTGATCTGCTTCGAGGTGGCCTACGACGACCTGCTCCGGGACGTCGTGGGTGGCGGAGCCGACCTGGTCGTGGTGCAGACCAACAACGCGACCTACATGGGCACCGGCCAGATCGAGCAGCAGTTCGCCATCTCCCGGCTTCGCGCGATCGAGACCAACCGCTACGTCGTGGTTGCCGCGACCAACGGCGTCTCGGGGGTCATCGCCCCGGACGGCCAGGTCGTCGAGCGGGCACCGGTGAAAGCGCGGGCCGTCGTGTCGAGCAGCCTCCCGATTTTCGGCGGGGAGACGCTCGCGATGCGGTGGGGGAGCGCGATCGAGCTGCTCCTCACCCTCGGAGGGGCCGGTTCGGTCTCGGTCGCGCTCGCGCTGCACTATCGTCGCCGCCGGGTCACGGCAGCGGCGCAGGCGCCCCACGACCCTCGTGAGACCGTGGCGGCCGGGAGGGTGGAGGGATGACCCTGGGACGCGTGGTGATCGTGGTCCCCACCTACAACGAGGTCGAGAACCTCGCGGCGATCGTGGGACGGGTGCGTGCCGCGCTGCCGATGGCCGACCTGCTCATCGTCGACGACGGCTCACCCGACGGCACCGGAGAGCTCGCCGACGTGCTCGCCGGCGCCGACCCCCAGGTCTCCGTGGTGCACCGGACCACGAAGGAGGGGCTGGGGGCTGCCTACCTCCACGGCTTCCGGGTGGCCCTCGAGCGCGGCTACGACGTCGTGGGCGAGATGGACGCCGACGGCTCCCACCAGCCCGAGCAGCTTCCGCGTCTTCTGCGCGCCCTCGAGGACGCCGACCTGGTCCTCGGGTCGCGGTGGGTCCCCGGCGGCTCGGTGGTGAACTGGCCATGGACCCGCAAGGCACTCTCGCGCGGCGGGAACCTCTACACACGGCTGCTGCTCGGCATCCCGGTGCGTGATGCCACGGGAGGGTTCCGGCTGTTCCGCCGCACCACCCTGGAGAAGATCGACCTGGCCGACGTGCGGTCGGTCGGCTACTGCTTCCAGGCCGACCTGGCCTGGCGCACGGTGGGGGCCGGCCTGAGGGTCACCGAGGTCCCCATCGAGTTCATCGAGCGCGAGCGCGGGGAGTCCAAGATGAGCCCCGACATCGCCGTGGAGTCGCTGCGCCTGATCACACGCTGGGGCCTGCAGGAGCGGGCTCGTCAGGTCGGCGACGTACTCTCGAAGGTGACCACCCAGCGCTCGACGAAGGAGAGGCCGTGAGACGGAGGGTTCCCTGGGGGATCGTCGCCGCGCTCTTCGTGATCGTGCCCCTGGTCGAGATCTACCTCATCGTCCAGGCCGGCCAGGCCATCGGCATCGGCTGGACCATCCTCATCCTCGTTCTCGACAGCATCCTCGGCGCCGCGCTCCTCAAGCGCGAGGGGGTCGCCGCCTGGCGCGCCCTGACGACCGCGCTGGCGTCGTACCGGATGCCGGCGCGCGAACTGGCCGACGGCGTGCTGGTGCTGGTCGGCGGCACCCTGCTGCTGACGCCGGGTTTCTTCACCGACGCGCTCGGGTTCTTCTTCATCCTGCCGTTCACCCGCCCGCTGGCGCGCCGCGTGCTCACGAGCGTGATCACCCGCAAGTTCCTCGGCGGACCACCCGGACCTGCCACGGGCGCTGCCGGGGCACGACGAAGCCCCGGACCCGATGACGTGGTCCGGGGCGAGGTCGTGGACTGACCTGGGTGTGAGCCTCAGGTGGTCTGCTCAGGCAGACTTCTTCGACTTCGTCTTGCGGGGGCGGTGCAGGTGCGCGGGGCCGATCTCGCCGCCGCGCAGCAGCTCCAGGCGCTCGGTGAGGATGTCCTCGAGCTCCTTGATCGAGCGACGCTCGAGCAGCATGTCCCAGTGGGTGCGGACCGGCTTCTCGGCCTTCTCCTCCTTGACGATGCCGCTGGTGCTCAGCGCCTCGGCGCCGCAGCGGGGGCACTCCCACACCGCCGGGACGTCCGCCTCGACGGACATGGTGATCTCGAACCCGTGGCCCTGCGGGCACTTGTAGCCGACCTGCTGGCGCGCGGCGAACTCGATGCCACGCTCGTCCTCAAAGCTCTGGCCCCCGAGGCGGGCGCCACGCAACGTGCGCTCTCCCATCGAGCCACCTCCTGATGTTCGTGTTTCCCCGATGTGTCCATGATCGCGGACCGGCGCCCGCGAGACTCGCGGACCACCGTTCGTCTAGCACAACGGTTGGACGGTCGCGGTGATTCCCGAACGGCCGACCCCGGTCTGTGGTGCACAGCACTCGTACCCGCCCGACGGGCGGGGTACACGTGCCCCCGGGCGTGTCGGCGACGTGACCTGCGCCGCGTTCCTCAGGCGAACGAGGGCACCGTTGCCGGCCCCACGGATGCCGCGGCCGGGGTCGGCTCACCGGGGTGCTCCCATCCACTGGCCGCGGTCGACGAGTACGTCGCGGAGCAGGTCGGTCCGGTCGGTCATCAGGCCGTCGACCCCGAGGTCGAGCAGCTCGTGCATCTCGGCGGGGTCGTCCACGGTCCACACGTGGACGTGCAGCCCCAGGGCATGGGCGCGGCGCACGAGACCACGTGTCACCACGGTGAGGCGGCCACGGTGCCTCGGCAGCTGCAGGGCACCGGCGTGGCGCCGTACCGCGAGGTCGACCAGGCGCGCCGTCGGGAGCACTCGGAACAGCGCGGCCTCGACCGGGCCGGCGGAGGTCGCCACCCGGGTCCCCACGAGGCGGCGGAAGGTCGTGATCCGGCGGTGGGAGAACGCCCCGACACAGACCCGGTCGTAGGACCCCGTGGCGCGGACCAGGCGTGCCAGGGGCTCCACGGCGGCATCGGACTTGAGGTCGATGTTGAAGCGCGCCTCGGGGAACTCCTCGAGCAGCGCAGCCATGGTCGGGATCGGCTCGCGGCCGGAGATGAGGGCTCGTGAGACCTCGCCGGAGGACAGGTCGGCCACGGTGCCGCGATGCTCGGTCACCCGGTCGAGGGCGGCGTCGTGGAAGGCGAACAGCTGTCCGTCACGCGTGGCGTGCACGTCGGTCTCGAGGTACGTGTAGCCGAGCTCGACGGCGTGCCGGAAGGCGACGAGGGAGTTCTCCAGACCTTCGATCTCCGGGTGGTAGGCGCCACCCCGGTGGGCGAAGGCGAGGACTGCGCCGGGGTGGTCCAGGACGGCGTCGAGGTAGGGGAAGCCGGTCCGGGGGCGGGTCACACCAGAAGTATCCCCGAACGCGTCTCCGGTGCCAGGCGACTGCCACACAGGTCCAGCCTCGGCCGTGCGCCCGGCACGTGTCCTCCGCCGTCGTACTCAGGTCTGCGTCGCTGCCACGCATCGACCGGTCCGGGGAGTACGGTCGAAGGATGGACGAGATGACCTGCCCCAAGTGTGGATCGACGATGGAGCCTCGGACGCTCGGCCACGCCGAGGTGGCGCGCTGCACGTCCTGCCACGGCATCTTCCTCGAGCGGGCCGACCTCGGGAACCTCATCGAGGCTGAGAACGACTGGCACGCCGGCGCCGGGATCCACCACACCGAGCCGCTGCCACGGATCACCGCGGACATGACTGCGCCGCCGCCGAGCAAGCCTCGGGCCAAGGCGTACATCGAGACGCTCTTCGGCTGAGGGTCGCGCCGGCGGCGGCGCGTCGGGTCAGATGTCGCGGAACGTCTCGATCCGCGCGCCGAGCTGGTTCAGGCGCGTGGCGAGGTCCTCGTAGCCGCGGTTGATGACGTAGACCGACCGGAGCACCGACGTGCCCTTCGAGGCCAACATCGCGAGCAGGATCACCACCGCCGGTCGCAGCGCCGGCGGGCAGACGATCTCCGCGCCGGACCACCTGGTCGGACCCTCGATCATCACGCGGTGCGGGTCGAGCAGCTTGACCTGGGCGCCGAGCTTGGTGAGCTCGGTGAGGTAGATCGCGCGGTTCTCGTAGACCCAGTCGTGGAGCAGGGTCTGCCCCTCGGCGACCGCGGCGATGACCGCGAAGAAGGGCAGGTTGTCGATGTTGAGCCCGGGGAACGGCATCGGGTGGATCTTGTCGATGGGGGAGTGGAGCTGCGAGACCTTGGTGGTGATGTCCACGAGGCGGGTCTGCCCGTTGGCGGCGACGTACTCGTCGCTGCGGTGGTAGCTGAAACCCATCTCTTCCAGCAGCGCGAGCTCGATCTCGAGGAACTCGATCGGCACCCGGCGGATCGTGATCTCGGAATCGGTGACGATGGCGGCCGCGAGCAGCGACATCGCCTCGATCGGGTCCTCGGACGGTGCGTAGTCGACGTCGACGTCGATCTCGGGGACACCGTGCACGGTGAGCGTGGTGGTGCCGATGCCGTCGATCTTCACCCCGAGCTTCTCGAGGTAGAAGCAGAGGTCCTGGACCATGTAGTTCGGGCTGGCGTTGCGGATGATCGTGACGCCGTGGTGCCGGGCGGCGGCCAGCAGGGCGTTCTCGGTGACGGTGTCGCCGCGCTCGGTCAGCACGATCGGCCGACCGGGCGTGATCGCGCGGGTCACCGTCGCGTGGTAGCTCCCCTCGGTGGCCTTGACCTCCAGGCCGAAGGGACGCAGCGCAGCCATGTGCGGCTCGACGGTACGGGTGCCGAGGTCGCAGCCACCGGCGTAGGGCAGCTCGAAGGTCTCCTCGCGGTGCATCAACGGGCCGAGGAACATGATGATCGAGCGGGTACGACGGGCAGCCTCCTCGTCGATCCGGGTGAGGTCGAGCTCGGCCGGGGGGACGATCTCGAGGTCGTTGTCCTCGTTGAGCCAGCGCGTCTCCACGCCGATGCTGTTGAGCACCTCGAGCAGCCGGTTGACCTCCTCGATCCGGGCGACCTTGCGGAGCGTCGTACGGCCTCGGTTGAGCAGCGAGGCCGCGAGGAGCGCGACGCCGGCGTTCTTCGACGACTTGACGTCGATGCTGCCGGAGAGCTGGGTGGGGCCGGTGACTCGCAGGTGCGTGGGTCCGCCACCGAGGGAGACGATCTCGGAGTCGAGGGCCTCGCCGATGCGGGCGAGCATCTCGAGGCTGAGGTTCTGGTGGCCGCGCTCGATGCGGTTGACGGCGCTCTGGCTGGTGGACAGCACCTCGGCGAGCTGGGTCTGGGTCCAGCCCCGGTGCTTTCGGGCGTCGCGGATCAGGTTGCCGATCCGGCTCAGGTAGTCCTCAGTCATGCGCCCCAATGTATCTCACATGTGAGATATTGGGGAATCGGCTCGCCGACGGCAGCGGGGACTCGTCCAGTATGCGCGGATCCGGGGGAGAGGCAAGGCGGGCAGCAGCCGACCAGGTCTCGCAGGTGGCGTGTGCCAGCCGGCGGCGGCACCGAGCAGCGCCAGGTCCGTGCGGGAGGGGCAGAGTCGACGTCGCTCGTCGGGTGCGGTCCTGGAAGGGGGCCAGAGACGCGAAGTGGTCAGCTGTTGCAGTTCCGGAGCCCCGAAATGTGCAAGCGCTGACCACTTGGTGCGGCTGCGGGCGCCCGGCGTGTGCAGAAGAGCGTGCTGAGGCCTCTGCCGGGTGCGTGACAGGATGCCGGCATGCGAGTGACGACTATTCACGGGACCCGCGACATCCGCCTCGAGGAGCGCCCGTCGCCCACTGTCGAGGCGCCGTCGGACGCGATCGTGAGGGTCGTGGCCTCGTGCATCTGCGGTTCCGACCTCTGGCCGTACCGCGGCGAGAACGACATCACGCCCGGCGACGTGATCGGACACGAGATCATCGGGGTCGTCGAGGAGGCAGGTCCGGCCGTCCGGTCGTTCAAGCCCGGCGACTTCGTGATCGTGCCGTTCTGCCACTGCGACAACACCTGCCCGCACTGTGAAGCGGGGACGACGTCGGCCTGCGTGAACGTCGGCGTCACCAAGGGTGGTCAGGGCGAATACGTCAGGGTCACCCAGGCAGAGGGAAGCCTCGTCAGGACCGACGGCATGCCCGACGAGGCGCTGTTGCCGTCGCTGCTCACGCTCACCGACGTCATGGCCACCGGGTGGCACGCCGCCGTGGCGTCGCGGGTGAAGCCTGGGTCGACCGCCGTGGTCGTCGGCGACGGAGCCGTCGGTCTGTGCGGGGTCCTGGCTGCCTCGCAGATGGGCGCGGAGCGGGTCATCGCCATGTCCCGCCACGAGCCGCGGCAGAAGATCGCGCTCGAGTTCGGCGCCACCGACATCGTCGCCGAACGCGGTGAGGAGGGGGAGGAGCGGATCCGCGAGCTCACCCAGGGCGTCGGCGCCGACTCCGTCCTGGAGTGCGTCGGCACCAACGGCGCTATGGACACCGCCTTCAAGATCGCCCGGCCCGGATCGACGGTGGGCTTCGTCGGCGTGCCGCATGGCGCCTTGTCGACTGATTCGATACCGTCCCCCTCGAGGGCGACCGCCGATAAGCGACATTATGTCAACTACCAGGAAGACCGGGTCGAGAGAGCTCCACCCCCCACTTCCGACCGACGCTGAAATGGGCAGCTGCTGCAGATCGCGGCACTTCAGACCTGCGAACTGCCCCGCTTCCGGCGTCAGCAGCACTCTGCCGTCACTCAGCCCGTCATCTACGCCGTCGCAGGACCGAGACCGGCCCCTGCAGTCGCGACCGCGAGATGCGGTGACGCTGCCTCAGTCCTGCGGACGCCGTCGGGCTCCTCCACCACGTCGTGCCCCGCCACCCGGCCGGTGCCGCTGGTGGGCACCGACAGGGTGGTCAGCATCCGGACCGTGGTGGTCTTCCCCGCGCCGTTGGGGCCGAGAAGACCGAGCACGGAGCCCTCGGGGACGACGAAGCTGACGTGGTCGACGGCGGTGTTGTCCCCGAACCTCTTGACGAGATCGATGGCCTCCACGGCCGGTTGTGACGACATGCGCTCCACCCTAGGTTCGAGGACCGACAGTTTCGTAATGCTTTTCCGCACACGACTGCAGACTCGTCGGCCATACAGAACTCATCGGTCGGCGGAACCGCGGATCCGGGTCGCCGTCGGGCCGAGCCGGGGGGCTCAGTCGCCGGAGGTGTCCTCGAGGCCGGAGATGTGCACCTCGACCGGCGTGCCACGCATGACCGTCTGGCTCACGCTGCACAGCCGGTCGTGCGACTGGTGGACCGCGCGCTCGAGCACGCCTCGCGCCGCGTCCCCCTCCTCGCCCTCGGGGAAGGAGATGTCGAAGGTGAGCCGGATGTTGGCCACGTGGTTCTTGCCCGCGTCGTCACGAACCTTGTCGCCCGAGATCGACACGTGGAAGTCGGCCGGTTCCGCACGCTTGCTGGTGATGAAGTCCACGTCGGTGCCACTGCAGCCGGCGATAGCGGTGAGCAGGAGCTCGACCGCGGAGAAGCTCTGGGTGTTGTCGTTGCCGAAGACCATCTTCACGCCGTGGCTGTTCGTGGCTTCGTACAGCCCCTTGCGGATCCGGGTGATCTCTACGCTGCGCACGTTGTCCTCGTTCATGCCGAGAACTCTGTCACAGACCTCCATGCCTACGATCGAGACATGCGTATCGACTTCTCCGTGACCGATCCGGACGTCAACCCGTACAGGCTGCTCACCGCGGTCGTCGTACCGCGGCCGATCGCCTGGGTGTCGACCGTCTCGGGCGACGGCGTGGTCAACCTGGCACCACACTCCTTCTACACCGTCGCGTGTGCGCGTCCCCCGATCGTCCAGTTCTCCTCGGTCGGGAAGAAGGACACCCTTCGCAACGTTCTCGAGACCGGCGAGTTCGTGGTGAACTTCGCTCCCGCGCACCTCCTCGAGCAGGTCAACAACAGCTCGGCGCGGTTCGACCCGGACCACAGCGAGGCGGAGGCTCTGGGCATCGACCTCGAGCCCAGCGCCACCGTCCGCCCTCCTCGCGTGGCCTCCTCCCCCGTCTCGATCGAGTGCACCCTGCACAGCACCAACGAGCTCGGGGACTCCACGGTCGTCCTCGGCGACGTCCGGCTCATCTCCGTGGCCGAGGAGGTTCTCGACCACGGGCACCCCGACTTCCACCGGCTCGACCCGCTGGCTCGCCTCGGCAAGGACGAATGGGCCCTGCACTCCGAGGTCGTCGCGGTGCGTCGTCCCGGTCGCCCCGAGGAGATCGCCCAGTCCGGCGGCTGACAGGATCGTCACATGACCACCACGCGCCAGGTCCGCCTGGTCTCACGCCCGCACGGTTGGCCCACTCCCGAGAGCTTCGAGCTGGTGGAGGTCGAGCTGCCCGCACTGCGGCCGGGGCAGGTGCTGGTGCGCAACACGGTCATGTCGGTCGACCCCTACATGCGCGGCCGGATGAACGACGTGAAGTCCTACGTGCCGCCCTTCCGCCTGGGCGAGCCCCTCGACGGCGGTGCGGTCGGAGACGTCGTCGCGTCCGAGACCGAGGAGCTGCCCGTCGGTACGACAGTCGCCCACCAGCTCGGGTGGCGTGAGCATGCCGTGGTCGACGCACGTCACGTCCGCCGCATCGACACCGCGCAGGTGCCCGCGTCGGCGTACCTCGGCGTCCTCGGCATGCCCGGTCTCACGGCGTACGTCGGCCTCACGAGAATCGCGGGCCTGCAGGAGGGCGACAGCGTCTTCGTCTCGGGTGCCGCCGGTGCGGTGGGCAGCCTCGCCGGCCAGATCGCCCGCAACCTCGGGGCGTCCCGTGTGGTCGGCTCCGCCGGGTCTGCGGAGAAGGTCGCCTACGTGACCGAGGAGCTCGGCTTCGACGCCGCCTTCGACTACCACGACGGGCCGGTGCGACGCCTCCTGCGCGAGCAGGCGCCCGACGGTGTCGACGTCTACTTCGACAACGTCGGGGGCGAGCACCTGGAGGCCGCCATCGACAGCATGCGCGACTTCGGCCGGATCGCCCTGTGTGGGGCGATCGGCGACTACAACCTCACCGAGGCTCCGGCAGGGCCACGCAACATGTGGCTGGCCGTGGCGCGGCGACTGCGTCTCCAGGGCTTCATCGTGACCGACCACCACGACCTCACCCGTGAGTACCTCACCCGCGCCACCGCGTGGATGCGCGAGGGTCGCCTCGAGCACCGGGAGACCTACGCCGACGGGCTCGACCACGCCGTCGACGCCTTCCTCGACCTGCAGCGTGGAGCGAACATCGGGAAGATGCTCGTCAGGCTGTCGTGACAGGGGTTCACCGGCCCTAAGGTGGCGGGCATGCCCAGTCTCACCCTCGCCGAGTCGGTCCAGCGTGCCCAGGTCGTCCGCGTGACGTCGTACGACGTCCGGCTGGACCTCGACCAGGGCGAGGAGACCTTCTCCTCGACCGCGACCATCCGGTTCACGGTCGACGGGCCCGCGGACACGTTCGCCGACGTCCAGCCGGTGCGCCTGGTCTCGGCCCACCTCAACGGCGCGCGCCTGGCCGTGGACGACCTCGCCCACGGCCGTCTGCCCCTGCGCGGCGTCACCGGCGAGAACGTGCTGGTCGTGGAGGCGGTGATGCGCTACCGCAACGACGGGGAGGGCCTGCACCGCGCGGTGGACCCGGCCGACGGGCGCCACTACACGTACGCGATGTCGTTCCTGGACGCGGCGCCCAGCATCTTCGCCTGCTTCGACCAGCCGGACCTCAAGGCGCCGTACTCCCTCCACGTGCGCGCCCCGCGCGACTGGGTGGTGATCGGCAACGGCCGCGCCGAGCAGGTCGAACCCGGGCATTGGGAGCTGGCCACCACTCCCCCGCTCTCGACGTACTTCGTGACGCTGGTGGCGGGGCCCTACCACGTGGTCCGCGACGAGCACGACGGCATCGCGCTGGGGCTCTCCGCCCGCGCCTCGCTCGCCGCCGACCTGGACCGTGATGCGGAGGAGCTCCTCACCGTCACCGCGCAGTGCTTCGACGAGCTCCACCGGCTCTTCGGCGTCCGCTACGCCTTCGGCGACTACCACCAGGCCTTCGTGCCGGAGTTCAACGCCGGCGCCATGGAGAACCCCGGGTGCGTGACGTTCCGCGACCCGATGGTCTACACGTCCAAGGTCACCCGCGCCGAGCGCACGGCGCGCGCCACCACCATCGCCCATGAGATGGCCCACCAGTGGTTCGGGGACCTCGTGACCCCGCGATGGTGGGACGACCTGTGGCTCAACGAGTCCTTCGCGGAGTACATGGGCAACCGGGTCGCCCACGACGCCACGGAGTTCACCGAGGCCCCCCTCGACGTCGCGTTCGGACGGAACCGCTGGGGCCTCGAGGCGGACCAGCGCCCGAGCACCCACCCGGTCGCGGGCAACGGCGCCCAGGACGCGCACACCGCACTGCAGGACTTCGACGGCATCAGCTACGCCAAGGGCTCGGCGGTCCTCAAGCAGCTGAACGCGAACGTCGGGGACGACGTGTTCTTCGCCGGGGTCCGCGAGCACTTCGCCCGCCACCGCTTCGCCAACGCGACGATGCACGACCTCTTCTCCGCCTGGGAGTCGGCCGGGGCGGGCGACCTGTCGGGGTGGACACAGGGGTGGCTGCGGACACCCGGGGTCGACCTCCTCGTCGTGGACCGCAGCGCCGAGCGGCCCCGCGTCGTGCGGCAGGCGCCACCGGCGTTCCCCGCGGAGCGCTCCCACACCCTGTCCGCCGCCGTGTACGACGGTCGGGGCGGATGGGCCGCGGAGCCGCTCACCGTGGGCGCCGACCCGGCACCCCTCTCCCCCAAGGCCGTCGCAGTCCCCGTGGTCCTCGACCCCGGGCACGACACCTGGGCTCGCAGAGGACTCGACGAGGTGACGCTCGGGGCTCTCCCGGGGCTCCTTCCCGCGATGACCGACCCTCTCCTGCGCGCCGCGGTCTGGGCGGCGGTGCGCGACGGGGTCTCGAACGCCCTCATCGACCCCGAGGTCGCCCTCCGCCTCCTCGAGGCCGGACTCCCGGCCGAGGACCGTGACGTCGCGGTGGCTGCCCTTGCCGGCTTCGGCCTGGGGACCCTGTGCGACAAGGTCCACCACGATCCGGCCTCGGCAGTGGCGCGCTTCGGGGCCGCTGCCGTCGCGCGCCTCGAGACCTCGGACGCCGGCTCCGATGTCCAGCTGGCCGCGTTCCGGGCGGTCGTCGCCTCCGAGACCGAGCCGGAACGGCTGCGGGGATGGCTGGAGGGCGCGGCCCTGCCCGAGGCCGTCGAGGTCGACCGGGACCTGCGGTGGCGGGTCCTGACCCGCCTCGCGGTGCTCGGTGCCGTCGACGCGGGTGAGCTCGACGACCGGCTGGCCGCCGACCCCTCGACGGAGGCGTCGGTCGACCACGTCCAGGCACGTGCCTCCCTCCCCGACCCGGAGGAGAAGAGCCTCGCGTGGGCGCGCTTCACGGGCCGGCAGCAGTCGTCGAACTACGAGATCGAGGCGGCGGGGCGGGGCATGTGGCTGAGGGGCCAGGAGGACCTCACGGCCGGGTACGTCGACCGCTACTTCGCCGAGCTCCCGGAGACGGCCACCGTCCGTTCCGGCTGGGTGCTCGCCCAGGCGGCGCGGGCGTTCTTCCCCCGACTCGCTCTCGACGCGGCGACCGTGGGCAGGGCCCAGGCGGCTGCGGCTGACGAGGCCCTCGACGGCGCGCTGCGCCGTACCTTGGTCGACGCGGCAGACGACCTCGCCCGGGCGGTGCACGCCCGGGAGCGGTTCCGTGGCCGCTGATGCTCAGGAGTGGGCGTTCGGGTGGTCGGGTGCGCCCACGAGGGGCACTCGCGACGTGGCGAGGAGGCGGTCGAACGAGGCGGTGACCTCCAGGACGATCGCGCCCACGAGCAACCCGGCGACCAGGTCGGCGAACCAGTGCCAGTTCAGCGCGATCGAGGTGACCACCATCGTGACCGACAGGGCACCGACGGCCCCCCACATGAGCACCCGGGTGCGACGGGGCGGGGCGGTGTAGTGGGTCCACAGGTAGGCCGCGAGCCCGTAGACGAGCATGACGTTGGCGCTGTGGCCCGACGGGTAGGCCATCCCGCCGGTGAAGAAGGCGGGGTCGCCCGTGTGCGGGAAGGACCGGCCGAGGGCGACCTTGAGCACCAGGACCACCACGTTCAGGGCGAACACCCCGGCGGCCGCGGTGGCTGCCGGCCGCCACGAACCCGTGCGCTGGTGGATCAGCACCACGACCAGCGCGAGGATCGGCAGGGCGACCGCGCGCTGGCCCACTCGGTCCAGGACGTGGAGGAACGGCTCGAGCTGCCCCGGTGGCGGCGACGCGCTGAAGTACGCGTCGTACAGCACGAGCGGTCCCATGGCCAGGAGCGTGAAGGCGACCAGGACGAGGGTCAGGAAGCCCGCGAGCGCGAAGCCCGATGCGACGCCGGAGGTCCAACCGTCGTCGAGCTCGACCTCGTGGTCGGCCATCGGTACCCCTCTCGGCCGATGGGCGGAACCGTCGCTCGGAACGTCCGTGGGCCGTGCGTCAAATATAGGGTGGCAGGGTGAGTCTCTCCCGCCGCCCAGGACCCTCCCGTCGCGTTCGGGTGCGCGAGGTGGTCGGCGACGTCACCCGGGAGCGGGAGGATCGCCTCGCGACCGAGGAGCCGCTGGAGATCCGGCTCGGCTGGCCCGGCCGCTCCCCGGAGCGGTTGACGGTGACGATGCGCACCCCCGGCCACGACTTCGAGCTGGCCGCGGGGTTCCTCTACGGCGAGGGACTCATCGACTCTGGTGACCATCTCCATACGGTAGCGTATTGCACGGACCATACGCTTACGCCGGAGCAGGAGTTCAACGTGGTGACCGCGGAGCTGCGTCGCCCTCCGCTGCGCGACCCCGGCGGGAGGTACGACGGACCGACGGCGGGATCGTCCGCGTGCGGCGTCTGCGGGAAGCAGAGCGTGGACGACGTCATGGCCGCAGCCGCGCCGGAGGCGGCGAGCGGACCGCGCTCCCCCGTCCCTCCGGAGGTCATCGCCTCGCTGCCGGACCGGCTCCGGGAGGCGCAGCGGGTGTTCGACCGCACCGGAGGCATCCACGCCGCTGCGCTGTTCGACGTGGACGGCGAGCCGGTGGTGGTGCGCGAGGACATCGGGCGGCACAACGCGGTGGACAAGGTCGTGGGCAGCCTCGTGCTCCAGGGACGGCCCACGAACCTCCCGGTCCTCTGCGTCAGCGGTCGGATCGGATTCGAGCTGGCCCAGAAGGCGGTCGCGGCCGGCGTGGGCGTGATCGCCGCCGTCGGGGCCCCGTCGAGCCTGGCCGTGCAGCTCGCCGAGAGCGCCGGCCTCTGCACGGTCGGCTTCGTCCGGGACGACAGGTTCGTCGTCTACACCGAGCCGACCCGGATCGGCGTGTGATCGCCGAGATTGTCGGTGGGCCCGCCTAGCGTTCCGGTGTGCGCATTCTTCACACGTCCGACTGGCACCTGGGGCGGTCGTTCCACCGGGAAGGGCTGCTCGATGCCCAGGCCGGATTCGTCGACCACCTGATCGAGACCGTGGAGGCCGAGGAGGTCGACCTCGTCGTGGTCTCGGGCGACGTCTACGACCGCGCGCTGCCGCCGGTGGACGCCGTGGAGCTCGCCGACGAGACCTTCGCCCGGCTAGCGGCCTCGCGGGCGAGCGTCATCGTGACCAGCGGCAACCACGACTCCCACATCCGGCTGGGCTTCAACGCACGCCTCGCCGACGCGGCCGGCATCCACCTGCGCACCCGCTGGCAGGACGTCGGGACCCCGGTGCTGCTCGAGGACGACCACGGCCCGGTCGCCGTCCACGGGCTTCCCTACCTCGAGCCGGACGCGGTGCGGGCTGCCTGGGGGCTGCCCTCCAGGACCCACGAGGCCGCGCTGACGGCCGCGATGAGCAGGGTCCGGGCGGACCTCGAGGCGCGGCCCGGGGCCCGTTCGGTGGTGATGGCCCACGCCTTCGTCGCAGGGGAGCCTGACGCCGCAGCGTCGATGGCCAGCGACAGCGAGCGCGACATCTCCGTCGGCGGTCTCCAGATCGCTCCGACCGCGCTGTTCAAGGACGTCGACTACGCCGCGCTCGGCCACCTCCACGGCCGGCAGACGCTCTCGGAGACGATCCGCTACAGCGGGTCCCCCCTCGCCTACTCCTTCTCGGAGGCCCGCCACACCAAGGGGTCGTGGCTCGTGGAGCTCGGCAAGGAGGGCGTCGACCGGGTGGACTTCGTCCCGGCCCCGGTGCCACGTCGGCTCGCGACGCTGCGGGGACGCATCGACGACCTGCTCACCGAGCCACGGCACGCCGAGGCCGAGGACGCCTGGCTGCAGGTGACGCTCACCGACGCCCAGCGGCCGGTGCACGCCATGGAGAGACTCCGGTCGCGCTTCCCGCACACGCTCCTCCTCTCCTTCGAACCCGAGGGCGCGCCGCGCTCCCGGGGGCCTGTGATGCCTCACGTGGACGGGCGCAGTGACCTCGACGTCGCGCTCGGCTTCGTCGCCGAGGTCCGGACCCTCGAGGCCACGACGGAGGAGACGCTCCTCCTCCAGCTCGCCTGCGACTCCTGCCGGACCGACGAGGACGCCGACACGCCGGCGCAGGTCGAGGTGGCCGGCTGATGCGCCTTCACCACCTCTCCGTCACGGCGTTCGGCCCCTTCGCCGGCACCGAGGAGATCGACTTCGACGAGCTGAGCGACGCCGGGCTGTTCCTGCTCACCGGACCGACCGGGGCCGGCAAGACCACGATCCTCGACGCGGTGTGCTTCGCGTTGTACGGCACGGTTCCCGGGGTCCGGGGCGTCAAGGCGCTGAAGTCCCAGCACGCACCCGACGACGTCCGGCCCGAGGTCGTCCTCGACTTCAGCGTCCGCGACCGCCGCTTCGTTCTCCGCCGCAGCCCCGAGTGGACGCGCCCGAAGCGCCGTGGCGAGGGGCTCACGACCCAGAACGCCGCCGCCACCCTGCTCGAGACCACCACCGGCGAGGAGCGGCTGCTCAGCTCCCGGGCGCAGGAGGTGGGGCACTTCATCGGCGAGCTCGTCGGGATGCAGGCATCGCAGTTCGTGCAGGTGGCGATGCTCCCCCAGGGGGAGTTCCAGACGTTCCTCCGTGCGTCCTCGCAGGACCGGCACGCCGTGCTGCAGCAGCTGTTCCGCACCGACAGGTACTCCCGCATCGAGGAGTGGGTGCACGACCACAGCCGTCGCCTCAAGGAGCGCTCGGACACCGGGGAGCAGGCGGTCTGCCGGGTGCTCGCGACCATCGCCGACCGCGCGGGCGGGGAGCTGCCCGAGCGGCTGGGCGGACAGGCTCTGCAGGCCGACGACGTCGCCGAGCAGGCCCGCGCGTGGGTGGGCGGCCTGATGGGCGTCGCCGACGAGGCGCTCGTGGCCGCGACCGACCGGCGTGCCGCAGCGGAGGTGGCCGCGCGCGAGGCACGGGCAGCCCTCGAGGAGGCGCGCCGGACCGCCGAGCTCCACCGGCGTCGGGAGCGTGCGCAGGCGAGCCTGGCCGAGCTCGCAGGGAGTGCCTGCGAGGCGGAGCAGGCGCAGGCACTGCTCGACGCCGACGTCCGTGCCGCCCGGTGCCTGCCGCTGCTCGCGATGCTCGACGACGCCTCGGCCCGGCTCCAGGAGGCGGAGCTCGACCGGGAGCTGGCGGGGAGGCGGCTCCAAACCCTGTTCACCGACCTGTCGCCGGACCAGCCGTCGGCGGACCAGCTGTCGGCGGACCAGCTGTCGGCGGAGGACCTCGAGGACCTGCAGGCGCTCGAGCGGCTCGAGCAGCGGGCACGCGCCGCGGTGGTGCGCCTCGAGGCGTTGCTTCCGCGTGAGCGCGAGCTCTCCGACGTGACGGCCAAGGAAGCACAGGCGCAGGCCCGGCTCTCCGACGTCACCGAGCAGCACGCCGAGGTGGCTGAGCGGGCAGCTGTGCTCCCGGGCGTCGTCGAGCGCCACCGCTCCGCCGCCGCGGCTGCCGCACGGCTCGCTGCGCCCGCGGAGTCAATCGCCGTCGAGCTCGGCCAGGCGGAGCGGCGGTTGGCGTCCGCGCGCGACGCCGAGACGTGCGCGGAGTCGCTCCCGTCGTTGCGGGACGCGAAGCGTGCTGCCAGGGAGCGCACGCTCGACGCCCGTGAGCTCGTCCAGCAGCTCACCGCACGTCGCCTCGCGGGGATCGCTGCTGAGCTCGCAGGTCAGCTGGCCGACGGTCGGCCGTGCCAGGTCTGCGGGAGCAGCGACCACCCGGCTCCGGCCACACCCTCGGACGAGGTGGTCACCGAGGCGGAGCAGGCCGAGGCACTGGCCGCCCAGGACGCCGCCACGGCCATCCACCTCGAGGCGTCGGGTGCGCTCTCCAAGGCTGAGGAGCGCCTCGAGGGCCTCCGGTCCGCAGCCGGGGGCCTCGACACCACCGCGGCGACCGCACGCGTCGAGGACCTCACCGGACGGCTCCGTGCGGCCGAGGCTGCCCGAGCCGAGCAGACGGAGGCGGAGGCGGCCCTGGAGCTGCTGGCTCACGAGCAGCAGGGCCTGGCGACCACGCTGGGCGAGCTCGCGGTCCAGATGGCGACGGCGCGACAGACCGTCGAGGAGCACGAACGCTCCGCCGTCGCTCTCCGGGCCGAGCTGGCGTCGGAGGTGCGCGATGGGGGCTCCCTCGCCGTCGAGATCGAGCAGCAGTCCGCCTACGCGGCGGAGCTGGCCGTGGCCCGGGCCGCGCTCATCCAGCGAGATGCCGTGTCGACCAGGGTCGCGGACCTCACCGAACGCACGGAGGTCGCCGCCCGTGAGCACGGCTTCCCCGACCTGTCCCTGATGCGGCTCGCCGCGCTCCCCTCGCCGGAGAGGGTCTCGCTCGAGGCGCTCCTGGCATCCCGGCGCGAGGCGGCCGCCCGTGCCGAGGCAGTGCTGGAGGACGACGATGTCCGAGGGATCGAGGGCCAGGACGTTCCCGACGTCGACGCTCTGGCAGGGGTGATGACCGAGCGGGAGGAGACCCTGGCCAGCTCGGCGCGGACCCTCCACCAGTGCGAGGAGACCGCTGAGGCCCTCAGACGTCTGCGTGACCGGCTCGACACAGAGCTGGAGGGCTGGGCACCCACCCGCGAGGAGTACCTCCGGGCCGACTCGATGGCGAAGCTGGTCCGCGGCATGAGCAGCGACAACCAGTTGCAGATGCGTCTGTCGGCGTACGTCCTCGCCACCCGGCTCGACCAGGTCGTGGCCGCGGCCAACGAGAGGCTGGCCCACATGCGTGACCAGCGCTACCTCCTGCAGCGCACCGGCCAGGCCAGTCGGAAGGGCGCGCAGGCGGGTCTCGGCCTCGAGGTCGTCGACCAGTGGACCGGGGACGTGCGCGCCCCCACCACCCTCTCCGGCGGCGAGACGTTCGTGGTCTCGCTCGCACTCGCGCTCGGCCTCGCCGACGTGGTCACCCAGGAGGCGGGTGGCACCGAGGTCGAGACGCTCTTCGTGGACGAGGGGTTCGGCACGCTCGACGCGGGCACGCTGGACGACGTGATGGACCGTCTCGACGACCTCCGGGCCGGGGGCCGCGCGGTCGGTGTGGTGAGCCACGTGAGCGAGCTCCGCAACCGGATCCCCATGCAGCTGCACGTCGAGAAGGGCCGCAACGGGTCGGCCGTGGCGGTGCGGACGGCGGTCGGCTGATGGCACCCCGCACGCTCGCGGCCGTGGACATCGACGGCGTGCTGGCCGACGTACGCCATCGCCTGCACCACCTCGAGAAGCAACCCAAGGACTGGGACTCGTTCTTCGCCGCAGCGCCCGATGACCCGGTGCTCGACGAGGGGCGGCGCACCGTCACGGCGTTGGCCGAGGTGTACGACATCGTCTACCTGTCCGGCCGACCGGAGCACTGCCGTGAGGACACCCTCGCCTGGCTCTCCCGGCACGGGCTGTCGGAGGCACCGGTGCTGCTGCGGCCCGTGGGCGACCGACGACCCGCGCGCCTGGTCAAGGTGGAGGTGCTCGACCGGCTCGCGCGCGACCGCAGGGTCGGTCTGCTCGTCGACGACGACCCGATGGTGCTGGAGGCGGCGCGCCAGGCGGGGTACGACGTCCTCCCCGCCGACTGGATGCCCCGGCCGGATGCGCTCCGCGAGGCGCAGGAGGTCGAGGGGGGCACCTGAGCCTCGACCGTGACCGCATAACCTCGCAGCCATGACGTCAGGAGGAACCGTGCAGCACGAGATCGACCCATCGTTCACCGCGCTCCCCTACCGCCGCCTCGCCGACGCCGCGCTGAGCCGTGCCCGTGACTTCAACGTCAGCCACGCGGACTTCAGGTTCGAACGGGTGCGCTACCAGGACATCCGCGTCCGCGACGGTCACCTCCAGGGAGCCGAGGACTCCGAGGACCTCGGCTTCGCCGTCCGGGTGATCCTCGACGGGGCGTGGGGCTTCGCCGCCGGAGTCGTCCAGACCCCCGAGTCGGCTGTTCGAGTGGCCGAGACCGCCGTACGCACCGCACGTCTCGCCGCGGCGATGACCACACGCCCGGTCGCCCTGGCGCCCGAGCCCGTGCACGGCGACGTCGAGTGGGTCTCCTGCTACGAGGTCGATCCCCTGTCCGTGCCGCTCGCCGAGAAGGCCGCGCTCCTCGCGGCGTGGAGCGCAGACCTGCTCGCCGCTCCCGCCGTCTCGCACTCCAGTGGCCTGCTGCGTCAGGTCGTGGAGAACAAGTTCTACGCCGACCTGGCCGGCACGACCACCACGCAGCAGCGGGTCCGCCTGGAGCCGGTGTTCGAGGCCTTCGGCAGTGACGAGAGGTCCGGCCGGTTCGACTCGATGCGCACCGTCGCCCCTCCGGTCGGTCGCGGCTGGGAGTACCTCGTCGGCGGCCTGCACGACTGGGCCCGGGAGCTCGGCGAGCTGCCGGAGCTGCTCGCCGAGAAGCTGGTCGCGCCGTCGGTGGAGCCGGGCACCTACGACCTGGTCATCCACCCGTCCAACTTGTGGCTGACCATCCACGAGTCGATCGGCCACGCCACGGAGCTCGACCGGGCGCTCGGCTACGAGGCCAACTACGCCGGCACGTCCTTCGCCACCCCCGACCTGCTCGGCACGCTGCAGTACGGCTCCCCCGCCATGCAGGTCACGGGCGACCGCACCGTCGAGCACGGCCTGGCCACGATCGGCTACGACGACGAAGGTGTCCAGACCCAGAGCTGGGACCTGATCAAGGACGGCGTGCTCGTCGGCTACCAGCTCGACCGCCCGACCGCCCACCTGATGGGCATCGAGCGCTCCAACGGCTGCGCCTACGCCGACTCCCCCGGGCACATCCCCATCCAGCGGATGGCCAACGTCTCGCTGCAGCCGGCGCCCGACGGCCCCGACACCGATGGCCTCATCTCCCAGGTTCAGCGCGGCATCTACGTCGTCGGCGACAACTCGTGGAGCATCGACATGCAGCGGTACAACTTCCAGTTCACCGGCCAGCGGTTCTACCGCATCGAGGACGGCCGCCTCGCAGGGCAGCTGCGCGACGTCGCCTACCAGGCCACCACGACCGACTTCTGGCGCTCGATGGAGCGGGTCGGCGGGCCCCAGACGTGGGAGCTCGGCGGCGCCTTCAACTGCGGCAAGGCCCAGCCCGGCCAGGTCGCCGCCGTGTCCCACGGCTGCCCGTCGGCCCTGTTCCGCGACGTCCGCGTGCTCAACACCGCCGCCGAGGCCGGCGCCGGGGCCTGAGGAGGACCGATGAAGGCAACCCTGACCCCCCAGGACCTCGCCGAGCACGCGCTCGCAGCGTCGACGGCCGATGACTGCATCGCCACGATCCGCGACACCACGAGCGCCAACCTCCGCTGGGCCAACAACACCCTCACCACCAACGGCGTCATGCACGGCGTGACGATGACCGTCGTCTCGTTCGTGGTTGGGCGAGAGGGCATCGCCACCGGTTCGGTCACCGGCAGTGCCACCACCGTCACACAGGCGACTGCGCTGGTCGAGGCCGCCGACCGGGCAGCCCGGCGCAGCACTCCCGCGGAGGACGCTGCCGAGCTTCTCACAGGTGAGGCCGAGCCCGCCTGGGCCGAGATGCCCGAGGGCACGTCCATCGACGTCTACGACCGCCTGGCGCCGGCGCTCGGCGAGGCCTTTGCCACGGCGGCTTCGGAGCGGCGCATCCTCTACGGCTTCGTCGACCACGAGGTCGCCACGACCTACCTCGCCTCCAGCCGGGGCCTGAGGCTGCGGCACGTGCAGCCCACCGGGCACTATGGCGTCACCGGCAAGCCGGAGGACCTCTCCGACAGCGCCTGGGTCGGCGGTGCCACCCGCGACTTCCGCGACGTCGACCCGGTGGCGCTCGACCGGGAGCTCGCGACCCGGCTCTCCTGGGGGGCCCGGAGGGTGGAGCTGCCGGCCGGGCGGTACGACACCGTGCTGCCCCCCACCGCGGTCGCCGACCTGATGATCTACGCCTACTGGAGCGCGTCGGCGCGTGAGGCCCACGACGGCCAGTCGGTGTTCTCGCGCCCGGGCGGCGGCACCCGCATCGGCGACCGTCTCTCCACCCGCCCGGTCCGGCTCTTCTCCGACCCGGCGTACGACGGTCTGCAGGCGGCGCCCTTCGTCATGGCCTCCTCGAGCAGCAACACCAGCAGCGTGTTCGACAACGGCCTCCCGCTGGCGCGCACCGACTGGATCGAGGACGGCGAGCTCAGGGCGCTCCTCCAGACCCGGCACTCCGCGCAGCTCACCGGGCAACCGGTCACGCCCGGGATCGACAACCTCGTCCTCGGCGTGGACGGTGCCGACGGCTCCCTGGAGACCCTCGTCGGTGACACCGAGCGAGGGCTGCTCCTGACCTGCCTGTGGTACATCCGCGCCGTCGACCCGCAGACGCTGCTCCTGACCGGTCTCACCCGCGACGGCGTCTACCTCGTCGAGAACGGCGAGATAACCGGGGCGGTCAACAACTTCAGGTTCAACGAGAGCCCGGTCGACCTGCTGGGCAGGTTCTCGGTCGCGTCGCCGACGGTCCCGGCGTTCTCGCGGGAGTGGGGCGACTACTTCTCCCGGACCGCCATGCCTGCCCTGCGCGTTCCGGACTTCAACATGTCGAGCGTGAGCCAGGCGACCTGAGTCAGGAGCCGGTGGGGGCTCCCCCGGGGATCGGCGCACGGGGGTCGTAGGGCTGCCGGGTGTACACGAAGGTCGCGCAGACCAGGTGGTTCGTGCTGCCGTCGGGGTTGCGCGCGACGCGGAGTGCTTCGCCGTGGTGGTAGCCCGATGTGCCGAGGAGGGTGCCGTCGTCCCCCAGGCGGAACCGCTCGGTCACCGCCCCCGTGATGGCGGAGGTGACCACCACCTCCCCGCGCTCCCAGGAGAAGGCAAGTGCCGTGTTGCCCCAGTGCCACAGGCCCAGGAGCTCCTCGACGGCCGCCGGAACTTCGGTGGCCGGCTCCCACGCATCCACGACGGTGGGCTCGGAGCTCTCGAGCTCCTCGAGCAGGTCGGTGGGCAGCCCTGCGCAGCGCAGGCCCACCGTGGCGTTGGCCAGGCTCACCGCGCCGGTCCGACGTACCGGGTCCACGAAGAGTCCCGCCAGGAAGCCCGGCATCGACCCGGTGTGGCCGACCAGTGTCCCGGACCCGCCGGAGCTGAGTCGCAGGCCGAGCCCCTGGCCGGAGGAGAGGCCCGCCTCGGCGGTGCCGGACAGGGGTGTGCGCATCTCCGCGAGCGTGGCCCGCGACAACACGTCGTCGTGGCCGTCGATCAGGAAGGAGGCGTACACCCCGAGGTCGGAGACGGTGCTCCACACCTGACCCGCGGGTGCCATCGCCCCGGTGTCCTGGGCAGGCTCGGGGGTCAGAGTGCCGGCGAAGTGGTGGACGCTGTACCCGGCCGCGGCCGGGGCTTCCGGGAGGTACGACGTGCGTGCCATGCCCAGCGGCCGGAGCAGCCGCTCCTCCACCTGGTCGAACCAGCTGCCGCCTCCGAGCCGCGCGACCACCTCGCCGAGGAGGCCGTAGGCGAGGTTGGTGTAGTGGAAGGTCTGCCCTGGTGTGAACGGCGCGTTGCTGTCGTCGATCGCGGCGGCCAACTCGTCGAAGGAGACACCGGGGCTGCGCTCCCACCAGCGCCCCTCGGGCTCGGACTGCATCCCCGAGGAGTGGGCCAGGAGGGAGCGGATCGTCCGGTCGCCGTAGCCGACCCCCGGCAGGTGGGCGTCGAGGCGGTCGGCGAGGTCGAGCAGCCCCTCGTCGCGCAGCTGCATCACCAGCACGGCGGTCATCGTCTTGGTGATCGAGCCGATCCGGTACTGCACGTCAGGCCCCGGCTCGATCGACTCACCGGCGAGCCCGCCGTACTCGCCCGACCAGACCAGCCCGCCGTCGCGGACGACGCCGGCCGCCAGCGACGGCAGGCGTCCCTCCGCCTGCTCGCGGGCGACGACGGCGAGCAGGCGGCGAGAGGTCAGGTCGGTGACGGGGCTCATGAACCGGCGAACGCCTCCGGTGCCGGGCAGGTGCACACGAGATGGCGGTCGCCGTAGGCCTGGTCGATCCGCGCGACCGGCGGCCAGTACTTGTCCGGGTCGAAGCCGGTCGGGAAGACCGCCTCCTCACGGGAGTACTCCCGCTCCCACTCACCCGTGAGCGCCGCGCTGGTGTGCGGAGCCCCTCGTAGCGGTGAGCCCTCGGCGGTCCACTCCCCCGACCCGACACGGTCGGCCTCCTCCTTGATCGCGATCATCGCCGCGCAGAAGCGCTCGATCTCCGCGAGGTCCTCGGACTCGGTCGGCTCGACCATCAGCGTGCCGGCGACCGGGAAGCTCATCGTCGGTGCGTGGAAGCCGTAGTCGACGAGTCGCTTCGCGACGTCGTCGACGGTGACCCCGGTGGCCTTCGTGAGCGGGCGCACGTCGAGGATGCACTCGTGTGCGACGAGGTCGTTGTGCCCCTTGTAGAGCACCGGGTAGTGCTCCCCGAGGCGCTGGGCGATGTAGTTCGCCGAGAGCACCGCCACCGCGGTGGCCCTGGTCAGCCCGGCTGCGCCCATCATCCGCACGTAGGTCCAGGAGATCGGCAGGATCCCGGCCGAGCCGTACGGCGCGGCGCTGATCGGGCCGATGCCGTCGCGCTTGTGCGCCTCGGGGTGCATCGGGTGGCTGGGGAGGTACGGCGCCAGGTGGGACCGGACCGCGACCGGGCCGACGCCGGGCCCGCCACCGCCGTGCGGGATCGTGAACGTCTTGTGCAGGTTCAGGTGCGACACGTCGCCACCGAACTCCCCGGGCTTGGCGTAGCCGAGCAGTGCGTTGAGGTTCGCCCCGTCGACGTAGACCTGGCCGCCGTGCTCGTGCACGATCCGGCACAGCTCGGTGATGCCGTCCTCGAAAGCGCCATGGGTCGACGGGTAGGTGACCATGATCGCCGCGAGGTCGTCCTTGTGCTTCTCGCACTGCCCCTCGAGGTCGGCGAGGTCCACCGAGCCGTCGTCGGCCGCCTTCACCACCACGACCCGCATGCCGGCCATCACCGCGGAGGCGGCGTTGGTGCCGTGCGCGGAGGACGGGATCAGGCAGACGTCGCGGGCCGGGTCACCCTGCGCCACGTGGTAGGCGCGGATCGCCAGCAGGCCGGCGAGCTCGCCCTGCGACCCGGCGTTCGGCTGGATCGAGACCTGGTCGTAGCCGGTCACCTCGGCCAGCCACCCCTCGAGCTCGGCGATCATCTCGCGGTAGCCCACGGCGTCCTCGGCCGGTGCGAACGGGTGCAGGTCGGCGAAGCCGGGGAGGCTGATCGGCTCCATCTCGGTGGTGGCGTTGAGCTTCATCGTGCAGGACCCCAGCGGGATCATGCCGCGGTCCAGTGCGTAGTCGCGCGCGGACAGACGCCGTAGGTAGCGCAGTATGGACGTCTCGGAGCGGTGGGTGTTGAACACCTCGTGCGTGAGGAACTCGGACTCGCGCCGCAGGGCCTCCGGCAGGGCGTCGCCGATGCCGCGCTCGACGTCCTCGAGGTCGACGGTGTCGACCCCGAACGCTCCGAGCACCGCGAGCAGGTGCTCCCGGGTGGTGGTCTCCGAGGTCGAGACCCCGACCCGGTCCGCGTCGACAAGCCGCAGGTGCACCCCGGCGGCGCGGGCGGCCGCGACGACCGCCTCAGCGCGCTGAGGCACCGCCACGACCAGGGTGTCGAAGAACGCGTCGTGCTCGGGAGCGTGCCCTGCGTCGGCCAGCGCCTGGGCGAGCACCGTGGCGTAGCGGTGGGTTCGCCGGGCGATCGCGCGCAGGCCCTCGGGGCCGTGGTACACGGCGTACATCGACGCGGTGACGGCCAGGAGGACCTGGGCGGTGCAGATGTTCGAGGTGGCCTTGTCACGACGGATGTGCTGCTCGCGCGTCTGCAGGGCCAAGCGGTACGCCGGCCGGCCCTCCGCGTCGAGCGAGACACCCACCAGCCGCCCTGGGAGGTGGCGCTCGATGCCCTCGCGCACCGCCATGTAGCCGGCGTGCGGGCCACCGTAGAACAGCGGGACACCGAACCGCTGGGTGCTTCCCACGACGACGTCGGCACCCATGGAGCCCGGCGACTCCAGCAGGGTCAGCGCGAGGAGGTCGGCGGCGACCACGGCCATGCCGCCACGCTCGTGGACGGCGTCGATCAGGGGGCGAGGGTCGAGGATCCGGCCACCGGCTCCGGGGTACTGCAGGAGCACGCCGCTGAGGTCGCCCCCGGGCAGACCGTCCGCGAGGTCGGCGACCTCGACCTCGATGCCCATCGCGCGCGCACGGGTCTGCACCACCGCGATCGTCTGCGGCAGCGCGTCGGAGTCCACCACGAAGCGGCCCTGGGCCTTGCGGTTGGCACGGCGCACGAGTGTCATCGCCTCCGCGGCCGCAGTGCCTTCGTCGAGCAGCGAGGCGTTGGCCGTGGGCAGGCCGGCGAGGTCTCCCACCATCGTCTGGAAGTTGATCAGTGCCTCGAGCCGCCCCTGGGAGATCTCCGGCTGGTAGGGCGTGTAGGCGGTGTACCAGCTCGGGTCCTCGAGCACGTTGCGCCGGACCACCGGCGGCGTGACCGTGCCGTGGTACCCGAGCCCGATCATGGCCTCGAGAGGGTTGTTGCGGGCTGCCAGGGCGCGCATCGCCCGGGAGGCCTCGAGCTCACCGGCAGCCTCGGGCAGGGCCAGGGCGGAGGCCGTCCGGATCCCGCCGGGGACCGCGGCGTGCATGAGGTCGTCGAGCGAGTCGAAGCCCAGGGCGTCGAGCATCTCGCGCTGCTCGGGCTCACCGGGCCCGAGATGGCGGTCTAGGAAACCGGCGGCGGACTCGAGGGCGGAGAGGTGCGGGTGGTCGGACACAGAGGCTCCCGGAGACGGCGTGCTGGGCGGCCTCCCCCTCTGTCGGCACCGCAGCGGTCACGGTGCTTCCAGAGTTGCCTCGTCCGCACGGTCCGGGCGCCTGAGAGGTTCCGGGGAGGTTTGCCCCTTCGGCGCTCCGCGTCGTCCCGGATCGGGCGCCCGAGAGCGCCGTGACCGAGTCGGCGGAGACTCTCCCGCGCGGTGTCGACAGCACCTCAACGCTACCAGCAGACGACGATGCCCCGGTGACGTCGGTCACCGGGGCATGAGACGTGAGGAGGTGGGTCAGCCTGCTTGACGTGCCTTGCGCCGGGCGGCGAGCTCGTCGCTCCCAGGCTCCTCGCCGGTCACGGCGCGCTCGCTGGGGAGATCGGCGAGGGACCCCTCGATCTCGCGCCACACCCCACCGATCGCGATGCCGAAGACACCCTGACCGCCCTGGAGGAGGTCGATGACCTCGTCGTTGCTGGTGCACTCGTAGACGCTCGCGCCGTCGCTCATCAGCGTCACGCGGGTCAGGTCGTCGGTGCCCCGGGCCCGCAGGTGGTGGACAGCGGTGCGGATCTGCTGGAGGGAGATGCCCGCGTCGAGCAGCCGCTTGATGACCTTGAGAAGCAGGATGTCGCGGAAGGAGTAGAGGCGCTGCGTGCCGGAACCGGAGGCACCGCGGACGGTGGGCTCGACGAGGCCGGTGCGGGCCCAGTAGTCGAGCTGGCGGTAGGTGATCCCCGCAGCGTTGCAGGCCGTCGGTCCTCGGTAGCCGGCGTCCTGCGGGAGCGGGGAGACGTCATCGTCGAAGAGCAGGCCCTGCGCGTCGGCCGCAGCCACTGCCTCGTGGGCCGCGGTCTGGTCGGCCGTGGTGGCCTCGTCGCCGTTCCTCGTCACGTCAACCTCTTCTCGTTCTCTTCGCTGAGCCTGCAACTCCGGAGGGGAAGGGCCGAGGGGCTCGGGTGGAGCACAACGGTGGAGTTACAACGAAGACACTCCTCACCGTAGGCCCGCCCCGGATGCGGGTCAACGACTTCGGGCACGGAGCGGCGGCGTGTCGCAACTCTCAACTAGAGGTTGAGGGTGAGGGTTTCGGGCCCTCTGGAGTCAGTGGCTCTCGAAGTCCTCCGGCGAGACGTGGTCGAGGAACTCGCGGAACTTCTCCACCTCGTCCTCCTCCTCGGCGGGCACGGCCAGCCCGGCCTCTTCGAGGACACTCTCGTCGCAGACGATCTTCGATCCGGTCCGCAGCGCGAGGGCGATGGAGTCCGAGGGACGGGCGCTGACCTCGACACCCGACCCGAGCACCAGGACCGCGTAGAACACCCCGTCGCGCATCTCGGTGATCCGGACCTCCGCGAGGTCGTTGCCGGTGGCGCTGATGAGGTCCTTCATCAGGTCGTGGGTCAGAGGTCGGGGCGGCACCACTCCCTGCTGCGCGAAGGCGATCGCGGTCGCCTCCACGGCACCGATCCAGATGGGGAGGTAGCGCTCCCCCGAGACCTCGCGGAGCAGCACGATGGGCTGGTTCGAGGGCATCTCGACCCGGACACCGATCACGTCGACTTCTCGCACACGACCACAGTACCCCCGGGAACAAGACGTGCCCGCGTGTCAGCGAGAGCTGCGCAGCCCGCTCTTCACCAGGGACGCATGGAGGCGGACGGACAGGGCCGCCATCTGGGTGATCGTGTCCTCGGCGCGGGCCTTGGCCCCGGCGTCCCGGGACCTGCGCATGGGAGAGACGACCTGCTCGACGAGCCCCACCTCGCGGTCCGCGGCGTTCTTGAAGGCACGGAGGTGGCGTGGCTCGACGCCGAACGCCGCGAGCTCCCCCGCCGTCTTCGCCACCACCAGCGCGTCGCCGTCGTAGTGGGAGGTCCCGGGTCGGGGCCGGACCAGGCCGAATGCCTCGAGCTGGTCGAGGAACGCGGCCTCGATTCCGGCTGCCGACAGCAGCTCTGCCCGCGACACGCGTAGTTCCGAGGCGTCGGCCTGGTAGCTGTCGGCGGACGGGTAACCGTCACCCGCGAGCGCCACCTGCGGCACCGTGGGCCCCAGGCCGTTGACCGCCGGCGGCTCGAGCCCCCGGTCGATGGCGTCGAGATGCTCCTTGATCACCTTCAGCGGCAGGTAGTGCTCGCGCTGGCTGGTGAGCACGTAGCGCAGCCGCTCGACGTCGCGGTGCGAGAACTTGCGGTACCCCGAAGGCGTTCGCTCGGGCTCGATGAGCCCCTCCGCCTCCAGGAACCGGATCTTGGAGATGCTGATCTCGGGGAAGTCGGCCCGCAGGAGGGAGAGCACCTCGCCGATGCTCATCCGGGACCGCGACGCCGCCTGCCTCACTGTGGCTTGCCCGCTCCAGCGTTGCTGGCGAAGTACACCAGGCGGTACTTGCCGATCTGGACCTCGTCGCCGCCCTGCAGCTCGACCTCGTCGATGCGGTCGCGGTTGACGTAGGTTCCGTTGAGGCTGCCGACGTCCGCCACGCGGTACCCGTCGGGTCCACGGCGGAACTCGGCGTGCCGGCGAGAGACCGTGACGTCGTCGAGGAAGATCTCGCTCTCGGGGTGACGGCCGGCGCCCACGACGTCGGTGTCGAGAAGGAACCGGCTGCCCGCGCTGGGACCGCGCTGCACGACGAGCAGCGCGCTCCCGGCAGGCAGCGCGTCGACCGCGGCCGCGTCGGCGTCGTTCAGCGCCGCTCGCTCGTCGACCGCTTCAGGCTTCCCGGGTGCACCGAACGTGATGGTCGCGGTGGACTCCCCCGGCGACTCCTGGTCGGCGGCCGGCGCGGCCTCGAGACGCTTGCCGCATTGCGAGCAGAAGCGCGCGTCGTCAGGGTTCCGGTGTCCGCACTCGGTGCAGAACGGCATGCTCAGCCTCCCGTTGGCAGTTGGCCTCAACCCTCAACACGAAGTCGAGGTTGATGGTTGTTCGAACTTATCAGCCCCGTGGGGTCACGCAAGGGCGGACCCGCGAACCGGCTCAGGACTCCAGCGTGGACTGGTAGGACCCGGCGTCCATGAGGTCCGCCAGCTCGTCCTCGCCGGCCCCGGCGACCTCGAACAGCCATCCGTCGCCGTACGGGTCCGCGTTGACCAGCTCGGGCGAGCCGTCGAGCGCCTCGTTGCGTGCGACGACCTTGCCGGTCACCGGCGCGTACACGTCGCTGACGGACTTCGTCGACTCGAGCTCGCCCACGGTGTCTCCGGCGCTGACCTCCGTGCCGACCTCCGGGAGGGATACGTAGACGATGTCGCCGAGCGCGTCCTGGGCGTAGTGGGTGATCCCGATCCGGACCGACCCCTCGGTCTCGCCAGGGTTGCGCACCCACTCGTGCTCGCTGCTGTACTTGAGGTCCTCGGGGTACACGGCACTCCTCATCGATGGTCGGCGCCCGCAGGGTTGCGGACAGTGCAGGCTACTCGGATTCTGTCGGTTCGGCGTACTCCGGCTGGAGCGGCTCGGCGGTCGTGGCGATCTCTACCGACGGTGAGGTGACCTGCCGGATCCGCACGTCTCCACCCACGGCCTCCCCCTCGACGGACTGGACGAAACCTCCGGTGAAGTTGAGCGCGCGCTCGAGCGTGTGCGCGTCCCCGATGGCCTCGATCGTGTATGGCGCCGAAAGCTGCACGCCGTCGACGATGATCCCCTCCGAGCCGTCCTCGAGCGCCGTCTGGGCCACGACCCGCACGGAGTCGTTGATCTCGATCGCCTCCGCACCCGCGTTGCGCAGCTCCTCGATGCCGTTGAGGATGTGGTCGATCCCGAGGTTGCCCTCCGAGCTGTCCTCGACCGTGACCACGACGCCCGGGCCGGTCACGGGCAGCTCCCCGGCGATGATCCCGAGGACCGTGGCACGCTCGCGCGCCTGCTCGAGGATCGCCTGGCGGCTGTCGGTGTCGCTGCGCAGCGTGGACCGGGTCTCCTCGAGCTCGGCGATCTCGTTCTCGGCCCGTTGCGAGGCGCTGGACAGGGAGTTCAGGAGCTGGACCAGGTCCTCCTCGCGCATGCCCTCGTAGTGGTTGTCGCGTTCGTTGGCCTGGACCTGCACCACGCTGGCGAAGCCGAGCACGGCGAGGAGCGCGGCCACCACTGCCTGCCCGCGCGAGCCCGGCCGCTTCAACGTCCGGACCAGGCGGTCCCGTCCTGGGGAGCTGCTCACCGGTGTCTCCTCACGCGTGGAAGATGTGGCGCCGGATCGCGGCGACGTTGGAGAAGATGCGGATGCCGAGGACCACGATGACTCCCGTCGAGAGCTGGCCGCCGACACCGAGCTTGTCCCCGAGGTAGACGATGAGCGCGGCGATCAACACGTTGCTGACGAAGGAGACGACGAAGACCTTGTCGTCGAAGATCCCGTCGAGGAACGCCCGGAGTGCGCCGAAGACGGCGTCGAGCGCGGCGACCACCGCGATCGGGAGGTAGGGCTCGAGCCACAGTGGCACCTCGGGCTGCAGCATCAGCCCGAGGATGACCCCGACGAGAAGTCCGAGGCCTGCGATCATGGTGTCTCCATCAAGGTGGCGTGGCGGAGCGTCAGTCGTCGGTCCGGTGTCGCCGGGAGGCGCATCGACCGCTCCGAGGTCATGTCGAGGCGGAGTCCCCAGAAGCTCTGGAGATCCAGCCAGTCCTGGCCGTGCTTCGTCTCCACGAAGCGTGCCGGCATCGTATCGGGGTCACCCACGGCGAGGACCCGGTAGGGCGGGGAGAGCGAGACGAGGTTGACCGTGATCGCGTCTCCCGCGGTGCGGATCGCGTTGAGGTTGTTGAGCCGCTGTCCGTTGATGGAGATCGCTTCGGCACCGGAGACCCAGAGCGCGTTGACGAGCTTCTGGAGGTCCTCGTCGAGCACCCTCTGACGGTCCTCCACCGCGTCGGGTGCGTCGTCGACCACGACCTTGACCCCGCGACCCGTCACGGGCGTCGCCCCGGTGATGACCTCGAGCCGGTCCAGGCGCGAGGTGAGGGCCCGCCCCTGCGCGGTGGCGTCGAGGAAGTCGGTCTGCAGAGCGATGACCTCCGCACGGAGCGAGGCAACCCGGTTCCGTCGGGCGTTGACCTGGGCTCGCCGGGCGTCGATCTGGGTGATGATCGACTCCCTGGAGCTGGAGTCCTCGTCGGCGTTGCGCGCGGTCTGCACGGCCGCCGTGGCGACGAGGAGTCCGAACAACCCCATGATCACGAGGGCTGCCAGCCCGGGGCGGACCGCCGGCTTCGGCTCCTCGTCGTCATGGGCGTCGCGCGCGGCCACGTGGGCATAGTCCTCGTCCAGCGAGTGCGCGGTGACGTAGTCCAACAGCGGCATCAACACCTGGGGCGGCACCTGGTCGGCCGGGTCAGGTGCTGTCTGCGTGGTGCCCGCGCGGGGTTCATCCGACATCGAGCGCGGGTGCCCTTCGGTCGCGGTCCGCGAGCAGCTTCCGGACCTGGTAGACGTACAGGAGCCCGGCCCACCAGTACAGGCCGGTCCCCCAGATCGCGAACGCCCAGCCGAAGACGTCGGCCAGGGCCGCGACCACTCCTTCCCCCTCGCCCAGGAGGAGCAGAGGGAAGGCGTAGAGCAGGTTGAAGGTGGCTGCCTTGCCGAGGAAGTGGACAGGCAGCGCGTGGTAGCCGCGGGTGCGCAGGAACGGCACCAGGACCCACAGCATCACATCGCGCGCGGGGAGGAGTACGGCGAGCCAGATCGGGATCACGTCACGCCAGGCCAGACCGATCACCACGGCGAGGATGTAGAGCCGGTCGGCCACCGGGTCGAGTACCTGACCGAGCTTGGAGGTCTGGTCGAGCTTGCGGGCCAGGAACCCGTCGAGCCAGTCGCTGACACCTGAGAGCATCAGGACGGCCAGCGCCCACCCGTCGGCCTCCGGGCCCAGGACCAGCCACAGGAAGAGGGGGACGCCGGCCAGTCGCACGACGCTGATGAGGTTGGGGATGGTGAGCGCGCGGTCGCCGCGCGACCCAACCCCGTGCTCTTCCACGAATCTCCTCGGTGCGCCTGCCGGTCCGACCAGACGTACCTTATCCGGAGCCCCCAACGTCTTCGGCCCGGCCGGGCCCGGGGCGGGAACGTCTGCGGTCAGCGCACGAGGCTGCCGCAGCGCGGGCAGTGGGACCGCGCGCACACGTCGAGGTCCTGCCCGCAACGGCAGCGGCCTGCCGAGGCAGGTCGCCGGGTCGCCCCACGCCGCCGCTGGTCTCGTCCCGTGTCGCCGGTCTTCTTGCCGATCACTGCTGTCTCCCCGCGTTCGCCTCTCGAGCAACCGTCACACCTGGGACGGTCGGGACGCCGCATCTTCACGGCGTTTCGTCCGATCGGGCACGAAACCACCCGAACGGACTAGGGCATCCGGGTCACGCAGGCCGGCTTCCCGGCCCGCACGTGTCCGAGGGGCCGGCCCTGGCGGCGGTCCCCGTCGGTCGGACGGTGGTGAGGTTCCGCTTCCCCGACGTGGCACCACGGCTGAGCGACTGGTGGCTGGTGATCAGCGCCGGCGAGGCCGATGTGTGCGACGAGGACCCGGGGTACGACGTCGCGGTGACCGTGACGAGCGACGTGCGTGCGGAGTCTGGTGGAGGTCTGGCGAGGTGACCGGATCTGGAGCACGGCGCTGCGTGCCGGCGCCATGGCCTCGACGGACCGAGCGAGGTGCGTCGCGCAGTGCCCGGCTGGTTCACCCTCTCCGGTCTCGCCCCCGCGCCGCGTCCGGCCTGAACCGTTGCCGAGCATGGCGCTCGGTCCGATCTGGCCCGCAGCGGGCGGGCCGGCCTTGACACGCCGATGCGTCACGGCTTGGGTCCGACCTATGTCTTCGAGCACCACGTGGCTCTCCTCATCCGCTCATGGACGCTGGCTGGAAGGCGAGGGCGACCGTCTTCTGGAGTTCAGCCGGCGCTCGCGTCACCCATCGGGTGGGTTCGCCTGGCTCGACGCGTCCGGCCAGCCACAGCTCGACCAGCCCGTCGAGCTGTGGATCACCTGCCGGATGACGCACGTCTTCTCGCTCGGCCACCTCCTGGGCCGCCCCGGATGCGGCCCACTCGTCGACCACGGGCTCGCCGCGCTCACCGGGCGCTTCCGCGACAGCACCCACGGGGGGTGGTACGCCCAGGTCGACGAAGACGGGGCCCGCGACCGCAGCAAGACCGCCTACGCGCACGCCTTCGTGGTGCTCGCGGCGTCTTCGGCCACCTGCGCGGGCCGACCGGGGGCGGCCGAGCTCCTCGAGGACGCACTCGAGGTGGTGCTGGAGCGGTTCTGGGACGGCGAGCACGCGATGGTCGTCGATGAGTGGGACGAGTCGTTCTCGACCCTCGACCCATACCGAGGCGTGAACGCGAACATGCACACCGTGGAGGCCTTCCTCGCCGCGGCCGACGCACTCGGCACGGGCTCGCTCCCCACCGCCCTGCGTGCGCGAGCACTGGCCATCGTCAGCCGTGTCGTGCACGATCTCGGTCCCGCGCACTCATGGCGGCTACCCGAGCACTTCGACTCCTCCTGGACCCCGGAGCTGAAGTACAACGCCGACGCTCCGGCTGACGCGTTCCGACCCTACGGGGCCACGGTCGGCCACTGGTTGGAGTGGGCCCGGTTGGCGTTGCACGTGCGCGCCGCCCTCGGCCGGACAGCGCCGGGGTGGCTGCTCGAGGACGCCTGCTCGCTGTTCGACGCGGCGGTGGACGAGGGTTGGGCCGTCGACGGTGCCGACGGTTTCGTCTACACCGTCGACTGGGAAGGACGGCCGGTCGTGCGCGAGCGAATGCACTGGGTCGCGGCGGAGGCCACGGCCGCCGCCGCGGCGCTGTGGACCGCGACCGGCCGCGCGTCGTACGAGTACTGGTACCGAACCTGGTGGGACCACATCGCCACCGTCTTCGTGGACCACCGGCTCGGTTCCTGGCATCACGAGCTCGATGCCGCGAACCGGCCGGGTGATGCCATATGGCGGGGAAAGCCGGACACCTACCACGCCTTCCAGGCCACCTTGATCCCACGACTGCCCCTCGGGCCGACCGCGGCGACAGCCCTCCGCGACGGCCTTCTCTGACCCCTCTGCCATGCTCACGTGGCGCGGAGCCACCGCACTCCGTAGGCGTCGACCGGCACGTCGAGCGTGCCGTCTGGCTCGGCGACGTGCTCGCTGCCGTCGCACAGGTCGACTAGCCGCGCCCCGCCGGGCAGCCGGTCAGCGGGGCGACCCCGGAACCGGCCCGCGTCCCCCGACACGTCGTGCACGCAGACCACGGTGGTGTCATCGGCCGCCGGAGTGCGCTGCACGCTGAAGTAGGAGGCACCTCCGTCGACCACCTCCTGCGCCGCGTTGGGGTGGAACGCGGGCTCTGAGCGCCTCACGTCGATCCGGTCCAGCATCCGGTCCAGCACCTGACGACGCCGGGACGCCGGATCCGCCAGCTCTCGCTCGAGGTCGGCGCGCGCGAACCGCTGCCTGTTCAGCACCCGCGCCCGACCGCTGCGCTCAGCGCCCCCGGTCCAGTTGCGGCTGCCGAACAACGAGTGGAAGTAGACCAGCGGCACACCGGCCAGCGACAGCAGGATCGAGTGCGCGGAGAGGAACCGGTCGACCTCACGGCCCGACGAGTCACCAGGCTCGGCCAGGGCGTCGAGGTAGACGGAGTTCAGTTCGTAGGGGCTCCGCCCAGCAGCTCCGGACCGGAAGGAGACGCTGCCGCCGTTCGCGGCCACATGAGCGGCGAGCTCCGCCACCTCCTCCGGTGACAAGATCCCCTCCACCGGCCTGACCCCGATGCCGTCGTGGCTGGCGAGGAAGTTCAGGAACGAGGTCCGGTCCGACGGCGCTGCGAGCGAGCGCGCCCAGTCCGCCAGCGTCATCGCGTCACCGCTGTGGAAGGCCGCCAACGTCAACGGGGGCAGGGCAAACTGGTACACCAGGTGCGCCTCGTCGTGACCCGAGCCGAAGTAGGTGAGGTTCTGCTCGTGGGGGACGTTCGTCTCCGTCACCACGAGCGTACCCGGGGCGACCGAGTCCAGGACCGTCCGCCAGAGCCGGATCACCTCGTGCGTCTGCGGCAGGTGGATGCACGAGGTGCCGGGCTCCTTCCAGAGAAACGCGATGGCGTCGAGCCGGAGCATGCGCGCGCCGTGCGCGACGTAGTCCAACAGCTGCTCGGTAACCGCGAGCAGCACCTCGGGGTTGGCGTAGTTCAGGTCCACCTGATCGGCGCTGAACGTCGTCCAGACGTGACGCGCACCGCCGGCCGCCTCGAACTCCGTCAGGAGCGGCGACGTGCGGGGACGGGTCACGGCCCCCAGGTCGGTAGCCGGGTCCAGCGCGAGGTAGAAGTCGGCGTACGACGGGTCGTCGCGCAGCCATCGGGTGAACCAGGGGTGGGACGCGGAGGTGTGGTTGAACACCGCGTCCAGCATCAGCCGGAAGTCCGCGCCGAGCCGTTCGACGTCGCCCCATGTCCCGAGGGCCGGATCGACCGCCGCGTAGTCCGCCACCGCGAACCCGTCGTCGGACGTGGACGGGTAGTGCGGCAGGAGGTGTACGCCGGGGACTTTGCCCTCTGTGTGTTGGCGAAGGAAGCTCCGCAACGTCTCGAGGGGTGCCTCGTGGGGTTCGGTCACCATGTCCCCGTAGGTGATCAGGACCAGATCGGTCTCGTCGAACAGCTCTCCACCGGTAGCTCCTGCACGAAGGCCGTCGTACCGGTCGAGCATCGCGATCAAGCGGCCTGTCGTGGTCCGCGCCGTCTCGGTGTCGTAGAGCCGTGCCAGGTGCTCCTGGATGCGGCTGCTGACGTCGTCGTGGTTTCCCACCGTGGCTCCCTGCTCGCGGCGAAGGTCGAGCGCGATCGTTGTCGATTCGTGACTCTACGACGCTCCGCGCCGACCGGTAGGCGCACTTGCGGCCTGTTCCGAACTAGGGCAATGATGAATGTGGCGCGCATCACACATGAGGGAGCGGTCCATGGCGAAGATCGAGCTGAACGGTGTCTGGAAGCGGTACGCCGACGGCACCGAGGCGGTCAAGGACCTGAGTCTCGTGATCGAGGACGGCGAGTTCGTGATCCTGGTGGGGCCCTCCGGATGCGGCAAGTCGACCGCGCTGCGCATGGTGGCGGGACTCGAGACGATCTCCGAGGGAAAGCTGCTCATCGGCGACAAGGTCGTCAACGACCTCTCCCCCGGCGAGCGCGACATCGCGATGGTCTTCCAGTCCTATGCGCTCTACCCGCACATGTCGGTCGCCGACAACATGGCCTTCTCCCTGAAGATGGCGAAGGTCTCCAAGTCCGAGATCGACGAGCGGGTCAAGAAGGCGGCCGAGATGCTCGGACTCACCGAGTACCTCCACCGCAAGCCCAAGGCCCTCTCCGGTGGCCAGCGTCAACGGGTCGCGATGGGGCGGGCTATCGTGCGCAGCCCACAGGCGTTCCTGATGGACGAGCCGCTGTCGAACCTCGACGCGAAGCTGCGGGTCGCGATGCGTGCCGAGATCGCCGCCCTCCAGACCCGCCTTGGTGTCACCACCCTCTACGTCACGCACGACCAGATCGAGGCGATGACGATGGGCGACCGGGTCGCCGTGCTCAAGCGGGGCGAGCTGCAGCAGGTGGCCAGCCCCCAGGAGCTGTACGAGAAGCCCGACAACCTGTTCGTCGCAGGCTTCATCGGCTCGCCCTCCATGAACCTCGGCCGCGGTCGCGTCGAGAAGGACGAACGCGGCTACACGGTGAAGCTCGACGAGAACGCGGCACTCCGCCTCAGCGATGCGGCGCTGGAACGCTACCCGAAGGTCAGCGAGTACGTCGGCAAGGACGTGGCGGTGGGGATGCGTCCGGAGCACTTCTCCCGAGCGACCTCCTCCACGCCCGACGACGCGAAGCTGGTCGGCCAGGAGGCCGCGCTTGTCGAGCTGCTGGGGTCCGAGGTCCTGCTGCACTTCGCCACTGGTGCGTCGGCGATCCTCACCGAGGACCTGCGCGAGGCCATGGATGACGAGGAGGCGTTCGCCGAGCTCGAGCACGCCGCGGAGGTCGGCGGACAGCAGTTCGTCGCTCGCCTCGAGCCGCACGAGGCTCCGAAGACCGGCGAGAAGGTCGACCTGGCCTTCAGAACCGAGCACATGCACTTCTTCGACATCGACACGGGTTGGGCGCTGCGATGAGCGGCTCACCGGCTCACCACGCCGGATGACACGAGAGGGACGAGGCAACGCGATGAATGGACTCACGAACCGCGCGCTGTGGGCAGCCGGAGGCGCCCTGGTGCTGGTGGCCGTGGCGGCCTGCACGCCAGGCGGCGGTGGCGACGAGGGCGGCGAGGGGGGCGGCGAGCTCGTCTGGGCAATCGGTGGCTCCGAGGCACAGCCCGGCGGCGTCCACCAGAAGGTCGCCGAGAAGTGGAGCGAGGAGAACCCCGACACCCCGATCCGGATCGAGATCCTGCCGGACGAGGCCGACCAGCAGCGCGAGCAGCAGGCTCTCGAGCTGCAGGCGGAGGGCAGCAACTTCGACGTCCTCGGCATGGACGTGATCTGGACCGGTGAGTACTCCACGAACGGGTGGGTCGAGAGCCTCGAGGACGTCCGCGAGGACATCGAGTCCGTGAGCCTCTCCGGTGCCTTCGAGTCGGCCACCTGGGGCGGCGAGCTCTGGGCGGCGCCGTTCAACACCAACGCCGGCTTCCTCTACTACCGCACCGATCTCGTCGACGAGCCCCCCACGACATGGGACGAGCTGTGCGAGATGGCCATCGAGATCGGCGAGCAGGAGAACATCGGCGGGTACGTCGGCCAGGGTGCCCGCTACGAGGGCTTCGTGGTGAACTGGCTCGAGCTCTACTGGAGCGGCGGCGGTGAGCTCTACAACGAGGACCAGACCGAGGTGGCCTTCGACACCGACATCGCCACCCAGGCGACCGAGTTCCTGGCCAACGCCGAGCAGGACGGCTGCCTCACCCCAGGATTCAACACCGCCATGGAGGACGAGGCGCGCAACGTGTTCCAGTCCGGCGACGCGGTCTTCATGCGCAACTGGCCGTCGTTCTACTCCGTGGTCAAGGACGGCGGGACCCCGGTGGCCGAGAACTTCGACGTCGCCCCGCTGCCGACCTTCACCGGCGAGGGCACGATCTCCGCGTCCGGTGGCTTCAACCTCGCGGTGAGTGCCTTCTCCGACAACATCGAGGGCGCCAAGGAGTTCGTGGTCTGGGCCTCGACCAACGAGGAGGTGCAGACGATGCTCGCGACCGACGCGTCCCTACCGCCCACGATGGAGTCGGTCTACGAGGATCTCAGCGACGACCCGGTGATGGCGCTGCTCGGCGAGGTGCTTCCCGACGCGAAGCCGCGTCCGCCGTCCCCGCAGTGGAACGAGATCAGCGTCGAGATGCAGCGTGCCCTGTTCCCGGCGTACAACGGCGAGGGCGATCCGGGAGAGGCGTCGCAGGCCGTGCTCGACTTCCTCGAGACCACGGTCGAATAGGGCGACGAGGAGCGGATGGGGACGGGTCATGACAGCGACCACGACAGCCGAGGAGCAGCAGCCGGCCCCTGGCGGCTCCGACAAGCCCGCGAAGGCGCGGCGTAGGGAGATGACGGAGACGACGCTCGGGCGCGTCTTCGTCTCTCCGGCGATCCTCCTGATGGCCCTGGTCGCGCTGTTCCCCGTCATCTACGCCTTCGTGATCAGCCTCCAGGCCTATACCGGGAGACTGAACGAAGGGTTCGCAGGAGTCGACAACTACGTCACGGCGCTCACGAACGAGCGGTTCTGGACTTCGTTGCAGTTCACGCTGATCTTCACGGTGGCGTCCGTGGCAGCGGAGTTCATCATCGGGCTCGGCTTCGCCCTGCTGATGAACCAGGCGTTCCGGGGCCGCGGGCTCACCCGCGCTGCGATCCTCGTGCCGTGGGTCATCCCCACGGTGATCGCGGCGCAGATGTGGTTCTTCATGTTCAACGTGACGCCGGGCTTCATCAACTCGTTGTTCGGTCTCGGTGACTTCAACTGGCTGGGTCAGTCCGGGTGGGCGGCGTTCACCATCATCTTCGCCGACGTCTGGAAGACCGCACCGTTCGTGGCACTGCTGCTGCTCGCGGGACTGCAGACCATCCCGGGGGACGTCTACGAGGGCGCCCGCGTCGACGGGGCGAAGATGTTCCAGCGGTTCTGGTACATCACCATGCCGCTGCTGAAACCGGCGATCCTCGTCGCACTCCTGTTCCGGACGGTAGAGGCACTTCGGGTCTACGACCTCCCCCAGGTGATGACCGGCGGAGCGTTCGACACCGAGTCGCTGTCGATCCTGGTGCAGCAGTACGTCGTGCGCACGCCCGACCCGGGCCTCGGGTCGGCCCTGTCCACGATCACGTTCGCCCTCATCCTGGGGATCGGGCTGATCTTCGTGAACCTGCTGGGCAAGGACCTGGTCATCGGCGAGGGGGAGTCCAAGTGAGCACCCCAACGCCGACCGCGGCGCACCAGAGGTCTGAGGGCAAGGCAAACAAGAGCCGCAAGAAGAAGGGTGACCAGGGAGTCGTCGAGCAGAAGTCGGCCGCCCAGGTCTGGGGCAAGTCGGCCATGCTCGGGATCATCCTCCTCTGGTGTCTGTTCCCGTTCTTCTGGCTGATCATGACCAGCCTCAAGAAGGGCAACAACGCGCTCAACAGCCCCAACATCTTCGAGGGGCCGTTCGGGCTTCAGAACTACGAGGCCGTCTTCGCGCAGGACTTCCACCTCAACCTGCGCAACTCGCTGGCCATCGCCGGCATCACCACGATCCTCTGCATCGTGGTGGGATCTTTCGCTGCCTACGCGCTCGCTCGGCTTCCGCTGAAGCGGAAGATCCTGCTGCTCGGCGGGGTGCTCGCGGTGTCGCTGTTCCCACCGGTCGCGCTGGTCCCGCCGCTGTACGAGCTGTGGCGGACCCTCGGCCTGCTGAACACGTGGGAGGGCCTCTACATCCCCTACACGTCCTTCACGCTGCCGTTGACGATCTTCATCCTCACCACGTTCTTCGCCTCGATACCGAAGGACCTCGAGGAGGCAGCGCGCGTCGACGGCGCGAGCCCGTTCAAGGCGTTCTACAAGATCATCCTGCCTCTGGCTGCCCCGGGCGTGTTCGCGGCCGCGATCATCATCTTCGTCTCGGCGTGGAACGAGTTCCTGCTCGCGAGCACGTTCGCGCCGCGCAACCCGGAGATAGCGCAGACGGTGCCCGTGGCAATCGCGGCGTTCACCGGGGCCGTCCAGTTCCAGCGGCCCGTGGGCACGATCACTGCAGCCTGTGTGGTGGTGACCATCCCGATGATCATCGTCGCGCTGCTGTTCCAGAAGCGGATCGTCTCCGGCCTCACCGCCGGCAGCGTCAAGGGCTGAGCAGCGCACACCCGACGGGGCGAGGCTCAGTAACCCGTGACCTCGGGCCACCGCAGCTCGACGCCGTCACGGACCAGACGTGCCTGGAACTCCTCGAGCAGCCGCTGGTCGACGCACACCTGTCGGGGCGTGCATGCCCGTTCGAGGCAGAACGCCGCAAGGCTGCCGGCCACCTCGCCGACCCCCCACTCCACGGGGTGAAGCCGGTAGCAGCCATTGGTGACGTGGGTCGTGCCGAGGTTCTTGGCCGCGGGGAGCAGGTTCTCGACGCGACGCGGGATCAGCGCACGCAGGGGGATCTCGAACGGGCAGGAGGCCACGTCGATGTAGGGGTCGCCACCGGTCGAAGGGTGCAGGTCGATCCGGTAGCTGCCCACGCCGACGCTGTCGGGATAGCGGACGCCCCTCCCGTCCGGACGCAGCTCCAGCGCGAGGTCCTGCTCGACGACGGTGTACTCGGCGAGGATCCTCCGCGACTCGCGGATGTAGGGCCGCTTGGCCAGCCCGTCGGCGGTGCCCACCACGTCCGGGCGCAGCCGGAGGCCCGGGTAGCCGATCCCGCCGTCGTGGCGGGGGGCCTCGGTCTGAAGCCAGTACAGGAAGCTCAGGCTGAGCTCGCGCGCCCCCTGCAGGTGCCGGGCGGCCGCCTCCTCCCCCACGCCATACAACGGCCCCTCGAAGTAGTCGATCATCGGCCAGTTCACCAGCGTGACATCGCTGGCGAGGTGACCGGGGGCGAACGTGCGCCGGTCCGCGATCCGCCGGAACGCCCACAGCTCGAAGTCGCCGCCGACGGTCCTGTGGTCCACGACCGCCTCGACGCCCTGGTCGGGGTTGGGGACGAGCGTCCGCCGAAGCGGTTCGTTCGTCCGTGGCACCGGTGCGACGAAGGAGAGCAGCGGACCGGTCCAGGCGGGCGGCTCCAGCTTCCGCCAGTGGTCGTACGACGCAGGCTGGTCGATGGTGTGGTCGTCTCCCTCGACGTGGTCCAGCGCAAAGCACCAGGAGACGGCCTGCATGTTGAGCGGCTGGGACTGCTCGGGAGCGTGCGGCTCCCCGGTCTGCTGTCGGGACTCCGCCCCGGTCACGTGCTCGACCCCGGCCAGGGCAAGCAGATCACCGGTCTCGGTTGCGTCCAGCACGTACGGCGCCAGCACGGTCACGTGAGCCCCGTCGGGTCCTTCGAGAGTCACGGAGGTGACGTGGTCGCCATCGACGGTCGCGCCCACAGGACAGTGCTCCAGCAGGACCTGGAGGCGTCCCGCGCTCCTGGGGGCGGAGAGCATCGCCTCCAGCACGGCGAGCCCCACGCGTGGCTCGACGCAGAGGCTGCTGACAGCCCCGCGTCCGGGGTTGAGGTAGCGCGCGGTGCGCGCCTCCTCGCTGAGGGGGTACCAGCGGCGGTAGTAGTCGCGCATCTCTTCGCGGAGCCGACGGTATCTCGCGGTGCACCCGAACTGTTCGATCCACGGGTTCTCGTCGGGCGGCACGGCTTGCGAGGTCAGCTGCCCGCCGACCCAGTCGCTCTCCTCGGTGAGCACGACACTCCGTCCGGCGTCCACAGCCGCGATCGCCGCCGCGACACCTCCGAGACCACCCCCCACCACCACCACGTCCACCTGCAGCTCGGTCATCGGGTCCCTCGTACGGACAGCCCCGGGTGGTCGGTGTCGACCCGCAGCCTCCCGTCGGCGTCGACCGCGACGTCGAGCCGGTGGCCACCGACGCTGAGCCCGGAGACAGCGAACGGAAGCAGTGTCGCCGGCAGCACGGGCCGGGCCGACACGCGGCCGCGGGGGACGTCCACGTCCAGCCCGAGCAAAGCGACGATCCCCGCGAGCGGCGCCGCCGCAGCCCACGCCTGCGGTCTGCACGCCGCGGGGTAGGGCAACGGTCGCGAGGACTCGTCGGCACTGTCGCCGCCATACAGCTCGGGAAGCCGGAAGTCGAAGTGCGGGGCCGCTCGCACCAGCCCCTGGAAGAGCGCCACCGCCTCGTCGCCGAATCCCTCACGTGCAAGGCCCGCTACCGCAATAGCGGTGTCGTGCGGCCACACGGTCCCCCCGTGGTAGGAGAGGCGGGAGTACCTGGGTGAGGCCGCCGAGAGGGTCCTGAGCCCGAACCCGGAGCTCATCGTGCCCGACGACAGGCGCTGGGCGACGAGGGCGGCCTCCTTCCGGTCGAGCAGACCGGTCCCGAGCAGGTGGCCCATGTTGGAGGCGACCGAGTCCACTGCCCGGCCCTCCCTGTCGAGGGCCACCGCCGGGTAGGGCCCGAGGTCGTCCTCGACCCAGAAGGCGCTGCGGAACCGCTCCCCCAGCGCCGCCGCCCAGTCGCGCCATTGCCGTGCGTCCGGCCGTTCGAAAGCCTCCAGCAGGTCGGCACCGGCGAGAGCAGCCTGATAGGCGTACCCCTGGACCTCGCTCAGCGCGATCGGACCGTCGGCGAGCCGACCGTCGGCCCACTGGATGGAGTCCACCGAGTCCTTCCAGCCCTGGTTGGACAGTCCGCTGCCCATGGTGTCGACGTACCGGATGAAACCGTCACCGGCCTGCGACCGCATCCACTCCAACGCCCGTTCGACAGCGGGCAGGAGCTCCCGCACCTCAGCGTCGTCTGCGCCCCAACGCCACGACTCCGCGCAGCAGGTGACGAAGAGCTGGGTGGCGTCGGAGGTGCCGTAGTAGGTCGACGGAAGGGAGATCCTTTCCAGGACGAGCGGCTCGGGCCGGGCCTCGTGGAGGATGCGGCCGGGCTGCTCCTCGGTCTCGGCGTCCTCCCGGCTGCCTTGCCTCCGGGCGAGCGCGCGGAGAGTTGACATCGCCAGACCGGTCGTCAGCGGCAGCAGCATCCGCGCGGTCCACAGCGAGTCGCGGCCGAACAGCGTCAGGAACCACGGCGAGCCGGCCGCCGCGAACGCGTCGCCTCCCTCGGAGTGACCCTCGCCGCCGGGGTCCACGAGCAAGAGCCCGCCGAGGTCGTCAAGGCCCTGGGTCACGACAGCAGGGATGCGGTGGTCGGGGCAGGTCAGGAGCGGCCGCCGCCAGAGCTCCTGGTCGCAGGCAGTGAACAGCGTGCGCCTCGCGGCTCGCGTCCGGGCACGGAGGAGGACCGTCACGGACTCCCCCGGCGCAAGCTCGCAGCTCCACCTGAGCCCCCTCTCGGGGTGGGCCGACTCCGGGGTGGGCTCCCCGGTGAGCACCACCTGCTCCTGGTCCCCGGTCCAGGTCAGTCCCGCTCCGTTGACGACCGCCTTCACCGAGTGGCGGGGCCGACCGCTGCGCACCTCCGCCATCGAGCTCAGGTCGCAGGCGGCGGTGACCGCGAGCTCCACCCGCACCCGTCGCGGCGCGGTCGAGGTGACGGTGATGGACTCTCGGAGCTCGTCCGGGCCGACATCGCGCCCCCGCTCGACGAGCACGGTGGGGTCGTCGTGCGCGATCTCCCGCCCGGTCTCGTCGACCATCGTGGGGTCGCCGACCTGGGGAACGACGCCGCGGAACACCGCCCCCGTTCCCCCGCGCAGGTCGTGGCCGAGGCCGACCGGTGCGTGCGCGTTCACGGTGACGTGCAACCGGCTCAGCAACCGGCGGTCAGCCCGCAGCCACCCCTGGACGCCGCCCTCGACGATCTGGCCGTCCGGCGCGGAGAGCACCGTCGACGGGGCCTTCACGCACGAGACCAGGTCGAAGAGATAGGGCTGGCGGGCGCCGTGGGACATCCCGTCAGTCTGGTCAGGGTCCCCGTACATGTCCAGGAGGTCTGGAGGCGGACTCTCCGCCGGCGACGCGAGGACACCGAGCTCACCACCGGCTTCCGCTTCCACCCAGCGCCGAGATGACTCCCGGCGCACGCACAGATAGCGTGACGCTGTGAGCCACCCCCATCCAGAGCTTCAGTCTCCCCCGAAACTGCCCGCCGACGGTCTGCGCATCGTCGGGCTCGGCGGTCTCGGAGAGATCGGCCGAAACATGACCGTGTTCGAGCACCGCGGAAAGCTGCTCATCGTCGACTGCGGAGTGCTCTTCCCCGAGGAGCATCAACCCGGTATCGACGTGATCCTCCCTGACTTCAGCTGGATCCGGGAACGGCTCGACGCCGTGGTCGCCGTGGTGCTCACCCACGGCCACGAGGACCACATCGGCGGCGTCCCGTATCTGCTGCGCGAACGACCGGACATCCCGGTCATCGGTTCCAGGCTCACCCTGGCGCTGATCGACGCCAAGCTCAAGGAACACCGGATCCGGCCCAAGCTCCAGCACGTCGAGGAGGGTGACCGCGTCACGCGCGGGCCGTTCGACCTGGAGTTCCTCGCGGTCAACCACTCCATCCCCGACGGCCTCGCCGTGGCGATTCGCACCTCGGCGGGTCTGGTCCTGCACACCGGCGACTTCAAGATGGACCAGTTCCCACTCGACAACCGGATCACCGACCTACGCGCATTCGCCCGTCTCGGTGAGGAGGGGGTGGACCTGTTCATGGTCGACTCCACCAATGCGGAGGTCCCCGGGTTCACCATGTCCGAGCGCGAGCTCACCCCGGCGATCGAGACCGTCTTCCGCACCGCTCCCCGACGCGTCATCGTCTCCAGCTTCGCCAGCCACGTCCACCGCATCCAGCAGATCCTCGACGCCGCTCATGCCCATGGACGCAAGGTCGCCTTCGTCGGGCGGTCGATGGTGCGGAACATGGGTGTCGCTCGGGAGCTGGGCTACCTCCGGATTCCCGAGAGTCTCGTGGTCCCGTTCGAGCAGCTGGAGCGGATGGGCCCGACCAAGGCCGCGATCGTCTGCACCGGATCACAGGGTGAGCCGCTGGCCGCGCTGTCCAGGATGGCCAACCGCGAGCACAAGATCAGGATCCAGCCGGGTGACACCGTGCTGATGGCCAGCTCGGTCATCCCCGGCAACGAGAACGCCATCTCAGGGGTGATCAACGGGCTCACCCGCTGGGGCGCCAAGGTGGTGCACAAGGGCAACGCGAAGGTGCACGTCTCCGGTCACGCCAGCGCCGGAGAGCTCGTCTACTGCTACAACATCGTCCGCCCCGCGAACGTGATGCCGGTCCACGGCGAGTGGCGGCACCTGCAGGCCAACGCCGACCTCGCCGTCAAGACCGGCATCGATCCGAAGCACGTGGTCATCGCCGAGGACGGCGTCGTCGTCGACCTGGTGCGTGGTCGCGCGAAGATCACCGGGAAGGTGCCGGCAGGCAACGTGTACGTCGATGCGCAGACCGTCGGCGGAGCCACCGAGGCGTCGCTGAAGGACCGACGCACCCTCGCCGAGGAGGGCGTGGTCACGGTGCTCGCCATCGTCGACGCTGACTCAGGTGAGCTGGCTGAGCCGCCAGAGTTCCTGATCCGCGGGTTCGTCCACGACCAGGAGGCCTTCGAGGCCGCCGTCCCGGTGGTGGAGAAGACCCTGGCCCACGCGGCGCGGGAAGGCATCGGGGAGGCTCACCAGCTCGAGCAGATGATCACCCACGAGGTGGGCAGGTGGGCGCACAAGAAGTTCCGGCGCAGTCCCCTCATCATCACCATCGTCGTGGACGCATAGCAGCAGGCACGCACGCCTCGGCCATCACCGCCGGAGCACGAGCCACGCTGCTCGCGTGCTCGTGCTCATCGAGTGCGGATGATCCCCATCATTCCGAGGTCCTCGTGGTCGAGGATGTGGCAGTGGTAGACCGTCCTGCCGCCGAAGCGTTCGAAGGCGATGCGGACCTTCACCCACCCTCGCGAGGGGAGGTTCACCACATCCAGCCACGTGGGAAGCTCGATGGACTGCCCGTTCTCCTCGATGACCTGCATCGGCCACACGTGCAGGTGGAACGGGTGGTCCATCGGGCTGTCGTTGAAGATCGTCCACTCCTCGACGGAGCCGAAGGCAACCTCCTGGTCGATCCGCTCGTGGTCGAACGTCTTGCCGTCGATGGTGAGTCTCTCACCGCCGGGTCCCATGCCCATCGCGAAAACCAGCTCGCGCGTGCCGTCGAGCCGCGACTGCCGGAGGTCACGAGGTTCCGCCCTGGCCGGGAGCGCGGCGAGACCGGGCACCGACGCGCCGCTGACGTCGAGGCTTGCCAGGGCCACGACCTCGTCGCTGCCGACGGGCCCCATCATCATCCCGCCGCCGCGGTCGACCGGCATCGCCTCGAAGGTGCCCCGCCCCTCGGCGGTGGTGACCGCCAGGTCGGCGCGACTGCCGGGGGTGAGGAAGACCTCCTCGACGTCCCGCGGCTCGGCCAAGAGCCCTAGGTCCCTGCCGAGCAGCTGGACCTGCTGGCCGTCGAGCCGAAGGGACAGGAACCGCGAGCTGCAGGCGTTCAGGACACGCCAGCGTTCCCGTTCGCCGGGACGCGCGGAGAGGACAGGACCCGCCTGGCCGTTGACCAGCACGAGCTGTCCTTCCCGTCCCGTCATCCGCTCCATGGTGGCGGGCTGGCGTACCCGCCCCGAATCGTCGAGCGTGATGTCGCTGATGACCAGCAGCCGCTCCCGGGCGAACGGGAGCTCCTCGGTGTCCTCGACGATGATGGCGCCGTACATCCCGGCAAAGAGCTGGTCGGCGACGAGCTCGTGCAGGTGGGGGTGGTACCAGTACAGGCCCGGGGGGTGGTCGTCGGGAAGCTGGTACTCGTAGTCGAAGGAGGCGCCCGGCTCGATGTGGATGAATGCGTTGTCCGCGTTGCCCTCCGGAGACACGAGGAGCCCGTGGGTGTGCAGGTTCGTGCCCTGGGGGAGCTCGTTGACCAGCCGCACGCGGAGCCGATCGCCCGGGCGCAGCTTCAGCGTGGGGCCGGGGACACTCCCGTTGTAGGCGAACGTGGTGGCCTTCCGGCCGGCCACCTGGTGGCTGCCTTCCGCTGCCTCGAGCGTGACGTCGAGGATGCCGTCCCTGCTCGTGAGAACCTCCGGCATACCGAAGCCCTCGCCCTGCCGAGGCGTCAGTGTCGGGCCCTGCCACCTGGTCGCCAGACCCGCACCGCCGACGACAGCGCTCGCGAGGCCGAGGCCTCCCAGCTGAAGTGCGCGGCGACGACTGATGGGCTCCACTAGGCCTCGCCCAGGTTGTCGACGTGCTCCCGGTACTCCTCCGTGCTGAGCTCTCCGCGGGCGTACCTCTCATCGAGGAGGCGCCGCGCCTCACTGCGCGTCGGCGTCGTCTGACGTGCGACGTCACCGCGTCCCTCGGGGCTCGGAGAGGGACGGCTGACGCCGCCCACCATTGCCCGGATCCCCACCAGGATCACCAGTGTCAGCCCGCCGATCAGGAGGGCCGCGAAGAGGAAGGTCAGTGCTGCCCCGCCACCGCCTCCCATCAACGCGTGTTCCCTCCGTGCCGAGGCCGACCGGCCGTTGCATCCACGCTACTCGCGTGGTCGCGCTCCGCGTCGCGGCGCTCCACCAGCTTCAGCAGGAGCAGCAGCACCGTGCCGAGAAGCATGACCGCCGCAGCCAGGTAGAGACCGAGCACGTAACCGGCGTACCGCGTCGCCAGCCAGGCCGTCGCAGCCGGTCCGACGATCTGGGCAACGCCGTAGCTCAGCGTCATCCTCCCCATCATCGTGGCCGGCCGCGTCGGGTAGAAGCGGCCGGCCATGGTGAGCACCAGGCTGACCATCCCCACGAACGTGCTGCCGAACAGGAGCGCACCGACCATCGTCGCGACCAGCCCTCCCGCCAACACGGGAAGTGCGATCCCGACGACCTGGAGCCCTGCTGCCACGACCAGTGCGTTGAGGTCGCCGAGCCGACGTGCGATGAGATCCCAGTAGATCCCGGCGGGGGCGGCACCCAGGCCGATGGCGAGGAAGGCGAGGTTGCCCCGTCCCGCGAGGCCGGGGAGGTCCTCGACGATGGCGACGATGAACGTTGCCCCGATGACGTAACCGAAGCCGGCGCAGAAGTAGGCGGCGATGAAGAGCCGCAGGTACAGCGCGCTCGGCGGTCGGTCCAGCATCCTCCTGCCGGACCTGGTGTGGGTGTCCCGGGCGGGTCGGGGGAACCACCCGAGCGCCGGCACCAGGAGGAGGATGCCTATCACGGTGAACGCGTACCACTGTTCGCGCCAGTCCCACGACGGGTGCAGCACCTCGACCAGGGACGCGCACGCCGCGATGCCCAGACCGATGCCGGCGAAATGGATGCCTAGCTCGCTGCGGTGGTCCTGGCGGATCAGCCAGTTGAGGATCAGTCCGGTGCCGAGGAGCATGCCGGCGGCACTGCCCAGTCCCGCGAAGTACCTCGAGACACCCCACAGCACCTCGTTGGTCGTCAGGGCCATCATCGGGGTCGTGACCAGGGCAACGACCATCCCGATCCGGTACAGGCGGTCCTTCAGGACCAGGTCGCTGACCATGGTGGCGATCCCTGCGCCGGTCAGGTAGCCCGCGTAGTTCACCGCCGCCAACCAGCCCGCCGCAGACACACCGAGTCCAGCCTGGTCCTGCATGAGAGGAAGAAGCGGGGTGTAGGCGAACCGGGCGACACCGACCGACAGCAACAAGCCGGCGATGCCCGCCGTGAGGACCTTGACCCGCTCTGACCGCTCACCCATGGCGCACGACTCCTCCAACACCCGGCGTCCCGTCGTCGGCTCTTGCCAGGCGGGTGCCTGAGGGAGTCTAGGCGGGCACCGGCGTCTTTGCCGTCCGACGGCCGCGGCCCTGCGCCAGAGACCGACGGCGGACAGTGCGTCGGGACGCCACACTCGACCACCTCCACCCTCGACGACGACGAGAGTGGCCTGAGACGGTCGATCACCGGGAAGCAGCTGTTCTTCTACACGCTCGGCGATGTCCTCGGCTCGGGCATCTACGTCCTGATCGGCCTGGTGGCCGCGGCCGTGGGCGGGGCGTTCTGGATCGCCTTCGCCGTCGGAGTCACCATCGCGACGATCACCGGCACGGCGTACGCCGAGCTCGTGACCAAGTACCCCCAGGCCGCGGGAGCGGCGCTCGACGTCAACAAGGCGTTCGGGAGCAAGGTGCTGACCTTCCTGGTCACCGTCTCGTTCCTCTCCGCCAGCTTCGCGGCCGCAGGGTCGTATCATCGCGATCTGGCACGTTGCCCAGGGCGACGCGAACTTCGGCACGCTCACGGAGTTCGACACCGGAGGCACGAACTGGGCGTTGGCGATCCTCGCCGGCGTCGCGCTCTCCTTCTTCGCCATGACCGGTTTCGAGAACACCGCGAACGTCGCGGAGGAGACGATCGACCCGCACCGCTCCTTCCCGCGCTCACTGATCGGCGGCATGGTCACCGCCGGCGTGGTCTACGTGCTGGTGTCGATGGCCGCGGCCCTCACCGTGCCGACCGACACGTTGGCCGGGTCGGACGCGGCGCTGCTCGAGGTCGTCAGGACCGGGATCCTCCCCGTCGACACGGGCTTCATGAGCACGTTGTTCGCGGTCATCGCGATGATCGCGATCACCAACACCACCCTGGTCGCCGTCGTGACCCAGCCGCGCATCCTCTACGGCATGGCCAACGAGGACGTCGTCCCCGGCGTCTTCAGCAAGATTCACGCCAGCCGGCGCAGCCCCTGGGTGGGGCTTCTCTTCAGCGGGCTGGTGGTCTGCGCCCTGCTGGTGATCGGCACCTACGCACCGCAGGTGGAGGGTACGTCGATCGTGGAGCGCCTCGCCCTGGTCACGGTCGTGTGCCTGCTCTTCATCTACGCCCTGGTGATCGTCGCCTGCCTCAAGCTGCGGGGCAAGGACGAGGACGAGCGGGCGTTCCGCGCCAACACTCCGCTGCTGCTGATCGGCCTGGTCGGCAACGTGGCCATCCTCGGCTGGAGCATCTACGACGACCCGACCTCGCTGCTCTGGTGCGCCGGGCTCGTGGCCGTGGGCGTGGTGCTGTTCGTGCTGGAGTACACCCTCGGGGGCCGTTCCCGTGCACGCGGCTCCGGGCCCGCCGATCCGGCCGTCGCCGCTGACAAGGAGAACTGACATGCACGTCATCGTCGCCACCGACGGATCGAAGCAGTCCCTCGCCGCCGCCAAGCACCTCAAGTCCTTCGCCGACCCTGCGAAGATCACCGACATCTCCGTGATCGCGGTGGTGCGCCCCCTCGCGGCGGTTGCGTTCGCAGACGACCTCAGCCCGGTCGACAAGCGCAAGGCCGACAGCGAGACGGGTGGGTTCCGGGCCGCAGCCGAGAGCGCCGTCGCCACCATCGCCGCCGTCTTCGAGGGATGGGGGCCGAAGGTGCACCAGCGGATCCGCTCCGGATCGCCGGCCAACGAGATCATCAAGGCCGCCGGCCAGCTCGGCGCAGGGCTGGTGGTGGTCGCCGCCAGGCGGTCGCGGCCTCAGTGACGTCGTGCTGGTGGGCAGCACCGCACAGCGGGTGCAGCACTACGCACTCTGCCCGGTCCTGGTGGTGCGTCCCGCACCCAAGGCGAAGAAGCATCGGAGGTCCTGACCTTCCCCTCGTGCTGAGGGAGGATCTCCACATGACTCGCCGCGCTCTCGTCCGCCGTCCCGACCCCCGCCTGGCCGACGGGCTGCTCACCCACCTCGAGCGCGTCCCCGTCGACGTGGGCCTCGCGCGTCGGCAGTGGGACGGGTACGTCGCCGCCCTGCGCGCCGAGGGCTGGGACACCGTCGAGGTCCCTCCGGCCCCCGACTGCCCCGACTCCGTGTTCGTCGAGGACACCGTCGTCATGTACGGCGACCTCGCCGTCATCACGCGCCCGGGCGCCGACGAGCGGAAGCCCGAGACAACCGGGACCGAGCAGACGCTGCGCGAGATGGGCTACCGGATCGCCCACATCGAGGCACCGGGAACCCTGGACGGCGGCGACGTGCTCAAGCACGACGGGACAGTGTGGGTCGGGCTGGGCGGACGCACCAACCAGGCCGGGGCCGACCAGCTCGCCGGCCACCTCGAGCCGCTGGGCGCGCACGTGGTCGGCGTTCCGCTGACGAAGGTGCTGCACCTGAAGTCAGCGGTCACCGCCCTGCCCGACGGAACCGTGGTGGGGTTCGAGGAGCTCGTAGACGACCCGGCCGTCTGGTCTCGTTTTCTCGCCGTCCCCGAGGAACCGGGCGCGCACGTCGTCCTGCTCGACGAGAACACGGTACTGATGTCGACCAGCGCACCGCAGACCCGGAGCCTCTTCGAGGCGCGGGGCCTCCGTGTCGTCGCCGTGGACCTGACGGAGTTCGAGAAGCTCGAAGGCTGCGTCACCTGCCTGTCCGTGCGACTTCGCGGCTGACGCGGGCGGCCGAGCCGCCCTACGACGCCGGGCCGCCCAGACGGGTCAGGTCGCGAGGCCTCGGACGAGCTTCTTGTTGGCGAACTCGTCGAGTCCGAACCGACCGAGCTCGCGACCGATCCCCGAGGTCTTCACCCCACCGAAGGGCAGGTCAGGAGCGCTCTTGACCGTCGTGTTGATCCCCACCATTCCGACCTCGAGCTGGTCGGCCACGTCGCGAGCCCTCGTCTCGTCGCGACCGAAGACTGCGGCTCCCAGACCGAACGCGGAGTCGTTGGCGACCGCGACCGCCTGCTGGGCGGAGTCCACCCGGTAGAGGACAGCCACCGGGCCGAACAGCTCCTCACGGTAGGCACGCATCGTCGGGTCCACACCCGACAGCACGGTGGCCGGGTAGAACGCGCCCGGGCCATCGGGCACCGCACCGCCCAGGTGGACCGTCGCACCCTTCTCGACGGCATCGTCGACCTGCGCCGCGAGCTCGGTCCGCCCGGTGAGCGAGGCCATGGGCCCCATCTTGGTCTCCTTGCTCGACGGGTCACCGAGGGTCCACTGCCGTGCCTCGGAGAGGAACGACTCGAGGAACTCGTCCCACACCTCGTCCTCGACGATGAGCCGCTTGGACGAGGTGCACGCCTGCCCCGCGTTGGCGAAGCGACCAGTCGCGGCCTCGCGCGCGGCAACTGACACGTCGGCGTCGGCGAGCACGATGAAGGGGTCAGAGCCGCCGAGCTCCAGGACACACTTCTTCATGTTCGCCCCGGCAACGCTGCCCACGGCCTGACCGGCGCGCTCCGATCCGGTCAGGGATACCCCCTGGACGAGTGGGCTGGCGATCATCGTCGCGACCTGCTCGTTGGTGGCGAACAGGTTCTGGTAGACGCCTGCCGGCGCACCGGCCTGCGAGATGAGTTCGGCGATCTCGAGCGCCTGCTGCGGGCAGTTCGCCGCATGCTTGAGCAAGATGGTGTTGCCGAGCAGAAGGTTGGGAGCCACGAAGCGGGCCACCTGGTAGTGCGGGTAGTTCCAGGGCATGATGCCCACGAGCGCCCCGATGGGCTCGGTGCGCACGACCGCGGTGCCCTTCCCCGCGATGTCGAGCAGCTCGTCCTCGAGGAAGTCCGGCCCCTTGGTGGCGTAGTACTCGTAGATTGAGGCGACCAGAGCCACCTCACCCTTCGCCTGGGCGACGGGCTTCCCCATCTCGGTGCTCATCAGCAGAGCGAGCTCGTCGGAGCGCTCGCGGTATGCGTCCGCGATCCGCTGCAGGAGCCCGGTGCGCTCCGCGAGGTCCACGCGGCGCCACGTCAGGTAGGCGGCGTGTGCCGTCTCGAGGACACTGTCGACCTCGGCGTCGGTCATGGTGTCGAACTGCTTGACCACCGATCCGGTGGTCGGGTCGACGGTTGCGTACTTGCTCACTGCTCTGCTCCCTTCAAGACGATGCGGCCGGTCACTCCCCCGGCGGTGAGCCGGTCCAGCGAGCTCGTGACCCCGGCCAGGTCCAGGTCTGCGTCGATCACCGGGATGCGCGGGATGCGCGCCTGCTTCGCCAGGTCGACGACCTCCTCGAGCTCGGCCGGCGTGCCGACGAAGCTCCCCTCGATCGTGATCATCTTCAGCGCGAGCAGCGCGGTGGGGATCGTGACCTCGCCGCCGAACAGCCCGACCTGCACCATCCTCCCGCCCTTGACCAGGATGTCGAACGCCGCGGACGCGGTCTGGTCGTTGTTGACGAAGTCGATCACCGCGTCGACGGGGCCACCAATGGCCGCGAGCACCTTCCTGGACAGGTCCTCGGAGTCGGCGGTGACCGTGAGGGACGCACCCAGGTCCGTGGCGGCCGCGAGGTTCGCCTCGGACATGTCCACCGCGCAGATTGCCTTGTGTCCCAGGGCACTGAGGGTGGCGACCGCGGTGAGCCCGACGCCGCCGACTCCGATCACCACCACCGGGGCCTCCGTCGGGAGGGGAAGAACCTTGTTCGCGGCGCTGTAGGCGGTGAGCCCCGAGCAGGCCATGGTCGCCGCCCAGCTGGGGTCGAGCCCCTCGATGTCGACCAGATAGCGCGGGTGAGGTACGACGACGTGGTCGGCGTAGCCTCCGGGCCGCGCCACACCGATGTTGCGGCCCCGAGCGCAGGCGTTCTCCCTCCCGCCCAGACACGCCGCACACTCACCGCAGCCGATCCACGGGTAGACCAGCCGGGTGCTGCCGATCTCGACACCGGAGGCGCCGGGACCGGCCGCTTCCACCACCCCGACCACCTCGTGGCCCATCACGAGCGGGTAGGGAATACCGCGGTCGGTCAGCTTCATGTGCCCGCGCCGGCCCAGGTCGTAGTACCCGGCGCGCAGATGGGTGTCCGTGTGGCAGACCCCGGACCGGGTCACCCTCAGCAGCACCTCGGTGCCCTCCGGGGTCGGTGTGGGCAGGTCCAGCTCCGAGAGCTCGGGGTTCCCGCCCTCGGAGATCGCGAAAGCTCGCATGGTTTCCTCGCAGTCGAGTCGTGCGGATTCGAGTCGTCGGGTGCGGCGACCCGGGTGTGCTCACAGCGGTGGGGAGGAGAGCTCTCCTCCCCACCGCCGGGTCGGGTCAGGCCGGAGCCGGGTGAGAGGCCTCGGCGAACTCGAACCCGCGGAACCCTTCGGCCTCGACCGCGGCGAGCTCCGCTCGGTAGTTGGCGAGTCCGCCGATGTAGAACATCACCGTCTTGGTCTTGCCGGGCACGTTCGCCCCGAAGATCCACGAGTCGACCTTGGGGAACAAGGTCATGTCGGCGATGGTGTGGCAGAGCTCGGTCCACCCCTGCTGAGCCTCTGCGGACGGCTCGACCGCGGCGCCCCGGCCCTCGGCCTCGGCGACGAGCTTCCCGATCCACTCCACCTGGGTCTCGATGCTCGGGGGCAGGTTGGTGAAGGGGCCGTTGGGGCCCAGGATCATGAACATGTTGGGGAACCCGGTGGTGGTGACCCCGAGATAGCTCTTCGGGGCGTCCGCCCACGCCTCGTTGATCGACTGTCCACCGCGGCCGCGGAGGTCCATGGCCATGTAGTTCCCGTCGACGGCGTCGAATCCGGTGGCCAGGATCAGCACGTCCAGCTCGTGGGTCCTGCCGTCGGCCGTGCGCACTCCCTCGGGGGTGACCTCGACGATGGGGTGTTCCTTGACGTCAGCCACGGAGACGTTGTCCCGGTTGAAGGTCTCGTAGTAGTTGTTCGCGCACAGCGGACGGCGGGCGTAGAGGTCCGTCGGGGTGAGGATGCGGGCCTTCTCCGGGTCCTTGACGATCTGCTTGATCTTCGACCTGATGAAGGCCGCGGCCGCCTCGTTGGCCTCGGGGTCGGTGGCGATGTCGCAGAACGTGCCGAACATGAAGCGGAATCCCCCACCGATCTCCCAGGCCTCCTGGAACACGCGCTGCCGCTCCTCCTCGGAGACGCTCATCGCCGGCACCGTGCTCTCCTCGAACCCGAAGGCGACCACGGAGCTGCGCACCTGGTCCCAGATCGAGTCGAAGTCGCCCTTGATCGCTGCGACCTCCTCCGGGGACATCGGCCGGTCGCCGGCGGGCACGCTGTACTGAGGGGTGCGCACGAAGACGGTCAGGTGTTCGGCCTCCGGGGCCACGGCCGAGATCACCTGCTGGCCGGTCGAGCCGTTGCCGATCACCCCGACGCGCTTGCCCCGGAACTCGTGCTCGTCCGGCCAGGCGCCGGTGTGGATGAGGTCTCCGGCGAAGCTGTCGATACCGGGGATGTCGGGCAGGTTGATCTTCGACAGCAGGCCGAGCGCGGTGACGACGTACGTCGCGGTGACGGTCTCGCCCTGCTCGGTGGTGACGGTCCAGGACTTGGTGGTCTCGTCGAAGACGGCCGCCGCGATACCGGTGTTGAGCTGGATGTCCTTGGCCAGGTCGAAGCGCTCCACGACGTGCTCGAGGTAGGAGAGGATGTCGGCCTGCTTCAGGTACCGGGTCGACCAGTCGTAGTCCTGGAGCAGGTCCTTGTCGAACGAGTAGCGGTAGACGAAGCCCTCCGTGTCCGAGAGGGCCCCCGGGTACCGGTTCCAGTACCAGGTGCCACCGACGCCACCGGCACGGTCGTAGGCTCGCACGGTCAGTCCAAGCTCGTCACGGAGCTTGCGCAGCATGTAGAGGCCGCCGAAACCGGCGCCGATGACGATGGCGTCGTAGTCGACAGGGCGAGCACCGTGGGGGCCGGACCCGGTCGTGGTCGTCAGGGTAGTCATGTCGTTGTCTCCGTGTGGTGGGTCGGGAAGTCGGGAACGGTTCGGCCGCCGGCTCAGCCGGCGTACCACTTGGCGATCGCGGCGATCTGGTGGTCAGCAGCGGCGGTGCGGCCGGCGTTGAACGGGAACACGTGCTGCTGGCCCTCGACGACCGACAGGGTGACGTCGACGCCGGCTGCATCCGCCAGGTCGTTGAGCCGGGTGGCGTTGTCGAGCAGCGACTCGGCGCCGCCCGCGGTGATGTAGAGCCGGGGGAAGCCCGCGTAGTCGGCGTAGAGCGGGTTGGCGAGCGGCGCGGTGGGGCTGGTCTGGTCGCCGAGGACGCCGGCGATCATGCCCTCGAGCAGCCCGACGCTGATCAGGGCGTCGGTGGCGTCGTTGGTGACCAGGGTCTCGCCCTTGTTCTCCATGTCGAGCCACGGCGACAGCGCGATGACCGAACCGGGCAGCGGCTTGCCCTGCTCCTTGAGCGACAGGGCGGTGGCGACGGCGAGGTTTCCGCCGGCCGAGTCGCCGATGGTGGTGATGTCCTCCGGCGCGACGCCGCTCTCGGTAAGAGCCACGAACGCCGCCACGGCGTCCTCGAGGCCGGCCGGGTGCGGGTGCTCCGGAGCACGGCGGTAGTCGAGGACGAAGGAGGTCACGCCCAGCGCCTTGGCGAAGTGGCCGGCGAGCTTGCGGTGGCTGGAGGCCGAACCGACGGCGAACCCGCCGCCGTGGGTGTAGAGCAGCACCTTGGACTTGTCGGCACCCTTCGGGTAGCACCAGATGCCGGGCACGCCGCCTACGGTGTCCTCGGCGTAGGTCACGTCGGTCGGCTCGGCCGTGGGCTGGTGCCACTCGTCGAAGATGCTGCGGAACAGGCGGATCGTGAGGTTCTCCGTCGTGGCCAAGATCTCGGACCAGTCGGTGTAGAGGTCCTTCAGCGGGTCCTGCTCGGCTCCTGCGACGGGCTGCTGCTCGCTCATGGTGGTACTTCCTTCGTGGACGGCTGGGTCTGTGCTCACGAGGCTTCCTCGCAGCCGGCGGCCTGCCCGCCTTCCCCAGTGCTGATGTGAGCAGCGACACTAGGTGCGCCTGTCCGGCACAACCTGTTCCGATGTGGAACACCTCGTCTGCGCCGGCGAACAGTGAGGGCCGAGGTCCGTGCTCTGAGCGCACGCGTCGGGTGCTTATACCGCCAAAGCATCAGTAGTGACGAGACTGGTATCACCGCCGGACGCCCCGCGGCCCGGTTCCGGGCAGGCTCGGGGGACGGCACAGTGGAGGAGAGCGCACGATGACGGACCGGACCGAGCGAGCAGCAGTCGGCGACCTGATGATCGCCTACGAGTCCTTCGGTGACCCCGCGGACCCACCGCTCGTGCTGGTCATGGGGCTGGCCACCCAGATGCTCGGTTGGGACGATCCGTTCTGCGTCCGGCTCGCGGAGCAGGGCTTCCACGTCATCCGCTTCGACAATCGCGACATCGGGCTGTCCACGCACCTGGCGGAGGCCGGCGTACCCGACGTGGCGGCTCTCCTCAGCGGCGACCGGTCGGTCCCCCCGCCGTACACCCTGCTCGACATGGCACGCGACACGGCGGGGCTGCTCGACGCGCTCGACCTGAGGTCGGCGCACGTCGTCGGCGCCTCGATGGGCGGCATGGTTGCCCAGCAGTTCGCCATCGGGCACCCGGGTCGCGTCCGCAGCCTGACCTCGATCATGTCCACGCCGTCGCGGGAGGTGGGCGCAGCGAGGCCCGAGGCGATGGCGGCGCTGTTCCTGCCCCCGCCGACCGACGCCGACCAGGCGGCCGCGCGGTCCCTGGCGGTCTACCGGGTGATCGGATCCCCCGGCTACCCGCTCGACGAGGCCCGTCTCGCGGAGACGGCTCGACGAGCATTCGCTCGGGGGCACGACCCCGCCGGGGTGGCGCGGCAGTTCGCGGCGATCGTCGTGTCGCCGGACCGCACGAAGGGGCTACGCGAGCTGGGGGTGCCGACCTTGGTCATCCACGGCGAGGACGACCCCTTGGTCCAGGTCGACGGCGCGTGGGCGACCGCCGACGCGGTGCCTGGGGCGCGGCTCGTCGTGATCCCGGGCATGGGGCACAACCTGCCCGAGCCCCTCTGGCCCCAGCTCATCGACGAGATCGTCGCGCACGTCCGCTCAGCGGAGGAGGCCGGCGCCGCTCGCTTCTGAGGCTTGCAGCACCGGGTGCGACCGGACGGAGGACGCGACGTCCGCGGGCGGTTCGATGTCGCGCTTGAGGATCTTCCCGGTCGGTCCCTTGGGAAGGGCCGGCGCGACCCAGACGTGGCGTGGGTACTTGTACGCCGCCACGCGAGCCTTGACGTACTCGCGAAGCTGCTCGGGACTGACGGCGTGGGCCGGACGCAGGGTGACGGCCGCAGCGACCTCCTCGCCCAGGGTGGGGTGGGGTACGCCGACCACGGCTGCCTCGAGCACCGCCGGGTGGCCGTAGAGCACCTCCTCGATCTCGCGGGGGTAGATGTTGTAGCCGCCGCGGATGATCAGGTCCTTCTTCCGGTCGACGACGAAGTAGAAGCCGTCCTCGTCGCGGGTCGCCATGTCGCCGCTGAGGAACCAGCCGTCGACGATGGCCGCGGCCGTTGCCTCGGGCCGGTTCCAGTAGCCCTTCATCACGTTGTGACCGCGGATGGCGATCTCCCCCACCTCCCCCGGGGCCGCCTCGGTGCCGTCCCGTGCGACGAGCCTCAGCTCGACACCGTCGATGGGCACGCCGATCGATCCCGGCTTGGTCCTGCCGGGCCGGTTGAAGGTGGCCGTGGGTGAGGTCTCCGACAGGCCGTAGCCCTCGAGGACCGGCGCCCCGAACGTGTCCTCGAAGCCGCGGAGCACCTCCACCGGCAGGGAGGCGCCGCCCGAGATGCACAGTCCCAGGCTGGAGGTGTCCGCCACGCCGGGCCCTGCGTTGAGCATGGTGACGTACATCGTCGGGACCCCCTCGAATACCGTCACGCGGTCGCGCTCCACGAGCCGCAGCACCGCCGTCGGGTCGAACCGCGGCACCAGGGTCAGGCACGCACCGGCCGCGAGGGCGGCGTTGAGACCGTTGCTCTGGCCGAAGGCGTGGAACAGAGGGAGACAGCCCATCACCACGTCCTCGGTGGAGAGGCCGACCAGACCGACGAACGCGGCGCAGTTGTGCCGCAGGTTCGCATGGGTGAGCTGGGCCCCCTTCGGCGTCCCGGTGGTGCCGGAGGTGTACAGGATCACCGCGGTGTCCAGGTCGTCGCGCGGCGCGGGTGTCCACCTGACCTCCTGGCCAGGGGTCCCCACCGGGGTGTCGTCGTCGACCACGACGACCTCGGTGCCGGTGGCAAGCGCTGCCACCCGCGCCTCCGGTGCGGCAGGTGGCGACACCAGGGCCAGCCGGGCGCCGGAGTCGCGCAGGTAGTGCTCGATCTCGCCGGCCTTCAGGAGCGGGTTCATCGGCACGACCGTGGCGCCCGCGCGCAGCACCGCGTAGTAGAGGACGGGGAACTGCACGATGTTGGGGAGCATGATGCCCACCCGGTCCCCCCGCTCGACGCCACGGTCGAGCAGCCAGGCGGCGGCCACGGCGCTCTGCTCGTCGAGCTCGGCGAAGGTGAGCACCACGTCGTCGAGCCGGACCGCCGGCCGGTCCGGGTGCCGACGGGCGGAGTCGGTGAGGATGGTCGCGAGGTTGGTCATCGTTCGTCCACGGTGTCGTGAGGTGCGGGATCGGCTTCGGTTGCAGAGCGTGACGACTCCTCGCTGCGTCGGAGGAGGAAGTCGATGATCGTGGGGATCGTGGTCCTGGCCGCGGTCTTACCCACCAGCAGACCGACGTGTCCTCCGTCGAGACGCAGCTCGTGCTTGTCCGTCGAGCCGATCAGGTCGAGCAACGGGGCGGCTGCAGCCTCGGGGACGATGTGGTCGCGGTTGGCCAGGACGGTCAGGAAGGGGACCGTGACGTCGGCCAGGGAGACCCGGTCGCCGCCGACCACCAGCCGGTCGTTGACGATGGTGTTGTCCCGGATCATCTGGGCCAGCTGCCGGGCGACCCCGCCCGGCAGCGGCACGTGGTCGGTCGCCCAGCCGATCATCGCCTGGTACGACGCGACGTACTCGTCGTTCCAGAGTCCCTGCCACAGATCGACGTACTGAGTCACCGCCGTGGTCGGCTTCAACGCCTTGAATGCCTGGTAGATCACCTGCGGAGGCACGTTGCCGTCGTCGTCGAGCAATGCGCCCACATCGAGGCCGCCGACGCCGGTCACGTTGCCCAGCGGACCGAGATGGTCGAGGTCGACCGGAGTGGTCATCACCGTCAGGCTGCCCAGGGGCGCGTCCTGGTGGTGGGCGGCGTACAGCAGCGCCAGCACACTCCCGAAGCAGTAGCCGAGCATGTGCACCTGGTCGGCGCCGGAGACCTCACGGACCCGCTCAACCGCCACGGGAAGGTAGTCGTCGACGTAGTCCTCGAGCCGGTTGGCAGCATCGCGTTCGTCCGGCACGCCCCAGTCGAGAAGGTAGACGTCGAAGCCGGCCGCGAGCAGCTGTTCGACGAAGCTGTTGCCCGGGCGGAGGTCGAGGATGTAGCTGCGGGAGAAGATGCTGAAGACGATGAGCAGCGGTGGTCGCGCGGTGTCGCTGGGATCGCTGGCGGCGCTCCGGTAGCGCCACAGTTCGCTCCGCCCGTGCCGCCACACCACGTCCTTGGGGGTCTGCCCGACCGCCGGCCGGGACGCGCCCGTGGCCATCCGAACGCCGTTGCGCGCGCGCAGCCCGGCACGCCCGACCTTGTTCAGCACCCTTTCGACGGGGTTCGCCGAGGCAGTCGGCCCTCTCACCGCTCATCACTCCGCCCACGGCTGGTGCGGGACTGCTCGAGCTGCGACGACAGCCGCCTCACGTCCCGGTCGAGGGCGCCGATCTGCACCCGAAGCCGCTGGACGTCGCTTCGGGCCGGCAGGTTCACCAGGTGCCATGCCATGGCGGTGGCGCCGTTCACGCCTCGGCCGACGGTTCGCCGTACGCCGACGACCGCGGCGGCCAGCTTGGCGAACTCGCCACTGCGGACGAATACCTCAGCCGGAGGCGCGACGGTACGCTCGACGGTGTCGTAGACCCTGCGCCAGCCTGGCTTGCTCGTCATCGCTTGTTCCTTCGGTGCTGGTGAGGTCAGCGACCCTAGGCCGGGTGCAGCAGGGAGCACCTGTTCCGATCTGGAACACGGCTGCCCTGCCGGCCGGGAGGCGGCCGATCGGACACGCGTCTCAGCGTCGGGTGCGGTCCGGCGTTGCCACCGGCGTATCAATCAGGTGCTGATTGGTATGGAACAACCGAGCTCCGGCCCTCCCTCTCCTGTGACCGCCGTTACATACTTGTGGGCATGGTCACAACGACGGGACGGCGAGGCTGATGAAGGCCGCCCGTCGCCTGCCCGTCGAGGACGACGAGATCCGCTCCGCCAAGGAGTCGCTGATCTCCCGGGGCCTGCTGCGCAGCGTCGACTCTCAGCCGCTCTGGCTCCCCGGCGAGATCGACCGGAGCTGGCGCCGCTCCATCAGCGCCGGGGCCACTCGGACCTCCGAGGCATTCCGGTTCGTCAACGAGTTCGACGCCGACAGCGAGCTCGCCCGCGCCGCGCGCCCCGTGCTGGACCGCCTGGCGGACACCTTGCACGACATGGGAACCGCGATCTTCCTGGCCGACCGGACCGGCCAGATCGTCGCTCGTCGCGTCACCGACAAGACGGAGCAGGCGAGGTTCGACGACAGGTGTGCCGCCGAGGGGTTCGACTTCTCCGAGGAGAGCATCGGCACCAACGGACTCGGCACTCCGATCCAGGAGGACGCCGCCGTCTTCGTGCGGGGCCCCGAGCACTTCAACGAGGCGCTCGAGGACCTCGCCTGCGCCGGTGTCGGCATTCGCCACCCCGTGACGGGCCGGCTCATCGGCTCGCTGTCGCTGGCGGCCCCGGTGGACACCGCCGAGATGCTCATGCTGGCCATGACACGACAGGGAGCACAGCAGATCCTCGACAACCTGCGCGCCACTCTCGGTCGGCGCGAGGTCGCGCTCGGACAGAGCTACCAGCGGCACCGCACCAAGGGCCCGGTTATCGTGCTGAACAGCGACACGGTCATGACGAACGTCACCGGCCTCTCCTTCCTCAACGTCGAGATGCACACGCGGCTGTGGGAGTCGTTGCAGTCCCAGGACTGGGACGACGGTCCTCACGTCCTGGATCTCGAGCTCCAGGCACTCCAGGCTCGTGTCCTGGCCCACCGCCTCGAGGACGTCGACGATGCGGCGTTCGCCGTCGAGATCCTCGACCGCAAGGAGCCGAGGTCGACCAGGAGGTCGGCGGTCGGCTCCCAGCCGGCCCCCGACCCTTACGTGCGCCAGCTGCAGCGACGGTCAGGAGGTCACGCCGGTGCGGTGGCGGTGACCGGGCCCAGCGGCGCCGGCAAGCTCCACGTCGTGCGCGCGTGGCTCCGCGGCGAGGGGCATCCCAGCCCCGTGGTCCTCACGGGCGGCGATCTGCGCGACGCCTGGCGGCGCGAGGCAGCCGACGCCCTCGGCGAGGGAGGGGCGGTCGTGGTTCGCCGCCTCGAGGACCTCGAGTCGCGGCAGGTGAGGGAGGTCAAGGTCCTCGCCGACGGCTCCACCCCGGGCCGCCTGGTGCTCACCGCCGACCTGAGCAGGTGTTCCGCGGCGGTCCGCCGGATGCTGTCGCAGGTCGCCGTCGACGTCGACGTGCCGGCGCTCGCGAGCCGGCGCCAGGAGCTCCCGTCGTTGGTGGGGGCGCTGCTGCAGGAGGTCGAGCCCCGGAAGCGGCCCGTCCTCTCGACGGCGACCATGCAGGTGCTGATGCGCTGGGACTGGCCCGGCAACGTCGCCGAGCTGCGCCAGGTGCTCCTCGGACTCGCCGCCGAGCTGCCCGGCCAGTCGGTCAACCCCTACCACCTCCCCGAGCGCATGTGGGAGGCGGCGAACCGCCGTCCGCTGACGCGGATCGAGTCGGCCGAGCGAGCAGAGATCATCGCCGCGCTCCGGCAGTGCGGTGGGAACAAGTCGCAGGCGGCGAGCCTCCTGGGGATCGGCCGCACCACCTTGTGGCGCAAGCTGACTGCGCTCGGCATCGAGGACGACGCGCTGCTTCCCTAGGCAGGGGTCGGGTCGCCCTGGTCACCGGCGTCGATGCGCGCCACCTCGTCGAGATCGAGCAGGATGTCGAGGACAGCACGGACGGCGGCGCCCCGTTCGTCCTCCCGCCAGGCCACCCGCAGGTGGACGTCGGGCAGGTCCCCCTCCTCCCCCGTCGCGACGGGCAGGAACCTGACGTGTGGGTCGCTGAGGTTCGTCGCCACGGAGCTCAACGTGAGCAGGCAGCCCACCCCTGCGCTGACCAGCGCCAGCGCAGTCTGCGTGTCGGGCGCCACCTGGGCGACCTCCGGCACGAAGCGCCGGGCCTGCGCAAGGCGCCGGAGGCGGTCGGCCAGGACCGACCCCTCGTGTGGGGGCAGGGTGACGAAGCGCTCGTCGACGAGCTCGCCGAACTGCGCCTCGTGGACGTCGGCGAGGCGGTGGGTGGCCGGCACGGCGAGGACGAGCCCGTCCACCATCACCACCCGCGTGGCGATGCCGTCCGGAACCACGTCCCAGCGCCCGAGGGCTATGTCGGTCTCGCGCTTCGCCAGCTTCTGGAGGGCGGGCTGGGCGAAGTTCTGGCTGGACAGCTCCAGCTCGATCCCCGGCCGGGTCGACCGGACGTGGCGGGCAAGGTCGGCGACAAGCGGGTGGGTCGAGACGCCGGCGAACGCGATCCGGACGAGACCCACCTCGCCGCGGTCGGCGGACCGGGCCGCGTCGGCGGTTCGCCGCAGCGCCTCCAACACCTCCCGGGCCGGCTCGAGCATGGCCTCCCCGGCGGGCGTCAGCGACACGGATCGCGTGTTGCGGTCGAACAGCGTCGTGCCCAGCTCACGCTCGAGGAGCTTGATGGTACGGGTCAGCGGAGGCTGGGCCATGTGCAGCCGCTCGGCCGCCCGACGGAAGTGGAGCTCCTCGGCGACCGCGAGGAAGGCACGCAGCTGGGCTACATCCATTGGCACAAGGTATCACCGAGTGAGCAATCAGGTATTGGACAGGCATCAATCGCCGGGGCGATAGTCGACCGCATGTACACCGGAAACCCTGAGGTCCCCGACGACGTCTTCGCCGACGTCCTGAAGCAGATCACCGACTTCGTGCGCACGCGCGTCGTTCCACGCGAGCTGGAGATCATGGCCACCGACGCGATCCCCGACGACCTGCGCCGTCAGGCGGCCGAGATGGGACTGTTCGGGTACGCCCTCCCCGAGAGGTGGGGAGGGCTCGGTCTCGACCTCGTCCAGGACGTCGAGGTCGCCATGGCCCTCGGGTACACCTCGCTCTCCTTCCGCTCGATGTTCGGCACCAACAACGGCATCGCGGGCCAGGTGCTGGTCGGCTTCGGCACCGAGGAGCAGCAGGAGCGGTGGCTCCCGGGAATCGCCTCGGGCGAGATCGTCGCGTCGTTCGCGCTGACCGAGGTCGGTGCCGGGTCGAACCCTGCCGGCCTGCGGACCAGCGCGACACCGGACGGCGACGGCTGGGTGATCGACGGCGCGAAGCAGTTCATCACCAACGCAACGACGGCGGGGCTGTTCGTCGTCTTCGCCCGCACCGCCCCGGCATCCGGGGCCGGCACCGGGATCTCGGTCTTCCTCGTGCCCGCGGACACTCCCGGCGTCGAGGTCGGCGTCAAGGACGCCAAGATGGGTCAGGAGGGGTCACGGACCGCCGAGGTCAGCTTCACCGGCGTCCGTGTGGGACCCGAGGCCCTCGTGGGCGGGGACGGCGAGGTGGGCTACCGCGCGGCGATGACCTCCCTGGCGCGAGGCCGGATCCACATCGCCGGCCTCGCCGTCGGTGCCGCCCAGCGCGCGCTCGACGAGTCCCTCGCACACGCCGTGTCGGCGACGCAGGGCGGCACCCCGATCGGCGACTTCCAGCTGGTGCAGGCGATGATCGCCGACCAGCAGACCGGCGTCCTCGCTGGGCGGTCGCTGGCCCGCGAGGCGGCCCGGCTCTACGTGACCGGAGAGGACCGCCGGATCGCGCCGTCGGCCGCCAAGCTCTACTGCACCGAGATGGCCGGGAAGGCCGCGGACCTCGCGGTGCAGGTGCACGGCGGCTCCGGCTACATGCGGGAGGTGCCGGTGGAACGGATCTACCGCGACGTCCGGCTCCTGCGCCTGTACGAGGGCACCAGCGAGATCCAGCGCCTCATCATCGGCGGAGGCCTCGTCCGCGCCGCCAAGAAGGCCTCGTGATGCTCCCCCTCGCGGGGGTCACCGTCGTCGCCGTCGAGCAGGCCGTCGCCGCCCCGCTCGCCACGCGCAACCTGGCCGACCTCGGCGCACGCGTGATCAAGGTGGAGCGGATCGACGGGGGCGACCTCGCGCGCGGCTACGACCACGTCGTGCACGGCACCGGAGCGCACTTCGTCTGGTTGAACCGGGGCAAGGAGTCGATCGCGGTCGACCTCAAGACCGACGAGGGACGCGCCGCCGTTCGACAGCTGGTCCTGGCCGGCGACGTCTTCGTCCAGAACCTCGCACCCGGTGCCGCCGGACGGCTGGGCCTGGGTGCCGAGGAGCTGCGTGCGGAGAGACCGGATCTCGTCGTGGCCAACCTGTCCGGGTACGGCGCGGGCGGCCCGCTGGAGAAGCGCAAGGCCTACGACATGCTGATCCAGGCGGAGGCCGGGCTGATCTCGATCACCGGGACGCCCGAAGATCCGGTCAAGACGGGGATCCCCACGGCCGACATCGCCTCCGGGATGTACCTGTCCCAGGCGGTCGTCGCGGCGCTCCTCCGCCGGTTCCGGACCGGCGACGGCGCGACCATCGACGTGTCGATGCTGGAGGCGACCGTCGAGTGGATGGGCCATGCGCTCTACACCCAGATGCACACCGGGAGCCAACCGGCGCGCATGGGTGTCAGCCACAGCGCGATCGCCCCGTACGACAGGTTCCCGACCAGCGACGGCGAGATCCTGATCGGCGTGCAGAACGACAGCGGCTGGCGTGCGCTGGTCACCCAGGTGCTCGAGGCACCCCAGCTCGCCGACGACCCGCGCTTCGCCACCAACGTCGCGCGGGTCCGGCACCGGGCGGAGTGTGACGCCGAGGTGGGAGCCCGGACCCGACGGTGGAGCACCAGCCAGCTGGACGCACGACTCGACGCGGCCGGCATCCCGGCGGCGCAGATCAAGAGCCTGGCGCACGTCATCGACCACGAGCAGCTGCGCGCGCGCAACCGGTGGCGCAGCGTCGCCATCGAGGACGCGACCGTCGAGGCGCTCCTCCCGCCGGCGACCTTCGGCGACGTCGAGGCTGCGATGGGATCCGTGCCCGCGCTGGGCCAGCACACACGAGCACTGCTGGTCGAGTCCGGCCTGGACGACGCTGCCGCCGACGACGTCCTCCGTCGCGGCGTCGCCTACCAGCCCGACCGGCGTAGCCCTGTCGGTGCCGGTGCACCCGCCCGGGACCTGCCATGACGGCCACGTTGGAGGTCCACGAGGCGCCCGACCGGGTGGTCGTCCACCTTACACGACCAGAGGTCCGCAACGCTATCGACCACCAGATGGTCACCGAGCTCCACGGCGTGTGCGACCTCCTGGAGCGCGTCCCCCGGGTCCTGCTCCTCGGTGGCAGGGGTGGCAACTTCGCGGCCGGCGCCGACATCTCCCAGCTCCGCGAACGGCGACGGGACGACGCCCTGCGCGGCATCAACTCGGGGCTCTTCGACCGGATCCGTCGGCTCCCGATGCCCGTGATCGGCCTGCTGGACGGGTACGCGTTCGGCGGCGGTGCGGAGCTCGCCTACGCCTGCGACGTCCGCATCGGCACTCCCCGCGTCCGCATCGGCAACCCCGAGCCCGGCCTCGGCATCATCGCGGCCGCCGGTGCCACGTGGAGGCTGAAGGAGCTCGTCGGAGAGCCGGCGGCCAAGGAGATCCTCCTGGCGGGTCGGGTCCTCGATGCCGAGGAGGCGCTGAGCCTGCGCCTGCTCAACGAGCTCGCGGAGCCGGAGGCCCTGCTGGAGGCCGGGAACCGCTGGGCGGATCGGATCGCCCGGCAGGCCGGACTGGCCGTGCGGCTCACGAAGGCGGCGTTCCATGCACCTCGAGACGCACACCCGTACGTTGACGACCTGACCCAGGCCGTCCTGTTCGAGACCGAGGAGAAACAGGCACGCATGACCGCGTTCTTGGAGAGGAACAAGAGATGACCCTGCCCGAGCATGTCGGCGTGTACGGCGGTGGCCAGATGGGCGCCGGGATCGCACACGCGTTCCTCGTCGCCGGCGCCCGCGTCACCGTCATCGAGTCGTCGCAGGAGGCCGCCGTGGCCGCCCGGGAGCGGGTCGAGACCTCGCTGGGCGGTGCGGCGGAGCGGGGTCACCTGGCCGAGGGTGCAGCACCCGTCCTCGAGCGGTTGACCCTGTCGACGTCGCCGTCGGCCCTCGCGGAGTGTGGCCTGGTGGTGGAGGCGGTTCCCGAGCAGACGGACCTGAAGCGGACCGTCCTCGCAGCGATCGAGGACGCCGCCTCCGGGACCTGGGTCGCCACCAACACCTCGAGCCTGTCCGTGGACGACCTGGCGTCGACCCTGAGCCGTCCCGAGCGCTTCATCGGTCTGCACTTCTTCAACCCGGTGCCGGCGAGCCGGCTCGTCGAGATCGTCGTCGGCGCGAAGACCGCGGCCGATCTCGTCGACCTGTCCGACGGCTGGGTCAAGGCTCTCGGCAAGACCGCCATCACCGTGACGGACTCCCCCGGCTTCGCGTCCTCGCGGCTGGGCGTCGCGATCGCTCTCGAGGCCATGCGGATGCTGGAGGAGGGGGTCGCGACGGCCGAGGACATCGACACCGCCATGGAACTCGGCTACAAGCACCCCGTCGGCCCGTTGCGGACCAGCGACATCGTGGGGCTCGACGTACGCCTGGCCATTGCCGAGCATCTTGCTCGGGAGGTCGACGAGCGGTTCGCCCCGCCGGCGATCCTGCGGGAGAAGGTCGCCCTGGGCCACCTGGGCCGCAAGTCGGGACAGGGCTTCTACGCCTGGTGACCGGCGGCGGGAGGGGCTCAGTCCCCCGCCTCGAGGAACTCCGTCACCGCGCGGGCGCTCTGCTCCGGCCTGCTCAGCAGGAACATGTGGCCCCCGCGCTGGATCACCTGCAGCCGGGACCGTGGGACGAGCAGGTGCATCAGTCAGGCGTTCGCCAGAGGGAAGACGGGGTCGTCGTCGCCGTGAAGGATCAGGGTCGGTTGCCTCAGGGTCGGCAGGAACGGCACGCTGGTCCACCCCAGCAGCGCCAGCAGCTGCCGGCGGTAGGCCGACGCGTCGACCTCACGGACCAGGCCGAGCTCGGTGAGCAGCTCGGGACGGTGGACGAAGTCACCGGCGTACACCCGACGAATCAGGTGCTCCCGGTTGGCCTCGCTGCGGTCGGGATGCATGAAGCTCGCGACGGTCACCGGGTGCACGGGCACCGAGAGGAAGCCGGGGCTGGTTCCGGCGAGGACCGCACGACGCACCCGCCGCGGCTGGGTCAGGGCCAGCTGCTGAGCGGTGACCCCTCCCCAGGAGAGGCCGAGTACGTCGTACCGCTCGATGCCGAGCCGGTCCATCACCCGGCTCACGAAGCGGGCGTACTGCGGGATCGACGGCCACCTGCCCAGGTGCTCGGGCTGCACGTCGAAGGCGATGGTGGCCCGCGGGATCTGGTTCCGGAACTCGCCCCACCGCCTTTGGTCCAGACCCACACCGTGACACATCAGCAGGGGAACAGCCCCCTCCTCCTCGCCCTGCAACGTCACCGTGACCGTATGCTCGCCCACGCGAACTTCCAGCGAGCGCTTCCTCAGTCCACGCATCTCAGGCATCGGATCTTCCTTTCAGGTGGTGCACCACGGCGAAGACCGGCGCCACTCCTTTTCGCCGCGGGACAGGACGCAACGAGGGGCCGCCGACGGGCTGTCGGCGACCCCTCGACGGGATCGAGGCACTCGCTACTTCTTCTTTGCCGCCGCCGGACCCGCCTCGGCGACGGAGGACACGGCCGGCGTGGTCGCCGAGATCAGCTTGTGGCTGAACTCGCGCTGGTTGGCGACCACCTTCTCGACCACGTCGAACACCTCGTCCACGAGGACAGAGGGCTGCGGCACCTTCTCGGCCCACTTCGACGCCTGGGGCGCCAACTGCGACGAAACCGCCTGGGTGGCCTGCGCCCAGAACCCGAGGGTGTTCAGCGTCGCGGCCTGCGCGGTGCGCACGGTGTCGAGCACCTGGTCGGAGACCTTCTGGACGTACGTCTGCGTGTCTGCCATCTTCCTGCTCCATTCGCTGTGTGAACTGACGACCCTGCAAACTATATGCAGCATCTGCTCGATGCGTCAAGGTGTTTGCGGTCGCTTGGTATGTTGTGCATGTCCAGGACGTGCACACCAGGCAGGAGGTGGTCGCTGTGAAGGATCCTTGGACGCCGCAGCTCGAGTCCCTCGGCGCCTACATCAGAACTCAACGTCAGTTGGCCGACCTGTCCTTGCGGCAGATGGCGGAGCTCGCCGAAGTGTCCAACCCGTACCTGAGCCAGATCGAGCGCGGCATGCACCAGCCTTCGGTTCGGGTGTTGAAGTCGATCGCCCGCGCACTCAACCTCTCCGCGGAGTCGCTGCTCACCCAGGCAGGGCTGCTGGACGAGGAGGCAGACGCGCCGACTCACGAGGGGTCGGCGGTCGAGGCCGCGATCAAGTCCGATCCACGACTGACGCAACAGGCGAAGCAGACACTGCTCGCGGTCTATCGCACCTTGCTGCCCGACGACGGCGGGGCGGCCCACGAGTCGGATTAGCGGAGGACGTGACCTCCCCTCCCCCGTTGACCTTCGGAGTCAGGCAACGGTTCCTACAGTGGTGCAGCTTCGGTCCCGCGTGTCAGGGGGCGGGGCGTGTTGCTCAGCAGCGGGCGCGACCTCAGGATCTCCCGCTCGACCCCGTCCCGCAGGTCCGTGGCGGAGAGGGTCGATCCCGCCCTGAGCCTCGGTCAGGGTCTCCAGCATGTGCTCAGGTCGGTCCAGAAGCGATATGAACCTGCGGCCCTTGTTCCTTGGCAGGCCCGCGAGGTGGGACTTGACGGTGGTCTCGCCCAGCTGAAGCCGACGTGCGATGTTGCTGTCCCCGGCCGCCACAAGCACGACTACCTCGAGCTCACGGGCGCTCAGGGCCGAGTGTGGCTGCATGCGCGCGAACAGCCTGGTCGCGACCGAGGGCGCGAGCGCGGTCTCGCAGCGGCTGCCCGGATCCGGCCGTGATGTGCTGGGGCGCGGCGTCTTTGAGGAGGTAGCCGGCCGCCCCGGCCTCGATGGCTTCGATGACGTCGGCGGCGGTGTCGAAGTTGATGAGGATCAGCACTGCGGGTGGGTCCGGCAGCAGCCGTGATCACGGCGACCTCACAGCGATCAGCTCTGCTCATGGTCGTGCCCCTTGGAGTGGTGT
>DGBP01000042.1 GCA_002384855.1 Nocardioidaceae bacterium UBA4001 | reverse complement strand
CGGGGAAGAGGTGATATGCGACGACGAGCGCCACGGCGATCGCGCGCAGCCCGTCGAGTCCGGCGTAGCGCGCGCCGACAGCGGCCGGGGCGGCATCAGCCGGGGCCGCGGCCGGGGCGGGGGCGGGGGCGGGGGCGGGGGCGGGGGTCTGGGTGGGTCGCGGTGCGGGCTCGGGCCGGGACTCCGGTGCCGGGTCCGGCGTCGTGGGCAGGGGCGCCTGCCCGGGCGCCGAGGCGGGGGGCTGCAAGCACCGTGGACACCAGCAGAGACCCCGCCGCCCGGCGACCAGCACGTCGACCGCTGCCCATCGGAGTCCCTCTCGAGAGTGTCCGCGAGCCCCATCCCCGAAGGGCTCGCGGACGCTGGTTCCCTGTCCGTCCCGCCCACCGCCGGCCCTCCCAAGCCAGCCGGGGCGGGAGCCGACGAGCTGCCCGAGCAGCGTCGTCCCGAGTGACGCTAGACCTCTCCAGCCCCAAAGGGAACACTTTCCTCATTAAAAACTTTGGTCACACGGCGTGTCGGCTTGACAAACTACAAGGTTGTAATTCGTGCTCCGCTCGCTCACGAAATGGTCATCTGTTGCAGATTTCTGCCTCCCGGATGTGCAACAGATGACCACTGGCGTGGCCGAGGATCAGACCTTGCCAGACAGCACGACAGCCACGACAGGAACTGTCGTGGCTGTCGGCTTGGAGCCGGCTGCCGCCCCCCTGGGAGGAAGAGAACGAGAACCAGCTCCCCGAGCCGCCCCGCTGGGATGTCGGGGCGGACCCAGGTCAGGAGGCCCGGCGTCGGCGTAGGGCGATCGCCCCGGCGAGGACCATCAGCAGTCCGGCGAAGGACTGCAACGCCAGGAGCTCGGGTGCACCGGTCTGGGGCAGCGCGCCCGTCGTCGGGTTCGCCCTCGCCGGCGCTCGGTTGGCCGTGCCGGCCCGCTCGGCCTTGTCGTCACCGAGGATCCGGTCGGTGTCGAGGATCTCGTCCACGGGCGTCCTGTCCTCGTCGACGACCGCCTCCTCAGCCGGGTCCACCGGGTCCACCGGGTCAGTACCGGTACCGGGGTCGGTGCCCGGATCGGTGCCCGGATCAGTACCGGTACCGGGGTCGGTGCCCGGATCGGTGCCCGGATCAGTACCGGTACCGGGGTCGGTGCCCGGATCGGTGCCGGGGTCAGTACCGGTACCGGGGTCGGTGCCCGGATCAGTACCGGTACCCGGGTCGATGCCCGGGTCACTACCGGTACCCGGGTCGGTGCCCGGATCAGTACCGGTACCGGGGTCAGTACCGGTACCCGGGTCGGTGCCCGGATCGGTGCCCGGGTCACTACCGGTACCGGGGTCGGTGCCCGGGTCAGTACCGGTACCGGGGTCGGTGCCCGGGTCAGTACCGGTACCCGGGTCGGCGCCCGGGTCAGTACCGGTACCCGGGTCGGTGCCCGGATCGGTGCCCGGATCAGTACCGGTACCGGGGTCGGTACCGGTACCCGGGTCGGCGCCCGGGTCAGTACCGGTACCCGGGTCGGTACCGGGATCGGGCTCCTCACCCGTGCAGGCGCCGAGGTGGTCGCCGTGCTCCAGGTGGCGGCTCAGAGACTCCTCGTTGCCACTCGCTACCTCGCGGACCAGCTTGGTGACCCAGCCGGACTTGCCGTTCTTGTGGCAGATCTCGACCCAGTCTTCGCTGGACTTGTCTGACCCACCACCCGGCGTGGCCTGGGCGGAAGCCATGCCGAAACCGGTGGTCAGCAGCACGGCAACGCCGATCGCCCCCGCCCGACGAAGCGTGGATCCCTGGAACTTGGGTGCGCTCGAGCGCACGCCGATGTACATCGACATGACGAATTGACTCCCCCCAGCCCTCGCGGGCCAGATTCACGGGCCGGCCCCCCGCCGGCTGTGCCGCTTCCCCAAGCGACACGTTCCCTGAGAACCGAGAGTAGGGAAGACCTCCGACCATTTCGGACAAACAAGGAGGTTCCCGAGTAAAACTTCGGCACGAGGGGCGGAAGACGCAGCTACGCGCCGGCGGCTTCCTCGACCGGGACCTCCGCGGTGGTGGTCGTCGGATGCGACGACCGACCATGTCGTTCGAACTTCTGCCCGGTCGCCAGACCGCCGATGTAGACGGCCACCACGGCGATCAGCGCGCCGGCGATGTCGTCGGCGATGTAGTGCCAGCCGAAGTAGATCGTCGCGATCACGGTGAGCACGAAGAAGACCCACAGGCTCCACCGGATCCACGCGTGCCGCACCGTGTAGTGCGCGACGAGCGCGGCGATCAGCGTGATCGCGACGTGCAGGGAAGCGAAGCCGGCGACGCTCTGGACGCCCTCGGAGCCGAACGGGTCGAAGCGCACCGCCGATCGCCCGTAGAACAGGGAGTCCTGGAGCTGCGTGACCCCGGTGTTCTCGAGCCCGGAGTACAGCCAGACGTAGTAGAAGGCGGGTCCGAGCGACGGGATCGCGTAGTAGCTGGCGGTGCCGAGGGCCCAGCCGAGGACGTTCGCGGTGACGTACCAGTAGCCGTAGCTGATGTTGCGCGACCACACCACCCAGGCGACGACCGAGATCGGCACGAGCGGCAGGTAGAGCAGGTAGATGAACGACAGGACGTGCGCCGCAACCCCCTCCCCCAGCACGCTGTGCAGCAGCACGGCCGGGTCGTGGCCGAACAGCAGCGCCTCGTCGACCGCCTTGAGGAGCGGGTCCTGCGTGCCCTCGCGGATGAAGGGCAGGAAGTTCTTGAGGTTCCGGTAGCCGACGTACGTCACGTAGAAGCCGGCGAGGCCGATCACCACCAGCTCGACGCGCTCACGCGTCCAGTGCTCGCGCACGATCGACCGGGACTCGCTCCAGAAGTCCCGCCAGCTTCCGCGGGCGCGCCAGGCGGCGCGGGGCACGATGTCGGCGAGGAACGCCCCGAGCACGAGCGCCGGCAGCCGGACCCAGGCCGGCCCGAGGAAGCCCTCGGGGTCCTTGATCGGCAGACCGAGCTGGCGGCCGACGATGACGGCGAGCAGACCCGTCATCAGTGCGACTCCCACCAGGAGCCCGTACGCCCGCCGCTTCACAACCGCGGAGTCTAACGAACGGCTGTGCCCGTCCCCCGGGCAGGAGAAGCCCGTGGGAGTACGGCGGTCCGCGCCAGATCGACACCGAGCCGCACCTGGTGGTCGATGCGGACGTCGGCGTCGTGGGCGGCGACCGCATGCATCAGCCCGAGGCCGTCGACCTGGACCCGCAGGCGTACGACGTCGGGCGTGAGGCTCGCCGACACGACGCGGCCGGCGAGCGGTCCCGAGGAGTCGACGCGGAACGCCGACCGGCGCAGGGCGATGGCCGAGACCGACGAGGGGTCCTCGTGCTCGCCGGCCCGGGCGAACAGCTCGGCCGGCGGCCCCTCGAGGATCGAGGGGTAGCCGAGCAGCAGGGCCGCCTCCCCGCTGACCGGGTGCCGCCACACCTCGTCGAGGGTCCCGGCCTGGAGGATCCGCCCGGCCTGCATCACGGCCACGCGGTCCGCCACGGTCCACACCTCGTCGTGGTCGTGGGTCACGAGCAGGGCGGTCGTCCCGGCCTCCCGGAGGATGCTGCGCAGGTCCACGGCCAGCCGCTCGCGCAGCTCGCGGTCGAGCGCCGACAACGGCTCGTCGAGCAGGAGCAGCCGGGGGTCGGCGGCGAGCGAACGCGCCAGCGCCACCCGTTGCCGCTCGCCACCGGACAGCTCGGAGGGCAGCCGGTCACCCTGCCGGGGCAGCCCGACCAGCTCGAGCAGCTCGCCGACCCTGCGACCCACGTCGGCCCGCCCGGTCCCTCGAAGCCTGAGGGGGTAGCCGACGTTGGCCGACACCGTCTGCTGCGGGAACAGCTGACCGTCCTGGAACATCAGCGCGAACCCACGCCTGTGGGTGGGGACACCGACGAGGTCGTGGCCGTCCCAGGCGACGGAGCCGGCCGACAGCACCTCGAGGCCCGCGACCGCCCGCAACAGGGTGGACTTGCCGCACCCCGACGGCCCGAGGACGGCGAGCACCTCGCCGGTCGGCAGGTCGAGCGACACGTCGTCGACAGCGGTCACCCCGTCGAAGCGGACGGTCAGGTCGCGCACGGTGAGCATGTCAGAACGATCCCATCGATCCGACGCGGAGCCGCTCCACGACGCCCATCACGGTCACGGTCACCACGGCGAGGACGACGGAGGCCGCGAGCGCCATCCCGAAGTTCTCCGCGCCGGGGCGGGAGATCAGCTGGTAGATCACGACCGGCAGCGTCGGCCGGTCGGACCGCGCGAGGAAGCTGGTCGCCCCGAACTCGCCGAGCGAGACCGCGAACGCGAGCCCCGCCGCCGCGAGGACCGGCCGCCAGGCGGCGGGGAGGTCCACGACCAGGAGCGTCCGCACCGGCGAGGCCCCCAGGGTCGCGGCCGCCTGCCGCTGCCTCGGGTCGATCGACCTGAGCACGGGCACCAGAGCGCGGACCACGAGCGGCAGGGCCACCATCGCCTGCGCGACCGGCACCAGCAACGGCGAGGAGCGCAGGTCCAGGGGCGGCCGGTCCAGGGTGATGAGGAAGCCGAAGCCGATGGTCACCGCCGATACGCCCAGCGGCAGCATGAACAGCCCGTCGAGGAGGGCCCGCCCACGGCGCTCGCCCGCGGTCCGGGTCGGCCGTGAGACGAGGAACGCCACCAGGACACCGAGGGTGAGCGCCAGGACGGTGGCGTCCACGGCGGTGCGAAGCGAGTTCTCCAGGGCGGTCGTGACAGGCACGAGCAGAGCGGTCCCCTCGCCCGTCGTACCCAGGCTCCGGTAGCTGTCCAGCCCCCACCCGTCGCCCTGGCGCAGGGAGCGCGCCCCCAGAGTCAGCAGCGGTGCAGCGACGAAGGCCATGACGAGCGCGGTCGTGGCGATCGCCGGCAGGTCCCCGCGCCCCGGCCGCCTGACCCGGGACCGGGCGCCGGTCCGCTCCAGCGCCTGGGACCGCCGGGCCCGGGTGTGCCCGGCCAGCAGCAGGAGTACGACGATCGCCAGCACCTGCAGCACGGAGAGGACCGCTGCCGCGCGGAGGTCGAGGAACTGGGTGGTCAGGATGTAGATCTCGGTCTCCACGGTGCCGTACCGCAACCCGCCGAGCGTGAGCACGACCCCGAAGGCCGTGGAGCAGAAGAGGAACACCACGGTGGTCGCGGAGACGATCCCCGGCTTCAGGGCCGGCAGGGTCACCGTGCGGAACACCTGGGCCGGCGAGGCTCCGAGCGCCGCAGCAGCGTCCTCACGTCGGTGGTCGAGGCTCTCCCACAGGCCGCCGACGGTGCGCACGACGACCGCGAGGTTGAAGAAGACCATCGCCGCGAGGATGGCCACCGAGCTGCCGTCGAGCCCGAGGGACCCGAGCGGGCCGGACGGGGCGAGCAGCGTCCGGAACGCGACGCCGACCACGACCGTGGGCAGCACGAACGGCATCACGACCATCGCCCGGAGTGCCTGCCGGCCGCGGAAGTCGAGTCGGTAGAGCACGTAGGCGACCGGCAGGCCGAGCAGCACCGTGACCGCCGTGGCGGTGACCGACGACCAGGCCGTGAACCACAGGACGCGGTGCACCCGCGGCCGAGCCAATGTCTCCGTGAGACCACTGAGGTCCAGGGCGTCGTCGACCCAGAACCCCCGGGCGAGCATGCCGGAGAGGGGAAGAAGGAAGAAGACCGAGAGGAAGGCGAGGGGGACCACCGCCAGCGCGATGGCCCACAGCCGCGTCCCTCCCGACCTGCTCACCGGGTGGTGATCTCTCCCCAGGTGGTGAGCCAGTCGTCACGCCGGTCCGCGACGGTCGCGGGGTCCACCAGCAGCGGGTCCTGCGGGGTCTTCGCCCAGCGGGCCCAGACCTCGGGCAGCTCGACGGAGTCGTCCACGGGGAAGACGTACATGTTGTCCGGAAGCGCCGCCTGAACCTCCTGGCTCTGCAGGAAGTCCACGAACGCCTTCGCGCCCTCGGGGTTCGAGGCGCCCTGGAGCACACCGGCGTACTCCACCTGGCGATAGCACGTGTCGAGCAGCGCGCTCGTCGTCGGCCGGCGCTTGCCCTCGGGGATGGTGAACGGCGGCGACGAGGCGTAGGAGACGACGATCGGCCGGTCGCCGCCGCCACCGCCGGCGGTGAAGTCGACGGTGTAGGCGTCGGTCCACCCCGAGGTGACCCGGGTGCCGTTGGCCATCAGCTCCTCCCAGTACTGCTGCCACCCGTCCTCGCCGTACTCCGCGATCGTCGCGAGCAGGAAGGCCAGGCCCGGTGAGGAGGTCGTGGCGCCGGGGGTGACGAGGAGGTCCTGGTAGGTCCTCTCGGTGAGGTCGGCAAGGGTGCGTGGCGGCTCGATGCCCTTCTCGCGGAACCACACGTCGTCGACGTTCACGCACACGTCGCCGTAGTCGACGGGGGTGAGCGCGGCGGCCCCCGCCTCGTCGGGCAGCTCGAGCTCGTCGGCCGAGGCCGGCTGGTCGGCGGGTTCGTGGTCGGCGAAGACGCCCTCGCTCACGGCGCGGGAGGCGAACGTGTTGTCGACGCCGTAGGCGACGTCGGCGATCGGCGACCCCTTGGTCAGCACGAGCTTGTTGGTCAGCGCGCCGGCGTCACCCGCGGCCTGCACGTCGACCCGGTAGCCGGTCTCCTCGGTGAACCGCGCCAGCAGCTCGTCGGGCAGGGCCCAGGACTCGTGGGTGGCGACGACCACCGGCCCGGTCTCCGCCGGACGAGACGCGTCGCCGGACGGCGTCTCGGCCGTCTCCTCGCCGGGGGTCGTGCCGCCGAGCGAGCAGCCGCCCAGCGTGAGCGCGAGGCCCACCGTGGCGAGCGTGGTGGAGGTACGGCGCCCGCGGCGGCGGGTCGTCGTGGATATGTATGACATGAGAATCTCCCGAGGTTCCAGGAGGGGATCGCGACGTGCGATCGAGACTCGACTTCCTTCGCCGGTGCTAGCCGGATCAGGTTCGAGGGTCTGCGGCCGTTCCGCACTCTCAGCGCCGGGCGGCGCTCCCCTGTCGTTCCGGGGCCAGGCTACACCGGACGCCGGGGGTCGCCCGGCGCGGTTCGGGTAGCCTCGGGGCGACCGTCACCGAGGGGAGCACATGCCCAGCCTCGAGCACCAGGTCCTCGCGACCGTCGTACCCCGCATCCGGGGTGGCGCACCCGTCGAGGACGAGGACCGGTTCCGTGCGGAGAAGCTCGCCGCCCCTGCCCCGGCCTCGCGTCCGCCCCGGCTCCGAGGGGTGCAGGTCGACCGGCTCCCGGCGCCGTTCCCGGTCCACGACCTGCGGGTCCGCGGCACCGACCCGCAGCGCACGGTGCTGTACCTGCACGGCGGTGGCTACGTGGAACCGGAGGACCGGGTCCACTGGCGGTACGCCGCGCGGCTCGCCCGCCATGTCGACGCCCGGGTCGTGCTGCCGTCCTACCCGCTCGCCCCGCAGCACACCTGGCGCGACTCCCACGACGCCCTCGTCCGACTCTTCGAGCAGCTCGCCATCGAGTCGCCCGCCGGGGTGGCGATCGCCGGCGACTCGGCCGGTGGCGGTCTCGCCCTGGGGCTCGCCCGGACCCTCGTGGCGCGCCCCGGCCCGCAGCCGGCCCGACTCCTGCTGGTCTCGCCCTGGGTGGACCTCACGTGCACGGTCGCGGGCACCGAGGAGGCGGCCCTGCGCGACCCGTGGCTGCACCTCTCGAGGCTGCGTGCGTTCGGCCGCTGGTGGGCCGGCGGCGACGACGTGACCCGGCCGGAGCTCAGCCCGCTCCACGGCGACCTCACGGGGTTGCCGCCGGGACTCATGTGGTGCGGCACGCGCGACCTGCTCCAGCCGCAGTGCCGGCACCTGGCCGACCGCGCTGCGGAGCAGAGCTGGGACCTGCGGTACGTCGAGGAGCCGGGCCTGATCCACGTCTACCCGATCCTGCCGGTGCCCGAGGCACGACGGGCTCTTGCCGAGCTGGACGACTTTCTCGCCCCGCCCTGGCGGCCCTGACGACGAAGGGGAAGCCCGATCTGTCTGCGGCCGGATCGCCTGGGGAAGAATGAGCAGGTGCTCCCGCTCCGCTCCGCCACCTTCACCGAGATCGACGCGTTCACCGGCTACCTCCTGTGGCAGCTGCGCGAGCGGGTCTTCGTGGTCGAGCAGGAGTGCCCCTATCTCGAGCTCGACGGCCGCGACCTCGAGCCGGGCACCCGTCACCTGTGGCTCGAGGACGACGGCGCTCCGGTGGCGTACCTGCGCGTGCTCGAGGACCCGGCCGAGTTCCGGATCGGCCGCGTGCTCGTCGCGTCCACCCACCGCGGTCATGGGCTGGGCGAGCGACTGATGCATGCCGCGCTGGAGGTGGCCGAGGGCCGGCCGTGCCGGCTCGACGCGCAGTCCTACCTGGTCGGGTGGTACGCCGGCCTCGGGTTCACGCCGTGCGGCGAGGAGTTCGTGGAGGACGGCATCCCCCACGTGCCGATGCGGCGCTCTGCGTAACCGCCGGGGTCAGTCGTCACGCAGCCGGGCGTACACCTGCTGCAGCGTGTCGGAGATCCCGGTGACGGCGAACACCGCCGCCCACGCCCTGGTGGGCCGGGGGGCGAGCGCGAGCCCGGCGACGTAGCCGGTGCCGACCCACTGGCCGAGACAGAAGGGACAGGTCAACAGCTCGCCGACGGTGTGCCGAACCCGTCCGTCGCGAGCTCGCTCGTTGAGCTCGGCCGACCCGGCCGCCCCCTCGAACTCCGTGAACGGCGCCCGGATCGGGCTGGTCACCGACCCCTTGGACACCAGGCGGCTGAACTTGTGGGTGGCCAGCGCCCCCAACGCGATGTCGGCGAGGTCGTAACGCTCGGGGAGCCCCCCACCGCTCCTGCGCCCGGTGGCGGCCACCGCGGTCACGGCGAGGGCGAAGGCGGTGAGGCTTCCGGCGTACCCGGGCAGGGGCACCTCGCCCCGGTCGTCGTACTGCCGGGCCTCGTCGGCCACCCGCCCTCGGGTGTGGTCGGCGTGCTTCCTGGCCAGGTCCCGCAGGGTCTCGCTCATAGGTGCAGGCGTACCCCCGCAGCAGCGGCGGCATGCCCCGCGGCGACCGTCAGTGGAACGCGGCGACGCGGACGGTGAAGCCCTCGGGCCCGTGCCCGTAGTCGAGGATGTCGACGAGCTGGCGGGCGGCCCACAATCCGAGCCCCAGGGAGGGGTGGTCCGGGCGGGCGAGGCCGAGCAGCGGGTCGGTGATGCCCGGGCCGCCGTCGCTGACCGTGCACACGACCGCGGTCTCGGCGGCCCACAGGCGCAGCCGCACCGGCTCCCCGCCGTGCCGGTGGGCGTTCGCCACGACCTCGGCCACGGCCGAGACGAAGTCGTCGAGCTTGCGCGGGGGCAGGTCGGTGAACATCGTCGCCGCGTAGACCTCGAGGGTCAGCTCGCGGAGGTCGTCGCCGGGCTGGAGCACCATCCGCGGCGCCGAGGACTGCAGCGGGTGGGGCGGCGTGGCCAGCGCCTCCTCGGCGAGGAGCACCTCGGGGTCGGCGTACCGCTCGTTGGGCCGCGTGCCGCCCGGACCGACCAGGCCGGTGTGCGTGCGCATGAGCGGGTCGGTGATGGACTCGGGAAGCTGCGAGATGTCGTAGGGGCAGATCGTGCGGAACGGAAAGTCGTGGAAGACCCTGTTGACGGCGGCTTCGTACTTCACCCACTCCTGCCACGGCAGGTTCCCGCCGGCGAAGTCGATGTAGCCGATGGCGCGGTAGCCGGCCACGCCCTCCGACAGGCCCTTCTCCATCGTCCGGCGGTAGCCGTCGAGGGCGACGGCGGGGGTGCTGTAGACCTGCCGGTCGGCCACGACCACCTGGTCCTCGTCGGCGAAGAGGGCGCGCAGCACGGGGGTGAGCGGGTGTGACCCGGTGTTGACCATCACGACCTCGCCGCGCTCGACACCCTCGCGCACGAACGGCAGCGCGGCCGCGAGGAGCTGGTCGCCGTCGTCGTAGAAGATCCCGTCGTGCTGCAACCGTCGAGACCTCTCTGCGGCGGTCAACGGTCAGCTCCCTCGTACCTCGCGAGTCGGACACCCAGTGTTACCCATCGGCTCGTGGCGCACGCGAGTAGGACGGATCTGTCTGGACAGTGGTGTTTTCCGGGCCCTGCGGTCACGCCGGGGCGCGACTCGTCGCGGTCGCACCGAGACGCTCGCCCCACGCACGGGCACGCTCCTCCTCACCGTCGAGCAGCGGTCCTGCCACGTCGTCGACGTAGAAGCTCTCCGAGGCGACGAGCGTGTGGTACCCCACCTTCCGCAGCGCCTTCGCCGCGGCCTTGGCGGCGGAGCCGGGAAGGTGGCGCATCTTGCCCACCCGCGTGTCGAAGGTGGCGACCATCTCGGAGTGCGGACCCTTGTGCACCTGGTCGATCCACTCCCGGATCCCGCTCCCGGCCGCCGCCGCCGCACCGCCCTGACGTACGGCGTCCTCGCGGGTGCCGTGACGGGTCATCGAGAACGCGTGAGTGGGACCGCCCACGACCAGCAGCTCGACGAGGTCGCCGCGCGGGGTGGCTGCCTCCGCGGCGTTCACCAGCTCCACGTCGACGCGGGCAGCCCGGAGGCCGTCGACGATCGCGCGGGCCACCGTCCTGCTGTTGCCGAACATCGACTCGTAGACGACGAGTGCTCTCATGTGTGTGCCTTTCTGTCTCGGGTCCTTGGGGTGCCGGGCGTCCCGCCGGTCAGCACGGGGTCGTACGGCGGACGTACCTGGTGGTTCTCGTGCCAGCCCATCGCAGGCAACAGCGGACCGTCAGGACCGGAGGTCACCCCGGCCAGGACCTCCTTCCCGAGACGGGACATAAGCGACACCGCCGGAATCGGGGTCCAGATACCCCCAGGGGTAGGGACCTTCGCCCCTGCGGTGATGCCTCCGCGCTGCCTAGCGTTGACACCGCAAGCACAGCCAAGGAGGACACAGTGAAGGACCTGCTGATTCTGGGAGCCGGCACCGCCGGGACGATGATCGCGAACAAGCTCCGCAAGAAGCTGGCGAAGGACCAGTGGCGGATCACGATCGTCGACCGCGACGACCGCCACCACTACCAGCCCGGCTACCTGTTCCTGCCCTTCGGCACCTACACCGAGAAGCAGGTCGTGCGGTCCCGCCACACCTTCCTGCCCGACGGCGTGGACTTCGTCATCGCCGAGGTCGACAAGATCGAGCCCGAGGCCAACAAGGTGGCGCTCACCGACGGCCGTGAGCTGGGCTACGACTACCTCGTGATCGCGTCCGGCACCTCGCCGCGACCCGACCAGACCCCCGGGATGTCCGACGGCACCGAGTGGCGCAAGTCGATCTTCGACTTCTACACCCTGGAGGGTGCCAAGGCGCTCGCCGAGGCCCTGAACAAGTTCGACCACGGCCGGTTCGTCGTCCACGTCACCGAGATGCCCATCAAGTGCCCCGTCGCCCCGCTGGAGTTCCTCTTCCTCGCCGAGGCGTGGCTGCGCGAGCGCGGCATCCGCGACCGGGTCGAGCTGACCTACGTCACGCCGCTGCCGGGCGCGTTCACCAAGCCGGCCGCCTCCCAGCACCTCGGCTCGATCATCGACGAGCGCAAGATCCACCTCGAGACCGACTTCATGATCGAGAGCATCGACAACGAGAAGAAGGCGCTGGTCTCCTTCGACGAGCGCGAGGTCCCCTTCGACCTGCTGGTGACCATCCCGCTGAACATGGGCGCGGAGTTCGTCGCCCGCTCGAAGATGGGCGACGACCTCAACTACGTGCCGGTCGACAAGCACACGATGCAGTCGAAGAAGTACGCCAACGTCTTCGCCGTCGGCGACGCCGGCGACCTCCCCGCCTCGAAGGCCGGCTCGGTCGCGCACTTCGCGGTGGACATCTTCACCGACAACTTCATGGAGCTGATCGAGGGTCGGCCGATGACCGAGCAGTTCGACGGCCACGCCAACTGCTTCATCGAGTCCGGCGACAAGAAGGGCCTGCTGATCGACTTCAACTACGACACCGAGCCGCTGCCCGGCAAGTTCCCCTTCCCGAAGGTCGGCCCGATGGACCTGCTGAAGGAGACCCGCGCCAACCACCTCGGGAAGCTCGCCTTCCGCCACATCTACTGGAACGTCCTGCTCCCGGGACGGCCCATGGGGATCCCGACTCACATGTCCATGGCGGGGAAGGTCCCGCTCACCACCACCACCGAGAACCAGGAGTGAACGTCATGCCCACCACCACCATCAACGGCCACGAGATCCACGTCGACGACGAAGGCTTCATGACCGAGTACGACGAGTGGACCGAGGACCTGGGCAAGGTGCTCGCCTCCCAGATCGGCATCGACATGACCGACGAGCACTGGCAGGTCATCCGCTTCCTCCGCGAGGACTTCAGGGAGCAGGGCGAGACCGCCACCGTCCGCAGGGTCCAGACCGCCGGCGGCGTGCCCCCGAAGAGGCTCTTCCAGCTCTTCCCGCAGAAGCCGGCCAAGAAGATGTCCTACGTCGCCGGGCTCCCCAAGCCGCACGGCTGCGTCTGAGCCCGCCGTCGACCGGATCGAACAAGAGAGAGCCGTCATGACCGACACCATCACGCAGGCCGCCCCGATCGTCCCGTCCTTCAACGACGAGGGGACCGACCGGAAGCTCGCGATCATCTGCTCCAAGGGCAGCCTGGACATGGCCTACCCCGGACTCATCCTGGGCAACGCCGCCCTCGGCGAGGGCGTCGAGGTACACCTGTTCTTCACCTTCTGGGGCTTCGACATGATCAACAAGAAGACGATGGGCGACCTGAAGTTCACGCCCCTCGGCAACACGGCGACCCACATGCCGCAGGGACTCGGCGGCATCCCGGGGGTGACCCACATGGCCACGTCGAAGCTGAAGAAGTCCCTCGAGGAGCTCGCCATCCCCACCGTGCCGGACTTCCTCGAGCAGATCGTCGCCTCGGGCGGTCACCTGTGGGCGTGCCGGCTCTCCGCCGACATGAACCACCTGACCGCGGCCGACCTCTACGACGACGTCGAGGGCATCATCAGTGCCGCCGACTTCATCGAGCTGACCGAGGGAGCGCAGCTGCTCTTCATCTGACCTCCTTGCCGACCGGACCGCGTCCGCCCCTCCCTGAGGCAGGCGCGGTCCGGTCGTTGTTCGGGGACAGCTGCGGGCATGCCCGTCCCCCGACGGGGAACAAGTCGGGGTGACACGCCGGCGTGACGGGACGTCCCCGCCCGCCCCAGGCACGAGGAGGACCCCATGACAGAGCGATCCACCACCGACGACACGGCCGTCCACCCGGCGCACGACGACCGCCGGGACGACGACCACGTGGACCACCGGCGCACCGACCACGACAGCCGGGGCGCCCACGACGTGCACGGCGACGAGGAGGCCCGCGACCGCTTCGGGGGCACCAACGCCGGCGCCGCCTTCTTCGGCTGGCTGGTCGCGGTCGCGATGGCCATCCTGCTGAGCGGGGTGGTCGGCGCGGTCGCCGCCGCCGTCGGGTCGTCGGTGTCCCTGACCCAGAACGAGGCGGAGAGCGAGGCCGGCACGATCGGCCTCGTCGCGGCGGCCATCCTGGCCGTCGTCCTGCTCGTGGCTTACTACACCGGCGGGTACGTCGCCGGGCGGATGTCGCGGTTCGACGGGGCTCGTCAGGGCCTCGCCGTGTGGCTGGTCGGCCTCCTCATGACGGCGCTCGCCGTCGGCATCGGCCTGCTCTTCGGCCGGGAGTACAACATCCTCGACCGGGTGAGCCTGCCCAACATCCCGATCCCGACCGAGCAGCTCAGCACGGGCGGCATCATCACCGCCGTGGTGGTCGTGCTGGGGACGCTCCTCGCCGCCATGGCGGGCGGCAAGGTCGGCCACCGCTACCACGACAAGGTGGACCGGGCCGCGTTCCGCTGAGCACGAACGGCTGACCGGAGCTTCTCAGCCGCGGGCGAGCCGACGCTGCGCCACCTCGGCGAGCCACGCCGCGGCGTCCGGCACCACCGAGTCGTCGAACTCCGCACGCGGTGAGTGGTTGTCCGGCGCCGACTCGTAGTTCTCCGCCGGGCAGGCGCTGACGAAGAGGTAGGCGCCGGGCACCTTCTCCATCACGAACGACATGTCCTCCGAGCCCATCTCGGGCAGCGGACGCTCGGAGTACCGCTCGGACCCGAACAGGTCGCTGACCGCTTCCACCGCGAGGGCGTACTCCCTCTCGTCGTTGATCGTCGCGGGGTAGCTCTCGGTGAAGGTCACCTCGACGCTCGCCCCGTGGGCTGCGGCCACGCCCTGGGCGACGCGCTCGATGTTCGCGCGGGCGGTCGCGAGGGTCTCCGGGGTGAAGGTGCGCAACGTCGCGGCCAGCTCGGCGGTGTCGGGAATGATGTTGTCCTTGGTGCCGGCGGTGATCCGGCCGACCGTGAGCAGCACGCTGTCGAAGGCGGAGAAGCTTCGGGTGACCATCACCTGCAGCGCCAGCACGATCTCGCACAGCACGGGCACCGGGTCGAGGGCGCGGTGCGGCTCCGACCCGTGGCCGCCCTCCCCCAGCACGGTGATGCCGACGGTCTCGGAGGCCGCCATGACCGGACCGGACCGGGAGAACCACTGACCGAGCGGGTACTCCGACGAGCTGACGTGCATCGCGAACGCCGCGTCGACCGGCCGGCCGGCCGCCTCGAGCAGACCCTCCTCGATCATCGGCTCCGCGCCACCGGGCCCCTCCTCCGCGGGCTGGAACATGAGCACGACGTCGCCGGCGAGCTCGTCGCGCACCTCGTCCAGGATGCGTGCCGCCCCCACGAGCGCCGCGGTGTGCAGGTCGTGGCCACAGGCGTGCATCCGGCCGTCGTACCGCGACCGGTAGGCGACGTCGACCTCCTCGGTGACCGGGAGGCCGTCCATGTCCCCGCGCAGGAGCACGACCGGGCCGCCGCCCTCCGGTGCGGCACCGCCCCGGACCACCGCGACCACCGACGACAGGTTCCTGCCCGTGGTGACCTCCAGGTCGAGGCCTGCCAGCGCGTCCAGCACGAGCTTCTGCGTCTCCGGGAGGTCGAAGCCGAGCTCGGGCACCTGGTGCAGCTCGCGGCGCAGGGCGATCAGGTCGGCGGCGTGCGCGGTGGCGCGGTCGAGGGTGCTCATGGCGACATCCTGCCCGTCACAGGCCGCGGGCGCGCCGCCAGCATCCGAACGCCTCCCGGGAGGTGCGCTCGGGCGTGTAGCCGAAGTCGGTCCTCAGAGGGGTGTTGTCCGGCGAGCGCGACCAGGATGAAGGCCAGCAAGGCGAGCGCGGCGACCTTCGAGACGACCGGGTGGGCGCGGGCTGCGAAGCGCGGGAACCGTGCGGGCACGGCCATGCCGAGCACGAACGGCACGCCGACACGAAGGCGACCTCGCCGAGCATGCCCCAGGCGTCGAGGTCGAACTCCTGGAGCTTCTGCGACGCGGTCGGGTGGATGCTCGCCCAGAAGGCGACGTTCAGCGGCATCAGGAAGATCGCCTGCACGTTGCCGACCGCGGTCATGACACCGACAGGGCGACGTCGCCCCGGGCGCGGAAGGTCAGGATGTTCGAGACGTTGTCGGGCGGGCAGGCCGCGACCAGGATCATGCCGAGCGCGGCGGAGCCCGGTCGAGGTTACGCGCCCCCGCCAGGCCGGCAGGACCGGCTCCGATGAGCGCGTAGGAGCCGTCGGTGGTCGATACGGGACTCGGCATCGGGCGATTGCTGCAGCACGGAGACCGTCACGGGTCGTCACTTGGCGCGATCGGCACCTCTTCCGGGGGGCCGGTGGTGCCGATCGCTCCGAGTCAGCGACCTACAGGCCGGGGATCTCCGTGGCACCGGGCTCTCCGACCCGCGGCTTGCGCGGCTGGCCCAGCAGGATCCGGTCGGCGACGGGTCCCGGCAGCAGGCACAGGCCGCGCGGGATCAGCCCGGGTGCGCCGCGGCACGGTCATCTTCTCGCGCCGCCCCGCGACCGCCGTGACGATCCGGTCGGCGGCCGCTTCCGGCGCGAGCAGCCCGGGCATCCGCATCGTGTTGCCCGCGACGTGGCCTGTGTCGACGTACCCGGGAGAGACGGTCAGCACGCGGACGCCGTGCTCCCGCAGCTCGGCCCGCAGGCTCTCGAGGTAGCGGATCAGCCCGCCCTTGCTGGCGCAGTAGGCGCCGTTGCCGGGCATGCCGCGCTACCCGGCGACGGTGGCGATGCCCACGAGCACCCCCGCCCCCGCTCGCGCATGGCTGCGACGAAGGGCTGGAAGGTGGTGGCCACGCCCAGCAGGTTGATCTCGAGCATCCGCCGCATCACCGCGAGGTCGCCCGCCTGGGCGGTGTCGGGGGCGCTGGCGGCTCGTCGCATGCGCACAACGTAGAGGAGCGCCGGCCCGGTGCAGGTCCGGACCGGCGCTCCGCCGATCGGCTCAGCTGATCGAGACCGCCGTGTCGTCGATGACGAAGCTGGTCTGCAGCGAGGAGTCCTCGGTGCCGGTGAACCTCACCGTGACGGTCTGCCCGCGGTAGCCGGACAGGTCGAACGACCTCTGCACGTAGCTCGAGGTCTTGTTCAGGTTGGAGTACGTCGCCAGGGTCGCCGTCGATCCGCCGGAGGTGACCTGCACCCGTAGCGTGTCGTAGGCGACGGAGGTCGTCGACTCGCTGGAGTCGATCCGGATCCAGAACGACAGGGTCGCGCTGGTCACCGACGACGGGATCGTCACCGACTGCGACAGCGTGTCGGTGTGCGAGGACCCGTAGCCGTTGAGCCATGCCTTCCACGAGCCCGTGCGTGCCGGACGACCGGTCGAGCTGGTGATCACGCCGGAGGTCGCGGCCCACGTGGTGTTGCCGGACTCGAACCCGGGGTTGCCCAGGAGGTTGCCGCTCGGGGGCGGCGGAGGCGTGGTGCCGCCCCCGAGCCGGGAGTAGAGCAGCCGGTTCGGCGAGCCGCTGCCGGCGTTGCCCACGACGTTGGCCGTCGCACCGTTGACGACCGCGCTCGACACGGTCGAGGGGGACGCGGACGGGTCGCTCTGCAGGTAGAGCGCCGCCACGCCCGCGACGTGCGGCGTCGCCATGGACGTGCCGCTGATCGTGTTCGTCGCGGTGTTGCTCGTGTGCCAGGCCGACGTGATGCTCGAGCCGGGCGCGAAGAGGTCCAGGCACGAGCCGATGTTGGAGAAGCTCGACCGGGCGTCGCTGCTGGTCGTCGAGCCGACGGTGAGGGCTGCGCCCACACGGGCCGGGGAGTAGCTGCAGGCGTTCTGGCCGCTGTCGTTGCCCGCGGCGACCGCGTAGGAGACGCCGGCGTCGATGGAGCGCTGCACCGCAGAGTCGAGGGCGGTCGACGCCCCGCCGCCGAGGCTCATGTTCGCCACGGCCGGGCCGCTCTTGTTGCCGGTGACCCAGTCGACCCCGGCGATCACGCCCGAGTTGGTGCCGCTGCCGTTGCAGCCGAGGACCCGGACCGGCTTGAGCGTGACGGACTTCGCGACGCCGTACGTCCCGCCGCCCACGGTGCCGGCGACGTGGGTGCCGTGTCCGTTGCAGTCGTTGGTGCCGTTGCCGTCGCTGACCGCGGTGTAGCCGGCTGCCACCCGGCCGCCGAAGTCGTTGTGGGACGACCGGATGCCGGTGTCGATGATGTAGGCCGTGACTCCGCTGCCGGTCTGGTCGTAGGTGTAGCTGCCGCTCATCGGCAGGTTGCGCTGGTCGACCCGGTCCAGGCCCCATGTCGGGTTGGACTGGGTGCCGCTCGCGCTGACGGTCCGGTCGGCCTCGATGTAGGCGACGTTCGGGTTGCGCCGCATCGACTCCAGTGCCTTGGCCGGCAGCGACGCTGCGAAGCCCGAGATGGTGTGGTCGTAGGTGAACCTGACCTTCGCGCCCTGTCCGCGGGCCTGCCGCTTTGCCTCGCCGACGGCATCCTTGGGCGCGCCGGCCTCCATCACGACGATGTACTGGCCGGGCACTGCGTCGGTCTGTCCCGCTCCGCGCACCGGTGCTCGGTCCGCAGCACCGGGCTCCGCCGCGCCGGCCGTGGTCGGCAGCACGAACGCCGCGGCCACTCCCAGGACGGCTGCTGCCGCCCAGGGCCTGTGGTTGTTCCTCATGTGGGTCTCCCGTGGGTTCCCGTGGTCGCCCGGCCGCGTCGGCCGCACGATCGCCGCGACCGGCGATGCCCTGCCGCTGCGATGGCAAAGGAACGTAGGCCGGTCGGTCGCGGGCCTGCTACGGGTCGGGGGCTGCGTGTTTGAGCAGTGCACGTTCCTGCAGAACCCCCGAGGGTGAGGCCCGCGCGAGACGCTCAGTCGTCGTCGTGGAGGAACCGCCGGCGCACCCGCTCGTGCTCACGGCGCCTCCGGGCGGTACGACGCGCACGCCGCGACCGTCGTGCCGCCGACCGGGCCATGTCCGCGGCACCGATGAAACCGGCCTCCGGCCCCAGCGCCGCGGGGAGGATCGGGGGCTCGGGCCGGTGCCCGCGCCCCACCAGCTGACGGGAGAACGCCTCGCGTGTCGGGCCCAGGAGCAGCTCGCCGGCCTCGGAGACCCCGCCCCCGACCAGGAGGCAGCTCGGGTCGAAGGCCGCCGTGATGTTCGCCAGGCCCCGACCCAGCCACCGTCCCATGTCGGCGAGCAGCTCCTGCGCGAGCGGGTCGCCGCTGCGGGCGACCTCGGTGACCAGGGGGCCGGTGAGGCCGCTCGCGTCCCCACCGGCCGCCTCCCGCAGTGCGTGGGCGAGGGGCGCGTCGGCCGCCACGAGCTCCCGGGCGTCGCGCACCAGCGCGTTGCCGGAGGCGTACTGCTCCCAGCAGCCGCGGTTGCCGCACGGGCAGAGGTGACCGTCCGGGACGACCTGCATGTGGCCGAACTCGCCGGCCATGCCGTTGGCCCCGCGGAAGACCCGGTTGTCCATGACCAGGGCGCCGCCGATGCCGGTACCGAGCGTCACGCAGAGCACGTACCGGTGGCCGGCCCCGGAGCCGAACCTCGCCTCCGCCAGCGCCGCGGTGTTGGCGTCGTTGTCGACCACGACCGGCAGGCTCAGCCTGCTCATGAGGGCGGCCCGGACCGGTTCGTTGCGCCACGCGAGGTGCGGCGAGAACAGCACCGTCGCCCGGGCGGCGTCGACGAACCCCGCCGCCCCGATGCCCACGGCGGCGACGTCGTGGTCGCGGGCGAAGCCGATGACCAGGTCGACGATCGTGTCCTCGACCGCGGCCGCGTCGTTGCCCGGGGTGTCCCGACGCTCGCGGGCCAGCACCTTCCCGGCCGAGGTCACCACGCCGCCGAGCACCTTCGTGCCGCCGATGTCGATGCCGACGGTCAGCGGGTCCCACCGGGTCAGGACCTGGCGACGTACGGGCGGCTCTGCCACCCGGTGAGGGTAGCGTGGCCGACGTCGTGCCGGATCCGAGGAAGGCTGCACCCGTGAGCGCTCGCCGAGCCCTGCTGCTGGAGAACATCCACCCCGTCGCCGAGGAGATCCTCACCCAGGCCGGGCTGGAGGTCGAGACCGCCAAGGGCGCCCTCGACGAGCCGGAGCTCATCGAGGCGCTGCGCGGCGTGGACGTCCTCGGCATCCGCTCCAAGACGCAGCTGACCGGCAAGGTCGTCGAGAGCGCCGAGGGGCTCTGCGTGGTCGGGGCGTTCTGCATCGGCACCAACCAGATCGACCTCGCCACGGCCTCCCGCCGGGGCGTGGCGGTGTTCAACGCGCCGTACTCCAACACCCGCAGCGTCGTCGAGCTCGCGATCGCCGAGATCATCTCGCTGACCCGGGGGCTCACCGAGAAGAACGCCTCGCTGCAGCGCGGGGTGTGGGACAAGTCCGCCTCGGGTGCCCACGAGGTCCGCGGGCGGCGGCTCGGCATCGTCGGCTACGGCAACATCGGCAGCCAGCTGTCGGTGGTCGCCGAGGCGATGGGCATGTCGGTCTCCTTCTACGACCTCGAGGACAAGCTCGCCCTCGGCAACGCCCGCCGCGCCCACTCCCTCGAGGAGCTCCTCGGTGAGTCCGACGTGGTCTCCCTCCACGTCGACGGCCGCGCCGGCAACGCGGGGCTGTTCGGCGAGGAGCAGCTGCGGATGATGAAGACGGGCGCGATCTTCGTCAACCTCTCCCGCGGCTTCGTCGTGGACCACGAGGCCCTGCGCGAGCACCTCCTCAGCGGTCACCTGTCGGGTGCGGCCGTCGACGTCTTCCCGAAGGAGCCGAAGAAGCAGGGCGACCCGTTCGAGTCGGCGCTGCGCGGCCTGCCGAACGTGATCCTCACCCCGCACATCGGCGGTTCGACCGAGGAGGCCCAGGAGGACATCGGCCTCTTCGTGGCGCGCAAGCTGCAGAGCTACCTCACCGCGGGGGCCACCCAGATGAGCGTGAACCTGCCGAACCTCTCCCTCGCGCACGCCCCGGGCACCCATCGCCTCGCGCACCTGCACGCGAACGTCCCCGGCGTCCTCGCCCGGGTCAACGCGGTCTTCGCCAACCGCGGCGTGAACGTCGAGAGCCAGGTGCTGACGACGTTCGGCGATCTCGGCTACCTGCTCACCGACATCGGCCGCGACTACTCCGCCGACGTCGTCGCAGAGCTGGCGGGGCTGCCCGAGACCGTGCGCCTGCGCGTGATCGACTGACACCCGTCGGGCCACGGACCCCGGGAATCGTGGCGCGACGGGTGACGCGTGGGGCACGATGTGCGCCATGGGGGACCCCAACGCGACCTTTGCGAACATCGGCGCGATCTAGCCGTGACGGACGAGAGGCCGCGCGGGCTGCTCCTCGCGGCAGGGGCCGGTCGCCGGATGGGCGGACCCAAGGCGCTCCTGCGCGACGACGGGGTGCCGTTCGTGGTCCGCGGCGTGGAGGTGCTGCGCGAGGGTGGCTGCGGCCGGGTGACCGTGGTGCTCGGGGCCTCGTCCGAGGAGATCCGGCCGCTGCTCGCGCCCCTCGACGTGGACGTCGCCGTCGCCGAGGAGTGGGACGAGGGGATGGGGGCGTCCCTGCGCACCGGCCTGGCAGACCCGTCGCTCGAGGGCGCCGACGCAGTGGTCGTGCACCTCGTCGACCTCCCCGACGTCACGCCCGCGGTGGTCGCGCGGCTGCTGGCGCACGCCCCTCCCGCTCCCGGGGCGCTGGCGCGCACGTCGTACGACGGTCGACCCGGCCACCCGGTGCTGATCGGCCGTGACCACTGGGCAGGGGTCGTCGCGACGGCCCGGGGCGACCGGGGCGCGCGGGAGTACCTCCGCGGCCACGACCACGTGCTCGTCGAGTGCGGCGACCTGGCGACCGGCCGGGACGTGGACACCCCCGACACCCTCTGACGTGGACGATCCTGTGACCCGCTTCACCCGGTGAGTCATGCTTGGCACATGGACCCCGCAGCGGACATCACCTCGGCCGCCGACCTCGCCGAGCGACTGGGTCGCACCGGCTACCTCTGCGACGACGCGCTGGCCACGATCGGCTTCCTGGCCCTGAAGATGCAGCGCCCGCTGCTGCTCGAGGGCGAGCCGGGCACGGGCAAGACCGCGCTCGCGGAGGCGCTGGCCGAATCGCTCGACCTGCCGATGATCCGGCTGCAGTGCTACGAGGGGATCGACGCCAGCCAGGCGCTCTACGACTGGGACTTCCCGCGGCAGATCCTTCACCTGCGAGCCGTCGAGACCGCCTCCCACGGAGACGCGGACCGCTCGGACGTGGAGGAGGTCGAGAAGAGCCTCTTCGACGAGCGGTTCCTCCTCGCCCGGCCGGTGCTACGGGCGCTGCGGGAGAGCCCCGTGGTACTGCTCGTCGACGAGATCGACCGGGCCGACGACGAGTTCGAGGCGTTCCTGCTCGAGGTCCTGTCGACCTACCAGGTGACCGTGCCCGAGCTCGGCACGATCACCGCCGCGACTCCCCCGCTTGTCGTGCTCACCTCCAACCGGACCCGCGAGATCCACGACGCCCTGAAGCGACGCTGCCTGTTCCACTGGATCGACCACCCCGGCCTCGAGCGGGAGGTGGCGATCGTCCGCTCGCGGGCCCCCGAGGTGTCCGAGGAGCTCGCCCGGCAGGTGGTGACGCTCGTGCAGCAGCTGCGCACCACCGAGGACCTGCTCAAGCCCCCGGGCGTCGCCGAGACCCTCGACTGGGCCCGTGCCCTGCACCGTCTGGGCACCACGACCCTCGACATCGAGCGTGCGGCCGCGACGCTCGGCACGGTCGTGAAGTACCGCGAGGACTCCGAGCGGGTCCGCAAGGCCCTGGACCGGATGCTGGCGGGCTAGCGCGATGCTGGAGGTGCTGGTCCACGACGCCGACGAGCTGCTGCTCGGGTTCGCGCGTGCCCTGCGTGCCTCCGGCGTCCCGGCCACGCCTGACCGCGCCCAGTCGTTCCTGCGGGCGGTGGCCGTGGTGGGGCTCGACGACCGGCGGTCGACGTACTGGGCCGGCCGCGCGACCCTGTGCAGCGGGCCGGACGACCTCGAGCGCTACGACCAGGTCTTCCACTCGTGGTTCGTCACCCAGGAGAACAAGGGCGTCCCCCGCGAGGCCCCCGACCGGACCTCCCCGCAGGCCGACCTCGCCGACGACCGCGACGGCGGGGAGGGCGAGGCGCCCGACGACGCCGAGCTGCGTGCGATGGCGAGCGCCACGGAGGTTCTGCGCCACCGCGACATCGGCGAGATGGACGCCCGGGAGAAGGCCCGGCTAGCCGCCCTGTTCGGCACCCTGCACCCCCGCTCCCCCCGGCGTACGGCGAACCGCCGCACCGCCTGGCACCGCGGCGACCTCGACGCCGTGCGGACGATGCGCCGGATGCGCGCTCGGATGGGCGAGCCGGGGCCCCTCGCGTGGCGCCGCCGTCGCAGCCGGGCCCGCCGGGTGGTGCTGCTGATCGACGTGTCGGGGTCGATGAGCTCCTACGCCGACGCCCTGGTGCGACTCGCGCACCGGTTCACCCACGGGGCCTCTCCCGCCGGCAGCCCTGCGCGCGCCTGCGACGTGGAGGTGTTCACGCTCGGCACCCGACTCACCCACATCACCCGTGCCATGCGGCTACGGGACGTGGAGCGGGCGATCGTCGCCGCCGGGGACACCGTCCCCGACTGGTCCGGCGGCACCCGCCTGGGCGAGACGCTCCAGGTCTTCCTCGACCGCTGGGGCCGGCGCGGGACCGCCCGCGGCGCGGTCGTGGTCGTGGTCAGCGACGGCTGGGAGCGCGGCGACGCCACGCTGCTCGCCGAGCAGATGGAGCAGCTGCACCGGCTCGCGCACCGGGTCGTGTGGATGAACCCGCACCGCGGCAAGGTCGGCTACGAACCCGTGCAGGGGGGCATCGTGGCGGCGCTGCCGTACATCGACGACTTCGTGGCCGGTCACTCGATGGCCACGTTCGAAGAGCTGATCGAGGTGGTTGCCCGTGCGTGACGTGCTTGCAGAGCTGATGCGGTGGTGGGAGGCCGACGAGCCGGTCGGCATGGGCACCGTGATCGCGACCTTCCGGTCGGCCCCGCGTCCCCCGGGCGCCTCGATGCTGCTCGGGCCGGGCGGCGAGGCGGTCGGGTCGGTGTCCGGCGGCTGCGTCGAGGGCGCGGTCTACGAGCTCGCCGAGGAGGTCATCGAGAACGGCCGGCCGGTGCTGGAGAGGTACGGCGTCAGCGACGACGAGGCCTTCGCCGTGGGGCTGACCTGCGGCGGGATCCTCGACGTGTACGTCGAACGCGTCGACAAGACGTCCTTCCCCGAGCTCGCCGAGATCGCGGCCGACGTCGACGCGGGCCGTCCCGTGGCGGTGGCGACCGTCGTGGACCACCCCGACCCGTCCCGGATCGGCCGTCGGCTCGTCGTACGCCCGGAGGACGCGGCCCGCCCCCGCTCCGGCACGCTGGGCAGCGACCGGGCCGACGACGCCGTCGCCGACGACGTGCTGGGTCTGCTCGCCTCGGGGCACAACTCGACGCTCACCTACGGCCCCGACGGTGAGCGCCGCGGGGAGGGCATGCGGGTCTTCGTCTGGGCGTTCGCGCCGCCACCGCGGATGATCGTCTTCGGGGCGATCGACTTCGCCGCGGCCGTGGCCCGGATGGGGGCGTTCCTCGGCTACGACGTCACCGTGTGCGACGCGCGCCCCGTCTTCGCCACCGCCTCGCGCTTCCCCGACGCCCACGAGGTCGTCGTGGACTGGCCGCACCGCTACCTCCGCGGCGAGGTCGAGGCCGGCCGGGTCGACGGGCGGACCGTGCTCGCGGTCCTCACCCACGACCCCAAGTTCGACGTACCCCTCCTCGAGGTGGCGCTCCGACTTCCCGAGGTCGGCTACATCGGGGCGATGGGCTCGCGGCGCACCCACGAGAACCGGCTCGACCGGCTCCGCGAGGCAGGGCTCACCGAGGAGGAGATCGGCCGGCTGTCCTCGCCGATCGGCCTGGACCTCGGCGCCCGTACCCCGGAGGAGACGGCCGTGTCCATCGCCGCCGAGATCGTCGCGCTGCGCTGGGGCGGCAACGGCGAGCGCCTCGGCGACCTGCACGGCCCCATCCACCACGGCGTCGACCGCTGACCCGGCGCGATCGTCCGAGGCCTGAGATTTCACTGAGATAGCACCCGGTGACCCTTGTCACACCCCTGATGCCACGCGAGGATCTTGATCTACCCAACCTCCGGCTCAGGAGCTGATCCATGACCCGCATCAACGTGACCGTCGACGGAGCGAGCTACTCCGACGACGTCGAGCCCAGGATGCTGCTGGTGCAGTATCTCCGCGAACGTCTCGGCAAGACCGGCACCGTCATCGGGTGCGACACCAGCAACTGCGGCGCCTGCACGGTGCACCTCGACGGCACGAGCGTGAAGTCGTGCAACGTCCTCGCCGTCCAGGCCGACGGGCACGAGGTGACCACCGTCGAGGGTCTCGCCACCGACGGGGAGCTGCACCCGGTCCAGCAGGCCTTCCACGAGAACCACGCACTCCAGTGCGGCTTCTGCACCCCGGGCATGATCATGCAGAGCATCGACCTGCTCAAGGAGAACGCCGACCCCTCCGAGGAGGAGATCCGGCTCGGCCTCGAGGGCAACCTGTGCCGCTGCACCGGCTACCACAACATCGTGAAGGCCGTGCAGGCCGCGGCAGGAGGTTCCCGGTGACCGTCACCGACGAGGTCTCGACAGGCTCGACCGGCGGCCCCCGCGAGGTCGGCAGCGCCCGCCGGCGCAAGGAGGACCAGCGCCTCATCACCGGCCGCACCAAGTGGACCGACAACATCCAGCTCCCGGGGATGCTGCACATCGCGATGGTGCGCAGCCCGTTCGCCCACGCCCGGATCACCCACATCGACACGAGCGCGGCGAAGTCCGCCCCGAACGTCGTGACGGTCCTCACCGGCCAGGAGGTGTCCGAGGAGCAGGGCGTGCTCGCCAACGCCTGGCCGATCACCCCTGACCAGGTCGCGCCGGTGCACCCGCCGATCGCGGTCGACCGGGTCACCTTCGCGGGCGAGGTCGTGGCCGTGGTCGTCGCCCGCTCGGCCGCCGAGGCCCGTGACGCCGCCGAGCTCGTCGACGTGGACTACGACGAGCTGCCGGCGGCGCTCGACCTGAAGGAGGCGGCCGAGGACAAGGTCCTCGCGCACCCCGATCTCGGCACCAACAAGTCGGCCCTGTGGGTCTTCGACTCCGCCGAGGCCGGTACGGGTGGTGCCGTCGACGAGGCGATCGACAAGGCCCGCACCGACGGGATCGTCCTCGAGCGGGAGTACCGCCAGCAGCGCCTGATCCCCGCCTTCATGGAGCCCCGCTCGGTCGTCGTCGACCCGACCGGCGAGCAGATCACCATGTGGTCGGCGACGCAGATCCCGCACATCCTCCGCTACCTGCTCGCCGCGACCACCGGGGTGTCGGAGTCGAAGATCCGCGTGATCGCCCCGGACGTCGGCGGCGGCTTCGGCGGCAAGCTCCAGAGCACCCCCGAGGAGTGGATCACCTTCCTCGCGGCGCGTCGTACCGGCAGGCCCGTGAAGTACACCGAGACCCGGTCGGAGTCGCTGATGGCCGCCCACCACGGGCGCGACCAGTGGCAGCGGCTGACCCTCGCGGCCACCAAGGATGGCACGGTGACCGGGCTCAAGGTCGACCTGCTCGCCGACCTCGGCTCCTACGTCTCGCTGGTCGGTGGCGGCGTGCCGGTGCTGGGCGCGTTCATGTTCAACGCGATCTACAAGTTCCCGGCCTACCAGTTCAAGGTGCAGACGGTCCTGACCAACAAGGCCTGGACCGATGCCTACCGCGGTGCCGGCCGGCCGGAGGCGACCTTCGCGATCGAGCGGCTGATGGACGAGCTCGCCCACGAGCTCGGCGTCGACCCGCTCGAGATCCGGGAGAAGAACTGGATCAAGCACGAGGAGTTCCCGTTCACCACGGTCGCCGGCCTGGAGTACGACACCGGCAACTACGAGCAGGCCACCGCGGAGGCGAAGCGGATCTTCGGGTACGACGAGCTCCGGGCCGAGCAGCAGCGGCGCCGTGAGGCGAACGACCCGGTGCAGCTCGGCATCGGCGTCTCCACCTTCACCGAGATGTGCGGCCTCGCCCCCTCGCGCGTCCTGGGCCAGCTCAGCTACGGCGCGGGCGGCTGGGAGCACGCCTCGGTGCGGATGCTGCCCACCGGCAAGGTGGAGGTCATCACCGGCGCCAGCGCACACGGCCAGGGCCACGAGACCGCGTGGTCCCAGATCGTCGCGGACCGGCTCGGTGTCGCCTTCGAGGACGTCGAGGTCCTGCACGGTGACACACAGATCTCCCACAAAGGCCTGGACACCTACGGCTCCCGCTCCCTCGTGGTCGGTGGTGAGGCGCTCGTGAAGGCCGCGGACAAGGTGATCGAGAAGGCCAGGCCCATCGCCGCGCACCTCCTCGAGGCGTCCGTGGACGACCTGGAGTTCAAGGACGGCAGCTTCGGCGTCCGCGGTACCGACAAGGGCATCGCGATGGCCGACCTCGCGGCCGCGGCGTTCACGGGACACAACCTCCCCGACGGGGTGGAGCCGACGCTGGACTCCGACGCCACCTACGACCCGGTGAACTTCTCCTACCCGCACGGCACCCACCTGTGCGCGGTCGAGATCGACACCGAGACCGGCGGCCTGACGATGCGCAAGTACACCGCCGTCGACGACGTCGGCACGATCGTGAACCCACTGATCGTCGAGGGCCAGCTGCACGGCGGTCTGGTCCAGGGCATCGCTCAGGCGCTGTTCGAGGAGGCGGTGTACGACGACTCGGGCACGCTCGTCTCGGCGTCCTTCGTCGACTATCTCGTGCCGACCGCGGCCGACACGATCAGCTTCGACCTCGGCACCTCCGTCACCCCGTCGACGACGAACTCGCTCGGCACGAAGGGCGTGGGCGAGGCCGGCACGATCGCGTCGACGCCGGCCGTCGTGAACGCGGTGGTGGACGCGCTCAGGCCGTTCGGGGTGTCCGATGTACGCATGCCCTGCACGCCGGAGCGGATCTGGAAGGCGATCCACACCGGTGGCGGGACCGAGCCGACGGAGAAGGACGCCATGCCGCACTTCGACGAGAACGACGTGGCAGACCGCACGGACGGAGCAAGCGCATGATCCCCGCACAGTTCGAGTACGTCGCACCGACGACGGTCGAGGACGCGCTCGCCGCCCTCGCCGAGGGTGGCGAGGACGCCAAGGTGCTCGCGGGGGGACAGAGCCTCCTCCCGGTCCTGCGGATGCGCCTCAACGCGCCGTCCCTCGTGGTGGACCTCGGTCGGATCGAGTCGCTGCGCGGGGTCCGCGACGACGGCGACGCGATCGTCATCGGTGCGATGACGACGCACTCCGAGGTGTTCCACGACCCGCTGGTCAACGAGCACGCCACCTTGCTGGTCAAGGCCATCGAGCAGCTCGCGGACCCACAGGTCCGGCACCGCGGCACCTTCGGCGGGGCACTCGCCCACGCCGACCCCGCCGGCGACCTCGGCGCACCGGTGCTGGCGATGGGGGCGACCTTCACGATCGCCGGAGCCGGCGGCTCGCGCACTGTCGCGGCCGACGACTTCTTCCAGGGGCTGCTGACCACGGTCATCGAGGACGGCGAGCTGCTCACGGAGGTGCGGGTCCCCAAGTTCACCGGGTGGGGCGCGCACTACGAGAAGTTCGTGCGGGTGCACCACCAGTGGCCGATCGTGGCCGTCGCCGCGGCGGTGCGCACCGAGGGCGGGACGATTGCCGAGGCCCGGGTCGGGCTGACCAACATGGGGCTGACCCCCCTGCGTGCCCGCTCGGTCGAGGCCGCACTCGCCGGGCAGCCGGCCACCGACGAGGCGGTCCGCGCGGCTGCGGCGTCGGCGACGGAGGGCACCCACCCGCCGTCGGACCTCAACGGCGACGCCGACTACCGGCGCCACGTGGCGACCGTGCTGACCCGGAGGGCCGTGCTCGCGGCGGCGGGGGCGTGACGACGTGGACCTGACCCACTCGTTCACCGTCCCCGCAAGCGTCGACGAGACCTGGCGGACGTTCATCGACATCGCCGACGTCGCGAACTGCTTCCCGGGCGCCAGCGTCACCTCCGCGGAAGGTGACGAGTTCTCGGGGTCGGTCAAGGTCAAGCTCGGCCCGATCTCCCTGGTCTACAACGGCAGCGGGACCTTCGTCGAGCGTGACGAGTCGGCGCACCGGTTCGTCGTCGAGGCCAAGGGCAAGGACAAGCGGGGCAACGGCACCGCCGGAGCGACCGTCACCGCCTCGATGGCCGACGCCGGCGGAGGCCGCACCGAGGTCACCGTGCTCACCGACCTGTCGATCACGGGCAAGCCCGCGCAGTTCGGTCGCGGCATGATCGAGGACGTCTCCAACAAGCTGCTCCAGCAGTTCGTCACGTGCCTGGAGTCGAAGGTCGGTGCCCCGGAGGCTCCGGCGGGGGCAGCGGGGGCCGCGGGGGCCGCGGGGGCCCCGGCCGCTACCGCGGCAGGTGTGCCGACGGCTCCGGCGGGCGAGGCGGCACCGTCCGCCGAGCCGACCCGGCCCTCCACGGCGGGCGCCGGCAAGCACGCCCAGGAGCCGGAGGCCCTCGACCTCGGTGCGACGGTGCTGCCGGTCCTCATGAAGACCTACGGCAAGCAGATCGCCGGGGCGTTCCTCGTGCTGGTGGTCCTCAGGTGGCTGCTGCGCCGGCGCAGAGGCTGACCGACGACAGGCGAGGGGCCGGCAGCGCGATGCTGCCGGCCCCTCGTCACGTCTACGGGTCAGTCCTGGTTGCCGCCGTCGTGAGGTGCCGCAGGGGCCTGCTGCGAGCTCTGCTGGGCACCCGGGACGTCCACGGAGGACTCACGGCCGGCCGACACGTCAGGACCTTCCTGGCCGTGACCGGCCCCGTGCTGCTGCGCGGCTCGGCTGCGGCCGTCGGAGGCGAGCTCGGAGACCGCCGCCCCCTTGTCAGGACCGGTGAGCTCGGGGTCGCGCGCCGTACGGGAGACCTCATGGCCTTTCGCCGCTGCGTCGGGGCGGTCAGCGTCGTGGGGTCCAGCCGCTCCGTCCGACGGCTTCGCGGCGTCGCCGTCGGTGGACGTCTCGTGGTCGTCCGCGGACTCGTCCTCCGAGGCACCCACCGGCACCGTCGTACCTCCGACGCCACCCGGCACCTCGACACCCACCTGCTCCAGCCAGGAGCGCGCGGTGTCCTGCGCCGGGGCGGGCAGCGATCCGGAGACCGCGGCAGCGGTCATGCCGCCACCGAGGAGGAGCAGTGCGCTGAGCGCCGCCGCTGCGCCGGCTCGCCGGGGGGCCAGGGACGGCGCGCGGCCGGGCAGCCCGACGACCTGCCGGAAGGCAGCCACGGCATCGGCCTCGCCGGGCTGGCGACCGGCTTCGGAGGGCGCGCCGGCAGCCGCGAGCAGCAGCTCGACGCGCTGGTCGGCCGCGAGGTCGGGGTGGGAACGGTGTGTCGACATCTTGTTCAGTAATCGACGCTGTGCCGCTCGCCGTTACACGGTTGGCTCTCGGGGGTCTCCGGCACGGGGGACATCAGTCCGGCCAACCGCTTCAGGCCGCGGTGGGCGGCCACGCGTACCGCGCCGGGTCTCTTGCCGAGCACCTCGGCGGTGTGGGCGACGTCGAGCCCGGCGACGTGGCGGAGCAGGACCACCTCGGCCTGGTCCGGCGGCAGCTGCGCGATGACGTCGAGCGCGGCCTCGGTGGAGAAGATCTCCTCGACCATGGCCTCGACGTCGGCGCCGTCGGCGACACCGGCGTACACCGACGCGACGTCGACCGGGACCGGCGTGCGAGCGGCCTTGCGCTGTGCGTCGCGGAGCCTGGCTCGCGCGATCGTGAACACCCAAGCCCGCCAGCCGGTCTCGTTACCGCTGAAGCGTTCGAGGCCCCGGACGATGCTGACCCAGGTGTCGGCGGCGACGTCCTCGGCGAGCGGACCGCCGACCGTGCGGAGGTAGCGCAGGAGCAGCGGCTGGACCGATCGGAAGAGCACGACGAAGGCGCCTTCGTCTCCCTGCTTCGCAGCGGCGAGGTGCCGCTCGAAGTCGTGGTCGTCCACGCTTCGTCTGCCTCCCTTGGCCCCCGCCGCGGAACACCTTCGCAGACGCAGAGGCTCAGGGGAAGCGTTTTGGCCGGAATCGTCCCGGGTGAGAGGAAAGGCCCGGTCAGCGCTGGTGCGGGATCGGGCTTCGGCCCACGCCCAGGAGGTGGTCGATCTCCTCGACCGCCAGGCGGGTGCTCGACTCGTTGGCCGCCACCATCAGGCCGGCGGTCAGCTCGACCTCGTGGGCGAGCTCGTTGTCGTGGAGCGAGACGTCGAGGGCGTCGGGCGCGTGGGACGGCCACGCGGGGGCGAGGGTCGGCGGGGCGTAGCCGAGGAGGCGCGCCCGGGCGGCCTGCTCGATGAAGTGCGGGCCGTTGTTCGGGAACTCCTCCACGCACTCGGTGAGCACCTTGATGACCGTGCTGCTCCGCAGGGACTCGAACTCGTACGCCAGTGATTCAGCCACAGCTGCGAACCCCAGTTCCATCCGTCCTCCTGCCGGCGGGTGCCGTCGTGCACACCCCGTGCCCTCTTATCGACCGTGGTGTGTGGAGCGTTACACCTCGGTCGACAAGAGGGCGGCGGGTCAGGCGACGCGTCGGGCCTTTTCGGCCTGGCCGACCGGCTCGGCGAAGACGATCACGTTGCTCCGGTAGTCGCCGTCGACGTAGTCGGTGCAGGTGACCATGACCAGCCGCCCGTCGCCGCGGTCCTGGGCGAAGAGGTCGTAGGCCTTGTCGGCGACCTTGTCGACGGAGTACTTCACGACACCGGTGACGCGGTACTCGACCACCACGCCGTCGTCGTGCACCCGGACCACGCTGCCCTCGTCAACCGTCCCCAGCTCGTTCATCGCGGCGGGTCCGGAGCGGAAGGTGTGGCCGGTGACGACCGTCTGCCCCTGCCGAGCGCCCGGCTGGGCACTGCGCCGCCACCACCCCACGACGTCGCCGTCGTCGGGAGGGGTGAGCACGCCGGCGGGGGTCACCTCGATCGGCTCGAGCGGCGCCGTGAGGCCGAGGGAAGGGACGACGAGCCGGTTCGGGGGACGGCCGTCCGGCCGGGGCTCGACCGGTCGCAGGGTGCTCTGCTCGGTGATGCCCGGGTCGGGCGCCGCGGTGGATCCCTGGCCGGAAGGCAGGACCAGGAAGGCGACCAGCGCCACGAGGGCCAGGGCGGCGGCTCCGGCCAGCCAGGCGGTGCGACGACCGCGGTCCACGCGCAGCGTCACGACCCGATCACCTACCGGCCGGCGACGAGGCGGCGGTAGCCGACCAGCCCGGCCACACCGGCCAGGACGAGGACGCCCGCGGCGACGTCGGGCCCGGAGGAGACACCCGCACCGGCGTCGACCACGGTCGGCACCTCGGGCAGGTCGTCGGCCGCCCCGGCACGGTCGTTACCGCCATCGCCACCGTTGCCGGAGGACGGCGTCGCAGCGGTCTGGACGACCCCGGTCGGGCCGCACTCCACGTTGCCGATCTGCAGGTCGACCAGCGGGCCGTCGGCGAGCTCGGCGGCAGCCGGCAGGAGCTCGAGGTCCAGCGCCGTGGCCGCGATCGCGTCGGGCGCGGGGCGGCTTTGCGCGTTGAGGGTGATGTCGAGGATGTTCTCCTCGACGGGAGCGAGGTTGTCGGAGACCTCGGCGACCAGCGTGTCGACGATCTGGGTCTGGAGCTCGTCGGTGACCCCGGTGAGGTCGGCCAGGGCGCCCTCGAGGGTGCTGCGCAGGTCCTCCTCGACCGCGTCGACGGCGAGGTTGACGACCTGGTCGAGGTCGGTGACGACCTTGGTGTTCGGCTCGGGGTGCACGGGGAGGTTCACGACCGGCACGCTCTCACCGGCGACCGACAGGGTCAGCTGCGCGTCGACGAGGTCGGCGGACGCCTGGGCCGTGCCCGGGGAGGCCACACACCGCTCCTCGATCACGCTGAAGCTGCCCACCAGCCCGGTCTCCCCGAGCGGCGCGAGGCCCTCGGAGAGGGCGGCGGTCAGGGGGCCGACGAGCTGCTCCATGAGCGGGTCACCGATCGCGTTCAGGTCGGCGAGCGCCGACTCCGGGTTCACGAGGACCGCGCCGGTCAGGTCGAGGTTGGCGATCGTCACGCCCACGGGCTGACCCGGGAAGAGGCAGTTGGAGTCTCCGACCTCGGCGACACTCGCGCCCTCGCCTGCGACGCCGGCGCACGCCGCGGAGACGCCGACGCCGTCCTGCACCTGGGCGGCGGCGTCCTGCTGGAGCACCCCGGCGTTGAGCAGGTCCTGGTTGCCGAGCACCGAGATCGGCGGGGTCGTCTCGCCCTCCTTGCGCTCGCCCGTGCCGTCGTTGGTCGCCGTGACCTGGCCGGACCCGCCGGCGTTGCCGCCGATGGACAGCGTGATCGCGTTGGCGTCGGCGCGGGCGACGACGGGCGCTGCCCACGCCGATCCGGTTGCCATGAGCGCGAGGGTGGTCGAGGCACTGAGGGCGCCCAGCCGGGCGAGGTTCTTCTTCAAGGAACTTCCATTTCTGGGGGTGCTGCGGCGCGGTGCCGGCGACGGAGGAGTCGGCTGACCTGCCCAACGACGCAGGGCCTTCCAGGGCACGGTCGGGGAATGTGACGTGGCTCACATTTCTCGATCGAGGCGGGGGTCCGACCTCCCTGCCGACCGACCCCGCCGGCCTCGTCCGCGGGCTGCGCGAAGCGGCTGACCGAAGTCGGTGGCCGGGGTTAGCGTGCTGGGCATGAGACGCGTCCGGCACGAGAACGTCGCGACCGCTCTCGTGTGCCCGCGCATCCTGGGCGACCTCGAGCTGGAGCTGATGTCGCAGGACCTGCGGCTGTGGCCGGTGAGGACGGCGCCGATCTGCACCGACGGACCGCGCATGGCGTTCCAGGTCCGGCGCCGCCTGCTCGACAAGCACCGCGGGGCGTGGGACCTCGCAGCCGACTGGACCCCGGTCTGGATCGGCTTCGGCAGCTCCTGGCACCACGGCGACGAGCCGCTGCCCTGGTCGGCGCACAAGGCGCTGTGGGCCACGCTCGACTCCCACGCCGCGGACGTGCGGTACCTCCGGCGGCTCGGCGGCGTCCCACGGCTGCCGCTGCCCGAGGAGCGGCACCCCTGACGCGGCCCACCGCGGGCGGCGCTGCTCAGTCCAGGTTGCTGAAGCGCTCCACCCCGGTCTCCGGCCCCGAGACGATGATCAGGTCCCCCTGCTCCACGACCGTCTCCGGGGTGGCGTGGGTGAAGTCCTGGCCCGTGCGCTTGATGCCGACGATCGTGACGCCGTACCTCGACCGCACCCGCGACTCCCCCAGCGGCAGCCCGTAGATCGACGCCGGCGGCTCGGTCTTGACGATGGCGTAGCCGTCGTCGAACTCGATGTAGTCCAGCATCCGGCCGCGCACCAGGTGGGCCACCCGCATGCCCATGTCGTGCTCGGGGCGGACGACGTGGTGGACGCCGAGCTGGGTGAGGATCCGTGCGTGCGAGTTCGAGATCGCCTTGGCCCAGATGTTCCTGATCCCGAAGTTCACGAGGATCGAGCACGTCAGGATGCTGGCCTCGAGGTTCGATCCGATGCCCACCACCGCCTTGTCGAACTCGTGCACCGACAGCTGCCGCAGCGCCTCCTCGTTGGTCGAGTCGGCTTCGACCACGTGGGTGAGCCGGCCGGCGAGCCGCTGCACGGTCTTGGGGTCCTCGTCGATGCCGAGCACCTCGGTGCCCTCGGCCACGAGTTCGAGGGCGAGGGACTTCCCGAAGCGGCCGAGCCCGATGACCACCGTCCCGGGGGCCCGCGTCTCCCTGTTGCGTCTAGCCAATGATCGGCCGTCCTTCCGGTAGCTGGTAGAGACGCCGGCGGTCCCGCAGGGCCAGCGCCGAGGCGAACGTGATGGGTCCCAGCCTGCCCACGAACATGAGCATCACGAGCAGGAGCTGGGCCGCGCCGGGCAGGTCGGCGGTGATCCCCGTGGACAGGCCGACCGTCGCGAACGCCGAGGTCACCTCGAACAGCACGTCGGTGAGCGCATGCTCGGTCATCTCCATGATCACCAGGGCGGAGACCACGACAGAGGCGACCGCCAGGAGCGCGACGGTGAGGGCCTGACGCTGGACACGGCTGCCGATACGGCGGTCGAAGGCGTTGACCGAGGACTCGCCACGCACCTCGGCGTAGATCGCAAGGAGAAGGATCACGAAGGTGGTGACCTTGATGCCTCCTGCGGTACCGGCCGAGCCGCCACCGATGAACATCAGCACGATCGTGCCGAGGAGCGTGCCGTCGTACATCTGCGCGGTGTCGAGGCTGTTGAAGCCGGCCGTCCGCGGCATCACCCCCTGGAAGAACCCGGCCAGCAGCCGACCGGCCGGGTCCAGCGGGCCGAGCGTCCCGGGGTTGGACCACTCCGACGCGGTGACGAACACCGTGCCGCCGACGAGCAGGACAGCCGTCATCATCACGGTGAGCTTGGTGTGGAGGCTCCAGGCCTTCGGTCGGCCGAGCTGGCGCCTCAGCTCGAGGATGACCGGGAAGCCGAGCCCTCCTGCGATGACGGCGGCCGAGATCGGCAGCGCGACCCACGGGTCGGTGACGAAGCCCATCAGGTTGTCGCTGTAGAGCGCGAAACCGGCGTTGTTGAAGGCCGAGACGGCGTGGAACAGCCCGTGGTAGGCCGCCCGGCCGAGCGGTACGTCGTAACCGAGGGCGAACCGGAAAGTCAGCAGCACCGCCGTGACGGCCTCGAAGGCCAGAGTCACCCGCAGCACGCCGACGAGGACCTGGCGGACGTCGCCGATGCCGAGGCTCTTGGTCTCCGCGGCGGCGGTGAGCCGCGAGCGCAGGCCCATCCGCCGCGACACCAGCAGCCCGAGCAGAGAGGCCGCGGTCATGATCCCGAGGCCACCGAGCTGGATCAGGAGCAGGATCACCGCCTCGCCGAAGCCGGTCCAGTACGACGGGGTGTCGACCACGACGAGGCCCGTCACGCAGACGGCGCTCGTCGCGGTGAAGAGGGCGACGAGGAACGGCGCGCCGCCCTCACCGACTCGGGCGGCGGGGAGCATGAGGACGAGGGTGCCGACGAGGATCGCGGCCGCGAAGCCGGTCACGACCACCTGGGAGGGATGGGGTAGCGACGGGATCCGTAGCCGGCGCCGGAGCGCTGCGACCGAGGCGGTCACCGGATCATCCACCTGCCGAGGAGGACGAGGCCGACCCCGGCGGCGGGGAGCACCCACAGCTCGTACGCGCCCAGGGTCCACGCGTGGCCGAGCGCCCGGAACACCGCGACCACGATCAGCGCGATGCCGAGCAGCAGCAGGAACACACCGAGGCCGAACACCATGCCCCCATCGTGGTCAGCCCTGCATACGTGGAGAAGGGCCGCACCGTCAAGGCTCCGTTAAGACCCACCCCTACGGGAGGGTCTTCCGGTGCTCGGCCCAGCGCTCCAGCATCTCCTCGGTCTCGTGACGCATGAAGGGCGTGGAACTCCTTGGTCTCCAGCAGGCGCCTGCCGCCCCGGCGGTGACCCGGTGGGCGGGCTGGTAGGCCATCGCCGCACCGATCGCGGTGCCGAAAAGGGCGGTGTCCCCGGTGCCGGCGCTGCCCACTCCCGCCACGGCGAGGCCGAGCGCCGCGACGCGCGACAGCAGCCCTCCACCGAGCACCGCCACGGCCAGGTGGCTGCCGAGCCAGCGCACACGCGACAGCCCGGTCGCGAGCACGAGCCCGGCCCGGCCGCTGCTCTCCTCGCCGCGGGCTCGCAGGACCGCCAGCACCGGCGGCACGGAGCCGACCCCGGGGCCGGCGTGACGGGCGGTGAGCGTGGTCATCGGTGCGCTCCGGCCTCGGCCGGCTCCTCCTGCGGCTCCAGGTCGTCGCCGTAGTGCCGCAGGAACAGCTCCTCCAGCGTCGGCGGCTGGCTGGTCAGCGAGCGGATCCCTCTGTCGGTGAGCCGGCGCATCACGGTCTCGATCTGGTCGTCGTCCGCGTCAGGTGACGCAGGTCCGCCAGCGTGCCGGACTGCATGACGCGGCCAGGACGGTGCCGGCCGTGCCACCCCGTCCGGGTTCCCCCGACGATGGCTCGTCCCCCCAACGGGCCATCGCCGACGGGACGGTCGCCTCTGGCCGGTGCAGGGAGCCGGGCGAAGTCTTCAGGAAAGGACCGCGGGCATCAGGTTCGTGCACGTCTTGCACACACGGGGAGGAACCATGACCAGACATCGGATGGGGCTACTGCCTAGGCACGAGAGACGACGTCCGTCCAGGCCGGCGTTCGTGGCCGGCGTCCTCGGTGCCCTGGTCGCCGTGTCCGCGACCACGGCACCCGCCCGGTCGGCGCCCGGCGGCGAGGCCGGAGTGCCCGACACGGAGTGTCCGGCAGCGGCGACGGTCGCATCCGTGGCGCCGGAAGACCCGGTGACCGGCTGGACGGTGAGCAAGGGAACGACCCCCGAGCTGTTCGAGGGTGAGGTTCTCGGTGTGCTCGAGGACGCGGTGTCACCGGGCTTCCCCCTGATCGTCGCCCGGCTGACCTCGCCCGAGATCGACCGGGTCGGAGGCATCTGGAGCGGCATGTCCGGCTCCCCCGTCTACGACAGCAGCGGAAACCTGCTGGGCGCCGTCGCCTACGGCTTCGCCTACAGCCCGTCCCCGGTCGCCGGCATCACACCGGCGGAGGAGATGCAGGCACTGCTGAGCGAGCCGCCGACCGCCGCAGCGAGCTCGCCGCTCGCAACGGCTGCGGGCCGCGAGAGGATCGACCTGCCCGGCACGATGGAGCGCAGGCTGGTGGCGTCCGGAGCCGCGACGGCCGCCGAGTTCTCGGGCGGGCTCACCCGGCTGCCCATCGCCCTGGCGGTCCCGGGCACGGTCCCGAAGAAGCGGCTCGCCGCGACCCTGGAGCGGATGGGCATGGACGGCGTGCGCGTCTTCGCGACCGGGTCGGCGGCCCCGAGCTCGCCGGACTACCCGATCGTCAGCGGAGGCAACCTCGCGGTGTCCGAGTCCTACGGCGACGTCACGTTCGCCGGCGTCGGCACCGCGACCGCGGTGTGTGACGATGAGATCCTGGCCTTCGGGCACCCCTTCGCGTTCACCGGTAAGAGTGCGCTGACGATGCACGGGGCCAGCGCGGTCTACGTCCAGGAGGACCCCAACTGGGTTCCGTTCAAGATGTCGCGGCTCGGGGCGCCGTCCGGAACGGTGACCCAGGACAGGATGGCCGGCCTGCTCGCCACCCAGACCGCGATCCCTTCGGCTCCCGACATCACCACGTCGGTGACCTCGGGGACGAGAGGACGCACAGGTACGACCTACATCCCCGCGAGGAACTGGTTCGCCGACGTCTCGGCCTACCACCTGCTCTTCAACCAGGAAAGGGTCTTCGACGCCCACGCGGAAGGCGCACAGACCTCGAGCTGGACGGTCAAGGGGCTGCGGGCTGACGGCAGCGCGTTCGACTACACGCGCGCCGACCGGTTCGCGCACCCCGACGACCTCGTCTGGTCGGCGCCGGACGAGCTCTTCATGCAGCTGTTCAAGCTGATGAACACCGGGGAGAGGATCAGCTTCACCGAGGTCGACGCCAGCTCGGCGATGAGCCCGGACTACCAGGCGTACGCGATCAAGAAGGTCGAGATCCGCCGGGACGGTGAATGGCGGCGCGTGCCGAGACCGCTCCAGGTCCGGCCTGGTGTCACGAAGAAGTTCCGGGTGACCCTGACGTCCGACCAGCTTCCGGACCGCTACGTCAGGCTTCCCGTCACGGTGCCTCGTAGTGCGGTCGGCGAGGGTTACCTGACCTTCCGCGGCGGCAACACCTACGGTGGGTGGGAGGAGTTCTGGTACGACCCCACCAGTGGTTCGAGCTTCGACAAGGAGCTGGCCAAGATCAAGGCCACGCCGCGCAACGACACCGTCGTGGCCGACCTCCAGGTGGCGCGTCGCAGCGGCGGCGCGGCGACCCGGTCGGTGCGGGTGGGCACCGGCGCGGTCGTCGACGGCTTCAGGTCCGCCTCCCTGGTGGTGCGTCGCTGAGCCGACAGGACAGGAGGGACCGGACGGGCGCGGGGGCCGCCCGTCCGGCCCTTCGCGCCGAGTCGCTCCCGGACCGATCCCGCCCGCCGGGTGGGGTCCGGGTCGGCGCTGTCTACCCTCGACCTGTGCCGAACCTGCCTGCTCCCGTCCGTCTGCTGGTCGTCGCGGTCTTCGCGGCCCTCCTGACGACCTCGTGCGTCGGCGACCCCTCGGGCGGCTCCGACGGTGACGCCGGATCTGTTGGTTCGACACCCGACCCGACCTCCACCGGGGCCCCCGAGCCGCCGTCGAACGACCCGTTGCCCTGGGGGCCGACCGAGGCGGAGCTCGCGAAGGCACAGGAGACGGTGCGCTCGATGTCCCCGGCCGAGCTGGCCGGACAGGTCATCGTCGGCCGGTGGCACGGGACGGAGCCGGCGACGGCGGCGGCCATGGTCGCGGACCTCCACCTCGCGGGAGTGCAGCTCACCGGCGACAACATCGTCGACCGTGCCCAGGTCAGCGCGACCACGGCTGCCGTGGCCGAGGCGTTCGAGCGGTCCGGCCGGAGCTTCCCTCCGGTCATCGGGGTGGACCAGGAGGGCGGCGCGGTCGCCCACCTGAGTGGGATCAGCGCGGAGTTCCCGCCGTTCGCCACCTCCGGGGCGATCGTCGCTCAGGACGGTCGTGCGGGTCGCCGTACCGTCCGCGCAGCGATGCGGGCCATGGCGTTCGAGCTGCGCGAGCTCGGCTTCACCTGGGTGTTCGCACCCGTCGCCGACGTCACCATCGGCGACGCCGACGTGACCATCGGCAGCCGCTCACCCTCGTCGGACCCGAAGGTGGCCGCCCGTGCGGTGAGGGCCGCGGTGGAGGGGTACGGCGACGCCGGGCTCGTCTCGACGACCAAGCACTTCCCCGGCCACGGCGCGGCCACCGCGGACAGCCACGAGACCCTCCCGGAGATCGAGGTCAGCCGCGAACAGCTGGAGTCACGGGAGCTGCCGCCGTTCCGGGCCGCGGTGCAGGCGGGTGCTCCCGCCGTCATGATCGGGCACCTCGGCGTCAGCTCCCTCGCGCCCGGGGTCCCCACCAGCCTTGCGCCGGAGGCCTACGACCTGCTCCGCGACGACCTCGGCTTCGAGGGGGTGGCGATCACCGACTCCCTCGGCATGGGTGCGGTGCTCACCCCGGGACGACGTCCCGCCGTCGAGGCACTCGCCGCCGGGGCGGACCTGCTGCTGATGCCCGCGAACACCCCGGAGACGCACGGCGTCGTCACACGTGCGCTCAAGAGCGGTGAGCTCGACCGCGAGCGTGTCGAGGAGGCGGCGGCCCGGGTGGTCGCGGTCCAGCTGTGGCAGCAGCGCACGAGCCGTGAGCGGAACGTCCCCGATGACGCCTCCGCGCGAGCGGCCGCCGCGGCCCAGGACCTCCTCGACGCGTCGTACTGACCGTGACTCCGCCGACACGGACTCGCGGCTGACGGGACCACGTCACGCAGTGACCCTGGCAGGCTGTGACCATGACGATCACCCGGTCCGTGCTCCTGTTCCTCGTGGCTGCGCTGGCCGAGATCGGGGGTGCGTGGATGGTGTGGCAGGCCGTGCGAGAGAACCGCGGCTGGCTGTGGGCCGGCGCCGGGGTCGTCGCCCTGGGCCTCTACGGGTTCGTCGCCACGTTCCAGCCGGAGGCCCACTTCGGGCGCATCCTGGCCGCGTACGGCGGAGTCTTCGTCGCCGGGTCGTTGGCGTGGGGCATGGCACTCGACGGGTTCCGCCCGGACAGGTACGACGTCGCCGGCGCCCTGATCTGCCTCGTCGGGGTCGCGGTGATCATGTACGCACCGCGCGCGACCTGAGGCCGACGCAGCTACGCCGCGACCGCCCTCAGTCGTTCTCCTCGCCCTCGAACCCGATGAGCCAGTGCAGGCCGTAGCGGTCGACGACCTGGCCGTCGGAGGCACCCCAGGGCCGCTCCTGCAGGTCGTCGACCACGCGCCCACCGTCGGAGAGGCCGACGAACCAGGCGCGCAAGGTGGCGGGCTCGGCGGTGCCGAGCAGGGAGAGCATCATGCCTTCACACCTGAAGGGGGGCTCGTCGCCGGCGACGTCCGCGGCATAGAGCGCGACCGGCCCTTCGGCGAGGTAGCCGTGCGCGATGGCGTCGGGGGGCCCGTCCGTCCTGTTGAACTCCTCGAAGGTGTGGAGCCGGACTCCACAGCCGAAGACGTCGCCGTAGAAGCTCAAGGCCTCGCGGGTGGTACCGGGCAGGTGCAGGTAGGGCGTCGGGTGCGTCATGACCTGCACGCTACGCAGGAGGCCGGGGCACGCGCGGACGAACACGCTCAGGCTGTTGCGAGCACAGCGGTCAACGGCTCCGGCAGCCGGTCGGGCTCCAACGCCTCGACGAACAGCGCCGCATAACGCGACTTCCGCCCCGACCGGGACCCCAGGAACCGCCGCAGCACCGCCTCGCGCGACCAGGTGCGCTGGACGGGCATGCCGGCCAGGATCCGTAGCGAGCGCCCTTCGCCGGCGGCCTCGATGACCTCCTCGACGCCCTCGACACCGAGCGCGCGGATGAGCTCGTCCTCCAGGTCCGCAGAGCACTTGTAAAACCCCCGGGCGGGAAGGTCGTCCGGCTCGAGGCGCATGCTCACCACCCCTGCGGCCACGAGACCGCGCCGGAGCTTGGCCTCGTCCGCGGCGTCGTACAGCCCGGCCAAGGGGACGTCGAGCCCATGTGGCCCGTAGCGCGAGGCCCATGTCCGGGTGTTGGTGATCCCACCCATCGCGACGACCTCGACACCCTCGTCGGCGAGGTTGCGGCCGGTGCGCCTCGCCACGGCCTGCAGCGCCACTCGGTCGCTGTTGCCCTCGACCAGGACGACCACGCGCGGACTGCTCACCTCACCATTGAGGGTGCGGCGGGCTCGCGGGTCAACCGGGTTGCGGGTGTGGCCGATCGCGACGAGGCGGCGTCGGTCAGTGGACGTCGACGGTGATGGTCTTGCGCACGGTGGCGATGCTGTCGTCGTCCGGGTTGCCGATGACCCGCAGCAGTCGCTCACCCTTCATCTGCAGGACGACGCGGATGCGGTAGCGGTCGTAGCGGTTTGTGTGCACGACGGCGCCGGAGAGCTGGACCCACTTGCCGTCGCGGAAGGTCTTCACCCGGATGGTCGCGGGCACCCGCCCACCGTCGGACCGCACGGCGCCGTACAGGCGGAAAGTCTCCCCGGAGGCAGGCGTGTAGTCGGTGGACGTGACGGTCACCCGGCTGGGCACAAGGGTCTCGGACTGGGCCGGCGCGACGCCCGCCAACGAGATCCCTGCCGCCATGGTGGCCACCAGAGCGGTGGCACAACGAGCTGTTCTGTTCATGACTCCCCCGCGAGCAGGAGGCGGTCGGTCCGGACTGGGGACACCGCCCCTATCTCCTGCCAGCGTCCTCCTGGGTCCGTCCGACGGCGATAGCGAGCCGGAGCCATGTGCCACCGCCGAAGGGCCCGGTCCGGGAGGATCAGGTCGCCCGGTGACGAAGTGCCGGCGACCGCCATGAAACGGTCCTGCAGCGCACGCTCAGCGGAGCGTCGCGAAGAAGGCTCGGACGTCCCCGACGAGCAGGTCCGGGACCTCCATCGCCGGGAAGTGCCCGCCCGCGTCGTACTCCGTCCAGCGCGTCACGTTGCCGGTGTCGACGAGGGCCCGGATCGAGGTGTCTGCGGCGAACACCGCGACGCCTACCGGCACCGACGGACCGTCCTGCCAGCCGGACGAGGCATCCTCGTCGCCCGGTGCCGTCCAGGCGATGTCCGCGTGCATGCTCTCGTACACGAAGTGCGCCGAAGCCGCCCCCGCTCCACTGAACCAGGTGGCGCTCACCGAGGTCAGCAGCTGGTCGCGGTCCACGGCGTCCTCCGGCAGCGCCTTGCTCGGGTCTGTCCAGGCCTGGAACTTCTCGACGATCCACGCCAGCTGCGCGGCCGGCGAGTCCTGCAGCGCCACGCCGATCGTGGACGGCTGGTTGGCCTGGAGCGCCAGGTAACCGGCCCCGGTGGTCTCGAGCTCTGCCGAGCGACGGGCCCGCTCCCGGTCACGCTCGCCGAGCTCGACGTTCTCGGGGATCGAGCCGTACGCGGTCGGACCGTTCATGTGAACGCCGATCACCGCCTCCGGCGCGACCCCGGCGAGCATGAGGGCGACGCCGGCTCCGATATCGCCGCCCTGCGTGCCATAGCGCTCGTAGCCGAGCCGGCGCATCAGCTCGGCGAAGGCGTCCACGGTGCGGGGAAGTCCCCAGCCGCTACTGGTCACCCGTGGCGAGAGACCGAAGCCGGGCAGCGTGGGCATCACCACGTGGAAGGCCTGCCCGGGATCACCCCCGTGGCTTCGGGGATCGGAGAGGGGGCCGACCACCTTCTGGAACTCGATGGGGCTGCTCGGCCAGCCGTGGCTGACCAGGAGGGGTACGGCGTCCGGCTCGGGCGACCGGACGTGGAAGAAGTGGAGGTCCTGGCCGTCCACGGTCGTGGTGAACTGAGGGAGCTCGTTGAGCCGACGCTCCTGGGCACGCCAGTCGAAACCGTCGCGCCAGTAGGCAGCGAGCCCGCGCAGGTAGCCGACCGGGACGCCCCGCTCCCACCCGACGCCGGGCAGCTCGGGCGCCCAGCGGGTCCGCGCCAGTCGGACGTGGAGGTCGTTGAGGTCGGCCTGGGGCACGTCGAGGACGTAGGGCCTGATCTGTGGTGTGTTCATGGCCGCCACGCTAAGGATCATTGCGGAACATCTCGTTCCGCAATTCTGCGATGATCGACGAATGTTGGCGACATCCGCGCGGCTGCTGCAGCTCCTCTCCCTCCTGCAGGCACGCCGGGACTGGTCCGGGGCCGAGCTGGGCGCGCGGCTGGAGGTGGGTCCGCGGACGGTGCGCAACGACGTACGCCGACTGCGCGAGCTGGGCTACCCGGTCGAGGCGGCTCCGGGGCGAACGGGCGGCTACCGGCTCGGGGTCGGCGCGGCCCTGCCACCGCTGCTGCTCGACGACGACGAGGCCTGCGCGGTGGCGGTGGGCCTGCGTTCTGCGGTCGGCGGCAGCGTCGGCGGGATGGAGGAGGCGTCCGTGCGTGCGCTGGCCAAGCTCGAACACGTGCTGCCTTCGCGGCTTCGGCACCGGGTGGGGAGGCTGGCCGCCGCCATGGTCGGTGTGCCGGGCGCCGGGCCCACGGTCGACCCCGACGTGCTGACCGCGGTCGCCGGCGCGATCCACGACCGCGAGCGGTTGCGCTTCCACTACACGGACCACGACCGGCAGAGCAGCCGGCGCGACTCCGAGCCGCACCGGCTGGTTCACGTCGACCGACGGTGGTATCTCCTCGCCTGGGACGTGGTCCGATCGGACTGGCGGACCTTTCGCGTCGACCGGATGAGGTTGCGCACACCGAACGGACCTCGGTTCGCGCCCCGTGAACCACCCGAGCCCGACGTCGGCGGGTACGTCGCCCGCAGCGCGCGCGAGGCGGTCTGGCGACACCGAGCACGGGTCCGCCTGCACGCGCCCTTCGACGTCCTCGCCGAGCGGGTCACCCCCGCCATGGGCACCCTGGAGAGGGTCGACGACGCGACCTGCGAGTTCCACACCGGGGCCGACACGCTGCCGGTGCTCGCGGTCTACCTCGGCTTCCTCGACGTCGACTTCGAGGTGCTCGAGCCACCCGAGCTTGTCGAGCACCTGCGTGTGCTGGGGGTGAGGTACACACGCGCGGCAGGTGCGGGCTCCCGTCCACATGTCGGTGGCGACCGGTAGGTGTGGGACATGAGCCCGTGCCACTTCATCCCGCCGTACCTCCTGCACCGCCTGGCCTCGGCGCACGTCGACGCCGACGTCGCGCGGTGCGGTCACCGCACCCTGGCGATCGACGCCCAGCTGCGCGGTCGACGGGCGGCTGCCGTCGGTCAGGGGCAGCGCGCTGTGGTCGATGTCCGCACCCGCTACGGCGTACGACGACCCCGTCCTGGGGAGGGACCCGCAGGTCGGCCACCTGGACGACTACGTGCACACCGCTGAGGACAACGGCGGCGTGCACCTGAACTCCGGCATCCCGAACCGCGCGTTCCACCTCGCCGCGACCGCCCTGGACGGTCCGAGCTGGGAGCAGCCCGCCCGGATCTGGTACTCCGCACTCGACTTGCTCGACGGGTGAGGGACCACCTCCCGCCGGGCGGCCCACAACCCCATGGCCTCGGCCGACCAGCGTCGGTGGCCGAGGCCCTCCAAGGTAGTGCTCAGGAGACGTCGAACCGGTCCAGGTTCATGACCTTGTCCCACGCCTTGACGAAGTCGTGGACGAACCGCTCCTGCGCCTCGTCGGCCCCGTAGACCTCGGCGATCGCCCGGAGCTGGGAGTTCGCGCCGAACACCAGGTCGACGGCGGTGGCGGTCCACCGCACCTCGCCCGAGGAACGGTCCCGACCCTCGTACACGTTCTCGGCGGACGCCGACCCCTTCCACTCCACACCCATGTCGAGCAGGTTGGCGAAGAAGTCGTTGGTCAGCGTCTCGGGGCGGTCGGTGAACACACCGTGAGGCACCCGGCCGACGTTGGCGTTCAGCGCCCGCATGCCGGCGACCAGGACCGACATCTCGGGAGCCGTGAGGCGCAACAGGTTGGCCCGGTCGAGCAGCAGCGTCTCCGGCGCCATCTTCTCCCCGGCGCGGAGGTAGTTGCGGAACCCGTCGGCCCGGGGCTCGAGGACGGAGAACGAGTCCGTGTCGGTCTGCTCCTCGGTGGCGTCGGTGCGTCCCGGGGTGAACGGAACGGTGACGTCGTACCCCGCGTTGCGGGCCGCCTGCTCGACCGCCGCGCAGCCGCCGAGCACGATCAGGTCGGCCAGCGAGACCCGCTTGCCGCCGGTCTGGGCATCGTGGAACTCCTGCTGCACCCGCTCGAGGGTCTGCAGCACCGCGGCCAGCTCGGCCGGCTCGTTGACCTCCCAGCTGCGCTGCGGCTCCAGGCGGATCCGGGCGCCGTTGGCGCCACCACGCTTGTCGGTGTCGCGGAAGGTGGACGCCGAGGCCCAGGCGGTCGACGCCAGCTGTGCCACGGACAGGCCGGACTCGAGCAGCTTGCTCTTCAGCGAGGCGACGTCTGCGGCGTCGACGAGCTCGTGGTCGACCGGCGGGACCGGGTCCTGCCAGAGCTGGGGCTCGGGCACCCAGGGGCCGAGGTACCGGGTGACCGGGCCCATGTCGCGGTGGAGCAGCTTGTACCAGGCCTTCGCGAAGGCGAGGCGGAACTCCTCGGGGTCCTCCATGAACCGGCGCGAGATCTTGTCGTACTCCGGGTCGAAGCGCAGGGCGAGGTCTGAGGTCAGCATCCGCGGCTCACGGCGCTTGGACGGGTCGTGGGCGCCCGGCACCATGTCGGAGCCGGCGCCGTTCTTCGGCCGCCACTGCTTCGCACCGGCCGGGGACTCCATCAGCTCCCAGTCGTAGGCGTAGAGGATGTGGAAGAACTCGTTGTCCCAGCGGGTGGGGTGGTACGTCCAGGTGACCTCCAGCCCCGAGGTGATGGCGTCGTCACCCTTTCCCGTCCCGTGGCTGGACTTCCAGCCCAGGCCCATCTCCTCGATGGGGGCGGCCTCGGGCTCGGGGCCCACCGCGTCCGCCGGTGCGTTGCCGTGGGTCTTGCCGAAGGTGTGGCCACCGGCGATCAGGGCCACGGTCTCCTCGTCGTTCATCGCCATCCGGCGGAAGGTCTCCCGGATGTCGCGCGCGGAGGCGAGCGGGTCGGGGTTTCCGTTGGGCCCCTCGGGGTTCACGTAGATCAGGCCCATCTGCACGGCGCCGAGCGGGCCGGAGAGCTCCCGGTCGCCGCTGTACCGCTCGTCCCCGAGCCAGGTGTCCTCCGGACCCCAGAAGATCTCCTCGGGCTCGAAGATGTCCTCACGCCCGAAGCCGAACCCGAAGGTCTCGAAGCCCATCGACTCCAGCGCGACGTGGCCGGCGTAGACGATCAGGTCGGCCCAGGAGATCTTGTCGCCGTACTTCTTCTTGACCGGCCACAGCAGCCGGCGTGCCTTGTCGAGGTTGACGTTGTCGGGCCAGCTGTTCAGCGGCGCGAACCGCTGCGAGCCGTCGCCGCCGCCGCCGCGCCCGTCCTCGATCCGGTACGTGCCGGCGGAGTGCCAGGACATCCGGATGAACAGCGGTCCGTAGTGGCCGTAGTCGGCCGGCCACCAGTCCTGCGAGGTGGTCATCACCTCGATGAGGTCCTGCCGGAGCGCCTCGACGTCGAGGCTCTGGAACGCCTTCGCGTAGCTGAAGTCCTCCGTCATCGGGGTGGACTTCGGCGAGTGCTGGTGGAGGACCTGGAGGTTCAGCTGGTTGGGCCACCAGTCGCGGTTCGACCTCGGCCGGTGGGCACCACTCGGCTCCGGCGACGGGATGACTGGGTTCTCGCTCTCGGACACGTCATTCTCCTGGGTTGGTGGTGGGTTGTCTCGTCGGGCTCGTTGCGCTCGTCGGTTCCGAGGCGCATGCGGGGCACACACCCCAGTAGGTGACCTCTGCTTCGTCGATCGCGTAGCCCCGGTCGTCGGAGGCGCTCAGGCACGGTGCCTCGCCGACGGCGCAGTCGACGTCGGCGATGGCGTGGCAGGACCGGCACACCATGTGGTGGTGGTTGTCGCCGACCCGCGACTCGTAGCGGGCCACCGAGCCGGCCGGCTGGATGCGGCGTACCAGGCCGGCGTCGGTCAACGCCCGCAGCACGTCGTAGACCGCCTGCTGGGACACCTCGGGGAGCTCACCGCGCACGGCCTCGAAGATCGTGACCGTCTCGGCGTGCGGGTGCGCGTGCACTGCCGTCAGCACCGCGAGGCGAGGCCGGGTCACGCGCAGGGCGGCCCCTCGCAGCAGGTGCTCGAACTCCGTGGCCGTGGGCACGCTCGGAAGTATTCTCGCCGATCTGGAGTGAATCAAGACTTTCGCGTAATCTGGGGCCACGGCGACGCGGCGCAGGGCCCGCCGGTAGGGGGCCCGGGGGGCGGCGACGACGGCCGTGCGGATGATGCTGCCGTCAGCGCAGGCCGAGGCAACCTGACGCGTCGGTCTCCCATGGCAGCACGGCGTCCTCGGCGATCCGCCGGTCGAAGGCGGTCGCGACGTCGTCGGGCCAGGGAGCCGTCTGACGGGTCTCCATGTCGATGTGGAGGAAGATCTCCTCCATCACGAAGCTCAGCCGCTGATGCGAGTCGTCGAGCAGGTACACCAGGGCGTGAGCGGCCCGCTCGGACCGCCCGAGCAGCCGAACGCGCGCCGACATCTTGTCGCCGGTCCGTAGCTCGGCGAGATAGGTCAGGTGGTGCTCTGCGGAGAAGCACGCGTGCCCGGTGGCGGGCCAGTTCTGCGGGACTCCCAGCGGGACCAGCGACTCGTCGAGCCCCTCGCTCGCGATTCCGGTGTAGTGGCGGACGTTCAGGTGGCCGTTGGCGTCCTCGAACGCGATCGGGACCGGCTGCTGGACGTACGCCGGCAGAGCCTCGAGCTGCTGGTACGTCGGGTGCGGTGCTGTCATGAGGCGGACCTTATCGCGCCCCCCGTCGATGCAGGCGTTCGGTCAAGGTCGTGCGCTGACCGCGCGAGACTGGACCGACCACCTCCCCACAGGCCAGCAGCGATGAGTTCTCCGGGGACGGACGGTCGAACCTGACATGACCACCATCGCGACCATCACCATGTCACTCGACGGCTTCGTCACCGGCCCCGACGACCGGCCCGGCCAGGGCCTCGGCGTCGGCGGCGAGCGGCTCCACTACTGGGTCTTCGGCGGGCCGTGGACCTACGATGGCGAGCACGACTTCGGCGGCATCTCCGGGGAGGACAAGGCCTACTACGACGGCCGGACCGAGCGGATCGGTTCCGGCATCGTCGGCCGCGGGATGTACGACGCCGCGGGGGCCTGGGGCGGGCAGAACCCCTTTCCCGGCACCCTGGTCGTACTCACCCACCGCACCGAGGACCCGCACGACCCGAGCTTCACCTTCGTCGACGACCTCGGCGAGGCCCTGCAGATAGCCCGGCAGGCGGCCGGAGACAAGGCCGTGCGCATCGCCGGTGGTGCCGACGTGATCCGTCAGGCGCTCGCCGCCGGCGAGGTGGACGAGCTCTGCCTCTCCATCGCTCCGATGCTCCTCGGTGCCGGCAAGTCACTGTTCGACGGCGCCCCCGAGCTCGACCTCGAGCCGCTCGAGGTGCACCAGTCGCGCTGGGCCACGCACGTGCGGTACGCCGTCACCCGCTGAGGGCCGGACACGGGCTCGACCACGGGCCACAACCCGACGCCGGCTGGTGTCTCCATGGTGAACCAACCCGACCATCCGGTTCGATGGAGGAGACATGACAGGCACGACCCGAGTGCCCCCGGCTGAGATCACGGGTCTCAGGGGAGCGCTGGTGAGAAGGATGGCCACGAGGACCCTGGGAAAGGTCCCGACCGCGGTCGGCGTGTACTGGCACAACCCGAGGAGATGCTCGGCTCGGCGGTCGACGCCGAGGACGTCGTCCAGGAGACCTGGCTGCGGTGGGCGGACGTGGAGCGCTCCACGGTGCCGGACGCGCGGGCGTGCCTGGCCCTGTCCCTGAACCGGCTCCGTGCGATCGCGCGCCGGCGGGAGGAGTACGTCGCCGCCGACGCCGTCGGATGGAGGTCGACCATCGCGAGCAGCAGCAGGTGATGGACCGGTTCCTGAAGGCTCTGCCCACCGGCGACGTGCAGGGACTGATGGACGTGCTCGCGCCCGACGTGGTGCTGGTCGCCGACAGCGGAGGCTTCGCTGCCGCCGCCCGGCGTCCCCTCGTCGGGGCGGACGGCCGGGTCTCGCGGGGTCTACTCCATGCGCAACCCGCACAAGCTCGGCCGTCTCGGGCATCCCGTCGGGCTCAGCCGGATGACCTAGACGCGCGAGCTCGTCCACGCCAGAGTGATGCTGGCCGCGGCGCGAAAGGGAGGTCGATCGTGGGACAGCCGAGCTTCACCGGTGCCGAGCTGAGGGGAGCACAGTTCGCCGACGTCGACCTTCGTGGCGCCCGGTTCGTCAGCGCCGACCTGTCCGGAGTCGTGATGCGCGGCGTCGACGTGGCGGGGGCGGACATCGACGCGCCGTGGCTCCTCGACGGCGAGAGCTCCTTGCACGTCAACGGTGTCGACGTGGCTCCCCTGGTCGAGGCCGAGCTCAACCGTCGCTTCCCCGGCCGCGCCGACCGGGGCGCCGGAGACCCGGACGGCCTGCGCGCGGCGTGGGCCGCGCTCGAGCGCACCTGGGCGTCCACGCTCGCGCGCGTCGAGGCGATGCCGGAGGGGACGGTCGACGTCTCGGTGGACCGCGAGTGGTCGTTCGCGCAGACCCTGCGGCACCTGGTCATGGCCACCGACGTGTGGCTGCGCGGGGCGATCCTGGAGATCGAGCAGCCCTTCCACCCCCTGGGCCAACCGAACGCGGAGTACGAGACCGACGGCTACGACCTCTCGGTCTTCACGGCTGTCCCTCCGTCCTACGGCGAGGTGCTCGAGGTCCGGGCGGACCACGTCGCGATGGTGCGCGACTTCCTCGTCACGGTCACGCAGGCCGACCTGGCCGTGATGCGCCAGAACCCGTGGGCCCCGGAGCGCTCGGAGAGCACCTTGAAGTGCCTTCACGTGATCCTCGAGGAGGAGTGGGAGCACCACCGGTACGCCGTACGCGACCTCGACGCGATCGAGGCGGGGTCGCTCCAGGGCGACGCACTACGCTCACGAGAATGAGCCGTGTCTTCACCGCCAGCTTCGCGTCGGTGTATCCCCACTACGTCGCGCAAGTCGATGGACAAGGTCCTGAGGTCGTAACGGCCGGGCCGGAAGTCTCGTAGCCTGCGGGCATGGCCTCCCTCATCCTCACCGTGATCGGCGACGACCGGCCCGGTCTCGTGTCGGCACTCTCCGCCCCGGTCAACGCCCACGGCGCGAGCTGGAAGCGCAGCCAGATGTCACGCCTGGCGGGCAAGTTCGCCGGCATCGTCCTGGTCTCCGTCGCCGACGACCGGCTCGACGGGCTGGCCGCCGACCTCGCGGCACTCGACGCTCAGGGTCTGCAGGTCACCCTGGAGCGGACAGACGAACCCCCCGCCGCCCGCGACCTCGTCCGGCTGCACCTCGAGCTGCTCGGAGCCGACCGACCCGGCATCGTGGCTGAGGTGTCAGCCGCCCTCGCCGGCCAGAGCGTCAGCATCGAAAAGCTGGCCACCGACGTCCAGGACGCACCCATGGCCGGCGGGACGCTCTTCCAGGCCCGCGCCGTGCTGACCGCCTCGCCCGAGACCAGCACGGAGGAACTGGCGTCGATCCTCGAGGCGCTCGGCGACGAGCTGATGGTGGAGATCCGGCTCTCGGAGGAGTGAGCGACCACCGGAAGCCGTGGTCCAGCACGCAGGTCACAGGAGAGTCGTCACTGCGTCCGGTCCGAGCCGGTTTCCCGGCGACGCCAGGGCAGGGACCCGTCGAGCTCGACCTCCAGGGAGAAGCTGAGGAAGGTCCGGACCAGGACGATGACCCCGAGAGCGGCGGCACTCTCGAGAGTGGGATCGACGGTGATGGTAATGACGATGTCGGCGATGATCAGGAACTCGAGCCCGAGCAGGATGGCCCGGCCGACGCTGCGGCGCGTCGCCTCATAGCTTTCGCGGGGACCCACTCGTCGGTAGGAGAGAGCGGCGGAGACGAACGCTGCCAGGGACCCGACGACGAGGATCGCGACACCGCCCACCTCGAAGCCCCGCACCACTGCTTCCATGGCCTCGTCGAAGCTGATCTTTATCACCCTTCGAGCCTCTCACCTGCGGCTACCCGGAACCCCTGGGGCAAGCACCGACTGCCCCGGCTCACGCCGGTCAGGTCGTGGCCCACACTTCCAGGACATCAAGGCTGACACGTCGCCGCCCGCGCCTGACTGCTTGTCTGCCTTGCCTCGGACAGCGGTGGCGAGGTCCGCCTCGCGAGCGAGGGACCAAGCCGGCACACGTGCGGTCCGTCAGCCTCCTGCCATCGCTCCCACGACCATGAACGGCTCCTCGCCGGCGACGACCCGGGCGGGCAGCGGAGCATCCGGCTCGTCGTGGGAGAGGTCCTCTTGGCACGCGAAGAACCGGACGAAGGGACGCCGGCGAGCGGTACGACGGTCGCGAATCGTGCCGAGGAGCATGGGGTACTCCGCCTCGAGGGCGTCGAGGACCGACCGCTGGGTCACCTCACCCGGGACCTCGAGGAGCACCTCGCCGTGGACCCGGGCCATCGCCCGCAGGTTCGGCGGCAGGGTCACGCGCACGGAAGGGCTCATCATGTCCTCAGGACAGGGTCTGGACCTCGACGGACAGGACCGCCGGCAGGTCACGCACGATGGGCGCCCAGGTGTCACCCGAGTCGTTCGAGGAGTAGACCTGGCCACCGCTGGTGCCGAAGTAGATGCCGCACGACTCGTGCTGGTCGACGGCCATTGCGTCACGCAGCACGTTGACGTAGCAGTGGCTCTGCGGCAGTCCCTCCGTCAGCGGCTCCCAGGAGTCGCCGCCGGTGCGGCTGCGGTAGACACGCAGCTTGCCGTCGACCGGGAAGTGGTGCGAGTCGCTGGTGATCGGAACGACGTAGACGGTCTCCGGCTCGTGGGCGTGCACGGCGATGGGGAAGCCGAAGTCGCTCGGGAGATTGCCGCTGACCTCGTGCCACGCGTCGCCGGCGTCGTCGCTGCGCATGACGTCCCAGTGCTTCTGCATGTACAGCACGTCGGGGTTGCTCGGATGCATGTCGATGCGGTGGACGCAGTGGCCGACCTCGGAGTCCTGGTCGGGGATCTCGCTCGAACGCAGGCCCTTGTTGATCGGCTGCCACGTGCTGCCGCCGTCGGTGGTGCGGAACGCACCCGCCGCCGAGATCGCGACATAGAGCGTGTCGGGGTCGGTCGGGTGCTGGAGGATCGTGTGCAGGCACATGCCACCGGCACCGGGCTGCCACTGCGGGCCGGTGCCGTGCTGGCGCAAGCCGGAGAGCTCGTCCCAGGACGTCCCGCCGTCGGTGGACTTGAACAGCGCCGCGTCCTCGACTCCGGCGTACACGGTGTCGACGTCGTGAAGCGAGGGCTCCAGGTGCCAGACCCGGTGGAACTCCCACGGACGGAGCGACCCGTCGTACCACTGGTGCTCGCCGGGCACCCCGTCGTAGCCGAAGTCGTTGTCGACGGTCTCCCACGTGACCCCACCGTCATCCGACCTCTGGATCACCTGGCCGAACCAGCCGCTGGTCTGCGAGGCATAGATCCGGTCGGGGTTCAGCGGCGATCCCTTCATGTGGTAGATCTCCCACCCGGGAAAGTGGGGGCCGTCGACCTTCCAGTCGGTGCGCCGCTCGTCCGAGGTGAGGACGAAAGCGCCCTTGCGGGTCCCTACCAAGACACGTGTGCCAGCCATCCACTTTCCCTTCCGAGGTTCCGTCGGCCATGACGCTACTTGCCAGGTCCGACACTGAGACCTCGGCTTCTCGGAACTCTCATCGGTGCGTCCGGCGATCTCCCCGATCCAGATGCGCGGGGCCGAGACACGTCGGTGGTGGCGACCCCGACGCACCCGGCAGCCTACGACGTGAAATGGCAGGATGCCGTCCGTGACGATCATCGCGGCAGCGGACGGTTCAGCGCTCGGCAACCCCGGCCCGGCCGGCTGGGGTTGGTACGTCGACGAGGAGTGCTGGGCGGTCGGAGGCTGGGCCCACGGCACCAACAACATGGCCGAGCTGACCGCGGTGCTCGACCTGCTGCAGCAGACCGCACACCTTGCCGATGACCTCCTCGTCTACTGCGACAGCACCTACGTCATCAACTCGGTCACCACGTGGATGCCCGGCTGGAAGCGGCGAGGGTGGAAGAAGGGCGACGGCAAGGCAGTCCTGAACGTCGAGATCATGAAGGCCCTCGACGCGGCGATGCGTGGTCGCCGGGTGAGGTTCGAATGGGTGAAGGGCCACTCAGGCCACGAGCTGAACGAAGCGGCGGACCGGCTGGCCAAGGCGGCGGCGTCGTCGTGGAAGCAGCGCATCCCACCCAGCCCAGGCCCCGGCTTCGCCGGCTCGGTGGTGCGTCACCCGGAGGCACGGCCGGGACGAACCGTCGACGAGCCGGACCTGTTCTCCTACCTGGAACGAGTCCGCTGACCTGGTCGCGCTCGTCGCAGGCTGACCTTATCGACCCGGTGGGCGGGGTAGACCTGCACACGGTTCGGTCCGGGCCGAACCGTCTCCCGCCTAGCGTCCTGACCATGTCCTCCACCGCAGCAACGACCGCCTCGTGGCCGGGCGCCCGGTCCGCGACCCTCGCAGCCGGAGTCACCGTCGTGGCGTGGGCCTCGGCCTTCGTGGCGATCCGTGCTCTGGGCGACAGCTTCGACGCTGGGCCGCTCGCCCTGGGCCGACTGTTGATCGGGTCGCTTGCCCTCGGGACCGTGCTGGTGCTACGACGGACCTGGGTGCCGCCCACCGGCCGGGAATGGGCGCTCCTCACTGCGTGCGGCGTGGCGTGGTTCGCCGTCTACAACGTCGCCCTCAACGCCGCCGAACAGCTGCTGGACGCCGGCACCGCCTCGATGCTGGTCAACGTAGGGCCCATCCTGATCGCCCTGCTGGCCGGTCTGCTCCTGGGCGAGGGGTTCCCGCGCTGGCTCGTCCTGGGTGCGGGCACGGCGTTCGTCGGCGCCGTACTGATCGGGTGGGCCGCCTCGGAGGCGGCCGGGGTCGACCCGCTGGGCGTGGTGCTGAGCCTCCTCGCGGCGGCGGCCTACGCCGCCGGCGTGCTCTCGCAGAAGCCTGCCGTCCGCAGGCTCCCGACGCTGCAGGTCACCTTCACCGCCTGTGCCATCGGCACGGTCACCTGCCTGCCCTTCACCACGGCGTTGGCAGGGCAGCTGCAGACCGCGTCCGCAGGCTCTGTCGCCGGTCTGGTCTACCTCGGGATGGTGCCGACCGCACTGGCCTTCGCAACCTGGGCCTACGCGCTGTCGCGGATGGACGCCGGTCGGCTGGGCGTGACGACCTACCTGGTGCCGCCCCTGACCATCACCGCCTCCTGGCCGTTGCTCGGCGAGGCGCCGGTGCCGCTGGCCCTCGCTGGTGGGGCCCTGTGCCTGCTCGGCGTCGCGGTCTCCAGGCGCCGTACTCCCACCCCTGCGTCCACGCGTGACACCATCGAACCCGGACACCCCGCCGGACGAGAGAGGTAGGGCTGCCATGGTCGTCGACGCCGGCTCGGTCGCCAAGTTCGCCGCCCTTCTCGGCGAGCCCACGCGCGCGGCGATGTGCCTGGCCCTGATGGACGGGCGCTCCTGGACCGTGGCAGAGCTGGCGGAGCACGCAGGCGTGGCTCGGTCCACCGCCAGCGAGCACGCCACCGCCCTTGTCGAATCCGGGCTCCTCGCCGAGGAACGCCAGGGCCGACACCGTTACCTCCGACTCGCCGACCCAGACGTCGCGGCCCTCGTCGAGGACCTCACCGCGGCGGCCGGGCAGCCCGCCCGACCACCGTCCTCTCTGCGCGGCGTCCGTGCAGCGCGCGACCTGGCGGCCGCCCGCACCTGCTACGACCACCTCGCCGGCGCCCTCGGTGTGAGCCTTTACGACAGGCTCCTCGCCAACGACCTGCTCGACTCCAGCGCCGGACTCGCCCTCACCGCCGCCGGCCGAGACTGGTTCACTGACCTCGCCGGCGAGACTGCCCTTCGGCGCCGTGGCTCCCGGCCGCTGGTCCGAACCTGCCTCGACTGGACCGAACGCCGCCACCACCTCGGCGGCACGCTCGGCGTCGTACTCCACCACCAGCTGGTCGAGCGCGGGTGGGTCATCCCCAGCGCCAGACACCGTGCCGTGGCCGTCACCGACGCCGGCGCGAACGCCCTGCACCACCTGCTCGGCCTCGACCTACGTACGGAGGGGACCACCGAGCGCACCGTGGGGTGACCACGCCCGGATCGATGTGAGCGGCGGCTGACGGCGTCACCACCGCCCCCTTTGGCCTACCGATCGGCTTACCACCGACACTCGCCACCCTTCAGGCGTACGGGGGTCTCTCGCCGCCAAGGTGCGTCCTCGATCTCGTCGGCCATCAGTACACCGCCTCTCTCAGTTCCCCTCCTCACCTCATCCTCGGATCGGTGGCCGATTGGACATCAACGGTCGCGGCATCAGATGACATCGCGAGCCAGGATGGCCCCTGCTCCTTGGCGGTCGTGTCAGCGGAGAGATGCCTTGTGCATGGTTGAGCGTCCTAGTAAGACGCACCGGCGCCTAGTGACTTCTCGACATCAGCCCGACTCATGGCTCGAATTTCTCTCCTACCCTGAGTCGGCGGTTACTCGAGCTCACGACAGAGAAGATCCGATCGGAAGGCTGGGTTGACGGATTCCGGAGGGCTGGAATCAATGCCGTCAGGGCGCCGGGATACGGGTGCGGCCACAATGACGCTGTGCGAAGACCTGACCTGTTGGCGCCGACGCGGGGTGACTTCGTCGCGGGGTTGACCGTGGCACTCGTGCTGGTCCCCCAATCCATGGCTTACGCCGAGATCGCCGGCCTGGATCCCCAGTACGGTCTTTACGCGGCGGTCGCTGCGCCGATCGCCGGCGCGTTGGTCGGCTCCTCGCCGTACCTGCAGACCGGTCCCGCCCCCATCACGAGCCTGCTGACGTTCGGCGCGCTCGCCGGGCTCGCGTCCCCGCACACCGAATCCTTCGCGGTACTTGCCGCCGGAGTGGCGGTCATGGTCGGCGTAGTCCGGCTCGTGCTCGGGCTGCTCCACGGCGGGATGTTCGCCTTCTTGATGTCCCAGCCGGTCGTGGTCAGCTTCACGTTCGCTGCCGCGGTGATCATCGTCGCCTCCCAGATTCCCGCGCTGCTCGGCGTCGATGCCGCAGGCGCAAACCCCGTGACCGCGGCCTCCTCCGCCCTCTCGCACCCGTCGGCGTGGTCGGCTCCCGACCTGGTGGTCGGGCTCCTCACCGTGGTCGTGATGCTCGGTGGCCGTCAAATTGCACCGCGGTTCCCGGGAGCGCTCGTCGCCGTCGTGGTTGCGACCGCCTGGAGCATGTGGACCGGCTACGACGGCAGCGTGGTCGGAGGCATCCCGGTCCGCTGGACCAGCCCCGGTCTGCCCGCCTTGACCGGTCTCACCGATCTGCTGCTGCCCACACTGGTGATCGCACTGGTCGGCTTCGCCGAGCCTGCTGCCATCGCCCGTCGCTACGCGGCCGAGGACCGGAAGGCATGGAACCCCAACCGCGAGCTGGTGGGCCAGGGGCTGGCCAACCTTGCTTCCGGGCTGGCCGCGGGCTACCCGGTCGGCGGCTCCTTCTCGCGTACCGCGCTCAACCGCCTCAGCGGGGCACGCACCCGGTGGAGCGGCGCCGTCACCGGCCTCGCGGTCCTCGCTTTCCTGCCCATCATCGATCTCCTCGCGCCTCTGCCCAAGGCAACCCTCGCAGGCATCGTCATCGGCGCCGTCGCCTCTCTGCTCGACCTACGCCCGATCGCCGACTACTGGCGGCTGTCCCGACCGCAGTTCGGCGTCGCAGCCCTCACCATCGTCTCGACCCTTGTCGCCGCGCCGCACGTGGAGCGCGGCGTCCTGCTCGGCATCGGCGCCGCCCTCGCCGTCCATCTGTGGCGTGAGGTGCACGTCGTGGTGCCCGCCGAACTCGACGCAGACACCCTGCACCTGCGGCCCACCGGAGTGCTGTACTTCGGATCCGCCCCGGCCCTCGAACAACAGATAGACGAACTCGTCACCGCCCACCCGAACATCACACACATCATCGTCCACCTAGCCCGTATCGGCCGGCTCGACCTCACCGGTGCCCTCATGCTCCGCGACCTCTTCGACGACGCCACCTCGCGAGGCATCCAGCTGGAACTCGTCGACGCAGCACCCGCCCAGACGCGACTCCTCCGTCGAATACTGAACACGGAGGACGAGGAGCGATACCTCTGAGTCGCTGAACACCGCATCGGTCGACCCAACTCTCTCGGATCCCTGCGGGCGCATGCCTCTGCTTCCCGATGACCCATCGTGACTGCCGGATTCAGCTGATCCCGAATGCTGAAGGAACAAAGCGATGACTCGAAGTCGCCCATGCCCTCCCACAGGCGACTTCGAGCCACTACCGAGGACAGCGTCACACCGCGGCCAGTCCTCCGTCGGATTTCGCCCACATGGCCGATGAGCGCGCTTCGTCATGGGTTGTGGACGTGTCCTTGCAGATGATCGGTGCTGGGCTTCCTCGCACCGGAACGTCCTCGCTTCGCGAGGCGCTGCGACACCTCCTGAACGCACCGATCTATCACATGAGCGAGGCGTTCACCCATCCCGAGCACGTCCCCACATGGGTGGCCGCCATCGAGGGAGACCCACCGGAGTGGGGAAGCTTTCTGGCCGGATACGCAGCGGGAGTGGACGCCCCGTTCTCCACTTGCTGGCGAGACCTTGCGGGTGCATTCCCAGATGCCCCCGTGCTGCTGTCTCATCGCGGTGATCCCGAGATCTGGTACCGAAGCATGGAGGCGACCGTTCTTCCTCGCACGCGCGAGATGCGGGCAAAGGGCACAGAAGACCCGCTGGTTCCGCTTTTCGGAGTCATCTTCGAAGGTGTCTTCAACGACGTCGATGACCGCGCACAAGTCATCGCAGGCTACGAGCGGTGGCTGAGTGAAGTTCGCAGGCACATCGAGCCAGATCGCTTGGTCGAGTGGATGCCGGGCGACGGTTGGGAGCCGCTCTGCAGCGCCCTGGGCCTGCCCGTTCCGAACCGTCCCTTCCCCCACGAGAACAGCACCGCGTCGTACGTGGCGCGTAAGGACGAGCGCTCTCGCAAAGACGAGGTGCGAGTCGCATCTCTGCCCGCGTCAGTCAACAAGTCTCACGGCTGAGGCGCTCGCTCTTGCCGCTGTACGCGAAGGGCCTTCCGGCGGCGTCACTCACCCGTCTGACCGTCGATCCTCTCTCGGATGATGTCAGCGTGGCCGTTGTGACGGGCATACTCGCCGACAAGCTTGGCCAGATTCCAGCGCACGCTGCGGCCGTTCACCTTGCTCAGGGTGCCGAGATCGTGGCGACCGGCGAGGGCCCGGTCGGTCTTGGACCGCTCATCCATCCACGTCAGGTAGGACAGGTCCGCGTCGTCCACCGTGCAGTCGATGTCGTCCTCCGCGCCGTCCTCGTAGGCGCCCCACACCCACTGGAACGCTGGGTCCTCACCGAGGGGCCAGGAACCGTACGCGCGCTCCATCTCCGCCATGTGTCGGACCAATCCCAGCAGGGAGAGTCGTGAGGGTTCGGCCGCGCGGCGCACGAGCCCCTCGGCAGTGAGACCCTCGCACTTGGCCTGCAGTGCGTCTCGATGGAACGCCAGCCAGCCCAGCGTGATGTCCCGCTCGTCGCCATCCGCGGGCTGTTCTGACCGCTTGAACTCACTCATCAGCCCACCGTGACGCACCGCGGCCGGAACCGTCCACATGTCGCTGTCATCCTCAACCCTGAGGACCCGGCCGAGCTCGAGACCACGACGAGGACCGGCACCTCAAGCTCGCCAGGGGTGGGGTGGCATCCTGGCCGCATGCAGCCCGTCCATGTGTGGATCCGATCCGAGTCCCGCGGCACCGAGCGGCGCGCGCCGGTCGTACCCGCCGACGTCCCGCAGTTGCTGGACGCCGGGTTCGAGGTGACCGTCGAGGACTCGCCTCAACGCATCTTCGCCACCGAGGAGTACGCCGCGGCCGGGGCGTCCGTCGTGGGCGAGGGAACCTGGGCGGACGCGCCCCATGACGCCTACGTCCTGGGGATCAAGGAGCTCCCCGACGAGCCGGCGTCGCTGCGCCACCGGCACATCTACTTCGCACACGCGTTCAAGGGCCAGGAGGACGCCCGGAGCACCCTGGAGCGGTTCCGCCGCGGCGGGGGCCGACTGCTCGACATCGAGTACCTCACCGACAACGACGGCAAGCGCGTGGTCGCGTTCGGCTACTGGGCCGGCTACGTGGGTGCCGCGCTCGGGGTGCTGCAGCTGGCCGGAAGGCTTACCGCGCCGCTCGCCCCGATGGCCAAGCACGAGCTCGACGCGGCGCTGGAGGAGGCCGGCAAGGCTGGGGCCGACCAGTTGTTGGCCCTGGTCACCGGAGCGCGCGGGCGGTCCGGTCGCGGTGCTCAGCGGGCGTTGGTGACCGCCAGTGTGCCGATCACCCGGTGGGATCGACAGGAGACGCGGGACCTGCACAAGCAGGCGCTCCTCGGCCATGACCTGCTGGTGAACTGCGTGGTCACGCACACCCCGACGACTCCGTTCGTCGAGCAGGCGGACCTGGACCACGAGCGCCGGCTGCGGGTCCTCGCCGACGTGACCTGCGATGTCACCGGCCCCACCAACATGCTCCCGGTTAACACCGAGATCACCACCTGGCAAGAGCCGGTCCGGCGACTTCACAACGGCCACCCGGAGCACGGCAGCGCGTCGCTGGAGGTCATCGCCATCGACAACCTGCCCTCGTTGCTCCCGCGCGAGGCCAGCGAGGGGTTCAGCGCCGACCTGACCCCGCACCTGCTCGGTCTGGCCGAGGAGGGCGGACCGTCGGGGCCGTGGCGAGCGGCCGGCCGCGTCTTCGACGAGGCGATCGGCATGCTCGACGCACCAGAAGGCTCTTAGGTCACGAAGTCCTCGGCGTCATCGAGGCAGAGCTCACCCGGACGGGGTGGCCGGGGACCACAGCACTTCCGACCGGGAGCCGATCGACAGCAACGGTGGCGGAATCAGAGGACAACGCGAGCCAGGATCGGTCCCTGCTCCTTGAGCGTCGTGTCAGCGGACAGCTGCGATCTGCATGGTTGAGCGTCCTGGCGCGCGGCAGGCGCGTGACCCAGGGTCCGAGAGCACGGTCGAGCGCGTCGGTGAGCGCCTGCACGGTGGCCGGGAGCTCAAGAGCCCCACGAACCGCTGACCACGGCATGATCCCCGAGAAGTTCGTAGGACGCTCAGGTGGACAGTGATGCGGGGACGATCCGACCTCGGGCGTCACCTAGTCCAATCCTGCGTCCGGATTCCCCGGGAGCCGACGCCGCGATCACGACCTCGTCACCGTCCTCGAGAAAGGTGCGCTCCTCGCCGTTGACGATGACGGGCTCTGCTCCTCCCCAGGTGAGCTCGATGAAGGCACCCCGCATGTCCTTGCCGGGACCGGAGATCGTGCCCGAGGCGAAGAGGTCGCCGGTGCGGATGGGCGCACCGTTGACGGCCATGTGAGCCAGCATCTGGGCCGGCGACCAGTACATCTCCCGGTACGGCGGCCGGCTCACCTGCTGACCGTTCCAGGTCACGACCAGGTCGACATCGAGGCCCCACGCATCCTTCATCTGCAGGTAGGGCAGCGGCTCCGGGTCCTGGACGGGCGTGTCCACCTTGGCCGGTGCGAGCGCGAGCAGGGGAACCACCCATGGGGAGATCGTGGACGCGAACGACTTCCCGAGGTTGGGGCCGAGCGGCACGTACTCCCACGCCTGGATGTCCCGCGCCGACCAGTCGTTGAAGATCACGACACCGAAGATGTGCCGCTCGGCCTCGTCCACGGGAATGCCTTGGCCGAGCTCTGCGCCGGTGCCCACGACGAACCCCAGCTCGGCCTCGATGTCGAGCCGAGTGGAGGGGCCGAATACCGGAGCCGGGTCGTCAGGGCCCTTGCGTTGGCCACTCGGACGCGGGATGTCGGTGCCGGAGACCACGATCGAGCCGGCTCGCCCGTGGTAGCCCACGGGGAGGTGCTTCCAGTTCGGCATCAGCGGATCGGGGTTGCCGGGGCGGAACAGGCGCCCCAGGTTGGCCGCGTGGTGCTCCGAGGCGTAGAAGTCGACGTAGTCGGCAACCTCCACCGGAAGGTGCAGCCGGACGTCCGCGAGGTCGTGCACCGCGTCGTCTGGGACCTTCCCTGCGAGGGTTTCCTGCAGAGTGCGGCGCACCTCCACCCAACGCTCGTACCCCTGCGTCATGAACGCGTTCAAGGACGGCTCGGCGAAGACCTCGTCGGTCAGGAGCTTCGCGAGGTCGACCACGTGGTCACCTATGCGGACGCCGACCCGAGGCGAGGAGCCGAGAGTCGAGAAGACGCCGTAGGGCAGGTTCTCGAGCCCGAACAGCGAGTCGTCTGAAACAGTGAGGGTGGTGGTCATCGGGACGCTCCTTCCAAGAGTGGTGCGGGGGCAAGGCCGAGCTCGACGAGCTCCTGAACCGGTTCGTCGATGCTGCACGTGCCGATGGAGCGGAACTGCTCACGAACCCGGTCCACGCGGGAACCGATGTCACGGACCCGCGCGGCCACGGTGTCGGGGTTGCGCTCCGCGAGCACCGCCGCCAGCTCCTCCGTGCCGGCACCGGAAAGGGCGGCATCCACGGCTGCGATCACGTTGAGGAAGCCATGCTGCTCGAAGCCGGTCCCGGGGTCGGTGTTGCGCACGGCATGGTGCAGGCCGGCGGTCGCCTTGACCGGCAGCCCGGCCCGCGCTGTGTCCACAAGCATCGAGGCCAGCTCGTCCTCGTCGGGATAAAGGTGTGCCTCCACCCCGCCGGTGCGAAGCTTGGCGAGGTACGACGTGCCGCTCAAGGCGGCGACGAGGGCGCCCCGCCGTTCGTCTCGGGGAAGTTCAACGAAGACCGTCACGTCCGGCCACCCGGTGAGCGCGACGTCCAGCGCTGGTACGACGTCGGCGGCCGCGACATCGGCGGGAACGGCAACCTCGACGGCCACCACCCGAAGGGCCGGGACCTGGCCGGCGGAGCGCATGGCGCGGTCCACCGCGGCGGGCGAGGGTACGGTCACGGCCACCTCGAAGGACCCGGGCCGGTGGTCCTGCACAACGGGGGCCAGAGCCGGCAGCTGCGACGCGGCCACCACGAACGGCCCGACCATACGTCTATGTGGCCCGCCACGATGCTCCACGTGGGCGGGTACCGCTTCCTCGAGCGGCAGGCTGCCCGGGGGGAAGAGTGCGGCGTCGTCGCAGAGGCCGCCGGTGATCCGGTCTGCTAGGGCGGCGAAGCTCACGGCGACTCCTCCCCGAGCCGGCGACCGCCGCTCCAGGAGTAGGCGTAGCGACCGTCGTCGGTCTCCAGCGCCGCCTCGCCCAGGTCGAGAGGTCGGAAGGTGTCGACCATGACCGCGAGCTCGTCGAAGAACTCCGCGCCGATGGAACGCTCGTAGGCGCCGGGTTGGGGCCCGTGCGGGTGACCGCCGGGGTGCACCGAGATGGAGCCCTGGCCGATGCCCGATCCTTTGCGGGCCTCGTAGTCGCCGCCGACGTAGAACATCACCTCGTCGGAGTCGACGTTGGAGTGGTAGTACGGCACCGGGATCGCCAACGGGTGGTAGTCGACCTTGCGCGGCACGAAGTTGCAGATCACGAAGTTGTGACCCTCGAAGACCTGGTGCGCCGGCGGCGGCTGGTGCACCCGGCCGGTGATCGGCTCGTAGTCGGCGATGTTGAACACGTAGGGGTAGAGGCAGCCGTCCCACCCGACGACGTCGAACGGGTGCTGTGGCAGGACGTGCACCGTGCCCGCGATCCCGCCCGGGCCCGGGCCGCGGTGCTTGATGTAGACCTCCACGTCCTGCTCCTCGACGACGTACGGGTCCAGGGGGCCGCGCAGGTCCCGCTCGCAGTAGGGCGCGTGCTCGAGCAGCTGTCCGTAGCGTGAGAGGAACCGCTTCGGGGGCCCGATGTGCGAGTTCGCCTCGATCGCATAGATTCGGACAGGTCCGTCAGGCACCACCCGGTAGGTCGTCGCCCTGGGGATGACCACGTAGTCGCCCTGCCCCACAGGGAGGTCACCGAAGACGGTCTCCACGACCGCTCCGCCGTCCTCGATGTAGAGGCACTCGTCGCCGATCGCGTTGCGGTAGTAGGGGCTCGGTGCTGAGGCGACCACGTAGGACAGCCGGACGTCTGCGTTGCCCATCAGCAACCGCCGGTCGCGCACCGCGTCCACACCTGTGACGTCGTCCTTGAACAACGCGTGCGTCGACAGGTGCCTGGGCTGGAGGGGGTAGTTGGGGGTGAGCGTCTGATCGGGCAGGTCCCACGGTCGTACGTCGACGACCGCGGAGGGGATGTTGACGTGGTAGAGAAGTGAGGAGTCGGAGGAGAATCCCTCCTCCCCCATCAGCTCCTCGAAGTACAGCGACCCGTCGGGGGCGCGGTGCTGGGTGTGCCGCTTTGGCGGGACATGGCCCGAGGTCTGGTAGTAGGGCATGGTCGCTCCTCGATGTCAGTGGACGGAGGCCGCCACGGAGACGGCCTCCTGGAAGTCGGCGGTGCCGACCCGGTCGCCCAGCAGCAGGGCGAGACGGGCCAGGAACTGCTCACGGTCGTCGGCTCGGACCGAGTCGATCCCCTCCGACAACGCCAGCCAGGCGGCCTCGCGGTGGAGCTGCTCCGCGGTCAGTTCCGTGCCTGAGGCGTCGGCCAGTGGCGGTACGACGGACCCGCCGGCCAGCACGTGCGCCGGCAACGACATGTGGTCCTCGGCCCGACCGCGTGCGAGCAGCAGGCCGTCGGGGCGCACGACGAAGCTCTCCCCGGAGCGCGCGCCCCAGGCTCGTGCGATCTCGCCGGACGGATCGCTGATCGTCGTCACGTCCTCGTCTCCCACACCACCCACGAGCGCGAGCACGACGTGATCCCAGGGCAGGTTCTCGGCGAGGGCAGCCCGCAGGCGTCGGGCCGCGTCGAGCTGCGCCGCGTCGAGGTCGACACCGAACACCGCGAACCCGAAGCCGCGGACCTCGTTGAGCGAGGTCTCCTTGCCGTCGGCGAGGCGCACCCGGCGGTCTTCGACCGGGTCCCCGGGCAGGGCGCCGGAGGTAGCGTCGGCCGGGACCGTGAGCGGTGACGGACGGGCGTGCGTGGCGTTGCTCTGGCGCGGGTCGATGAGGTGGCTGAACTCGCGCCGCTTCGTGGCGAGCGCCAGCAGGGCGTCGCGGGTGATGCGGTGACCGTGACTGCCGGGGGTCATGATCAGGGTGGACTTGCCGGCGTTGGCGACGTTCTGCTGCCAGGCGTGGTGCCGTTCGGCCGAGTACGTCTTCAGCAGGGCAGGGTCGGCGCCGTTCAGAACCGCGGCCAGCATCCAGCTGAGCTCGTCGGCGTCCTCCAGGCCGGAGTTCAGACCGCGGACGCCGAAGATGGGCACCAGGTGCGCCGCGTCGCCGGCGAAGACGACGCGGTCGTGGACGAAGTCGTCGAGAGCGAGTGCGTGCGCCTTGTAGAAGCCGTGCCACTCGAGGGTCCAGGGTGCGTCTTCGCCCAACCAGCGCAGGTGGCTCGCGATACGGGCCCGGATCCGGTCTTCGCGGGTCTCGGCCTCGGCGTCCTCCGAGGGGTCGAGCTGGTAGTCGATGCGCCAGATGTCGTTGGGCTGCCGGTGCATGATCACCGTCGAGCCCGGGTTGCTGGGCGGGTCGAACCAGACCATGCGCTCCGCGGGGAGATCGCACTTCCAGTGGATGTCAGCGATGACGTAGCGGCCCTCGTAGCTCAACCCCTGGAGGCGCAGATCCAGGAGGTCGCGCACGGAGCTTCGCCCACCGTCGGCGGCGACGACCCAGGAGGATCGGAGGGTGCGCGGGCCGTCGACGGTGTCGACCGTCACCGCGACCTCGTCGCCCTCCGTCGTACACGCGGTGACGGGTGCTCCCCAGTGCAGGGTCACCAGCGGGTGCCCGGCGAGCCGGTCGACCATGATCTGCTCGAGCTCGGACTGGGAGACGTTGACCATCGGGCCGCGCACCGTGTGGGGCAGGTTCGGCATCTGGAACTGCATCACCTCCACGTCCCGGTAGTAGCTGCGGCCACCCACCCACTCGATGGCGAGGTCGGAGAGCCGGTCACCGAAGCCGAGCCGGTCGGCCACCTCCAGGCTGTGCCGGGAGATGCAGATCGCCCGACTCCCGAAGGACACCTGGCGCGCCGCCTCGACGACGGTCACCGGGATACCGCGCTGGGCCAGGCCGAGAGCGACGGCCATGCCCACCGGGCCGGCTCCGATCACGAGGGCAGGGAGTACGTCACCGGCCGGGGTCGACTCGAAGCGGGAGGCCGGGTATGTGCTGGGCCGGTAGTACGGCGATTCCATGGACTCGTTCTTGCGGTGTGTGCTCTGGTCCCTCATCGTCAGTGCACCGCCTCGGGGGTCTTCGGCTCGTCCACAGCGGCGTCGGCTCGCAAGGGCGTGGCCTCAAGGACAAGGGCGTTGGTCTCGGAGACGTGCGGCTCCGCGACGTGAGGCTTGCGCAGCAGCACCAGCGTGCTGAGCAGACTGATCGCGCTCAGCACCACGAAGTAGGCCGTGATCGCCTGGGAGGTGCCGAAGCGGGCGTAGAGGGCCGTGGCGACGAAGGGGGCGATGCCACCCCCGAGGATTGCGCCGACCTGGTAGCCCAAAGTCGCACCGCTGTAGCGGACGTGGGCCGGGAACAGCTCGGCGAACAATGCGGACTGCGGACCGACCGTGCAGCCGAGGATGAACGCGAGCAGCAGCATGGCCAGCAGCATCACCGGGACCGACGCAGTGTCGAGAAGGGTGAAGAAGATCGCGGAGGTGGCGAGAAGCGCGACTGCGGAGGTGACGTACACCCGGCGGCGGCCGAGGCTGTCGGAGAGGTGGGCGGACAATGCCATGCCGAACATCCACAGGGGGCAGGCGGCGATGAGCAGGGCGAGCATGGTCCCGCGGGAGTACCCGAGCTCTGCCGTCCCGTAGCTGAGGACGTAGACCATGAACACGTAGGCAATGCCGTTGGTCGCGACGAACGTGCCGCCTGCCAGCAGCACGGTTCGCCAGCTCTTGGTGACCACCTCCAGGATCGGCACCCGGGTGATTCGGTCCTCCTTCTCCACTGCCTGGAAGGCGGGACTCTCCATCACCCCCAGCCGGATCCACATCGCGACCGCGACCAGGGTGCCGCTCAACAGGAAGGGCACGCGCCAGCCCCAGCTCGCGAACTGCTCCTCGGTCAGGATCTGGGTGACGAGCAGGAACACGACGTTGGCGAGGATCACTCCAGCCGGGACGCCCATCTGTGGTGCCGCGCCGTACAGGCCGGTCTTGCCCCTCGGGGCGTGCTCCGTGGCCATCAGCACAGCACCGCCCCATTCGCCGCCGACCCCGATGCCCTGCAGGAATCGCAGGGCAACCAGGAGGATCGGCGCCCACACGCCGATGGCGTCATAGTTGGGCAGGAGCCCGATACCGACCGTGGCCGCGCCCATGAGCAGCAACGAGGTGACCAGCATCGACTTGCGTCCGGTCTTGTCACCGAAGTGGCCCATGATCGCACCGCCGAAGGGACGGGCGACGAAGCCGACGGCCAAGGTGGCGAAGGCTGCAAGAGTGCCGGCCAGATCGGAGCCGTTCGGGAAGAACTGGGGGCCGAGGACCAGGGCGGCCGCGGTCCCGTAGATGAAGAAGTCATACCACTCGATGGCGGTGCCGACGAAGCTGCTGACGACAGCTCGTCCCGCGCCCGAACCGGCGGCGGCTTCCGTCTCTTGGACTGCTGGTGACATGGGGCATCTCCAATGGGGGTCGGGGTCCGGCGTGTGAGCCGTGCCACCAAGAGTGAGCGCCGCCACTACCCATGTAAAACGGAGGTTTCGAATTTTCTTCCTCGGAACTATCGAGGAATGGTGAGAATGCCCTGGTCAGCCAGCCGTACGGACTCCGTGATGAACGTTCGAGCCGCCTTGCTCAGCAAGGACTGCGGGTGCCAGACCAGCTTGACCGCCACAGGGTCGAGAACGGGCGCGGCGATGTCCTTGACCACGACTGAGCGTCCCTCGTAAGTGACACTCGCGCTCGGGCGCTGCAAGAGCAGGGTCCACCCCAACCCGCGGCCGACGAAGGCCCGCGCGGTCTCGTAGGTGCGGGCGCGGTACACCACGTGGGGCGTGAAGCCCGCACGGGCGCAGCAGTCGTAGGCGTGACTCGCGCTCGGTGGCGCGTCCAGCAGGACCATCGGGTCCTTGCGCAGATGCGAGAGGTCGACGGGACCGGTGCTGTCGGCGAGACGGTGACTCTCCGGAAGCACCACCCGCGGTGGTAGCTCCACCAAGGTCGCCGTCTTCCACGTCCCGTCGAGCTCGAGGTCGTACATGATGGCGACATCGAGCTCGCCGCTCTCGAGTCCGCGGGTGAGCTGGTCCTGGGTGTTCTCCTGGACCTCGAGCCGCGCCTCGGGGTGCGAGTCGGTGAACTCGGTGATCAGGACCGGAAGGATGGTGGGTGACAGCGACGGGTAACAGCCCAGCCGCACCACCCCGGTGACCCCGCGCTCCTCCCCCATCACATCGGCCTCGAGCTCACTCGCCTGGTGCAGGATGAACCGGGCACGCGGTAGGACGAGCTCCCCGGTAGGAGTGAGGGTCACTCCCTTGGACTTCCGTCGATGCAGCAGCTGGGTCTGCAGCGAACGCTCGAGCTCGGTCACGGCCGCCGACAGCGCCGACGGGGAGACATGCAGCTTCTCGGCGGCCGCGCTGATCGCCCCGGCCTCGGCAACCGCGACGAACGCGGCGAGCTGGCTCATCGTGAATGCAGGCACACCCGCCGCTCTCGCCACACCGAAGACGCTACTGCGAGGTTGTGCCACGGGCCAGATGTACGCGGGGCTTTGGCTGCTGCAAACGGTGGGGCGACCCTCGCGGGCTCCCCTCAGCATCATTCTCAGGCGCACGTGTGACCGGGCGACGTGTGTGGTCACCTCTCGGAGGGGTAACGGGTTTCCTGCCGATGCGGCGCCTGCATGCCAGAGGTCTGCTTGCAAAGTTAGCAATCTTCTCGTCGCACGTAGCGGCCACTCGGTGCGACGATGGCGCAGTGAATCAGGTTTCTGAGTTCTACAGCGGCCCTGGGGGACTTGTGGCGGCCATCAGTTCCGCCTTGGAAGCGGCCGGTCTGGACCGTACAGCTCTGCGATCGGCCGACCTCGCTCCGGTCGACGAGTTCCACATCCGTGGCCGCGCGGCATCTCTGGAAATCATCGAGGCACTCAGCCTCACTGCCGACTCTCACGTGCTAGACCTCGGCAGCGGATTGGGCGGGCCCGCACGGGCGCTCGCCGAGTTGACCGGATGCACGGTCACCGGCATCGACCTAACGCCAGAATTCTGCGAGGTGGCGACGGCACTCTCGGAGTGGACGGGCCTGTCCGACCGCACCCGCTTCCACGTTGGCGACGCGACGGCCACCGGGCTTCCCGACGCGGCTGTGAGCGCGGCGCTGACCGTGCATGTGGCGATGAACATTTCCGACAAGCCCGCGCTCTACGCCGAAGCCTTCCGAGTGCTGCAGCCGGGCGGCAGGTTCGTTGTCTACGACGTGCTGCAAGGTGAAGGCGGCGACGTCCACTATCCGGTGCCGTGGGCAAGCGACTCCTCGACGAGCTTTCTCGCCACTCCAGAAGACATGCGCGAACTGCTCCCAGCGGCTGGTTTCGAGGTCATCTCGGAAGTCGACTCGTCAGACGAAAGCCTCGTTTGGTTCCAGCAGATGCGCGCCCGGATCGAACGAGACGGACCCCCACCGGTCACCTTCGCGGCCTTCCTTGGCGACGCGTTCGGGCAGATGGCTGCCAATCAGGTGGCCAACCTGGGAGAGTCCCGCCGGGTGGTG
>DGBP01000031.1 GCA_002384855.1 Nocardioidaceae bacterium UBA4001 | reverse complement strand
CCTGTAGACACAACGTGGCCGTCGTCTCAGGCCGTTCGCCTCTGCTCATGACCTGGCTCACAACCCGGTGGGGGGCAGGATGGGTCCCGTGACCCACTTCGACCTCGCGATCATCGGCAGCGGCTCGGGCAACTCCATCGCGGACCGCCGGTTCAAGACGTGGCGCACGGCGATCCTCGAGAAGGGCACCTTCGGCGGCACCTGCCTCAACGTGGGCTGCATCCCCACGAAGATGTTCGTCCACCCCGCCGACCTCGCCGCCTCGGCCGAGCACGCCCGTTCGCTCGGCGTGGACCTGAGCCTGGACAAGGTGCACTGGGCCGAGATCCGCGACCGGATCTTCCGCCGGATCGACCCGATCTCGGTGGCCGGGCGCAGCTTCCGGGCCGAGCGGCTGCCGAACGTCTCGCTCTTCGAGGGCCACGCCCGCTTCACCGGTCCCCGCACGATCGACACGGGCACCGGNNCCCGGGATCGAGACCGTCGAGCACCACACCAGCGACACGATCATGCGCGTCGACGAGCTCCCTCGGCGCCTCGCGGTCATCGGCGGCGGGTTCGTCGCCGCGGAGTTCGCCCACGTCTTCTCCTCCTTCGGGAGCAAGGTCACGGTCCTGAACCGGTCCGACCGGCTGCTGCGCGGCGAGGACGACGAGGTCTCGGCGGCCTTCACCAGCCTCGCCCAGGAGCGGTGGGACGTGCGGCTCGAGACCGTGGCCACGCGCGTCGAGGAGTACGACGGCGCCATCCGCCTGCACCTCGACGGGCCCGAGGGCGCGGGGGTCCTCGACGTCGACGCGCTGCTCGTCGCCACGGGCCGGGTCTCCAACGCCGACGGCCTCGACCTCGACAAGGCCGGCGTCGATGTCCGCGACGGCCTCGTCGTCGTCGACGAGCACCAGCACACCACCGCCGAGGGGGTGTGGGCGCTCGGCGACGTGAGCAACCGCTTCCAGCTCAAGCACGTGTCGAACCACGAGGCCCGCGTGGTCCAGCACAACCTGCTGCACCTCGACGACCCGTCGGCGTGGGCCCGGGCCAACCACCACGCGGTCCCGAGCGCCGTGTTCACCTTCCCGCAGGTCGCCTCGGTCGGGATCACCGAGCGGGAGGCGAAGGAGCAGGGCATCCCCCACGTCATCGCGAAGCAGATGTACGCCGACACGGCCTACGGCTGGGCGATGGAGGACACCCGCCACTTCGCGAAGGTCGTCGCGGACCCTGACACGGGCCTGCTGCTCGGCGCGCACGTGATGGGCCCGGAGGCGGCGAACCTGATCCAGCCGCTCATCGGCGCGATGGCGTTCGGCCGGCCGGCCGGCGAGGTCGCGCGGGGGCAGTACTGGATCCACCCCGCGCTCATGGAAGTGGTCGAGAACCTCCTGCTCGGAGTCGACGTCGACGCCCCGCGAACCTCGACACCCGGTTGACCACCCGCCCGGTCACGGGCCCACCGAGACGGTTTCGGTGGGCGGGGCGGCCGGGACGGATCGTCGTCGACGCCACCTGCTGCAGCCGCGGGTGCTCGTGCCGGCCGTCCTCGACGACGCCGGTCCACCAGGTCAGGCCGAGGCCCTGACCGCCCCGGTCCTCGAGCACCGCGAGGTTGTTGTCGAACCACGGCCCGCGCAGCAGACCCCACGTGAACGGCGGGTCGGGGACGTGTGCCGAGCGCGCCGCGACCGTCCCCATCGGACCGGCGAGCCCGTAGGACAGGAAGGCGGTCGCGAAGCGCATCGCGCGGGGAAGGGGGTTGCGGATCGGTGAGCAGACCGCCTGCACGATCCGGCTCCGGCGGCCGCGGCGCGCCTTCACCCGCCGGACCTCCGACACGTACGAGTGGTGCACGTCCCCGGACAGGAACGTCACGGAGTCGGGGGCAGGCCCGCGCTCGCCGTACGCCACCGACAGCGCCATCTCCGCGACCTCGCCGAAGCCGTGCTGGAAGGCGCCCCAGTGCTCGAGGTCGACGATCTGGCGCAGCCACTCCCCGAAGCCGGCGGCGCGGTCACCCCACGCGCCCTCGACGAGCGCCTCGTCCCACGCCTCGAGGTGGTGCAGTCCCGGGGAGAGCAGGAACGGCAGCGAGGTGCCGATGAGGAGGTGGCGGAAGCCGCCGCGCATCTGCTCGTCGAGCCAGGCCATCTCGTCCGGGTCGAGCATCGACCTGCTCTCCGGCTCGAGCACCCGGGCGGCGCGTGAGTCGACCACCACGAGGCGCACGTCATCGACGTCGCGGGTGTAGCTCCACCGGTACGTCGTCGGCTCCTGGTCGACCCGCGCGGCGAACGCGTCGACCCGCTCGGTGATGTCGACCTCCGCCGAGCCCGACGCCGAGCCCGACGCCGAACCCGCGCCCGCGCCGCCCACGACCGCCTGCCACAGCTCGTCCTTCGCCCGCTCCTCGGGCGAGAGGTTTCCGAGGTGCTGGTACACCCAGTAGGACCCGAGCCCGGAGACGATCCGCTCGTGCCACCAGGAGGTGGCCTCCATCTCCTGCTTCCACTCGATGGAGGTGTTCCAGTCGTCGCGGACGTCGTGGTCATCGAAGATCATCGCGCTCGGCAGCGTCGAGAGCAGCCACCTGTTGGCGGGGTCGCTCCAGGCCAGCCGGTACAGGTGGGCGTACTCCTCGTAGTCCTTCAGCTCGTCCCACGGCGGCTCCTCGATGTCGCGCCGGGACCTGATGAACTCCTCCATCTCCTTGCTGGTCTCGTCGGCGTAGACCTGGTCGCCGAGGAACAGGACGAAGTCGGGACGGTCGAGGGGCTCGTCGTCGCCCTCCCCGGCCATCCGCAGGGCGTAGGCACGCAGCGCGTCCACCCCGTGCGTGCGGTTGCCCCAGGCATCGTGGGAGACGCTCGTGCGGCAGGACCCGAAGGCCATCCGCAGCGGCCGGCCCTCCTGCAGGGTCGCGATCGAGCTCGGCGGGTAGGGAGAGTCCCCCGGCGGCCAGACCTCCTCGTCGCCCAGCGAGACGCGGTACGGCGTACGGCTGCCCGGCTCGAGACCGTCGACCTCGACCAGTGCGTAGTGGTGCTCGTGCACGCGGAAGGTCGGGGCCGACCAGGACCGGCTCTCGGCGTGCACGGTCACGGTGGTGGCGTCGCGGGTCTCCACCCAGACGGTCGCGCTCGTCGCGTCGACGTACCTGAGCAGTGGGCCGAGCACGAGAGCATCCTGGGTCACGTGTCCGTTGTACTCCCTCGGACCACACCGGGGCAGGTGATCGCCCCCGCCCGCTGGGGCAGACATCGCCCGGCCGGATCGGGGTACATGTGCTCTGCCCGGACAGCCCCGGGCCTCGACAGGGAGGGAAACCGATGAACGCCGGGGACGTGTCCGCCCACGCGCATGACCTGCGCCGCAAGGCCGACGACAGCACAGCCCTCGACCACGCCGTGCGGGTCGGCCTGATCGCCTACGGGATCGTGCACCTGCTGATCGCCTGGGTGGCGCTGCAGCTGGCCTTCGGGGACCGCTCGGGCTCCGCGTCCAGCGAGGGCGCACTCAGCCAGATGGCGCGGACCCCGATGGGTGGCGTCCTGCTGTACGTCGTCGCGGGCGGCTTCGCGGCGCTCGTGGTGTGGCAGCTCGCGGAGGCCTTCGGCGGCCACCGGGACGAGGAGGGTGGCAAGCGGACCTTCAAGCGNNCTGAGCGAGAGCTTCATGGACAAGCTCACCGCGCAGGGTCGTTCGGGCGACACCGGCAAGGCGTTCGTGCTCTTCGGCAAGGTCGGCTACGTCAGCAAGGGCCTGGCGTTCCTGGTGGTCGCGGGCCTGTTCCTGTGGGCGGCCTGGACCCAAGACCCGGAGAAGTCCGGTGGGCTGGACCAGGCGCTGCACAAGGTGCTGCAGCAGCCGTTCGGCACGGCCGTCCTGATCGCCCTGGCCATGGGCATCGCCTGCTACGGGCTGTTCACGTTCGCCTGGGCGCGCCACCTCGACCGCTGAGGACGACATGAGCCGTCCGACCGACACCGACCTGACCCTCCGGCAACCCCGCCGTAGAGGTCGTCCGGCTCGCGGGCGCCGCCCACTGCGTGCGACGTGAGGCACCGGAGGTCCACTACACCACCGTCGACGCCTTCCTCTCGCGCCTGCCCTGACGGGCTAGCCTTTCGCCGTGGGAGTGATCGGCTTCGTGAAGCGCACCACCCCCGGTGCGGCCCGGCCCGGGGCCCGGCTGGCGGGGATCCCGGCCTACCCCGGTCAGCGAGCGGACCCTCGCTTCGTCCAGGCTGCACGGAAGCGGGTCTGACCGATGCCGCTGAACCTCCCACCACTCCTCCTCGACGCCGACCCCGCCTCGGTGCGGAAGGCCAGGGAGTGGGTGCGGGAGGTGCTCACCCGACTGGACCGGTCCGACATCGTCGGGCCGGCCGAGCTCGGTGTCTCGGAGCTGGTCACCAACGCGATCCTGCACGGTCGGCCACCCATCAGCGTCCGCGTGCGGGGCACGCGGGACCACCCGCGGGTGGAGATCCGGGACGCCTCCGAGCGGCCCCCCGCGGTGAACATCGCGATGAGAGAGGAGGAGCACCTGTTCTCCACCTTCGGCCGGGGGCTCGGCCTGGTCGCCCTCCACTCCGTCGCCTGGGGGGCCGAGCTCACTCCGCACGGCAAGGTGGTGTGGTTCGAGCCGTCCGACCACCCGCCGAAGGGCGACCTGGCCGGCGAGGTTTTCGACCTCGACCAGACCGTCGAGGAGCGGATCACCGAGTCCGGGCTCCCCGACGACCCGATCCACATCAGGCTGCTCGACATGCCGGTGGCGCTCTACCGCCGGTTCCAGCTTCGCTACCACGAGCTCGGACGCGAGCTGCGGCTGCTGTCGCTGGCGCACGGGGACGCCTACCCGGTGGCGAGGGACCTCGCGGAGGCCTTCCTCGACAGCGAGCGCGAGCGCCGGCTCACCTACGGCGCGGAGCAGCTCGACGACCTCCTCGACNNCGGCTGCTGGACACCCTGGAGCGGGCCGACCGGTTCTGCCGCGAGCAGCGGCTGCTCGTGCTGGCGGCCACGCCGCTCGACCTCGAGATGCAGCGGTGGTATCTCGGCGAGTTCGTCCGCCAGGCCGCCGGGGAGCCCGCCCGACCGTGGCCCGGGCCGTTCACGGCGCCCGACGAGGGGGTCGCGGTCTCGGAGCGCGNNACGACGCCACCGCCTCCTGCCGCCCCTGCTCGGCACCGGTGTCCTGGGGGGCTTCACGACGATGTCCGCCGTGTCGGAGCAGACCAGGGCCCTGGTGGACTCGGGGCAGGTGGCGACCGCCGGCACCTATGTCGTGGGGACGGTGGCCGCAGCCGTCGCCGCGGTCGCCCTCGCGGACCGGTTCAGCGCCCCGGCCGAGCGGCAGGAGTTCGACGAGGAGGAGGGTGACCTGTGACCTACCTGCTCGTCGCCCTCGGCGCCGCGGTCGGGGCACCGCTGCGCTACGTGATGGCGCACCTGCTGGACGGCTACCTCCACTGGGGCACGATCCTGGTCAACCTCGTCGGGTCGCTGCTGCTCGGGCTGTTCAGCGGCCTGGCCCTGTCGGGTTCGACGATGGCGCTGTTCGGCACCGGGTTCTGCGGGGCCCTCACGACCTACTCCGCCTTCGCCGTGCACGTGCACGACCTCGGGCCCCGGAAGGGGGCGGCGACGGTCGCCCTGACCGTCGTACCGGCCCTGACCCTGGCCTTCCTCGGCTTCTGGCTCGGCGCCTCGCTTCAGTCGTAACCGAGCTCGTGGAGACGGTCGTCGTCGATGCCGAAGTGGTGGGCGATCTCGTGCACGACGGTGATCCGGACCTCGTCGACCACCTCGGCGTCGTCCTCGCACATCCGCAGGATCGGGTTCCGGAAGATCATGATCCGGTCGGGCACGACGCCGGCGTACCTCGTGTCCCTCTCGGTCAGCGGCGTCCCGTCGTAGTAGCCGAGCAGGTCCGGGTCGTCGGCCGGCGCCTCGTCCTCGACGAGCACCACGACGTTGTCGACGAGCGCGGCGAGTTCCTCGGGCACGTCGTCCAGCGCGTCGCCCACGAGCTCCTCGAAGCGCTCCCGGCTCATCTCGATCACCGGGCCATTCTCCGCCGCAGGGCACCGCCGACGGCGCGCGGGGTGATTTGGGGGCGTCCGGGGCGTGCCCTATGCTTGAGCGGTCCCTGACGGCAGTCGCGCCTGACGGCCCATGGGTCACCAGCCCCCATCGTCTAGTGGCCTAGGACGTCGCCCTTTCACGGCGGTAGCACGGGTTCGAATCCCGTTGGGGGTGCTGTCCGAGGCGGCTGAGCAGCCGATTCGGAGGAACAGCGGTGGATGGGTTAGAGTTCCACCGCTCGGCAACGAAGAGCAAGGCCCCGTAGCGCAGTTGGTTAGCGCGCCGCCCTGTCACGGCGGAGGCCGCGGGTTCGAGTCCCGTCGGGGTCGCAGAGAGACGCCCTGGATCGCGAGGTCCAGGGCGTCGGTGCTTTCCGGGGTACGACGGCCTCCGCATGAGCCAGGTCACAGCCGGGACCGGAATAGTTGAACTGTCAATGATGGTTGAAGCCGGCATGACCCTCGCACTCTCCCCCGAAGCCCAGGACCTCCTCTTCCGTGAGGCCCGCACCGCCAACACCTTCACCGACGAGCCGGTGACCGACGAGCAGATCGCCGCGATCTACGACCTCGTGAAGTACGCCCCCACCGCGTTGAACGCCCAGCCGCTGCGGATCGTCCTGGTCCGCGCGGGGGAGGCCCGCGAGCGCCTCCTCAAGCACATGGCCGACGGGAACCGCGACAAGACCGCCAACGCCCCCCTCGTCGCGATCCTCGCCGCCGACACCGACTTCCACGAGCACCTGCCCCGCACGTTCCCGCACTTCCCCGGCGCCAAGGACCTCTTCGCCGACGACGAGGGACGCGAGCAGGCCGCCCGTTTCAACGCGACGCTGCAGGCCGGGTACTTCTTCCTCGGCGTCCGCGCCGCAGGCCTTGCCGCGGGCCCGATGGGCGGATTCGACGCCGCCGGGCTCGACGCCGACCTCNNGAGCGGATCCGGTCGGCCCTGACCGACTTGGGGATCACGACGATCCCGTGCTGCAGGTGCCACCGGACGATCACCTGCGCCGGCGTCCGACCGAGGCGGTCCGCGATCGCGCCGATCGTCGGGTCCTCCAGCGTGCCTCCGCGCAGCGCGCTGTAGCCCTCGAGAACGATCTCGCGCGACCGGTGCTGCGCGACCACCTCCGCGTCGAAGAGGAAGGGGCTCCACTCGACCTGGTTCACCGCCGGCTTGACCCCGGTGGCGTCCAGGAGCTCGTCGACCAGCACGGCCGGGTAGTTGCTGACCCCGAGCTCGCGGGCGAGCCCTCGGTCACGGGCCTCGACGAACTGCTCCCAGATGGCGACGCCGGCCCCCTCGTCGGGCGTCCAGTGGATCAGCCAGAGGTCGACCTGCTCGAGGCGGAGCATCTCCAGGCTCTGCTCGAGGGTCTCGATCTCCCGCCCGGCCAGGTGGGGTGGGCACTTCGTCGTCACGAACACGTCGTCGCGGGCCAGGCCGCTGTCGGCGAGGGCGCGGCCGACCTCGGCCTCGTTGCCGTAGATGGTGGCCGTGTCGAGATGGCGGTAGCCCGCCTCGAGCGCTGCGGAGGTCGCAGCGACGGCCTCGTCCCCCTTGATCTGCCAGGTCCCGAAGCCCAGCAGGGGCATGCGGGCACCACCGCTCAGGGTCACGGAGTCACGAGGGATCTGAGGAGCGCTGTCGGTCATGCTCGCGAGGCTACCCGGGGGGCCGGCATCGGCGGGTTCGACTGGGACCTCTCCACCGGCCGGGTCGAGCCGGACGAACGCCTCCAGCGCCTGCTCGGGTACGTCGCCGGCGACTTCGGCAGCGAGACCGACGCCCTGGACCGGGTCCACCCCGAGGACCGCCCTCTGGTCGACCGGGCGATGAGGACGGCGCTCGACACCGGCGACTACCGGGTGGAGTTCCGGGTCACCCTCCCTGAGGGCGGTACCCGCTGGCTGGCCGCCCGGGGCCGGACGGTGGAGAACGGCACGGGCACACACATTGTCGGGGTCGCCTACGACGTCACCGATGTGCGCAGCGCCCGCGACCACGCCGCCCATGTGCTCGCCACCATGTCCTCGGGCTACCTCGCCCTCGACCGGGACTGGCGGGTCACCTACATGAACGCCGAGGCCGAGCGGGTCCTCGGCCGTAGCTACGAGCAGCTGGCAGGCGAGAACCTGTGGGAGCAGCTCCCGGGCTCCGACGAGCGGGCATTCGGCCACTACTACCGGGCCGCGATGAGCACCGGCCGCGTCGTGGCGTTCGAGGACTACTACCCCGAGCTCGCGACCTGGCTCGAGGTGCGCGCGGTGCCCGGGACGGACGGCTCCTGGTGCCGGCGCTGGGCACGTGGTGCATCGTGACCCTGGCCGACGACGACGGCCTGCGCGACATCGGGTGGTGGCACGACGACCCGGTCCTGCGGCCGCTCGTCGAGGAGTACGCCCGCGAGCGCATCCCGGCCCTCACCGAGCACTCGTTCGTCAGCCGCGTCCTGCGCACGGGGCAGGCGGCGATGATCCACAACGCGACGCCGGAGATCAGCGCCGTCCTGGCACCGGGTCGTGCCCGCGACCTGCTCCGCGAGCTCGCCCCCGCCCACGCGTTGATCCTGCCGCTGACCGCCCGGGGACGGACGGTCGGACTCGTGAGCCTCTTCTGCGACGCGTCGTGCGGCCCCCCCGGACACCAACGACGTGGTCACGGCTCGGGAGGTGGCCTCACGCGCCGGGCTCGCCCTCGACAACGCCCGGCTCTACCACCAGCAGCAGGCGTTCGCCGAGGGTCTGCAGCGCAGCCTGCTCACCGACCCGCCCGAGACCGAGGGGCTGCAGATCGCGATGCGCTACCAGCCCGCGGCGCAGGCCGCCGCGGTCGTCGCCGAGCTCGAGCGTCCGACTCCGGAGGGCGAGGCGACCCGGCTGCGCTGGTCCAACGCGGGCCACCCCCCGCCGATCGTGATCGCCCCCGAGGGAGAGGTGTCGGTGCTCGCCGGCCACGAGGCCGACCTGCTGCTCGGCCTCGACCCCGCGACGCCGCGCGCCACGACCGTCCTGGACCTCAGCCCGGGAACGACGGTGCTGCTCCACACCGACGGTCTCGTCGAGCGGCGCGGCCAGTCGATCGACGAGGGGCTCACCGCCCTGCACGAGACCCTGGTCGACCTGACCGGGGAGGGGGTGAGCCTCGACGAGCTGTGCGACGCCTGCCTGCGGCGCCTGCTGCCTCCGGACGCCGAGGACGACGCCGCCCTGGTCGCCGTACGCCTGAACTGAGCCTGGCGGTCCGATAACCCCTTACGCCGCCTTCACCTGGCGTGATATGTCACACTTCGAGGCTTTCGCACGAGACGTCCGTTTCTGTCGTGCCGCTGCGCCGGCCTCTCCGACATCGCAGTGACACAACAGACGGAGGGACGCATGCGACGTTCGACCCGGGTTGCCCTCGCAGCCCTGACCACGACCGCGGCGGTACTCGCGGCAACCGTGCCCGCCACCGGCCACCCCACCCACGACGGCAGCGGCAAGGAGGCCGGCTTCGACCTCGTCGCCGAGGACGTCAGCCCTGGCGGTGTGCCGCAGGAGCGGATGACCGACCTCCGCTGCGAGGACGGCATGGCCGGGATCTTCGGCTGCCACAAGATCGACCTGGCCTCCTTCGTGCCGCTCAGCGAGCTCGGCGGGAGCATCTGGGCCAACGACGTGTGGGGCTGGGAGGACCCCGAGACCGGCCACGAGTACGCCCTGGTCAGCCAGTACGAAGGCACCTCGTTCGTCGACATCACCGACGCCTACGACCCGGTGTACCTCGGCACGCTGCCCACCGAGGTTCCCGGGAGCTACGGCAACATCTGGGGCGACCTCAAGGTGTACGACGACCACGCGTACATCGTCACCGAGGCCGCCGGGCACGGCATGCAGGTCTTCGACCTCACCCGGCTGCGGGGAGTCACCGAGCCGCAGGAGTGGACGGTCGACAACGTGGTCAAGACCTTCGGCCACGCGCACAACATCGCGATGAACGAGGACAGCGCCACCGCCTACGTCATCGGTGCGCGGCGGGGTGTCACCATCCCCGGCTGCGAGGGCGTCAACGGCGGTCCGATCGCCTTCGACGTCTCCGACCCGGCCAACCCGGTCGTCTCCGGCTGCTACGGCGGGGACGGCTACACCCACGACATCCAGTGCGTGGACTACACGGGGCCCGACGCCGACTACACCGGGCGGGAGATCTGCGTGGCCTCCAACGAGGACACCGTGACCGTCCTCGATGCGACCGACAAGGCGGACATCACGCAGATCGCCCGCACGCCGTACGAGACCTCGGCCTACACCCACCAGGGCTGGTTCACCGAGGACCAGGAGTACTTCCTGCTCGGCGACGAGCTCGACGAGCTCTTCGGCACGGTCGACGGTACGACGACCTACGTGTGGAACCTGAAGGACCTCGACAGCCCGGTCCTCGAGGGGATGGACAGCGACGGCAACTCGTCGATCGACCACAACCTCTTCATCAAGGACGGCCTGGCCTACAAGAGCAACTACACCTCCGGGCTGCGGGTCGACGACACCTACCGCGTGGACCAGGGCCGGCTCAGCGAGCGCGGGTACTTCGACGTCTACCCCGCCGACGACCACACCGGGTTCGCCGGCACCTGGGGCAACTACCCGTTCTTCGACTCGGGCACCGTCGTGGTGACCGGCATCGAGGAGGGGCTGTTCGTCCTCAAGCCGCGGGTCAAGTCCGCCGACCCGGACTTCCGCGGCGGGCGCTGACCTCGCACTGACCGCCTGGGGCGGCCGGACCATCCAGGTCCGGCCGCCCCTCTGGTTCCCGTCGAGCTGCCGGTTCGGCGGGTCACTCGCGGCGCAGCTCGACGACGATCACGGCACCGACGCGCCTCCCACCGCCACGGCGGCGTAGCGCTCCGGGTGAGCCACCCCCACCACGTCGCCGACCACCACGACCGCCGGCGGCCGCAGCCCCTCGCGGCGTACGTCGGCCGCCACGTCGCCGAGGGTGGACAGCAGGCGGCGCTCGCCCGGGAGGCTCCCCTCGACGAGGACCGCCACCGGCGTACCGCTGGGGCGGCCCCCGAGGACGAGATGCTCGGCGATGGCGGGCAGGTTCTCCACCGCCATCAGCAGGACCAGCGTCCCCCGCAGCCGGGCGAGCGCGTCCCAGTCGACCAGCGACGAGGGAGCGCCGGGCGGGACGTGCCCCGACACCACCGTCACCTCGTGGGCGACCCCCCGATGGGACACCGGGATCCCTGCCAGGCCGAGCACCGACATCGCGCTCGACAGCCCCGGCACCACCGACACCGGGACGCCCGCCTCGGCACAGGCATGTACCTCCTCGAAGCCGCGGCCGAACACGAAGTTGTCCCCACCCTTGAGCCGGACGACCCTCTTGCCGGCCCGCACCCGGTCGACGAGGACGGCGTTGATCTGCTCCTGGGTGCTCGCCCGTCCGCGGGGCAGCTTCCGACGTCGACCACCTCGACGTCGGTGGCGAGCCCGGCGAGCAGCTCCCGGGGCGCGAGCCGGTCCGCCACCACGACGTCCGCCTCGGCGAGAGCACGTCGGCCGGCGACCGTGATCAGCTCCGGGTCGCCCGGTCCGCCGCCGACGAGCACGACCCCCGGCCGCTGCTCGCTCCGAGGCACCGGAGCGTCGGCACGACCGAGGCCGTCGAGCACCCGGTCACGCACCTCGGCGAGGCGGCGCGGCGCGAGCTCCCCGTGGACGGCGACGGTGAGACCTCCGTGCCTGCCGACCGCCGGCGCGGTCGCACTCCCCTCGGCGGGGTCCGCCACCCGCTCGCAGAACAGTCGCCGATCCTCGGCGGCCGCCACGGTCGCCGCGTCCACGGAGGGATCGGCGGCAGCCGCGACGACGTACCACGCGTCCTCCAGGTCGGCCGGGAGGAGGACGCCGGGCCGCCAGCAGACCTCGCCCGAGCCGACGAGCCCCTCCAGCGCGGGAGTGACCCAGGGCGCGACGACCGTCACGTCCGCCCCGGCGGCGAGCAGCGCCGGCACCCGTCGCTGAGCCGCGGTGCCTCCGCCGACGACGACCACGCGACGGGCGTGCAGGCGCAGGCCGGAGGGGTACGGCGCCGGGGCCGTGTCCTGCCACGCGCTCACCGGTGCACCCTCCTCGGCGACCGCGTCGAACCGCGCGAGCACGAGCCCGGCGACGACCGGGTCCGGCCCGAGCACCTCGGCGACAGCTCGGACACCCGCGTCGTGGGCCTGCTCGGCCGCCCGGTCGGCAAGCGTGCCGGGGGCCAGGAACAGCCTGCCGGCCGCGACCCGCCGACTGCCCTCGGCGTGGAGCCGGCGCACCGCCTCGCCCGGGTCGGGCCGGGCCGCGGAGGCGAAGGCCGCGAGGGCAGGGAAGCCGTGGCGCGCGCCCCAGCGTCGGGCCAGGCCGGCCACCTGCTCGTTCGCGGCGGCGTCGGAGGAGCCCGCCGACGTGAGCACGAGCCCGTCCGGGTCGCCGCCCTCGGACGGGGCGGCCGCGAGGCGCCGGTCGAGCACGTCGAGGAGGGCGTCGTCGGTCCCGAGCACGCCCGCCCGCCGGATCCGCAGACCGGGGTGCCGCGACCCGGCCCGGTCGACGGCGGCCGGCAGGTCGACCCGAGCGTGGTAGGCCTCCGTCAGCAGCAGCGGCACGACCACGAGGTCACGCGTCCCCGCCTCGGCGAGCCTGGCGACGACCTCGTCGAGGCCAGGCTCGCTGAGCTCGAGGAACGCCGCCTCGACGGTGAGGTCCGGCCGCAGCGACCAGACCTCCTCGAGGAGCCGGTGGACAGCGGCGGCCGAGCGCGGGTCCCGGCTGCCGTGGGCGAGGGCGACGAGCGCCGGAGGAGTGCCGGTGGTGCTCATGCGTGCAACCCGCACTCGGTCTTGGCGGTGCCCGACCAGCGGCCGCTGCGCGGATCCTCGCCCGGTGCGACCCGGCGCGTGCAGGGTGCGCAGCCGATCGACGGGTAGCCGTCGTGGAGCAGGGGGTTGACCAGCACGTCGTTCTCCCGGGCGTAGCGCTCGACGTGGTCCTGGGACCAGCGTGCGAGCGGGGCGATCTTGACCTTCTGCTTCATGTCGTCCCAGCCGACCACGGGCGTGTCGGCCCGGTCGGGCGTCTCGTCGCGGCGCAGCCCGGTCGCCCAGGCGTCGTACCCCTCGAGCGCCGACTCGAGCGGCGCCACCTTCCGCAGGGCACAGCACAGGTCGGGGTCGCGCTCGTGGAGGCGCGGACCGTACGTCGCGTCCTGCTCGGCCACCGACTGCACGGGCGTGATCGTCAGCAGGTTGACCGGAAGGGTCGCGGCGACGGCGTCGCGGGTCCCGATCGTCTCGGCGAAGTGGTAGCCGGTGTCGAGGAAGACCACGTCGACGCCCGGGACGACCTGCGAGGCGAGGTGGGTGAGCACGGCGTCGCCCATCGAGGAGGTGACCGCGAACCGCCTCCCGAAGGTGGCGACCGCCCACTCGAGGACCGCCGCCGCGGGGGCCCCCTCGAGCTCGCGGCCGGCCCGCAGCGCGATCTCGCGGAGCTCGGCCGCCGACCACGACGGGNNGCAGTGGAACGGTGTGACGCGCTCACTCATGACGCCACCTCCTCGAGCCGGTCGGGGTCACCGCGGAGGGCGGCCTCGTCGGCGCGGGTGACCCAGCGGGCGAAGGACTCACCCGGCCCGCGCTCGTCGAGGTAGGCCGACACCACGGCGGTGACGTAGTCGTCGAGGCCGGCGCTGGTGACCTTGTGGCCGCGCAGCTTCGAGCCGAAGGTCGGGTCGAGCCCGAGGCCGCCTCCGAGGTGGACCTGGAAGCCCTCGACCTGGCGGCCGTCCTCGCCGGGGACGAGCTGGCCCTTGAGACCGATGTCGGCGACCTGGGTACGGGCGCAGGCGTTGGGGCAGCCGTTGACGTTGACCGTGATCGGGGTGTCGAGGTCGGGGAACCGGCGCTCGAGCTCCTGGACCAGGGCCGTGGCGCGGTTCTTCGTGTCGACGATGCCGAGCTTGCAGAACTCGATCCCGGTGCACGCCATCGCGGCACGCCGCCACTGCGAAGGACGGGCGGACAGGCCGAGCTCCTCCAGGGCGGCGACGAGGCTGTCCACGCGATCACCCGGGACGTCGAGGACGAGGAGCTTCTGGTGGACGGTCGTGCGGACTCGGTCCGAGCCGTGCGCCTCGACGACGTCGGCCAGCTTCGACAGAAGGGTGCCCGAGACCCGGCCGACGGTGGAGGCGACTCCCACGTAGTAGCGGCCGTCCTTCTGCTCGTGCACCCCGACGTGGTCGCCCACGACCTCCGGGCTCGCCGGGGAGGCGCAGTCGACCAGCCGGCGTCCGACGTACTCGGTCTCGAGGACCTCGCGGAACCTCTCCACACCCCAGTCCGCGACGAGGAACTTCAGCCGGGCGCGGTTGCGCAGCCGCCGGTAGCCGTAGTCGCGGA
>DGBP01000064.1 GCA_002384855.1 Nocardioidaceae bacterium UBA4001 | reverse complement strand
TCAACTCCCCCCTCGCGCACCACCGAAGCCCCAGGTCTGACCTGGGGCTTCGTCTATGTCAGGGGTCCGTCGGTGCCGACGTGGTAGCACCAGCCTCGTGGTCCCTACGACGTGATCGCCGGGGGAGCAGCGACCGCAGCCGGACTGGTGGTCGCGAACGAGGGCAGTTCCGAGCGTCGATAGGGCCGCTCTTGCCGTCAGGCTGTCGTTATGGGTGGACCGAACCAGCTCGGGGCGGCGGAGCGGAACTCGTCAGCAGGGAGGCTGCCGGCTCCGGCGGGTACGCACCCGATGAGGGGTGCGCCAGTGACGGCCTCGAGGCTCTCGAGATTCGTCTGCTCGGCGAGCCCGCGCGTTTGGGGGACCGATCCGACGACGAGACCGAGGACCAGATGGCCACGCCGCCGCAACGCCTCGAGGGTCAAGCCGCTGTGGTTCAGCGTGCCCAGCCCCGCGCGGGCCACCACGACGAAGCCGCAGGGCAGCTCCAGCTCGGCGGCGAGCTCGGGGAGTCCAGCTCCGTGGCCGTCGAGCCCGACGAGCAGGCCGCCGGATCCCTCGACGAGCACGACATCGTGGGAGGCGGCTAGCGTGTGAACCTTCTGGGCGTGCTCGAGGACGCTGGGCAGCGCCATCCCCTCCCGCCGTGCCGCGGTCGTGGGCGCCAGAGGATCGCGCAGGCGCGCGCCTTCGTGGACGGAGTCGACGCCGGAGAGGCGTCGTACCTCGTCGGCGTCGCCGGCGTCGTGAGGGCCGACCCCGGTCTGCGCGGGCTTGAGCATCGCCACCGTCCGCTGGCGCGCGAGGGTGGCGGCGAGGGCGGCGGTGACGACGGTCTTGCCGACCTCGGTGTCGGTGCCGGTCACGATCATGACGCGGGGAAGGCTCATGACACACTCGCCAGGGCCTTGGACACGACCGTGCGGGCGCGGTCCAGCCGGTCCAGGCCGCTGTCGGCGCCGAGTGTGGCCGACGCGGTCATCCGCAGCCGGCTGATGCCGTCGGGCACCGACGGAGGGCGGAAGGCGCCGACCCGGACCCCGTGCTCGGCGCAGAGCGCGGCCGCCTCGACCGCCTCGCGGGGACCTGCGATCGGCACAGAGAGGACGGCGCCGGCCACATGCTCGATACCGCAGGCGGCGGCCAGCGTGGCGGCGACACGTGCCACCCGGCGAGTCAGAGCGGGCTCGTCTTCGACGACTCGGATCGCCGCGAGTGCGGCTGCGGCGGGGGCGGGGGCGAGCGCGGTGTCGAAGATGAACGACCGCGCCTTGTTGACCAGGTGCTCGGTCAGCCGCTTCGAGCCGAGGACCGCGCCCCCTTGGCTGCCCAGCGCCTTCGACAGCGTGGCGGTCATGACGACATGTCCCGCGTCCGCGAGGCCGGCTGCTGCGACCGAGCCGCGGCCGTCGCCCACGACACCGAGACCGTGTGCCTCGTCGACGACCAGCACGGCGTCGTACCGGTCGCAGACCTCGGCGAGTTCGGCCAGCGGCGCCGCGTCGCCGAGGACGCTGAACACCGACTCGGTGAGCACGAGAGCGCGCCCCTGCGGGCGCCCGCGAAGCGCTTTCTCGACGGCGTCGAGGTCGTTGTGCGGGACGACCGCGACGGGGGAGCGGGCCAGTCGGCAGGCGTCGACCAGCGACGCATGGACGTGCGCGTCGGAGACCACCAGCGTGTCCCGGTTCGCGAGGCCGGTCACCACGCCGAGGTTCGCCAGGTAGCCGGACGAGAACACGAGCGCGGACTCGCGTCCGGTCAGGGCGGCGAGCTCCTCCTCGAGCTCGACGTGCAGGTCGGTGGTGCCGGTGACCAGGCGCGAGCCGGTGGAGCCCGTGCCCCAGGTGCGGGTCGCGGCGACCGCGGCCTCGACGAGGCGCGGGTCGGTGGAGAGACCGAGGTAGTCGTTGCCCGCAAGGTCGACCAGCTCACCTGGGTCGGTGCCATCGAGCCGTGGGTGGCGTGGGCGCAGCCGGCGGGTCAGACCGTGGTCGTCGCGTCGGGCGGCCTCCGTGGCGAGCCAGTGGTCGAGGTCGCGGGTCACGTCGTCTCCTTCACTGCCTCGCAGATGGCGGTCCCGATGGCGGCGATGTCGTCGTCTGTGCAGACGTACGGCGGCATCGTGTAGACGAGGTCGAGGAAGGGCCGAACCCACACACCCCGCTCCAGCGCGGTTCGGGTCACCGACGGTACGTCGACCGGCCCTTCGAGCTGCACCACTCCGACCGCGCCGACGACCCGGACGTCCTTGACCCCGGGCAGCTCTCGGACCGGCGCCAGGCTTTCTCGCAGACCCAGGCAGATCCGTTCCACGTCCGCCTTCCAGTCACGGGCGAGCAGGAGGTCGATGCTGGCCAGAGACACCGCGCAGGCCAACGGGTTCGCCATGAAGGTGGGACCGTGCATGAGGGCGCCGCCGGGTCCGGACGACACAGTGTGGCCCACCTCTGTCGTGCACAAGGTGGCGGCCATCGACATGTACCCGCCGGTCAGGGCCTTGCCGACGCACATGATGTCTGGCATCACGTCGGCGTGCTGGCAGGCGAACAGCGTGCCGGTGCGGCCGAACCCGGTCGCGATCTCGTCGAGGACCAGCAGAAAGCCGTGCTCGTCGGCGAGGTCGCGCAGAACACGGAGACAGGCAGGGCTGTAGGGGTGCATGCCGCCGGCGCCCTGGAGGATCGGCTCGACGACGATCGCGGCGATCTCAGCCGTGTGCCGCTCGGCGAGAGCGCGGGTGGCCTCGGCCCAGGCGACGACTTCGGGGTCGTCGTGTTCGCGGTCGATTCCCGCCGGCGGGCGGGGCGCGAACACCTGCTCCTTCAGCGCGCCGGTGAACAGCGAGTGCATGCCCGCGACCGGATCGCAGACGCTCATCGGGGTGAACGTGTCGCCGTGGTAGCCGCCGCGAACGGTGAGCAGGCGGGTGCGGCCGGTGCGGCCGCGAGCGACCTGGTACTGCAGGGTGAGCTTGACCGCCACCTCCAGCGACACCGAGCCGGAGTCGGAGAAGAACACGTGCTGCAGCGGTTCGGGTGTGAGGGACACGAGGCGCTCGGCGAGCTCGACGGCCGGCGCGTGGGTCAGCCCGCCGAACATGACGTGGCTCATCCGGTCCACCTGTGCGTGGAGGGCGGCGTCGAGCACCGGGTTGCGGTAGCCGTGGATCATGCACCACCACGAGGCCATGGCGTCGATGGCGCTCGTGCCGTCGGCGAAGTGGAGCCGCACCCCCTCGGCGTGGTCCACGACCCGCATCTGGCCGGGTGAGGTGAGCGACGAGTAGGGGTGCCACACCATCGCGGCGTCGCGCTCGAGGAGGTCGTGGACGGACCGTTCAGACCGGCTCACCGGTCACCTCACCGTGGCGTGAGCACCGCGCGGTCCAGCCCGTCGGGGTGACCTGCACGACCATCCGGCGACGGCATGCGGCGCAGTGCCGGGGCGGCTCGAGCAGCGCGGCGCGGTCGCACCGGTCGTGGTGGCCGACGGCCCGGTCCTGGCCGCAGTGGCCGCAGAACCTCTCGCTCGGGGTCCGGGTCATCACAAGGTCTTCTGCAGTTCCCGGACCGGCATCTTCAGCTCGTTCAGCAAGTCGAGGTCCTCCTCGGGCTTGCGGCCGAGCGTGGTCAGGTAGTTGCCGACGATGACGGCGTTGATGCCGCCCATGAGACCGTCGCGGGCTCCGAGGTCGCCGAGTGTGAGCTCCCGACCGCCGGCGTACCGCAGGATTGTGCGCGGCATCGCGAGCCGGAAGGTGGCGATGGTGCGTAGCGCGTCGCGGCCGTCCATGACCTCCAGGTCGCCGAACGGGGTGCCCGGGCGCGGGTTCAAGAAGTTCAGGGGTACCTCGTGCGGGTCAAGCTCCGCAAGCTGCGCAGCGAGTTCGGCGCGCTGCTCCAGCGTCTCGCCCATCCCGACCAGACCGCCGCAGCACAGCTCCATGCCGGACTTCTTGACCATGTCGCAGGTCGCCCATCGCTCCTCGTAGGAGTGCGTGGTGACCACGTCCTTGAAGTAGGAGCGCGCCGCCTCGAGGTTGTGGTTGTAGCGGTGGACGCCCATCCCCTTGAGCTCGTCGACCTGCTCCTGGGTGAGCATGCCGAGTGAGCAGGCGATGTTGATGTCGACCTCGGCGTGGATCGCCTTGATGCCCGCGCGCACCTGGGTCATCAACCGCTCGTCGGGTCCACGCACCGCCGCGACGATGCAGAACTCCGTCGCTCCGGTCCTGGCGGTCTCCTTGGCCGCCTCGACCAGTTCGGGGATGTTCAGCCATACCGAGCGGACCGGCGAGGTGAACTGGCCCGATTGCGAGCAGAAGTGGCAGTCCTCCGGGCAGCCACCGGTCTTGAGGGAGATGATCCCTTCGACCTCGACCTCCTCGCCGCACCATGTCACGCGCACCTGGTGCGCGAGCGCGAGGAGCTCCTCGAGGCTCTCGTCGGGGAGGCGGAGCACCTCCAAGAGCTGCTCCTCGGTCAGTCCGCGACCCTCCTCGAGCACCTGCTGGCGGGCGACCTCGATGATGTGGCTCACTGCGACCTCCGTCGACGGCCCCCGGGCGGGGCACGAAATAGTCCTGAACGGTGTTCTACCGAACGGCGTTCAGGCTAGAGATATGCTCGAGGGGAGTCAAGGACGGAGGTGACATGGGTTACACCAAGGAGAGCATCGTCAACACCGCGGTTGCGATTCTCGACGACCAGGGCCTTCCCGGGCTCACGATGCGCCGGCTCGCGTCGACGCTCGGTGTCCAGCAGAGCGCGCTGTACTGGCACTTCGAGAGCAAGCAGATGCTCCTTGCCGCGATGGCCGAGGAGATCCTGCGCCGCGGACGAGAACCGGCCGGAGACGGCGACTGGCACCTCGTCGTCACCGCTCGAGCTGAGGCGCTGCGCAACGCCCTGCTCGCCTACCGCGACGGCGCCGAGCTCGTCTCGACCGTGTACGCCTTCGGACTGGGTGCCGACCAGCCGCACCACCGGTTCGCCGACCTCATCGCCTCGGCAGGCGTAGCGGAGGCAGACGCCGACGTCGCGGCGACGGTCCTCCTTCAGTTCGTTCTCGGTTTCACCTTCAGCGAGCAGCAGCACCTGCATGCCAGCAGCGCCGGCGCGATCGACGCCATCTCGCCGCCGCAAGACCCGACCAGCCGGCCCCCCGAGCCACACCCCTTCCATGCCGGCGTCGCCCTGATCCTCGACGGCGTACGCGCCCGCCTGCGCGAGTCGATTCGTCCCTCCAGATGAGTGTCGATGTCTCGTCATGCGGGAATGCCTGAGTGGAGGCGCCGCGCTCACCACTGTCCGAGTTCGTCCTGGAACCACTTCGCGCGGAATCGTGACGCGGGTTCGGGGTAGACGCCGCCCTGCGCCGGACGGGACGGCGCGGGCTCCCCTTGGCAGTCGTCCGGGGGTTTGCCGGCCGCGCACTGCGGTTACCACCGGCGGTCAGAACTCCCCAGCATCACGAAGGAGAGCCATGAGCACGCCTGTGAACGTCTCCGTCATCTACTACTCGTCGACCGGCACCACCCACGCGATGGCCGAGCGGCTGAGCCAGGGCGCCGAGAAGGCCGGCGCCGACGTGCGCCTGCGCCAGGTCGCCGAGCTCGCGCCGCAGGAGGTGGTCGACTCGGTCGAGGGGTGGAAGCAGCACCGCAACGAGACCCAGGACCTCCCCGTCGCGACCCCGGACGACGTGGTCTGGGCCGACGTCGTACTCCTTGGGTCCCCGACGCGCTTCGGCAATGTGGCCAGCCAGCTCAAGCAGTTCCTCGACACGCTCGGCCCCCAGTGGGCCCAGGGCCAGCTCGCGGACAAGGTGTACGCCGGCTTCACCTCCACCCAGACCGAGCACGGCGGCCAGGAGTCGACGCTCCTGGCGCTCTACAACACGATCCACCACTTCGGCGGCTTGGTCGTCTCGCCCGGCTACACCGACCCACTGAAGTTCGCCGACGGCAACCCGTACGGCGTCAGCCACGTCACGGGTGCGAACAACGACGCCGAGCTGACCGATGTGCAGCACGCCGCCCTCGACCACATGGCTGAGCGCGCGATCGGCGTGGCCCGGAGGCTGAAGTCCGGCGAGGCCGCGTGAGCGAGCTGCGCCCGGGCGTCATCTTCGACGTCGACGGCACGCTGCTCGACACGAACTACCTCCACGTCCTCTCCTGGTGGCAGGCGATGAACGACGCCGGCCACCAGGACGTGGCGATGTCGGACATCCATCGTGCGATCGGCATCGCGAGCGAGGGCCTGACCGAGCACCTCCTCGGCACCGAGGACGAGAAGGCCATCGAGGCCCACTCGGAGCGCTACGAGGCACTGCGCGACCAGGTCACGGCGTTCCCCCGGGCGGCCGACCTGGTGCGGGCGTGCGGGCGCCGGGGGCTCACCCCGGTGCTGGCCACCAGCGGCAAGGAGGAGGACCTCGAGTGGATGCTGCCGGCGATCGGCGCCGGGGACGACTTCGCCGGCACCACCACGTCCTCCGACGTCGGTGAGGGCAAGCCCGCGCCGGACCTCCTGACCACGGCGATGGAGGAGCACCGCCTCGACCCCGCTCGGACCGTCGCGGTCGGAGACACCGTCTGGGACGTCAAGGCGGCCAAGAAGGCGGGGATCGCGTGCATCGCCGTCCTCTCCGGCGGGATCTCCGAGGCCGAGCTGAGGGAGGCCGGCGCCGACGAGGTGTACGACGACCCCGCGGACCTGCTCGAGCACCTCGGGGAGTCGCTCGTCGGACGTCTCACCGACTGAGGTCCCGGCGGGACCTTCGTCCCGAAACCACGGGCCCTCCGCCACTGCGACCGCCCCCGTCCCGGGGATTGAATGAGGTCAGCGAGGAGAACCCATCCGAACACGGAGCGGCCGTTCCGCAGTCGGGGTTCAGAGTCCGTGCATCAGGATTCGGGTTCTCCTCGCTGCACGTGCGCCGACGGGAGACGACGATGTGTGAGTACTGCGGCTGCCGCCAGATCGAGCCCCTCGCCCAGCTGATGGACGAGCACATGAGGCTGCTCGAGATCGCCGGCGACCTGCGCCGTGCCCTCCTCGAGCAGCAGGCCGCCCGGGCCCTCGAGCTCCGGCGTGAGCTCGAGGCGCTGCTCGCCGTCCACACCGGTGTGGAGGAGGCCGGGGTCTTCACCGCGCTGCGGCAGCAGGGCGACTACGTCGAGCAGGTCGACGAGCTCGAGGGCGAGCACGTGACCCTCGACGCGGCGGCCGCGGGGCTCGACCTCGACTCCCCCGGGGCGGTCGAGTCGCTCGACCGGCTGGTCGCCGACCTCACCGACCACATCGACAAGGAGAACCTCGGGATCTTCCCGGTCGCGGTGGTGACGCTGGGCGCCACCGGCTGGGACATCGTGGGGCGGGCGCACTCCGCTCAGCGGGGCGCCGGGACCGTCGCGTAGGCCTCCGGCCGCTCGAGCACCTCGAACCGGTCCGTGGGCCAGACGATGCCCCACACCTTGCCCACCACGTTGTCCAGGGGCACCGACCCCTTGCCCGGGTCGTCCATGTGGAAGCGGGAGTCCTGGCTGTTGGAGCGGTTGTCGCCCATCACCCACACCGCGCCGTCGGGCACGACGACGGTGAACTCACGCTGAGAGGGGGCCACGTCACCGCGCAGGTAGTCCTCCTCGAGCGGGGCGCCGTTCACCGTGATCCGGCCGTCCGCGTCGCAGCACACCACCTCGTCGCCGCCCACCGCGACCACGCGCTTCACCAGGTGCCCGCCCTCGGGGTAGAGCCCGACCAGCGAGAGGAACGCCTGGAACCCCGTGGGCTCCGGGGTGGCACCGAGCCACCCGCCGGGGTCCTGGAAGACCACGACGTCGCCGCGCTCGACCTCCCCGTCCCAGGTGGAGACCTTCTCGACCAGGATCCGGTCGTCCTCGATCAGCTCCGGGCGCATCGAGGCCGACGGCACGAAGAACATCTGGACCAAGAACGCCTTCACCACGATCGAGGTGACCAGCGCCAGAGCCAGGAGCAGGAACGTCTCCTGCCACCAGCTCAGCTTCTTGCGCTCCCGGTCCCCGCCTGCCATGGCGCGCACTGTACCGGCGCCGGCCTCATCGCCCGCGGACGGCCGCACCGCTCGGACGCACCGTCAGCCGGGGCAGGAGCACGTGCACGATCGGGCCGATCGCGACGGCGTAGAGGAGCGTCCCGATGCCGACGGTTCCGCCCAGCAGCCACCCGAGCGCCAGGACGCCGACCTCCAGCGACGTGCGGACCAGGCGGACGGAGCGGCCGGTACGTCGGACCAGGCCGGTCATCAGGCCGTCCCGCGGGCCGGGGCCGAGCATCGCGCCGATGTACAACGCGGTCGCCAGGCCGTTGAGGAGCACCCCGGTGACGAGCAGCCCCACCCGCCACTGCCACTGCTGCACGTCGCCGAGCACGAGCATGGTGAGGTCGAGTGAGACCCCGACGAGGATCGCGTTGGCGATGGTGCCGACGCCGGGCCGCTGCCGCAGGGGGACCCAGGCGAGCAGCACCACGAAGCTCACGACGATCACCATCGAGCCGACCGTCGCTCCGGTCAGCTCGGCGAGGCCCTGGTGCAGCACGTCCCACGGTGCGAGGCCGAGACCGGCGCGCAGCAGGAGGGCGAGGCTGGCGCCGTACAACAGCAGGCCGAGGAGGAGCTGGACGAGGCGGCGGGTCACCGCCCCATCCTGGGGGGAGGACTCAGGCGGGCGCGCCCGGGTCTCCCATGTCGGGCATCCCGTCGGCCGGGTCGGGGGTGCCGCCGGGGCCGGCGTCGGTCGTGGAGTCGGTCTCTTCGTCGGGGTCCTTGGCCAGCGGGTTGTCGTCCGTGGGCTGCAGGTCCTCGGGGAGGTCCTCGTCGGGGATCAGGCCGACCTCGGGGGTCTCGTGCTCGGATTCGCTCATGCGGGGCTGGTACCCACATGTTGCCCGCACCAAGCAGAGCGGCCCCGGGCCGGAGGGCCGGGGCCGCTGCTGCGCGGAGGAGGTGGAGCCTACGACGGCATCAGCACCGAGTCGATCAGGTAGACCGTGGCGTTGGCGGTCTGCACGCCGCCGCAGATCACGTTGGCGTCGTTGACCATCAGCGAGTCCCCCGAGCCGGACACCTCGACCGCTCCGCCCTGCACCGTGGTCTGCTCGCCGGACAGGTCGTCGGGCGAGATCTGGCCGGGCACGACGTGGTAGGTCAGCACCGAGGACAGGGTGTCGGCGTTGGCCGGCCGGGCCAGCGACTTCACGGTCTTCGCGGGCAGCTGGGCGAAGGCGTCGTCCACGGGGGCGAACACGGTGAACTCGTCGCCGTTGAGCGTGTCGACGAGGTCGACGTCGGGGTTGAGCTCGCCGGACACGGCGCTGACCAGGGTGGTCAGCAGCGGGTTGTTGCTCGCCGCGACGGCGACCGGGTCCTGGGCCATCCCCTCGACCGAGCCGGCACCCTCCGGGACCGCCTCGGCGTAGTCGGCGCAGCCCGGGCCGACCAGGTTCGCGGCCGGGTCGGCCATGGACTCGTCGCCCATGTCCTCGTCCATGTCGCTCATGTCGTCCGAGGGGGCCGGCTCGGTGGCGGTGGTCCCGCCTGCCGTGTCGTCGGTCTCGTCGGCGCCACAGGCGGCCGTGGTCAGCGTCAGGGCGGAGACCGCCGCGACGGCGATCGCGGCCTTTCTGATGGAGCGCATGGTGGTTCCCTTCGGTTGTTCTGGTGGATGGGTCGTGACGGCGAAGGGTTGGCCGGCCGGCGCTTTCGCCTTGCTACACAGGGAGTTCGGGCCGGTGGTGGGGGGTGGATTGGTCCGGACCACGAATGGCCCGGAAACGCGTCTCAGCGCACGACGGTGACGTTCACGCTGTGCCACCCGGTCGCCCCGTCGGGCGCGATCGGGGCGCGCTCGGCGGTCTGCGTGGAGCCGGTGGCGTCGGTCGCGCGCACCTCGATGCGGTGGTTCCCGGGAGTGGCGTCCCAGTCCCAGCGCCACTGTCGCCAGGTGTCCTCGTTGTCCACCGCGGCCAGGACCGCCCGGGACCACTGCCCGCCGTCCACGCGTACCTCCACCGCCCGGATGCCGCGGTCCTGGGACCAGGCGACCCCGGCGACCGGCACCCGTCCGGCGGTCACGCGCGCGAACGGACGGGGTACGTCGATCCGCGACGACGTCTTGACGGGAGCCTCGACGGCGTAGCCCCGAGGCGTCCAGTAGGCCTCGAAGTCGGCGAACCGGGTGACCTCGAGCTCGACGAGCCACTTGGTGGCCGACACGTAGCCGTAGAGGCCGGGCGTGACCATCCGCGCCGGGAACCCGTGCTCGAGAGGCAGCGGCTCGCCGTTCATCGCCACCGCGACCAGCGCGTCCCGCTCGTCGTCGACCAGTGCCGAGAGCGGCGTCCCCGCGGTGAAGCCGTCGTGGCTGCGCGAGCGCACCGCGTCCGCGCCGGACCGCACCCCCGCCTCCCGCAGGAGGTCGCGCACGGGGACACCGACCCAGGTCGCGTTGCCGACGTACTCCCCGCCGACCGGGTTCGAGACGCAGGTCAGCGTGATCCGTCGCTCGACCAGGCGGCGGGACACGAGGTCGTCGAAGGAGAGGTCGAGCTCTCGCTCCACCAGCCCGTGGACGCGCAGCCGCCAGCTCTCGACCGGCACGTCCGGCACGCGCAGCGCCGTGTCGACCCGGTAGAAGTCCGCGTTGCGGGTGAGGTGCGGCGTGATCCCCGGGACGTCGAGGATCGCTCCCGCGGGCAGGGGTGGCGCGGGCAGGTCGGGGCGCGGGATCGACAGGGCCAGGCGTGAGGCCGCCGCCTTGGCGTCGCCGTACACCCGGCTCACCGCGCCGCCCGCCGCGGCGACCGCCCCGACGGCCAACGCCGCCCGGAGGAACGTGCGGCGGTCGAACGACGAGGGCAGGTCGTCGACCGGTCTGCCTCGAGGCGCTCCCGCCGCACGGAGGAGGACGACGAGTGCGCCGACGCCCACGACGACCAGCGCCGCGGCCGGGAGCAGGCGGACCGCCACCGGTGCTGTCGCGGTGCGGTCGGTGAGCACGGCGGCGGTGGCCACGGCACCGAAGGAGAGGAACCCGCCCACGGCGAGGCGCGGCCGGGTCGTCCCGAGCGCCCCGAGGCCGAACGCCAGGGCGGCGACGGTGACCAGGACACCCCCGAGGAGCACGGCCTTGTCGGCCGACCCGAGGGTCTCGATCGCCCACTCCTTGACGGGCCGCGGTGCGAGGTCGACCGCGCGGTTGGCCACGGCGAGGATCGGTGAGGTGACGCCGTCGAGCAGCGCGGTGGTCGCCTCGGCCGAGGCGACCCCGGCGGCGCCGGCGACGAGGCCGGCGAGCCCGGCGGCGGGACGGTGGGATGGTGCTCGGGTCGGAGAGGACATGTGAGGGGTTCGGCGCCGAACCGGCCCGGGACAGGTCCCCCGCCACCCGGCCCGACGTGCCCCGCGACATACTCGGGGCAACCGATCTGCGGAGGAGCACCGATGCGCGCTGTCCAGGTTGTCCGGCTCGAGGGTCCTGCGGGAGTCGACATCGTCGACCTGCCTGAACCGGCGGCGGCCGAGGGCCAGGTGCTCGTCGAGGTGCACGCCGTCGGGATGAGCTTCCCCGACCTGCTGCTGTCGGCCGGGCAGTACCAGCTCAAGCCCGAGACACCGTTCTGCCTCGGCGTCGACTTCGCCGGGGTGGTGCGCGAGGCGCCCGAGGCCTCCGGCTTCTCCGCCGGCGACCGGGTGGCGTGCGTGCTGCCGTACGGCGGTGCCGCGGACGTCGTGGCGCTCGACCCCGAGAACGTCTTCCCGCTTCCCGAGACGATGAGCTTCGCGCAGGGTGCGGCGCTGCCGATGAACTACCTCACCGCCCAGTTCGCCTTGGAGACCCGAGGCAACCTGCAGCGAGGCGAGACGGTGCTCGTCCACGGTGCGGCCGGCGGCGTCGGCACGGCGAGCATCCAGGTGGCGCGGGGGTACGGCGCCCGGGTGATCGCCGTGGTGTCCACCGAGGAGAAGGCCCAGGTGGCCAGGGACGCCGGCGCGAACCACGCGCTGCTCGTCGAGGGCTTCCTGCCCGCGGTCAAGGAGCTCACCGACGGCCACGGGGTCGACGTGGTGGTCGACGTCGTGGGCGGGGACCTGATGACCGACTCGCTGCGGGCCCTGGCCCCGCTCGGGCGGCTGCTCGTCGTCGGGTTCACGGCGGGCGCGATCCCGGAGGTGCGGGTCAACCGGCTGCTGCTCAACAACATCGACGTCCGCGGCGTCGGCTGGGGCGCCTACGCGATGGTGCGCCACGGCTTCATGCGTCGGCAGTGGGACGCGCTGGTGCCGATGATGGACTCCGGGGTGATCGCGCCGCCGGTCGGGGCGACGTACCCCCTCGAGGACGTGCGCAGCGCGCTCACCGACCTCGCCGAGCGGCGAGCGACCGGGAAGCTGGTCCTCGCCCTCCGCTGAGCCGAGCGAACCGGACCGTGTGGGGCCACAACCGTCCGCGTGGACGATTCGGGCCCCCGCTCCGGCTGGATGTGGGGCCACAACCGTCCGCGTGGACGATTCGGGCCCCCGCTCCGGGGCCGACCCCGCTCAGGCCTGCAGGTCGGCGTACTCCGGGTGCTTGTCGAGCCAGCCCTTGATGAACGGGCACTCCGCGTGCAGCCTCAGACCCCGTTCCCGTACGTCGTGGACGGCCCCCCGGACGAGCGTGGAGGCCACGCCCTGGCCGGAGAAGGCGTCGTCGACCTCGGTGTGGGTGAAGACGCGGACACCGTCGCGGTCGCGGTACTCCGCGAAGCCGGCCACCACGTCTGCGCCGGCCGCGGCCTCGTAGCGAGTCATCTCGGCGTTCTCCGACACGGTCACCTCGGTGCTCTGGGTCATGTGTCCCGTGTACCCGCAAGGAACGGTCCGGAACCCTCGGGCGAGCGGGCTAGGGTGGCGGGCGTGACGATCCTCGACGACGCCAAGCCCGGCATGAACCTCACGATCCGGCCGCAGGACGACCTGTTCGGCCACGTGAACGGCACCTGGTTCGAGACCGCGGAGATCCCCGCCGACCGTTCCGCGTGGGGCCCGTTCGTGGAGCTGTCCGACCTGTCCGAGCAGCGTGTCCGCACGATCGTCGAAGAGCTGGCGGACGCCGCTCGACAGGGTCTCGCCGGGGAGAACGCCCGCAAGATCGGCGACCTCTACGCCAGCTTCATGGACGAGGAGCGGGTCGAGGAGCTCGGCAGCGGACCGATCGCCGAGATGCTCGCCGAGGCCGCACAGGTCGCCGACCTCCGTGAGCTGCTCGCCTTCGTCGGCCGGCTCGAACGTCTCGGCGGCGGGGGGCTTTTCGGCTCCTACGTCGACACCGACGACCGCGACTCCGACCGCTACGTCCTCAACATCGTCCAGGGCGGCCTCGGGCTGCCCGACGAGTCGTACTACCGCGACGAGAAGTTCTCGGCGATCCGGGAGGCGTACGTCGCGCACCTCACCCGGATGCTCGCGCTCGCGGGCCGCCCCGAGGACGAAGCGTCACGGGCCGCCGCGACCGTGCTCGACCTCGAGACCCGCCTGGCTGCCGGCCACTGGGAGCGCGCGGAGACCCGCGACGTCCTCAGGACCTACAACCTCACGACGGTCGAGGAGCTCGAGAGGCTCGCGCCGGCGGTCGACTGGGCGGCCTGGCGCGAGGGGCTGGGCGCCGGCGAGCAGGTCGTCGCCGAGACGGTCGTCCGGGAGCCGAGCTACCTCGGGCACCTGTCGACGGTGCTGGAGGAGACCCCGGTCGAGCAGTGGCGCGAGTGGCTCGCGACCCGGGTGATCCGCCGTGCGGCGCCGTACCTCTCCTCGGCGTTCGTCGAGGAGAACTTCGACTTCTACGGCCGCACCCTCAACGGCACTCCCGAGCTGCGCGCCCGGTGGAAGCGTGGCGTCGCGCTGGTCGAGGGCGCGATCGGCGAGGCCGTCGGCGAGGAGTACGTCGCCCGCCACTTCCCGCCGAGGTCCAAGGCCAAGATGGACGAGCTGGTGGCCCACCTGATCGAGGCATACCGCCGCAACATCGACGCGCTCGACTGGATGGGTACCGAGACCAAGAAGCGCGCCTTCGAGAAGCTGGAGACCTTCAACCCGAAGATCGGCTACCCGAAGCGGTTCCGCGACTACTCCGCGCTGGAGGTCTCGGCCGACGACCTCCTCGCCAACGTCGCGTCAGCGGCCGCCTTCGAGACCGACCGGCAGCTGGACAAGATCGGCTCCCCGGTCGACCGTGACGAGTGGTTCATGCTGCCGCAGACCGTCAACGCCTACTACAACCCGGGCACGAACGAGATCTGCTTCCCCGCGGGCATCCTGCAGAAGCCGTTCTTCGACCCCGACGCCGACCCGGCCGAGAACTACGGCGGCATCGGCGCGGTCATCGGTCACGAGATCGGTCACGGGTTCGACGACCAGGGCTCGCAGTACGACGGCGCCGGCAACCTCAACGAGTGGTGGACCGAGGCCGACCGGGCCGCGTTCAAGGAGCGGTCCGACAAGCTGATCGCGCAGTACGACGCCTTCGAGCCGCGCGACCTCCCGGGCGAGAAGGTCAACGGCGCCCTCACCGTCGGTGAGAACATCGGCGACCTCGGCGGCCTGACGATCGCGCACAAGGCCTACCTGATCAGCCTCGGCGAGGAGCCGATGCCGGAGCGGGACGGGCTGACCGGCTCCCAGCGGGTGTTCCTGAACTGGGCCCACGTGTGGCGGACCAAGCGGCGCAAGGAGCAGATGCAGCAGCTGCTGACCGTCGACCCGCACAGTCCCGCTGAGTTCCGGGCGAACATCGCGCGCAACCTCGACGAGTTCCACGAGGCGTTCGGCACCCGGCCCGGCGACGGCCTCTGGCTCGACCCGGAGCAGCGCGTTCGCATCTGGTGACCCCCGCGCCGGCTCACCGTGGGCGACCTAGAATGGTCTCCTGGGCTCACGGGAGGGGGACGCCATGACGCCACGTCGCGCGCCTGCGGCGTCGCCCGCTGCCCGCGGCACGGCCGCGGTCGCCGTACTCCTGCTGCTCGCCCCGCTCGCGGCGTGCACCGAGGAGACCTCCCAGGCGGTCGACCGAGCCTCGGCCCAGTCGTCGACGCCGCCGTCGGGCGTGGCCTCGCCGAGCGAGAGCAGCGCCGCGCCCCGGCCTGTCCGGCCGACCGCGACGAGCACGGCGGACAAGAAGCTGGAGGGCGGAGGCTTCGCCACGGCGGTGCCCGGCAGCGACGCCCCGGACCGCAAGGTCGACGTCGGACCGCAGTACGCCGTCAGCGACGACCTCGACATCGAGGAGATCGAGCGTCTCGTCGCCGCGGTGGAGGCGATCGCCAAGGAGCAGCGCGTCGGCGACCCGCTCGTCACGGGCGGGTCGGTCGCAGCCGCCGTGGGCACCTTCGGCTACCGCTGGTTCGCCGACGGCACGGTCGCCCCCGACCCGGCGTGGGTGGCGGAGAACATCCGCAGCGAGGAGGTGCCGATCCTCGGGTCGGTCACCTGCCACAAGGTGATGCTCCCCCAGCTGCGCGGCGCCCTGCGCGAGGTGGTCGCGCGCGGCCTGGCCGAGAAGATCCACGCGGACGAGTACGCCGGCTGCTACTACCCGAGGTTCATCGGCCGCGACCCCGCGAAGGGCCTGTCGCTGCACAGCTGGGGCATCGCGGTCGACCTGAACGTGCCGGGGAACCTCCGTGGCTCCGCGGGTGAGATCGACCGCGACGTCGTGGCGATCTTCAAGAAGTGGGGCTTCGCCTGGGGCGGGGACTGGCAGTGGACCGACCCGATGCACTTCGAGCTGGCCCGCCTGGTCCGTGAGCGCTGAGGAGCAGGTCAGACCAGCGCGTCGACCGCGGCGACCAGGCGTGCGTCGTCGGGCTCGACCCGCGGGCTGAACCGGGCCACGACCTTGCCCGACCCGTCGACCAGGAACTTCTCGAAGTTCCACTGGACGTCGCCGACCCGGCCCCCCTCGTCGGCGGTGGTCACGAGCTCCTCGTAGACCGGGTGCCGGTCGTCGCCGTTGACCTCGATCTTCTCGGTCATCGGGAAGGTCACGCCGTAGGTCGCCGAGCAGAACTCCGCGATCTCCTCGGAGGTCCCCGGCTCCTGGCCCCGGAACTGGTTGCACGGCAGGCCCACGACGGCGAACCCGCGGTCGGCGTACTCCTCGTGGAGCCGTTCGAGGCCGGCGTACTGCGGGGTCAGCCCACACCGCGACGCCACGTTGACGAGCAGGGCGGGGTTGCCGCCGGTGATCTCACGGAGCGTCGCCGGGGTGCCGTCGAGGCGGGCGAGGGGTGCGTCGAGGAGGTTCATGGGCCCCAGGGTTGCACAGCGGCTGCCTGGTCTGAACCACTGCAGCGCGGCGGGGGGCCGGTCCTGATGCGGACGCTATCGCCGAATCGGGTGTCGTAATGTAAGTTTCTGGCATGTCTTTCCCGACCTCCGCCATCCCCGAGCGCCGGCTCTTCGGACCCGGCCCGCAGAACCCCTACCCCGAGGCCACCGCCGCGCTGGGGCTCCCGCTGCTCGGCCACCTCGACCCGTCGTTCCTCGAGATCATGGACGCCACCTGCGACGACCTGCGCACCGTCTGGGGCACCGAGAACACCCGGACCCTGCCGATCAGCGCGACCGGCTCGGCCGGCATGGAGGCGGCCTTCGTCAACACCGTGCGCGAGGGCGACGTCGCGGTGATCGCGGTCAACGGGCTCTTCGGGCAGCGGATGTGCGACGTGGCGGCGCGGTGCGGCGCCGAGGTGATCCCGGTCGAGCACGAGTGGGGCACTCCGGTCGACCCGCAGCGGGTGGCCGACGCGCACCCGAACCCGACGGTGATCGGGGCCGTGCACGCCGAGACCTCCACCGGTGTCCGCTCCGACATCGCCGCCCTCGGCGAGGTCAAGGGCGACGCCCTGCTGATCACCGACGCGGTCACCTCGATCGGCGGCATCGAGCTGCGTGCCGACGAGTGGGGCATCGACGTGGGGTACGCCGGCACCCAGAAGTGCCTCGGGGTGGCACCCGGCCTCGCGCCGTTCACGATCAACGACCGCGCGTTCGAGCGTCGGGTGGACAACCCTCGCTCCTGGTACCTCGACCTCGGCCTCCTCGGTGGGTACGTCGGCGGCGGCCAGAGCCATGGGTCCGGCGGGCGCACCTACCACCACACCGCTCCGGTGGCCATGGTCGCGAGCCTCCACGCCGCCCTGCGCCGGATCCTCGACGAGGGTCTGGAGAACGTCTGGGCCCGGCACGCCGAGGCCGGCACGATGCTCCAGGGCGGCCTGCGGGAGATGGGCCTCGAGCTCTTCGCGCAGGAGGGGTACCGCCTGCCCGAGCTGACCACGGTCCGCGTCCCCGACGGGGTCGACTCCGCGGCGGTGCGCCGCTACCTCCACGAGCGGCACAACATCGAGATCGGCGCGGGCGCGGGTGCGTACGCCTCCTCGGTGTGGCGGATCGGCCTCATGGGGCACAACGCCCGGCCCGACGCCGCGCTGCTCGTCCTGGCGGCGCTGGAGGACGCCATCAAGGCGGCAGGCTAGGCGTCCCCCCTCCCGGGCTTCGCACCGGCGCCCCCTCCCGGGTCTCAGTCCTCGAACGAGTCCCGGCCGACCCTTGCGCGTGCGCTCTGCCCGGTCCTACGGTGCACGGAAACGAAACAGCAGTTCCACATCGCGGAAGTTTCGTCCTGCCGGCTGAGTCATGAAGGGGAGAGCGCATGGGTACACCAGAGGGCATCGAGATCACCGGCCCGATGAACGATCGGTACGACGAGATCCTCACCCCCCAGGCGCTCGAGCTCGTCGCGCTGTTGCACCGCGAGCTCGACGGACGCCGCCAGGAGCTGCTCGCGAAGCGGCACCAGCGGGTGGAGGAGCTCGCCGCCGGCGGCACGCTCGACTTCCTCGAGGAGACCCGGAGCATCCGCGAGGACGACTCGTGGCGGGTCGCCGACCCGGCCCCCGGTCTCGTCGACCGCCGCGCGGAGATCACCGGCCCCACCGACCGGAAGATGACGATCAACGCGCTGAACTCCGGTGCGAAGGTGTGGCTCGCCGACCACGAGGACGCCAACACCCCCCTGTGGGAGAACGTGGTCGAGGGGCAGCTGAACCTCCGCGACGCCATCGACGGCACCATCTCCTTCACCAGCCCCGAGGGCAAGGAGTACGCCCTGCGCGACGACGTCGAGCGACCGACGATCGTGGTCCGCCCCCGCGGCTGGCACCTGCCGGAGAAGCACCTGACGGTGGACGGCCAGACCCCCTCCGGCGGCCTCGTCGACTTCGCGCTCTACATGGTCACCAGCGCGCAGAAGCAGATCGACAACGGCCTCGGCCCCTACTTCTACCTGCCCAAGATGGAGTCCCACCTCGAGGCGCGGCTGTGGAACGACGCCTTCAACCTCGCCCAGGACTTCCTCGGCATCCCGCGCGGCACGATCCGCGCCACCGTGCTCATCGAGACCTACCCCGCGGCCTTCGAGATGGAGGAGATCCTCTACGAGCTGCGCGAGCACTCCGCGGGCCTGAACGCCGGCCGCTGGGACTACATGTTCAGCGTGATCAAGAGCTTCCGCACCCGCGGCGACGAGTTCCTCCTGCCCGACCGCAACTCGGTGACGATGACCGTGCCGTTCATGCGCGCCTACACCGAGCTGCTGGTGCGCACCTGCCACAAGCGCGGGGCCCACGCCATCGGCGGCATGGCGGCGTTCATCCCGAGCAAGGACCCCGAGATCAACGAGGCCGCCTTCGCGAAGGTGCGCGACGACAAGCAGCGTGAGGCCAACGACGGCTTCGACGGCTCCTGGGTGGCCCACCCGGGCATGGTCGAGCTCTGCAAGGAGGTCTTCACCGGGGTGCTCGGCGACCGGCCGAACCAGCTCGACAAGCTGCGCGAGGACGTGAACGTCACCGCCGCACAGCTGCTCGACGTGGCCTCGACGCCCGGCGAGGTGACCGAGGACGGGCTGCGCAGCAACATCAGCGTCGGCATCCAGTACCTCGAGTCGTGGCTGCGGGGGTCGGGGGCGGTCGGGATCAACAACCTGATGGAGGACGCCGCCACCGCGGAGATCTCGCGCAGCCAGGTGTGGCAGTGGCTCCACAACGACGTCGAGCTCAGCAACGGTCACAAGGTCACCCGGGACCTCGTCGAGAGCATCATCGACTCCGAGATGGCCACGATCCGCGAGCGCGTGGGCGAGGAGTCATTCGCCCAGGGCCGCTGGGACGACGCGCGAGCGACCTTCACGGAGATGGCGCTCGCCGACGAGTACCCCGACTTCCTCACGCTGCCGGCCTACGAGCGGATGCCCTGATCGGCCATGAGTGGCACGCACGGGACCCACATCACCCCGGGTGAGGGCCGCGACCGGGTCGCGCCCGAGGTCTCCGACGCGACGGGTGAGTCGGAGGTCCGCCCGGAGGCCGTCGAGGCGATCACCGCGGTCGCGCGGAGGATGCTCCCCGAGGACGGGGTGATCACCGACCACCAGCGGCTGCGCACCTACGAGTGCGACGGGCTCGCGCACTACAAGGTGACCCCTGCCCTCGTGGTGATGCCCGAGACGACCGAGCAGGCCGCGGCGATCGTGCGGGCCTGCGCCGAGCACCGGGTGCCGTTCGTGGCTCGCGGGTCCGGCACGGGCCTGTCCGGAGGCGCCCTGCCCCGGGCCGACGGCGTCCTGGTCGTCACCTCTCGCATGCGCACGATCCGCGAGGTGCGCCGGGAGGACCAGCGCGCGGTCGTCGAGCCGGGCGTGATCAACCTCGACGTGACCCGCGCCGCCTCGCCGCAGGGCTACTACTTCGCCCCCGACCCCTCGTCGCAGCAGGTCTGCTCCATCGGTGGCAACCTCGCGGAGAACTCCGGTGGGGCGCACTGCCTGAAGTACGGCTTCACGACTAACCACGTCGTCGGCGCCGAGCTCGTCGCCCCCGACGGGGAGGTGGTGCGGCTCGGCGGTCTCGCCCCCGACGCCCCCGGCTACGACCTGCTCGGCGCGGTGGTCGGTTCGGAGGGGACCCTCGGCGTGGTGACCTCGGCGACGGTCCGCCTGGTCCGCCTCCCCGAGGAGGTCCGCACCGCGCTGGCCGGCTTCGAGACCACCGACCAGGCCGGGGCCGCAACGTCGGCGATCATCGCCGCGGGGATCGTGCCGGCGGCCATCGAGATGATGGACGCGCTGGCGATCGAGGCGGCCGAGGCGGCCGTGCACCCCAACTACCCGGCCGGGGCCGGCGCGGTCCTGGTCATCGAGCTCGACGGGTCCGCCGACGAGGTGGAGCACGAGTTCGGTGAGGTCGAGCGACTGTGCCGCGAGGCGGGCGCGTTCGAGCTGCGGGTGGCCACCGACCCGGCCGAGCGCGCGCTGATCTGGAAGGGCCGCAAGTCCGCCTTCGCCGCGGTGGGCCGGATCAGTCCCGACTACATCGTCCAGGACGGCGTGATCCCGCGGACCGCCCTGCCCGAGGTGCTGCGCGAGATCTCCCGGCTGTCGGAGTCCTCGGGGGTCCGGGTCGCGAACGTCTTCCACGCCGGGGACGGCAACCTCCACCCGCTGGTGCTCTTCGACGAGTCGGTCCCCGGCGCCGGCGAGGCGGCCGAGCGGGTGAGCGGCGCGATCCTCGACCTGTGCATCACCCACGGAGGCTCCATCACCGGGGAGCACGGCGTCGGGATCGACAAGGCGGCGTACATGCCCAAGATGTTCAACGACGAGGACCTCGACACGATGCAGCTGGTCCGGTGCGCGTTCGACCCGCACGGAATCTCCAACCCCGGCAAGGTCTTCCCCACTCCACGCCTGTGCGGTGAGGTGCCGGGAAAGCGCAAGGGGGTCCACCCCCTGCAGGCGGCCGGGCTGGCGGAGGTCTTCTGATGAACGCCCCAGCCGAGCACCGGGACGGACTCGACGAGACCGCCCGCAACGCGCTCGTCGCGGCCTGTGACGACGTGCGGGACGCCGGGCCCGACGACCACGTCGACGGGGTCGCGGCGCAGGTCGTGGTCCGGCCGGGCTCCACCCAGGAGACCGCCGAGGTCATGAGGGCCACCGCGGCGCACGGCCTCGCGGTCGTCGCGCGCGGCCGCGGCACGAAGACGTCCTGGGGCCGCCCGCCGGCCCGCGCCGACGTGGTGCTGGACCTGAGCCGGATGGACAAGGTCCTCGACCACGCCGCCGGGGACCTCGTGGTGGGGACCCAGGCCGGCACCCGCCTCCGAGACGTGCAGGAGGCCGTGTCGGGAGCCGGCCAGCGCCTCGCGGTGGACGAGACGGTCCCGGGCGCGAGCATCGGAGGCACCCTCGCCACCGGCACCAGCGGCCCCGGCCGGATGGCCACCGGGACCGTCCGCGACCTCCTCATCGGCGTCACCGTGGTCCGCGCCGACGGCGTCGTGGCCAAGGCCGGCGGCCGGGTCGTCAAGAACGTGGCCGGCTACGACCTCGGGAAGCTCGTGATCGGCTCCTACGGCACCCTCGCCGTGGTCACCGAGGCGCTCTTCCGGCTGCATCCGCTGCCGGCGGCACGACGCTTCGTGAGCGTGCCGGTGCCTGACGCGAAGGCCGCTCACGACCTCGCCCAGGCGATGGTCCACTCGCAGGTGGTCCCCTCCGCGGTGGAGGTGGACTGGGCCGGCGGCCGGGGCACGCTGACGGTCCTCCTGGAGGGCGTCCCGGCGGGCGTCGAGGGTCGCACGCGCACCACGCTCGCGCTGCTCGGCCCGAGCGCGACCGCGCAGGACGAGGCGCCGGACGGGTTCGGCTCCTACCCGTGGCAGCCGGACACCGGCGGCGACGACCGGTCGACCGCTCTGAAGCTGACCTTCGCCCTGTCCGGGCTTCGTGACGTGGTCGGCGCCGCCACCGACGCCGGGCTGCCCGTGCACCTGCGCGGCTCCGCCGGTGTGGGCGTGGCGTACGCCGCCCTCCCCTCGGGGTCGGACCCGGCCGAGGTCGCCGCCGCCGTCGCGGGCCTCCGCGCGACGTGTGGGCGCCACGGCGGAAGCCTGGTCGTGCTCGACGCGCCCGCCGCCGTGAAGGAGTCCGTCGACACCTGGGGCCCGGTCACGGGCCTGGACCTCATGCGCCGGGTCAAGGGGCAGTTCGACCCGGAGAACCGGCTCGCACCCGGCCGTTTCGTGGGAGGGATCTGACATGACGCAGACAACCGGCGGACCTCAGGGCGGCGACGCCCCGCTGGTCGACCTCGGCATGCCCGCCCCCGGCGGCGCGTTCGACGAGCACAACCCGCCCGACCCGGCGCTGATCGGCGACTGCGTCCACTGCGGCTTCTGCCTGCCGACGTGTCCCACCTACGTCCTCTGGGGCGAGGAGATGGACTCCCCGCGCGGCCGCATCTACCTGATGAAGGAGGGCGTCGACGGGGAACCGATGAGCGACTCGATGGTCCAGCACTGGGACCGCTGCCTGGGCTGCATGGCGTGCGTCACCGCCTGCCCGTCCGGCGTGCAGTACGACAAGCTCATCGAGTCGACCCGCGCCCAGGTCGAGCGCCGGCACGAGCGCACGCGCCAGGACAAGGCGCTGCGGGGGCTGATCTTCGCGCTCTTCCCGCACCCGAGGCGCCTGCGGCTGCTGCGCGGTCCGCTCCGCGGCCTCCAGCGCACGGGCCTGGACCGGGCGCTGCGCCGTACCGGTCTGCTGGAGCGGATCTCGCCCCAGCTCGCCGCCATGGAGAACCTCGCTCCCCGCCTCGACAAGCCGGTGAGCCTCCCCGAGCGCACCCCGGCGACGGGGCAGCGGCGCGCCGTCGTGGGCATGCTCACCGGCTGCGTGCAGGGGGCGTTCTTCCCCGGGGTGAACGCCGCCACCGCCCGGGTGCTCCAGGCCGAGGGCTGCGACGTCGTCGTACCCCGCTCGCAGGGGTGCTGCGGCGCTCTCTCCGTCCACAACGGGCGTGAGGAGGAGGCGCAGCGGTTCGCCCGCTCGATCGTCGACACCTTCGAGGCCGCCGGCGTCGACCTGGTCGTGGTCAACGCCGCCGGCTGCGGCTCCACGATGAAGGAGTACGCCGACCTCCTCGCCGACGACCCGACCTACGCCGACCGGGCCAAGGACTTCGCGGAGAAGGTGCGCGACGTCTCGGAGATCCTCGTCGAGCTCGGGCCGGTCGCCGAGCGGCACCCACTGCCGATGACCGTCGCCTACCACGACGCCTGCCACCTCGCCCACGCCCAGGGGATCCGCAGCGAGCCCCGCGCGCTGCTGCGCGGGGTCCCCGGGCTGGAGCTGCGGGAGATCCCGGAGGCGGAGATCTGCTGCGGCTCGGCCGGCATCTACAACATCCTCAACCCCGAGCCCGCGAAGGAGCTCGGGGACCGCAAGGCCGCCAACATCGTGTCCACCGGCGCCGAGCTGCTCGTCACCGCCAACCCCGGCTGCCTCATGCAGGTCGCCGCGGCGATCGAGCGGTCCGGGCACCCGATGGGCATGGCGCACACCATCGAGGTGCTCGACGCCTCGATCCGAGGGGAGTCACCACAGTCCCTCGGCGCGGGCGCCCCGGCCCCGTGACCTCCGGCCACAGTGCCACCCGCAGATCTCGCCGTCGCACCCCCGCCGCAGCACAAACCCTAGAAGGGAAGAGAAGTTGGACAACCTAGCGGTGCTCAGTCTCCTCGCGCTCGCACCACTGCTCATCATCGGTGTCCTCCTGGTGGTGTTCCGGTGGCCCGCGAAGACCGCGATGCCCGTGGGCTACGTCGCCGTCGTCGTCATCGCCGCCCTCGTCTGGCAGGTGGAGTGGTCGGCGATCGCGGCCTCGACGGTCCAGGGGATCATCGTGGCCCTGACCCTGCTCTACATCGTGTTCGGGGCGCTCCTCCTCCTGGAGACCCTCACCAAGAGCGGTGCCATGTCGACGATCCGGGCCGGGTTCACCGGCATCAGCCCGGACCGCCGGGTCCAGGCGATCATCATCGGCTGGCTCTTCGGGTCCTTCATCGAGGGTGCCGCAGGCTTCGGTGCCCCGGCCGCCGTGGTCGCGCCCCTGCTGCTCGCGCTCGGGTTCCCGGCGATGGCCGCCGTGATGGTCGGTCTGATCATCCAGTCCACGCCGGTGAGCTTCGGGGCCGTCGGCACGCCGATGATCATCGGCCTCGGAAACGGCCTCTCCGGCACCGACGGAAACCTCGCGCCCGAGGTCGCGGCCCGGGCGAACGAGCTCGGCCTCGACAAGGCGGAGTACATCGCCCACACCGCCATCCACGTCGCTGCGCTGCACGCCGTCGTCGGCACCCTGGTCCCGGTCTTCGTGGTCGTGCTGCTCACCGGCTTCTTCGGCGAGCGCCGCCGGTTCGCCGACGGCCTGGCGATCTGGCCGTTCGCGCTCTACGCGGCGTTCGCGATGACCGTCCCCTACATGCTCGTCGCGTGGCTGCTCGGCCCGGAGTTCCCCTCCCTGCTCGGCGGCCTCATCGGTCTGGGCATCGTGATGTTCACCTCGTCGAAGGGCTTCCTGCTGCCCAAGAAGGTCTGGGACTTCCCGCCGCGCGAGCGCTGGAGCCCGCGCTGGATGGGCACCGTGGACCCGAGCGAGGAGGCGGCGCACATCACCCGCAGCATGTCGATCGTGCGGGCGTGGACGCCGTACGTCATCGTGGCGGCGCTCCTGGTCCTCACCCGGGCGATCCCCGAGGTGCGCACGAAGCTCGAGTCGGAGTGGGTGCTCCTGGTCGAGGACATCTTCGGCACCGGGATCAGCCAGGCGGTGCAGTACCTGTTCCTGCCCGGCACCATCTTCATCCTCACCTGCCTGATCACCTACGGCCTGCACAAGATGCGGGGCCCGGAGATCAAGGAGACCTGGAAGGTGGCCGGCAAGCAGATCGGCGGCGCCGCGGCGGCGCTGCTGTTCGCCGTGCCTCTGGTCCGGGTATTCATCAACTCGGGCACGGACTTCAGCGGGAGCGACCTGGCCAGCATGCCGCTGACCCTCGCCGAGGGGGCAGCCGAGCTGGCCGGCACCAACTGGCCGATCCTGACGCCGTGGATCGGTGCCCTGGGGGCGTTCATCGCCGGCTCGAACACCGTCTCGAACCTGACGTTCAGCCTCTTCCAGTTCTCCACCGCCGAGCAGATCGGCGTCAACCCGGAGAAGATCGTGGCGACGCAGGCCGTCGGTGGGGCCGCGGGCAACATGATCACCGTCCACAACGTGGTCGCGGCCGCGGCGACGGTCGGTCTGCTGGGTCGCGAGGGCGACGTCATCCGCAAGACGATCATCCCGATGACGTACTACACGCTCACCGCCGGTGCGCTGCTGTACGTCTGGATCTTCGGGCTCGGCCTCAACATCGGCACCGTGCTCCTGGTCCTCGTCCTGGCGACGCTGGCCTACATCGCAGTGCGGATGTCCCGGTCCGGGCCGGGCAAGCCGAACCCGGAGCTGGTCGACGCGGGGACAGCCGCCCACGGCGACGGAGGCACGACGACCCGTCCCGACCGCGGCTGACCGTACGGCACGGGCGGACACCATGAGTGCGGAGGTTCCCGAGACGGTCCGGGGACGCGGCAGCGTGCAGTCGGTGGACCGTGCTCTGGACCTGCTCGAGACGCTCGCCGGCTCCGACGTACCTGTCGGGGTCGGCGAGCTCGCTCGGGCGGCGGGCCTCCCGCAGGGAACCGTCCACCGCCTCCTCCGCAGCCTGGAGCTGCGCGGGTACGTCCACCAGGACGCGACCCGCAAGTACTCCATCGGCACCGCTGCGCTGCGTCTGGGCGACGTGGCGCAGCGGTCCCTGGCGCGGGCGGCACGGCCCTACCTCACCGAGCTCGTCGAGGTGTCCGGGGAGAGCGCGAACCTCGCGGTGCTCGAGGGCAACGACGTCGTGTACGTCGCACAGTCCCCTTCCCCGCACAGCCTCCGGATGTTCGCCGAGGAGGGCCGTCACGTCCCTCCGCACTCCACCGCCGTGGGCAAGGTCCTCCTCGCGGGGCTTCCACGAGACCGGGCGGAGGCCGTGCTGCGTCGCACCGGCCTGCCAGCGCACACCCCGCACACGATCACCGAGCTCGGCGCCTTCCTGGCCGTGCTCGACGAGACCAGGGCTCGGGGCTACGCCGTCGACGAGGGTGAGCAGGAGGTCGGGGTGCGGTGCGTGGCCGTGCCCGTCCTCCGGCGCGGGGAGGTCGTCGCGGCGATGTCCCTCTCAGGTCCGGCGGGCCGGTTCCCCGGTGCCGCCTCCCCTGGCCTCGTGGAGAAGATGGCCCAGGTGGCGCACTTCCTGTCCGTGCAGGTGCTCGGCGACGACGACCGCTGAGCGGCGCTGGTCAGTCGCCGGCCACGATCACGTGCAGGTTGCGGGGGCCGTGCACGCCCTCGACGCGGTCGAGCTCGATGTCGCTGGTGGCGCTGGGGCCACTGATCCAGGTCTGGGGCCGCTGCGGGTCGAGGGCGGCGACCGCCTCGGGGACCCCGGGGACGATCTGGTCGGCGCGCACGACGCACACGTGGAGGTCGGGGACGAGACTGAGCGCCCGACGGCCCTGGCCGGTGCCGTGCTCGAGGACGATGGTGCCGGTCGACGCGATGCCCACCGAGGCCTCGGTCACCACCGCGTCGAGCCGGTCGAGCTCCAGCGCGGTCTGGCCGTCGTCCACGACCGCCCCGTCGACGTCGTACCGGAGGCCGGGGGCGGCCAGCACGCGACCGGCCGTGCCGAGCGCCTCGCGGATCCGCGCCGGGACCTCGGCTGCGGTGCAGCGGGTGACGACGGCGCGGTAGTCCTCGACCCGGTCCACGAACAGGTCGACCACGCCGTCGGGGGCGGGCAGGGTGCGGTACCCGCGCGGCACGTGGACCGGCTCCGCGCCGGCGCGGTCCGCCACCGCCTCACGGATCCGGCCGAGGATCTCCTCGCGTGCGTTCATCCTCGTCCTCCCGAGGTGCGCTTCCACCAGGCCCGGAACGACTCGGTGGGTGGTTGGGGCAGGTCGCGGGCGTCGCTCCACAGCGACCCGGGCCAGGGCAGCCTGCCGAGGGCGCGCCGTCCTCCTGGGAGGGCTCGGCCGCGGCGGGTGAGCCTGCCGACCAGGCCGGAGGCGCGCTCGGCCAGACCGAGGCGGCGGGCGTCACCGAGGGTCCAGGCGGCCGTCCTCATCGCGACCGCCTCGGGCTTGGGAGGCTTGTGGCCGCGGTGGGTGTCGACCACCTGGGAGCGCAGGTGCACCAGCACCTCGGGGATGTCGATGCGGACCGGGCAGACCTCGAAGCAGGCGCCGCAGAGGCTCGAGGCGTAGGGCAGGGAGTCGACCTGGTCGTCGTGGCCGACGCCCTTGAGCAGCGGGTTGAGGATCGCGCCGATCGGGCCGGGGTAGACCGACCCGTACGCGTGCCCGCCGGTGCGCTCGTAGACCGGGCAGACGTTGAGGCAGGCCGAGCAGCGGATGCAGCGCAGCGCCTGGCGACCGACGGTGTCGGCGAGCGCCTTGGTGCGGCCGTTGTCGAGCAGCACCACGTGAACCTCCTGCGGACCGTCGCCCGGGCTGATCCCGGCCCAGGTGGAGGTGTAGGGGTTCATCCGCTCGCCGGTGGAGCTGCGCGGCAGGAGCTGGAGGAAGACGTCGAGGTCGCCCCAGGTGGGTACGACCTTCTCGACGCCCACCACCGAGACCAGCACCTCGGGCAGCGTCAGGCACATCCGGCCGTTGCCCTCGGACTCGACGACCACCAGGGTGCCGGTGTCGGCGACCGCGAAGTTCGCTCCGGAGACCCCGACCTTCGCGCGCAGGAACTTCTCCCGCAGGTGCAGCCGCGCGGCGCCGGCGAGCTCGGCGGGGACGTCGGTGAGGTCCTCGGGCGCCGGGCGGCCGACCTTGCCCATCTCGCGGCGGAAGATCTCGCGGATCTCGGCCCGGTTGCGGTGGATCGCGGGCACCAGGATGTGGCTGGGCAGGTCGTCGCCAAGCTGCACGATGAGCTCCGCGAGGTCGGTCTCCCAGGCGAGGATGCCCTCCTCGGCGAGGTGCTCGTTGAGGCCGATCTCCTGGGTGGCCATCGACTTGACCTTGACCACCTCGTCCACGCCGTGGCCGCGGGCGACCTCGGCCACGATCCGGCAGGCCTCCTCGGCGTCGCGGGCCCAGTGCACCGTCGCGCCCAGCTCGGTGAGTGACTCCTCGAGGCGGAGCAGGTGCTCGTCGAGGTGGTGCAGGGTGTTGTCCTTGATCGCCGCCCCCGCCAGACGGAGCTCCTCCCACTCCTCGACCTCGCCCACCACGCGGGCACGCTTGGTGCGGATGGTGCCCGTGGCGTGGGCGAGGTTCTGCCGCAGCTGCGTGTCGGCCAGGGCCGTGCGCGCCGCGCCGGGGAAGGCCGGCATCCCCACGAACGTCGCGGTCATGCGCCGACCTCCGCCGCGTCGACGGGGTGCCCGGCCGAGTGCCCTGTCGAGCCCTCGGTCGCGGCCAGCACCTCCGCGAGGTGCATCACCCGCACCCCGGCCCGCTGTCGGGACAGGAGGCCGCCGATCTGGGTCAGGCACGAGTTGTCCCCGGCCACCAGCACCTCCGCGCCGGACTCGCGGACGTGCCGGGCCTTGTCCGAGCCCATCGCGACCGAGGTCTCGGCGTTCTTCAGCGCGAAGGTCCCGCCGAACCCGCAGCACTCCTCGGCCTTCGGCAGGTCCACCAGCTTCAGGCCCCGAACCGCCTGGAGCAGCCTCAGTGGCCGGTCGCCCACCCCGAGCATCCGCAGCGAGTGGCAGGTCGGGTGGTAGGTCACCTTGTGCGGGAAGTAGGCCCCCACGTCCTCCACCCCCAGCACGTCGACCAGGAACTCACTGAGCTCGTAGCTGCACGGGGACGTCCTGGCCACCGCCTCCTCCAGGGCACGGTCCCCGGCCCGCCGGGCGACCAGGGAGTGCTGGTGGCGGACCGAGCCCGCGCACGACCCGGACGGGGTGACGACCGCGTCGTAGCCGTCGAAGGTGTTCACGAAGTTGCGCACCAAGGGCACCGCCTCGTCGAGGTAGCCGGTGTTCACCATCGGCTGGCCGCAGCAGGTCTGCGCCTCCGGGAAGTCCACCTCCACCCCGAGTCTTCGCAGGAGGGTCACCACCGCCTTGCCCGTCTCGGGATACATCGCGTCGTTCACGCAGGTGACCATCAGCGCAACCCTCATGTCGGCCACCCTGCCACAGCGGAGGTCCTGGCGGGCGGGGTCGAGGCCGCTTTCTCAGGGGCGCGACGACGACACGTGGAGTGCCCCGAGCGCCATCTCCTCGAGCACCTGGCGCATCTCTGCCTCCGACAGCAGCGCACTGTGCGGGGTTGAGTTGAGCAGGCCGAACGCCGCGTGGGCCATCGCCCTCGCCCGGTCGGGCCGGACGTCACGGTGGACGGCCCGGATCTGGTCGACCCACAGCTCGACGTACCTGCGCTGCAGGTCGCGCACCCGTTCACGCGCCTCGTCCGGCAACGACGCCCAGTCGCGGTCCTGGACGACGATCAGCGACTTGTTGGACAGTGCGAAGTCGGTGTGCCAGCCGACCAGCGCGCGCAGCGCCTCACGGGGGTCGTCGGCCTCCCGGACCCGCTCCCGGCCGACGGCGAGGAGCTCCTCGCTGATCGAGACGAGCATCTCGGCGAGCATCGCGTCCTTGGACGGGAAGTGGCGGTACAACGCCGGTCCCGAGATGCCGCACGCCGCGCCGAGGTCGGCGACCGAGACGCCGTGGAACCCGCGCTCGGCGAAGAGCTCGGCCGCGGTGGACAGGATCTGCTCGCGGCGGGAGGCTGCCATGGCCAGCAGGTTAGCGCTCGTTCACCACCGGTCTGGCGAACCGGCGGTGGACGCCTGAGGTTAATGATCGCTAACATCGCTTCGACCACGAGGTACGACGCCGGGGAGGACTGCGGTGGCCCAGGACATGAGGCGGCTCGTCGAGGAGCTCCGCGACCGGCACGCCATGGTCCGCCGGGGCGGCTCGGAGGCAGCGCGCGCCAAGCACCTCGACCGCGGCAAGCTCCTCGCCCGCGACCGGGTGGACCGGCTGCTCGACCCGGGCAGCCCGTTCCTCGAGCTCAGCCCGCTCGCGGCGACGGGGATGTACGACGACGCGGTCCCTGCCGCGGGCATCATCACCGGCATCGGCCGGGTGTCGGGTCGCGACTGCGTGGTCGTCGCCAACGACGCGACCGTCAAGGGCGGCACGTACTACCCGGTCACCGTCAAGAAGCACCTGCGGGCCCAGGAGGTCGCGCGCGCCAACCGGCTGCCGTGCCTCTACCTCGTCGACTCCGGCGGCGCGTTCCTGCCGATGCAGGACGAGGTCTTCCCCGACAAGGAGCACTTCGGCCGGATCTTCTTCAACCAGGCCAACCTGTCTGCCCAGGGCATCCCCCAGGTCGCGGCCGTGATGGGCTCGTGCACCGCCGGCGGCGCCTACGTCCCGGCGATGTCGGACGAGTCGGTGATCGTCAAGGAGCAGGGCACGATCTTCCTCGGCGGCCCGCCGCTGGTGAAGGCGGCCACCGGTGAGGTCGTGACGGCCGAGGAGCTCGGCGGCGGCGACGTCCACGCGCGGAAGTCCGGCGTCGTGGACCACCTCGCGGCCGACGACGCCGAGGCGCTGGCCATCGTCCGGTCGATCGTCGCGACCTTCGAACGCCCCACGCCCCCCAGCCTCGAGCAGCACGAGCCCGAGGAGCCGGTGGACGACCCGGAGGGGCTCTACGACGTGGTCCCGACCGACTCGCGGACGCCGTACGACGTGCGCGAGGTGATCACCCGGATCGTCGACGGCTCCCGGTTCCACGAGTTCAAGGCGCTCTACGGCGAGACGCTGGTCTGCGGCTTCGCGAGGGTCTGGGGCTACCCGGTCGGCATCGTCGCGAACAACGGGATCCTCTTCAGCGAGTCCTCGCTCAAGGGCGCGCACTTCATCGAGCTGTGCAACCAGCGCGGTATCCCGCTGGTGTTCCTTCAGAACATCACCGGCTTCATGGTGGGCAAGGAGTACGAGAACGGCGGCATCGCCCGCGACGGCGCCAAGCTGGTGACGGCGGTCGCCTGCTCGGTCGTCCCGAAGTTCACGGTCGTGATCGGCGGGTCGTTCGGGGCCGGCAACTACGGCATGTGCGGCCGTGCCTACGACCCGCGCTTCCTGTGGATGTGGCCCAACGCCCGCATCTCCGTGATGGGCGGTGAGCAGGCGGCCTCCGTGCTCGCCACCGTCCGCCGCGACGGCATCGAGGCCAAGGGCGGCGAGTGGAGCGCCGACGACGAGGAGGCTTTCAAGGCCCCGATCCGCGACCAGTACGAGCTGCAGGGCTCGCCGTACTACTCCACCGCCCGCCTCTGGGACGACGGAGTGATCGACCCGGTCGACACCCGCCGGGTCCTCGGCATGGGCCTCGCCGCTGCCGCCAACGCCCCGATCCCCGCGCCGTCGTACGGCGTCTTCCGGATGTGATGAGCATGGTCTCGACAGGCTCGACCGGCGTATCGACAGGCTCGACCGACGTCTCGACAGGCTCGACCGGCGTATCGACAGGCTCGACCGACGTATCGACAGGCTCGACCGACGTCTCGACAGGCTCGACCGACGTATCGACAGGCTCGACCGGCGTATCGACAGGCTCGACCGGTGCATCGACCAACCCGAAGCCGTTCTCGACCCTGCTGGTCGCCAACCGCGGCGAGATCGCGGTGCGGATCATCCGCACCGCCCGGCAGCTGGGCCTGCGCACCGTCGCGGTCTACTCCGACGCCGACCGGGACGCCCCCCACGTGCGGGCCGCCGACGTCGCGGTCCACCTCGGACCCACCCCGGCGACGGAGTCCTACCTCGACGCCGCGCGGATCCTCGACGCCGCCCGCCGCACCGGTGCAGACGCCGTCCACCCCGGGTACGGCTTCCTCTCCGAGCGGGCGCCGTTCGCCCGTGCCGTCGTCGAGGCAGGCCTGACCTTCGTTGGCCCGAGCGCCGACGTGATGGACCGGATGGGACGCAAGGACGTCGCCCGCGAGGTGGCGATCGCCGCAGGCGTGCCCGTCGTGCCGTCGGCCGAGCTGGCCGGCGACGAGGTCTCGACGGGCTCGACCGACGGGGAGGCCATCGGGTTCCCACTGCTCGTGAAGGCTGCCGCCGGTGGTGGCGGCAAGGGCATGCGGATCGTGCGCGACCCGGCGGACCTCGCCGAAGCCCTCGCGTCGGCAAGGCGTGAGGCGGCGAGCGCCTTCGGCGACGACACGCTCCTCGTGGAGAGGTACGTCGAGCACGGCCGCCACGTCGAGGTGCAGGTCCTCGCCGACACGCACGGCGCCGTGGTGCACCTGTTCGAGCGTGACTGCTCCACCCAGCGCCGGCACCAGAAGGTGCTCGAGGAGGCGCCCGCCCCCACCATCTCCGCGGAGGTACGACGGGTCCTCACCGACTCGGCCGTAGCGCTCGCCACGGAGGTCGGCTACGTCAACGCCGGCACCGTGGAGTTCCTCGTGGCGGGCGAGGAGGTGTTCTTCCTCGAGATGAACACCCGGCTCCAGGTCGAGCACCCGGTCACCGAGCTCGCCGTCCGGGTCGGCGGGGAGCCGCTCGACCTGGTCGCGCTCCAGCTGGCCGTCGCCGCCGGCGAGCCGCTGCCCTTCTCGCAGGACCAGGTCACCCTCGACGGCCACGCCATCGAGGCGCGGGTCTACGCCGAGGACGCGTTCCACGGCTTCCTGCCGCAGGCCGGCGTCGCCGAGCTGGTCCGCTGGTCACCGCGGGCGCGGGTCGACGCGGCGCTGGAGTCCGGGCAGGTCGTCAGCTCGTCGTACGACCCGATGCTCGGCAAGGTGATCGTGCACGGCCCGACCCGCGAGGCCGCCCGCCGGGCCCTGGTCACCGCCCTCGACGACACCGCGATCCTGGGGCTCACCACGAACCTCGGGTTCCTGCGCGGCCTGGCCGACTCCGACGCGTTCCGCGACTGCGAGATCGACACCGCCTGGCTCGACAGCCGCCCCGACGCCGTACGCGCCGAGGGAGGGGACGTCGCCGCCGTCCTGGCCGCCTGGGCGGTCGCGACGCCGCGGGCGCGGACGGACCACCCGTTCGGCGCGGGTGACGGCTGGCGGGTCTCGGGACCGCACGCCCCGGTCACCGTCGAGCTCGTCGTCGAGGGCGAGACCGTCGTGCACTGCGTCGACCGGACCGGCTCGGTCACCGCCGGGGACCGGACCTGGACGGTGCACCCGGTCGCCTCGGAGGCGGACGTGCTCCGGCTGGAGGTCGACGGGCTCGTCCACGAGGCCGCTGTCCGGGTCGGCCCGCACCGGGTCGACGTCGCGCACCGCGGCAGCACCCACGTCTTCGAGCGGCCGGACGCGTTCGGTCCCGGCGCACACCACGCTGTGACCGACGGGACGGTCGCCGCGCCGATGCCGGGCACCGTGCTGACCGTCCGGGCCGAGGTGGGCGCACGTGTGGAGGAGGGGGAGACACTCGGTGTCATGGAGGCCATGAAGATGGAGCTCGCCCTGAAGGCGCCGCTGGCCGGGACCGTGACCAGGGTCGGCGCCGCCGTCGGTGACCAGGTGGCCCTGGGGGCGACGCTGTTCGTCGTCGAGCCCGTCGAGCCCGTCGAGGAGGACTGAGATGCGCACACCCACACCCCAGGTGGTGCGGGACCCGTCGCTGCCCGAGAGGGTGACGGTCTACGAGGTGGGTCCCCGGGACGGCCTGCAGAACGAGCCGACCGTCGTACCCGTGGAGACCAAGGCGGAGTTCGTCCGGCGCCTCGTCGACGCCGGCCTCCCGGTCGTGGAGGCGACCAGCTTCGTCCACCCGAGGTGGGTGCCCCAGCTTGCCGACGCCGCGGAGCTGCTCGACCTGTTGGGGGACCCTGCCGGCCAGGCCGTGCCGATGCCGGTGCTGGTGCCCAACGAGCGTGGTCTCGACCGGGCGATCGACAAGGGCGTGCGGCACATCGCGATCTTCGGCAGTGCCACCGAGACGTTCGCGCAGCGCAACCTCAACCGCAGCCTCGAAGAGCAGTTCGCGATGTTCGAGCCGACGGTCGCCCGCGCCCGCGAGGCGGGCATGGACGTGCGCGCCTACGTCTCGATGTGCTTCGGCGACCCGTGGGAGGGCGAGGTCGCCCTCGACCAGGTCGTCTCCGTGGGCAGGCGACTGTTCGACCTCGGTGCCTCCCAGCTGTCCTTGGGCGACACGATCGGGGTGGGCACCCCTGGACACGTGACCGCGCTGCTGTCGGCGTTCCGCGACGCGGGGCTCGGTGTGGAGCACCTCGCGATGCACTTCCACGACACCTACGGCCAGGCACTGTCCAACACCCAGGCCGCACTGCGTGCGGGGGTCATGACGTTCGACGCGTCGACCGGCGGCCTCGGCGGATGCCCCTACGCCGAGAGCGCGACCGGCAACCTGGCCACCGAGGACCTCGTGTGGATGCTCGACGGGCTCGGGATCGAGACCGGGGTCGATCTGGGGAAGCTCGTCGCCACCAGCGTGTGGATGGCGGAGCAGCTCGGACGCCCCAGCCCGTCGCGCGTGGTCAACGCGCTGGCGGGTGGCTGACCGACCGTCACCGGCCCTGGGGCACAATCTCGGCATGAGCCGTGTCGTCTACATCCACGTCGGGGCGCCGAAGACGGGTACGACGTACCTCCAGGACCGGCTCGGGGCGAACACCGACTCCCTCGCGGCGCACGACGTGCACTTCCCTCGCGGGCCGATGGGCCTCGACCCGGGCTTCACGCACTTCCGCGCCGCGCTGGACCTGCTGGGCCAGGACTGGGGCGGTCCCTCCGGGCACGCCGAGGGCTACTGGGACGCCCTCATGCGCAAGGTCCGCCGCGTCCAGGGCACGGTGATCATCAGCCACGAGATCCTCTCCGCGGCACCGCCGGACAAGATCGCCCGGGTCATGGCCGACCTCAAGGACAGCGAGGTGCACGTGGTCTTCTCGGCACGCGACCTCGTGCGGCAGATCCCGGCGTTCTGGCAGGAGAGCATCAAGCAGGGTCGCCGGTGGACCTACCGCCGTTGTCTGAGCCGGCTCCAGGACATGGAGGACGAGTTCTTCTGGCGGTCGCAGAGCCTGCCGAAGGTTCTCGGCCGGTGGGGTGCCGGGCTCGAGCCCGAGCGGATCCACGTGGTCACAGTCCCGCCGGCCGGCGTCCCCAACGACGTGCTGTGGCAGCGGTTCTGCACTGTCTTCGGCATCGACCCGGCGTGGGCGCCCCGGGAGAGCGACCGGCTCAACCCGTCGATGGGGGTTGCCGAGACCGCGCTGATCCGCCGGCTCAACCGGCGCCTGCGGCAGTACGGCCTCAGTGAGTTCCAGTACCAGGAGCTGGTCCGCCGGATCCTCGTGCACGAGCACCTCGCGCAGCGGTCCGGGTCGAAGGCGACCCTGCCCCCGAACCGCTACGACTGGGCCCGCGAGATCTCGGAGTCCTGGATCGAGTGGGCCGAGGGCGCGAAGGTCGACGTGGTCGGTGACCTCCGTGACCTCCTTCCCGGCGACCCGCCGGAGGGCCGCTGGCGCAACCCGGACCGTCCCGACCAGGGGCAGGTGGTCGACGCCGCGCTCGAGGCGTTGGTCGCGATGACCGCCGAGGCGGCGAGCCGGCCCGACCCCAGCGAGCAGCTGACGGCCCGGATGACGCGGGCCGCCAGGCGGTTCATGGGTTCCTGAGGCGACCGGTCCTCGGGATGGTTCGGGGACGGCGGTCCGACAGCTCGGCCGAGGTCAGCGGCGGGGCCGGGGCAGGAGCTCGCGGTCGGCGTACCGGCCGATCCGCCAGGTGGCGAACCCGTCCGCGCCTGCACCGACCAGGCCGCCGACGACCGGGATGCGCCGGCCGACCGTGGTCGCCACGCGCTTGCCGGCCACCTTCGTGAGCAGTTCGGAGGTGACCTCCGCGGCGATGACCTGGTCCAGCCGCGGGTCGTGCGTCGGCGCCGTGGCGATCGCCATCGGCGGAGCGGGCAGCTTCTTGTTGCGGACCAGAGCCTGCACGGTGTCCTCGCCGAGCATGCAGGTCAGCACCGCGTTGCGCACCCGCGGGTCGTCCAGCGCGTAGCCGCGCAGGTGGGCGATGCCCGCGACCATGCGCGACTGGAGCATCGCCAGGCCCGCGATGTTCGCAGGGATGGTGATGGCAGCGGTCATCAGGCCGCCGATGTTCGTGGCGAAGCCCTGACCGCCGGCGTAGCGGACGTGGTTCTCGATGACCTCGTGGATCGCTGCGTCGACGTCCCCGCGCTGCTCCTTCAGCTGCTTGTCGGCGGCGTGCGCGGCTCCGGGCAGCGGCCCGATGCCGTCGATGGCGCGGGAGAGCGCCTCGCGCACGAAGTTCGAGGTCAGCTCCGGCGCCATCCGCTGCATCTGGGGTGCGAGCGCCTTGCCGAGCGAGCCACCGATGCCCATGGGTCTCCTCCTGTGTGCCGGCCGCCGTTCGACTCGACCGGCCTTCGTCAACTCTATGATCCGGGTACCCCCAAGGCGGCGGGCCGAACGTGGTCCCGCGCACAGAGGCCGTCCGGAGCGGGTGACACGATGGAACCGTGCCGATCGAACCACCGCCGACGGGCTGGGACTTCCCCCACTCGCTGCACAACATCGACGACGACGTCGTCGGCATGGGCGCCGACCTCAAGCCGGCGACGCTCCTGTCGGCCTACCGACACGGGCTCTTCCCGATGCCCGGCGACCCGAGTATGCCGATGCTCTGGTGGTCACCGGACCCGCGCGGCGTCCTGCCACTCGACGGCCTGCGGGTGTCTCGCTCGCTGAGGGCGTCGGCACGGCGGATGGAGGTCCGCGTGGACACGGCGTTCGGCGAGGTGATCCGGGCCTGCGCCGACCCGACACGGGACTCCGGGTGGATCGACGAGGAGGTCGTCGACGCCTACACCGAGCTCCACGAGCTCGGCTGGGCCCACTCGGTCGAGGCCTGGCAGGACGGGGCGCTCGTCGGCGGGCTGTACGGCGTCGCGATCGGAGGCCTGTTCGCCGGGGAGTCGATGTTCCACCGGGTCGCCGACGCCTCCAAGGTCGCGCTGGTCGGTCTGGTCGGTCTGCTGCGCGACGAGTACGCCGACCGGCGGCTGCTCGACGTGCAGTGGTCCACGCCCCACCTGGCCTCCCTCGGCGTCGTCGAGGTCCGCCGGTCGACCTACCTCGACCTCCTCGACACCGCGCTCGACCTCCCGCTTCCGGCCGCTTTCGCCTGACCGTCCGCACAGGCGCCGGGTCGGCGGGTTCTGGTGCAGGGGCGCCCGGGGTCGGCTACTTCAGCAGGCGTGACATGCGGCGGTCGGCGAGGGGCTTGCCCCCCGTCTGACAGGTGGGGCAGTACTGCAGCGAGGAGTCGGCGAAGGACACCTCCCGGACCGTGTCCCCGCACACCGGGCACTTCTGGCCGGTGCGGCCGTGGACGGCGAGGTGCGACTTCTTCTCGCCCTTGAGCTCGGAGGCGGCGAGGCCACGAGAGCGGTCCACGGCGTCGCCCAGGACGGTGCGGACCGCGTCGTACAGCACCGCGAGCTCGTCGTCGTCCAGGGAGGAGGCCGCCTTGAACGGCGACATCCGGGCCGCGTGGAGAACCTCGTCGGAGTACGCGTTGCCGATGCCCGCCACGATGCTCTGGTTGCGCAGCACGCCCTTGAGCTGGGACCGTCCGGCGTCGGTGACGATCTGCCGCAGCGTCTCCCGGGTGAAGTCCTCCGACAGGGGGTCGGGGCCGAGGCGGGCGATCCCGGGCACGTCCGCGGGGTCGTTGACGACGTAGATCGCCAGCCGCTTCTGGGTGCCCGCCTCGGTGATGTCGAGGCCCGAGCCGTCGTCGAGCACCACGCGGGCGGCCAGCGGTGACCTGTTGCTCGGCTTCGGCGGCTGCGTCGGGACCTCGTCGCGCCGGCGCACCCAGCCCGCGCGGGACAGGTGGAGCACCAGGTGCAGCCCCGACGCCGCGATGTCGAGGAACTTGCCGTGCCGGGTGACGTCGTCGACCAGGGCGCCGTGCAGCGCCGAGAGCGGCGGGTCGAAGGTCTTCAGGGCGCTGAACGCGGCGATGTCGACGCGCGCGATCGCCCGGTCCTTGAGCCGGGTGCGCAGGTCGAGCGCGAGGGCCTCGACCTCGGGTAGCTCGGGCACCCGGCCAGCATAGGCACCCGCGGCGGGGGAGCGCCGGCAAGGAGTCGCCGACGTGCTGACAGCGCGACGCGACGGGCGCACAATGGCGCTGTGCACAGCGCGTCGCCGCTCCCGTCGACGGGCGAGGCCTTCCTCGACGCCCGCGGGGACGGGCGCGCGCTGCGGGTCACCTGGCATGCCGAGTCCGGACTCGTCGTCCTCTCGCTGTGGCGCGACGGCTCCTGCGCCGGCACTTTCCGGTTGCCCGTCGAGGAGGTCCCGGACCTCGTGGAGGTCCTGCGCGGAGGCTTCCGGCAGGCCTACGGCCACGCGCGGTCGGCTCTTCTCGACCACGATTCGGCTTGATAGCGGAGTCTAGGAAATCTGCTAGATACGGGGATACGCCGGCATCGGGCGTCGAAGCGACGGTGGGAGCAGGTCCGAACGCGTCCAGCCGCCGGCGGCCCCGTACCTCCGTGAAGGAAGTCGATCGGCTGCGACGACTCGCTAGCGAAATCTACGGTCTCGGCTAGACATGCCGATACCTTCGCAGCGTGGACCCGGTGAGGAACCCCTACGCACCCGGCGCAGGCCAACGGCCGCCCGAGCTGGCCGGACGTGACCGAGAGCTGCGGCAGTTCGAGGTCACCCTCGAACGCGTGGCCGCCGGCCGGCCCGAACGCTCGATGGTGCTCTCGGGACTGCGTGGCGTCGGCAAGACGGTGCTGCTGAACGCGTTACGCAGCCTGGCGGTGAAACGGGCATGGGGGACCGGAAAGATCGAGGCCCGGCCCGACCAGTCCGTGCGCCTGCCGCTGGCCCAGGCGGTCCACGCGGCGGTCCGCGAGGTCGCCCACCGGCACCGTGACCCCGAGCGGGTCGACGCCGTGGCCGGGGTGCTCAAGTCGTTCGCGCTGCGCACCAAGCTCGACGACCGCAAAGGCGTGCGCTGGCAGCCAGCCTCGATCGGCGCGGACGTCCCCGCCGCGAAGGGCCGTGCCGACTCCGGAGACCTCGAGCTGGACATGATCGAGCTGTTCACCGACGTCGCCGAGCTGGCCGGCGACCTCGGTGTGGGCATCGGCATCTTCATCGACGAGATGCAGGACATCCCCCCGGCCGAGCTCGCAGCCCTGTGCGGCGCCGTCCACGAGATCAGCCAGCAGGGGGCGCCGCTCGTCGTCGTCGGCGCCGGCCTGCCCCACCTGCCGGTGGCGCTGTCGGCGAGCAAGTCCTACGCCGAGCGGCTCTTCCGGTACGTCGCCGTCGACCGGCTGCCCCGCGAGATGGCCGACCGGGCCCTCCTCGTCCCCGCAGGCACCGAGGACGTCGACTACGAGCCGGACGCGCTCGACGAGCTCTACCGCCTCACCGACGGCTACCCCTATTTCGTGCAGGCCTACGGCAAGGTCACCTGGGACGTCGCCGTCGAGTCGCCGATCCGCATCTCCGACGTCGCCGAGGCCGCCCCGGAGGCTGAGGGGGAGCTGGCCGTCGGGTTCTTCGGCGCCCGCTACGACCGGGCCACGCCCGCCGAGCGGGACTATATGCGCGCGATGGCCGAGCTCGGTGCCGACAGCAACGACAAGGCGGTCACCACGGCCCGGGTCGCCGACATGCTGGGCCGCAAGCCGCAGAGCCTCTCCCCGGCCCGGGACGGGCTGATCAAGAAGGGTCTCGTGTACTCCTCGGAGCGGGGAACGGTCGCGTTCACCGTGCCGCACTTCGGCAAGTACCTTCGGGCCCAGCACGTCTAGGCACGCCGAGGCAGGATGCACCCCGGCCACCGCGGCTGGTGCCACGATGGACCCATGCACAGCAGCGGGCGGCCGCAGGTGGTGGCGCACCGCGGTGCGAGCCAGGACAACGCCGAACACACCCTGGGCGCCTACCTCGCGGCCCTCGACGAGGGCGCCGAAGGTCTGGAGTGTGACGTCCGCCTGACCGCCGACGGCCATCTCGTCCTGGTCCACGACCGGCGAATCGACCGGACCGCGGGCATGCGCGGTGTGGTCTCGACGATGGAGCTCGCCCAGCTCGACGAGCTCGACTTCGCGAGCTGGAAGAACCCCTGGGTCGACCTCGACGACGAGGCCCCCGAGGTCGATGCCGAGAAGGGGCGGGTACTCACCCTCGCGCGCCTGCTCGAGGCGGTGCAGGACTACGAACGCCCGGTCGAGCTGGCGATCGAGACCAAGCACCCCACCCGATACGCCGGCCTGGTCGAGCGGCGGCTGGTGGAGCTGCTCGACGCCCACGGGTGCGTGGGCAAGGACTCGCCGGTGCGGGTGATGAGCTTCTCGTACGTCGCCCTCAACCGGGTCCGCAAGCTCGCCCCGGACCTCGACGTGGTGATGCTCACCGACAAGACGGCGACCTGGGAGGTCGACAAGCTCTTGATCGGCTCGAGCTGGATCGCCGGCCCCGGCATCGAGCTGCTGCGGGAGAACCCGAGGTTCGCCCGGAAGCTCGCCGCGAGCGGCCGTCGCATCCACGTGTGGACCGTCAACCGACCCGCGGACGTCGACCTGTGCCTCGAGCTCGGGGTGGAGGCGATCATCACCGACGTGCCGGGACGCACCCTGAAGTACCTCCGAGGGCGTGTCTAGGACCACACGGGCGTGTGTTTGGGTGGTCCACGGGGCGGGGAGCCTGTTCTCGGAGGTCCCGAAGGTAGTGGAGTGGGGTGGCATCGTGTCGTCACGGTCCGTGCGCTCGTCGTACGCGCCGATCACCCGGCGCGTGCCCTTCGCGGCGTCCTCCGTCTCCCTCGCCCGCAAGGAGCTGCGCACCTGGATGCGTGAGGAGGGGTTCTCCCGGGACGCCATCGAGGACGGCCGCCTGGTCATCTCCGAGCTCGTGGGCAACTCCGTGCGCCACGCCCAGCCCCTCAGCGACGGCACGATCCTCATCACCTGGTGCCGCGACCGGGGTGGTCTGCGCGTCTCGGTGACCGACGGCGGAAGCACCTCCCGCCCCCGGGCACTGGCGGCCCCTGCCTCTGCGGTGTCCGGCCGTGGCATGGCGATCGTCGAGGCGCTGGCCCAGGACTGGTGGTCCGAGCGCACGCGGAGCCGCTCGACGATCCATGCCCTCCTCGCGTCGGGCTGACGGTGCGGTACCTCCGGGCCCGCCGAGGCGCCCGCGAAGCCTGAAGTAGCCTTCCCGCCATGGGAAAGAAGTCGCGCGTCAGAGCCCGCACCGAGGCGACCACCACGAACGGTGAGGTCGGACCCCGCCAGCCCTGCCCGTGCGGGTCGGGCAAGCGGTACAAGGCCTGCCACGGCAGCCCGTCCGGTGCCCCGCAGACCTTCGTGGGCCGCCCGTTCGAGGGTCTTGTCTCGGAGTGCGACGTGATCGCGATGCGCGAGCTCGTGCCCGCGGCGACCGCTCCGCTGCGCCTGGCCGACAGTGTGCAGACCGACCGCACGGTGCTGCTGTGCAGCCTGCTGCCGATGGCCGCCCCCGCCCTCGTGCGAGAGGACGGGACCGTCTGGCTCGCGCTGCAGGTGCAGCACCAGTTCGGCGACCCGAGCCGCGACCTCGCCGCCGTGCTGCAGAAGGCGCTCGACTCCGAGCCCGGCGCCATGATCGGCCTCACCGACCCGCCGGGCGACGGGCCGCGGCTCCAGGACCTGGTCGCCGACGATCCCCTGGACATCACGGTCCACGACGGCTTCGAGTTCTGGATCTCCGACCTCGACGACAGCGACGGGACGCTCGGTGCCTCGCTCGAGAGGGCCAACGCCGCCGCCAACCCGACCCGCCGGCTCGGCTCCGTCGAGGCTGCCTACTGGACGAACGTGGGGACCAAGGAGCACCTGCGCTGGGTCATGCCGCACGACGAGGAGAAGCTGCTCAGCGCCCTCGCCAAGCTGCACGTCGCCGGCAAGGACGTGATCGCCGAGGGCGCGCGCCTCGTGGGCATGTTCCGGGTCCACGGGGTGCTCGTCCCCGTGTGGGACCTTCCCGTGGGGACGGGTGCCGAGGTGCTCGAGCAGCCGGCCGCCCGGTTCGCCGAGGAGCTCGCCGCCGTGCTCGACGAGGACGCGCCGCTGACGGCTGAGGAGAGAGCCGCCAGGTCGGGCCTGGCCAACCGCCAGCTGACGATCCGGTAGGCCTGACTAGACAGTTTCGGACCGAACCATTGTGACCTGAGCCATATTGCGCGGATCGAGTTGTCCGGGGGCCCTGTCCGGACGTACATTTGTCAGTGCCCGGTCGTTGTTGTATCCCCCGTCAGCAACGGCCGGGTTTTCCATTTTCCATGCCCTGAGCCGGACGGACTCGCCGTCAGAGTGGGTCGCGGCTGATCGGGCAGGACATGCAGCGCGGCCCGCCGCGCCCCGACCCGAGCTCGGAGCCGGCGATCGCGACGACCTCGATCCCGGCCTCCTCGAGGCGGGTGTTGGTCTCCACGTTGCGCTCGTAGGCGACGGCGACCCGCGGCGCGAGGGCCAGGGTGTTGTTGCCGTCGTCCCACTGCTCCCGCTCGGCGGTGACCGGGTCCAGGCCCGTGTCGATCTGGTGCAGGGTGTCGATGCTCATCGCCTTGGCGGCAGCGACCAGGAACGGCTCGGGAGCGGTCACCTCGAGCACCAGGTCGCGGTCGGACTCGCCCGCGCGGTCCTTCACGGTCACCGTGTAGGCCTGGAGCTGGTCGGCGACGTTGGGGTACATCACGATCTTGTCGACGTCGACCATCGTGCACACGGTGTCGAGGTGCATGGTCGCCCGCTCCTGGGCGATCGGCACGGCCAGCACGGTGTGCGCGAGGTCGGCCCGGAACACCTGCCGTGCGAGCCGCTCGGCCCCGGCGGGCGTCGTACGTTCCCCCACGCCGACCGCGACGACGCCCGGGGCGAGCAGCAGCACGTCACCGCCCTCGACGTGCTCGTGCTGCCAGCCGTGGATCTTCGGGGTGCCCCGGAAACGCGGGTGGTCGCTGTAGATCAGCTCGGTCAGCGAGGTCTCCCGCTCGCGCGCAGGCATGGCCAGCGACGTGATCGCCACCCGGTCGCGGATCCAGACGCTGGAGTCGCGCGTGAACAGCAGGTTCGGCAGCGGGTCGATGAGGAAGTCGTCGCTGGCCAGGAGGCTGGTCACCAGGCCGAAGCCGCCGCGAACCTCGTCGTTGCGGACCCCGGCGGTGAGGAACGCCGCGAGCTCCTCGGGGTCCTGGTCGTGCAGCGCGTCGGTGAGGTAGCTGCGCAGGGTGTCGCCGAGGTGGAGGCTGGACATGGCTCCGCTGATCGCGTGCTCACGGGCCTCGGCCGTCTGCAAGGTCTCGACGAGGAGGTCGGTCAGGTACAGCACCTCGACGTCGCGGTCGCGCAGCGCCTGCGCGAAGGCGTCGTGCTCCTCCTGGGCGCGGCTGACCCACGGGATGCCGTCGAAGAGCAGCTTGTCGTTGTTGCGCGGGGTCAGCCGCTGGAGCTCAGGGCCGGGCCGGTGCAGCATCACCGTCCGCAGCCGGCCGACCTCGCTGTCCGCGGTGTGAGTCGCGCCCTGGTTGCTGCCCTGGAGTGTCATGGGCCGAAGCGTAACGCCCGTCGAGGGGCGGAAATCAGCCGAGCAGCTCCCACAGCGTGACGCCCGCCAGCACGAGACAGACCGTAGATCCGATGTAGTGCAGCACCGACAGCTTCATGTGGCGGAGCAGGAAGCGGCCGGCGAGCACGGCGAGGCCCGAGACGGCCAGCAGCGCGAGCCAGGCGCCGACGAACACCGACACCGGCTCCTGGTACTTCGCGACCAGGCTGATCGTCAGCAGCTGCGACAGGTCGCCCCACTCCGCCGCGAAGAGGACCAGGAACGACGCGCCGACGGCCCGCAGGCCGGTCTTGGCGTCAGCGGCCTTCGAGGCGTACTCCTCCTCCGCCTCGGCCTCCTCCCGGTCGGCGTTCGGCGCCGCCCGGTAGAGGAGTACGGCGCCCAGCAGGAAGATCGCGACCGCGACGCCGCGGACCAGCGTCTCGGGGAGGAGGGAGGCGAGCTGCCCGGCCGTCACCGCGATCAGCACCTGCACGAAGAAGGCCAGACCGACCCCGATCCAGACGAGCAGGGGGCGGTACCTCGTCGACAGCACGAGCGCGGCGATGAAGGTCTTGTCGGGCAGCTCCACGACGAAGATCGCCGCGAAGGTGAGCGCGATGACGGCGAGGTCCATGGGCGGAGGGGCTCCTGGGAGGGTCTCGGGGTGCGGTCCGGCAGCCTGATGCCGCGACCTGGCAATCTATCTCCCCTAGGCTTGAGGGGTGACGCCACCACCGGGGACCCCGCCGGCCCGCTACGCCTTCCTCGGCCCCGAAGGCACGTTCACCGAACAGGCCCTGCGGGCGGTGCCGGCCGCCTCGCGCGCCGAGCTCCAGCCCTGCGCGACGGTCACGCTGGCCCTCGACGCCGTGCGCGACGGCGACGCGGACGGGGCGGTCGTGCCGATCGAGAACTCGGTCGAGGGCTCGGTACCGGTCACCCTCGACGAGCTCGCGACCGGTGAGCCGCTGATGATCACCCGCGAGATGACGGTGCCGATCGCCTTCTCACTCCTGGCCCGGCCGGGGACCTCGCTCGAGGACATCAGGGTCGTGGCCACGCACCCGCACGCCGCGGCCCAGACCCGGGGCTGGCTGGCGCGCAACTTGCCGCGGGTGGAGGTCGTCCACGCCGGATCCACCGCCGCCGCGGCGGCCGCCGTCGCCGACTCCGCCTCCTCGTGGGACGCGGCCATCTCGGCCCCGCTCGCCGCGGGCCATTACCGTCTGGACGTGCTCGCCGAGGGCATCGGCGACAACCCGGACGCGGTCACCCGGTTCGTGATGGTCTCCCGCCCGGGCGTGCCCGCGCCGCGGACCGGGGCGGACAAGACCTCGCTGGTTGCGTTCATGCGCGAGGACCACCCCGGCGCGCTCCTGGAGATCCTGGAGCAGCTCACCATGCGCGGGGTGAACATGACCCGCATCGAGTCGCGGCCGACCGGAGCCATGCTCGGCAACTACTGCTTCTCGATCGACTGCGAGGGCCACGTGGACGACGCCCGGGTCGGCGAGGCGCTGATGGGCCTGCGCCGGGTGTGCGCGGACGTCCGCTTCCTCGGCTCCTACGAGCGCCACGACGGCATCGAGCCGACCATCCGCCCGGGCACCAGCGACGCGGAGTTCCAGGACGCCACGGCCTGGCTCGCGCGCCTCCGCCGTGGAGGCTGACCTGCGAGGTTAGTCTCGGCGCGATGGAAAGCTCCCTGATCCTGCTGCTGCCGGTCCTCCTCCTGCTGCTCGTGTCGGTCGCCACGCTCATCGTGGCGCTCGTCGCGCTGCGGCGCACCCGGTCGGGTCCGTCGCGTCGTACCGCACATCGCGTCGAGGACCTGCCGACCGACGTGGAGGGGCTGCGCAGCGAGGTGCAGGCCCTGCGCGTCGAGGCGTCGCAGGCGATGCGGCACCTCGCGGTCGTGAGGTACGACGCCTTCGGTGACATGGGAGGCCACCTGTCGTGGTCGCTGGCCCTCCTCGACGACAGCGGCGACGGGGTCGTGCTGACCTCGATCCACGGCCGCAGCGAGGCGCGCACCTACGCCAAGAACGTCACCGGCTGGTCGTGCGAGCAGCAGCTGTCCCCCGAGGAGGAGGAAGCGGTCAAGTTCGCCCGCACCGCCTAGGGTCAGGCCGAGGCGTAGGCCCTCTCGAGCTCGGCGAGGTCGAGCTTCTTCATGCCGAGCATGGCCCGCATGGCGGCGTTGACCCTCGCGGGGTCCGAGCCGGTCGCGAGCTCCAGCCACCGCTCAGGGACGATCTGCCAGGAGAGGCCGTACCTGTCCTTGAGCCAGCCGCACTGCACCTCCTGGCCGCCGTCCGAGGTCAGCGCCTCCCAGAGCCGGTCGACCTCGGCCTGGTCCTGGCAGCGGACCTCGAAGGAGACCGCCTCGGTGAACGGGAACTGCGGGCCTCCGTTGATCGCGACGTACTCCTGGCCGAGCAGCTCGAAGCTCACCACCATCGTCGACCCCGGCTCGCCCGGCCCGACCTCGGTGTAGGGCATGACGCTCAGGATGCGGGAGTCGTCGAACAGGGACACGTAGAACTTCGCGGCCTCCTCGGCCTCGGTGTCGAACCACAGGTTCGGAACGATCTTCTGCACGGCTCTGCTCCTCTCGTTTCGTTGTGCTGAGGTGAGACCAGGGCGCCCAGCCGAACTCATCGCGCGCTCCCGCCGGCACACGGGCCACCGCGTCCGACGTGGAGGTTCCGGCCGGCCACGTCGACCACCACGGTGGCGAGGGTGGCGTGCCGGAGGACGGGGTCCAGCGTCTCGTCGGGGTGCGCGCACACGCCGCCCACGTCGCGGTGGTCGTCCATCGCGTGCACGACCTCGTCGGCTCGCGTCGGTGCGGATCCGCCGAGGGCCGTCAGGAGCGTCTCGCGCCGGGTCGCGCTGCTCGGGCCGACGCCCGCGGCCAGGCAGCCGGGTTCACCGGCCGCGGAGACGAAGTGGTTCGTGCGCACGAGCAGGCCCTCGTCGGGGTGTACGACGCCGGGGCCGCCCGGGAAGAGCTCGACGGAGGCGGCCTGCCCCGCGTCGTCGACCACCGTGAGGGACGTGGAGGCGGAGGTGGGCACGGCCTCGGCGAGGGCGACCGCCTCCTTCACGTCACGGGCGGTGTCGAGGATCCGCCGGGCGAGCAGGTGCACCGGATGCCCGAGGCCTCGCTCCTCGGCGAGCGCGTCCGCGCGGTGGCGCAGGAGGTTGAACATCAGTCCCAGCCCGTGGGAGCTGACCCCGATCTTCCCGAGCACGCCGTACTCCGTCAGCGTGCGCACGACGGTCCCGTCCGGGTGCGGGATCGTCCAGACGAACCAGTCGTCGGCCATCGCGGAGTACCAGTCCCAGGTCTGCACGGCGACCGGCGGGCGTCCCTCAGGGAGGCTCACCACCGTCGAGCACTCCGATGCCACGCCGGTGGGGTCGGCCACGGCGAGCAGTTCGGTCCGGGCGTTGAGCATGGCGACCTCCCGGAGCGGCAGGCGCGAGCCCTCGGCGATGCCGGTGATCTCGACGGCCGCCACCGGGGCCAGCTCGACGATCGAGTCCCAGGCACGCTCGGCCCAGGCGTCCAGGTCGAACGGCCGGGTCGCACGGGCGGCGAACAGCCTCCGGTAGGCCGCCACCGTCCGGACGACGTCCTCGCGGTGGCGCTCGCCGAGCTCGCGGCCCCGGTCGCCCGGGTCGAGGACGGCGGAGGTGAACGTGTGAACCGGCTCCATCGGGCCACGGTAGCCCGGCCCGGTCAGGTCAGCGTGGGACGCGGACCAACAGCTTGCCGTGGACGCACTCGGCCGCGATCTCGCGACCCGGGCCGATCGGGTCGCCGTCGAGCTGGCGGGCGGTGTCGTGCCCGGTCCGCAGCACCACGCGCCGCCCGGTCATCCGGTTGAGCTGGTCGTCGACGCGCTTGTGCTTGCTGAAGACCCGGTAGAGCAGCGGGAACCAGCTGACGAACCGCCGCGGCGAGACGAGCACCACGTCGAGCACGCCGTCGTCGATCGTCGCGTCCGGCAGCAGCGGGATGCCGGCCGTGAGGTAACCGACGTTGCCCACCACGACGGTGAGCGCGCGGTGCTTGGTGAACGGACCGTCGTCGACGGAGATCTCCACGCGAAACGACGGCGACCGCAGCTGGCGCAGGCCGGAGACGAAGTAGGCCAGCCAGCCGATCCTGGCCTTCGTCGCGTCGTCGGCGCCCTCCATGATCGCGGCGTCGAAGCCCATGCCGCCCATCACCATGAAGTGCTCGTCGGGACCGATGCCGTCGCCGGAGACCGCCACGAGGTCGATCGCGCGGTCCTGGCCGTTGAGGGCGACGTCGACGGCCGCCTCGAGGTAGAGCGGGATGTCGAGGTTGCGGGCCAACAGGTTGCCGGTGCCCGCGGGGACCACGCCGACCGGGATGCCGGTGCCGGCGAGCTCCGCGCACACCGTCCGCACGGTTCCGTCGCCGCCGCACACGAGCACCAGGTCGGCCCCCGCGATCGCCGCGGCCTCCGCCATCGAACGGCCCGGGTCCTCCACGGTGGTCTCGTGCCACAGCGGGGCGCCCCAGCCCGAGACCCGGGCGTGGTGGGTGACCATCGCCTTGAAGGCCGCCACGTCCTCGACCTTGATCGGGTTGAGTACGACGGCCAGCCGCCTGCTGCGGGGCAGCGGCTCCGCCAGCGTCTCGGCCGCCTTGCGTCGCGGGGCGGGGTGGACGACGAGCAGGCCGACCAGCACCCAGAACGTCCCGACAGCGAAGCCGGCGAGGACGTCGGAGAGGTTGTGGACCCCGAGGTAGATCCGGTCCAGGCCGACGAGGGCGACCAGGAACAGCCACAGGGCCACCAGCCCGCGGCGCAGGGAGCGGCGTCGTACGAACAGCAGGGTCAGCACGATCGCGACACCCATCGCCGATGCGATGCCGGAGGCGTGTCCCGAGGGGAAGGAGTAGGTGGACAGCTCGTGGATCGGGTCCTCCCACACGGGGCGGTCCCGCTGGAACCACCGCTTGAGGAGGTAGGTGGTCAGCGAGGCGGCGGCCATCACGCCGGCGGCGTACACCGCTGCGCGCACCTGCCTGCGCCACAGGAGCAGTCCCGTCACGACGACGGTGGCCACCGTCAGGGGGAGCGTGCCGAACGCGACCTCGACGGCGTGGAGGAAGTCGTAGGCGGTCCCGTTGCCGGCGGTCCACCCCTGCGGCCCGTCGCCCACGGCGCGGTCGAGCTCGAGCAGCGGCGGCCAGCTGATCCTCACCATCGTCGCCAGCGTCACCAGGACCACCAGCGACAGGGCGGCCCCGATCAGCACGGGGACCTTCACGGGGGTGCGGGTGGGCACGGTGCTCCAGGTTCGGGTGAGGGCGGCGACGGGCGGTCCAAGTATGACCGCCGCGGCCGTCGTACCCTCACAGCGCGTGCGCGACCCCCGTCAGCCGCGTGATCTCCGCCTCGAAGGCCGCGACCAGCCGCTGCGGCTCGGGGATGTTCGCCGCGTCGACGCGGAAGCCCACCTGGAGCCGGCCGGCGTAGCTGAAGATCGAGACGCCGAGCGTCTGGTCGCCGTTCTCCGGCGGCCAGCTGAGGATCCGGAGGATCGCGCGACCGGCGAGGTAGCGCGGCTCCCGCGGCCCGGGCACGTTCGTGGTGACGCCGATCGCCTTGTCGGCGAAGAAGTCGACGAAGAACCGCTCGATCTCCTGGCCCGTGCGCCCGATCGCCTTGATCAGCCCGAAGGTCAAGAACACCTCCGGGGAGTGCTTGATGGCGTCCATCCGGCGCTTGGTCTCCGCGATGCGCTCACGCGGGTCGTCCACCCCGATCGGCAGCCTCAGCAGCACCAGGGCGAACTGGTTGCCGAGCTCGCGGGGGAGCGGCTGGTCGAGGGGCCGGACGTTCACCGGCACCATCGTCGCCACGTCCGCGGGGACGCCGCCGCGCTCCCTGACGTAGGTCGCCAGCGCCCCCGACAGGGCGGCGATCGCCACGTCGTTGACGGTCGAGCCGGTGGCGTGCGCGACCTCCTTGACGTCCTCCAGCGGGACGGGGTCGGCCCAGGCGACGAGCTTGCGCCGCTCGGGGTGGCGGCTGTACGGCGTACGGGGGCGCGGGCCGAGCAGCAGCTTGTCCGCGATGCCGACCGTGCGCTCCATCTGGGTGAACGCGTCGCCGACGACGTGGGGAGCCAGCAGGCGGGGCGCCTCGCGCACGAGGGCAACCCCCGTGCCGAGGGCCGCGGCCCCGGCGGCCCCTGCCGCGGTGGCGACCCGGAAGGCGCCCTCCGCCAGGCCCAGCTCGACGTCGTGGGGGCCGGCGGTCTCCTCCGGCAGGAGGTCGTCCTCGGGGGCATCCGTCGTGAGGTCGAGCAGTACCCGCGCAAGCGCGATGCCGTCGGCCAGGGCGTGGTGCAGCCGGGTGTAGACGACGCTGCCGTCGGCGTGACCGTCCAGCAGGTGGATCTGCCACAGGGGGTGCTCCCGGTCCAGGGGCTCGTGCAGCCGGTCGGCGACGTACTGCTGCACGGCCACGTCGTCGTCGCCGTCCAGCGTGGCGCGCACCAGGTGCCGGCCCAGGTCGAAGCCGGGGTCGTCCTCCCAGTGGGGGGTGCCGACGTGGGTGCGGGGGAGCACCGGCCGCTGGCTGAAGACCGGGTAGCGGTCGACCAGGTGGGATCTCGTGCGCTCCACGAGCCGGTCCCACGTGACCTCGCCCTCCAGGAAGACCAGCGTGTCGATCACCATGAGGTTGTCCGGCCGGTCCATGTTCAGCCAGATCGCGTCGACCGGACCCATCCTTCGCCTACCCATGACCGCAGACTTCCAGCCTCGACCGGGGACGGGCAGGGCCGCAGGTCCCGTCGGTGGTGGCCGGATATCCTCGTGCGTGTGATCGATCCGCGCCTCCTCCGTGAAGACCCCGACCGTGTCCGTGACGGGCAGGTCAAGCGCGGCCTGTCCCCGGAGGTGGTGGACCTGGCCGTGGCCGCGGACGAGCGCCGCAGGTCCGCCATCGTCGAGTTCGAGCGGCTGCGCTCGGAGCAGAAGAGCCTCGGGAAGCTGATCCCCCGGGCGCAGGGCGACGAGAAGACGGAGCTCCTGGCCCGCACCAAGACGCTGTCGGCCGCGGTGAAGGAGGCCGAGACCGCCCAGGCCGAGGCCGAGCGGGAGTTCCGCGACCTGCTCCTGTCGATCCCGAACGTCGCCGCTCCGGAGGCCCCGGCCGGGGGGGAGGACGACTTCGTCGTGCTCGAGGAGGTCGGCACCCCCCGCGACTTCGCCGTCGACGGCTTCGAGCCCAAGGACCACGTCGAGCTCGGCCGGATGCTCGGCGCGATCGACATCGACCGCGGCGTCAAGGTCTCGGGTGCGAGGTTCTACTACCTCACCGGCATCGGCGCCGACCTGGAGCTCGCCCTGGTGAACATGGCGATGGACCAGGCCCGCGGAGCCGGCTTCACCACGATGGTGCCGCCCGCCCTGGTCAAGCCCCGCGCCATGGAGGGCACCGGCTTCCTCGGCCAGGCCGCCGACGACGTGTACCGCATCGAGGGCGACGACCTGTACCTCGTGGGCACCTCGGAGGTCCCGCTGGCGGCCTACCACTCCGACGAGATCCTCGACGCCACCTCTTTGCCCCTGCGCTACGCCGCGTTCAGCCCCTGCTACCGGAAGGAGGCAGGCTCCTACGGCAAGGACACCCGCGGGATCATCCGCGTGCACTGGTTCGACAAGGTGGAGATGTTCTCCTACACGACGATCGAGGACTCCTACGAGGAGCACCGGCGGCTGCTGGGCTGGGAGCGCGAGTTCTTCGACAAGCTCGAGCTGGCCTACCGCGTCATCGACGTCGCCGCCGGGGACCTCGGCCTGTCCGCGGAGCGGAAGTTCGACATCGAGGCGTGGGTCCCGACCCAGGGCAGGTACCGCGAGGTCACCTCGACCTCGAACTGCACGGCCTTCCAGGCTCGGCGCCTCGACGTGCGTGCCCGGTTCGAGGACGGGGTGAGACCGGTCGCCACCCTCAACGGCACGCTCGTGTCCATCCCGCGGGCGATCGTGGCGATCCTCGAGACCCACCAGCAGGCCGACGGCTCGGTCCGCGTGCCGAAGGCACTGCAGCCCTACCTGCAGGGCCGCGAGGTCCTGGAACCGGTCGCACCGTGACCTGGACCCCCAAGCTGGTCGCGCTCGACATCGACGGCACCATCCTCGTCCCCCAGCCCGAGAACGGCTTCAGCACCGACGCCACCACCCGCGCGGTCCGCGAGGCGATCGACCGGGCGTACGACTCCGGCGCCCACGTCGTGCTGGCCTCCGGCCGGGCGCCGCTGAGCATGAGCACCGTGCTGCGCCACCTCGACATGCCCCGGGAGAAGGGCTCCCACGTCCTCGCGGTGGCGTCGAACGGCGCGGTCACCTTCTCCTTCCCGCCGATGAAGGTGGTCACCGAGGTCACCTTCGACGCCCGGGAGGCGGTCAAGGCGGTCCTCGAGCACGTCCCCGCGGCGGCGGTCGCGATCGAGGAGCACGGCGTCGGCTACCGCGTGAACCGGCACTTCCCGCACGGCGAGCTCGAGGGGGAGATGATCCTGACCCCGCTCGAGGAGATGATCGCCAAGGAGGTCAGCCGTGTGATCATCCGCGACCCGGAGTCGACGTCGGAGGACTTCGTCACGCTCGCCGACAAGCTCGGCCTCCAGGGCACGAACTACTTCATCGGCTGGACCGCCTGGCTCGACCTCGCCCCCGAGGGCGTCTCCAAGGCCAGCGGCCTCGCCGAGATCGCCGACCGGCTCGGCGTCGCCCGCGAGGACGTGCTGGCGGTCGGCGACGGCCGCAACGACATCGAGATGCTCGAGTGGGCCGGCCGCGGTGTGGCGATGGGCCAGGCGCCCGACGAGGTGAAGGCCGCCGCCGACGACGTGACCGCCCACGTCGAGGAGGACGGCCTCGCCGTCGAGCTGAACCGCTGGTTCTGAGATGACCTCGCGCGTGCGGCTCGTCGCCACCGACCTCGACGGGACCCTCCTCCACACCGACGGGACGGTCACCGCCCGCACCCGTGAGGTGCTCCGCGCGGCCGAGGACGCGGGCGTCACCGTGGTCTTCGTGACCGGCCGGCCGGTGCGGTGGATGGACGACCTATGGGAGCACGTCGGTGGCCACGGCCTGGCGGTCGTCTCCAACGGCGGGATCCTGTACGACGTGCACGCCCGCGCCGTGCGGAAGGCACGCACGATCCCCGTCGAGGTGGGCCTGGAGGTCGCGGGCATCCTGCACGCGGAGGTCCCTGGCACCACCTTCGCCCTCGAGCGCCTGGAGGGGTTCGCCAAGGAGCCGGGCTTCATGCCCCGCATCCCGCCCCCGCCGGACCTGGAGGTTGCCCCGGTCCACGAGATCCTCGACGACACCGTCGTGAAGATGCTGGCCCGCCACGAGGAGGCGCATCCGGAGGAGTTCTGGGCCGAGGTCGAGAAGCACGTCGGACACCTGCTCACGACCACCTGGTCGTCGGGCGGGGCGCTCGTGGAGATGAGCGCGCCCGGTGTCACCAAGGCGAGCACCCTCCAGCTCGTCTGCCGCGACCTCGGCATCGACCCCGCCGAGGTGGTCGCCTTCGGGGACATGCCCAACGACCTGCCGCTGCTGGAGTGGGCCGGCACCTCCTACGCGATGGGCAACGCGCACCCGAGCGTGAAGGAGCTCGCCGACCACGTCGCTCCCTCCAACGAGGACGACGGCGTCGCCGCGGTGCTCGAGGAGATCCTGGACCTGTGACGACCGCGGCGCGCCGGGCGGTCCTGGCGGAGGTGGCCTCGCGCATCCCCGCGCTCGACCGGCCGGCCGCCCTCGTACCCGAGCGCGGCCTGCTCCTCCTCGACGGCATCTTCCCCAGCGTGACGAGCTGCGCGAGCACTGGGACCTCGTGGTCCTCCTCGAGGTGCCGTTCGAGGTGACGGTGTCGCGGATGGCGCGGCGCGACGGCTCCGTGGACGACCCGCAGCACCCGTCGCAGGCGAGGTACGTCGACGGCCAGCGGATCTACCTCGCCGGCTGCGACCCGCGCTCGCGTGCGGACGTCGTGATGGACAATACCGACCTCGGAGCTCCGCGGATCCTCTGAGCGAGCCCTCTTCCCTGATCGCCCGATACACGTCAGACTCGGGCGGACGGACGTGGCCTGGATCACGGAGGTTGTCATGGCAGAGCAGGACCCGGTGGCCGCGACTCGCACGGCCCTCACCTCACTGGCGGCAGCGGTGCTGCGTGTCCGGGAGGAGTACGGCGACACCCTCGGGGTCCGTCGGCTCACCTCGGACGTCGACCGGCTGAATGCCGATCTCGACGAGCTCGGCGCTCCGTCGCCCGGCGCACGGCCGCCCGTCGCGCCCGAGGAGAGGATCCCGATCCCCGACGAGCCCTATGACGAGAGCATGTGGCACGACGCCCAGTCCGAGGCGCAGCACGCGCAGTAGGGAGACGCCATGTCGACGGGGGTCCACCACGGCGAGCGCGCCAGGATCAGCGGGAGAACCCTGCGTGAGGACCGGTGGTGGCTCTCGCCCCTGGTCACGTTCGTGGTCTTCTCCGCCTTCGTGGTCTACGCGACCTGGCGGGCCTTCTCCGGCGAGCACTACTACGCCTCGCCGTACCTCTCGCCCTTCTACTCGCCCTGTATGGGCGCACAGTGCGTGGAGGGGTCGGCCGACTTCGGGAGGCCGTTCAGCTGGTTCCCGTACTCTCCGGCGCTGATCATCCTGGTCATCCCGCTGGGCTTCCGGATGACCTGCTACTACTACCGCAAGGCCTACTACCGGGCGTTCTGGCTCTCGCCCCCGGCCTGCGCCGTCGCCGAGCCGCACTCGAAGTACACCGGCGAGCGACGGTTCCCGCTCATCCTCCAGAACGGCCACCGCTGGGCGCTGATCGCCTCGGCCCTCATCGCCCTGGTGCTGACCTACGACGTGATCCTGGCCTTCCGCAACGCCGAGCACGAGTGGGGCCACATGGGCCTGGGCACGCTCGTGCTGCTGGTCAACGTCGTGCTCATCTGGCTCTACACGCTCTCGTGCCACTCCTGCCGGCACCTGATCGGTGGGCGGCTGCGGCACTTCTCCAAGCACCCGGTGCGCTACCGGGCCTGGACCTGGGTCTCGCGGCTCAACCGGGACCACCCGAAGTACGCCTGGCTCTCGCTGTTCTCGGTGGCGCTCGCCGACCTGTACGTCTACCTGCTCTCCACCGGCGCGATCACCGATGTGAGGTTCTTCTGATGGTCTCGACGAGCTCGACCCCCGAGCCGCCACGCCACCCGATGACGGGCAACCGCATGGACGCCGGCTCCGACACGGGCTTCGAGACCCACGAGTACGACGTCGTGGTGATCGGCGCCGGGGGGGCCGGGCTGCGCGCGGCGATCGCGGCTCACGACGCGGGCGCCCGGGTCGCCGTCGTGTGCAAGTCCCTCCTCGGCAAGGCCCACACGGTCATGGCCGAGGGCGGGATCGCCGCAGCCATGGGCAACGTGTACGACGAGGACGGCTGGCGGGTTCACTTCCGCGACACCATGCGCGGCGGGAAGATGCTCAACAACTGGCGGATGGCCCAGCTCCACGCCCAGGAGGCGCCCGACCGGGTGCTGGAGCTCGAGGAGTGGGGGGCGCTGTTCGACCGGACACCCGACGGGCTGATCTCCCAGCGCGACTTCGGCGGCCACAAGTACGCCCGCCTCGCCCACGTCGGCGACCGCACCGGCCTCGAGATGATCCGCACGCTGCAGCAGCGGGCGGTCTCCCTCGGCATCGACGTCTTCATGGAGTGCACGGTCACCGAGATCTTCACCGACCGGCCGAAGGGCGCTCGTCCGCGCGTCAGCGGCGCCTTCGCCTACTGGCGCGAGACCGGGCGGTTCGTCGTCTTCCGCAGCCCGTCGGTCGTCCTGGCCACGGGCGGGATCGGCAAGTCCTACCAGGTGACCTCCAACTCGTGGGAGTACACCGGCGACGGCCATGCCCTCGCCCTGCGCGCCGGCGCGAGCCTGATCAACATGGAGTTCGTGCAGTTCCACCCCACCGGGATGGTCTGGCCGCCGTCGGTACGGGGCATCCTCGTCACCGAGTCGGTCCGCGGCGACGGCGGGGTCCTCAAGAACTCCGAGGGCGAGCGCTTCATGTTCGACTACATCCCCGAGTTCTTCCGCAGCGAGACCGCCGACACGGTCGAGGAGGCGGAGGGGTGGTACACCGACAAGAAGAACCATCGCCGCCCGCCGGAGCTGCTGCCGCGTGACGAGGTGGCCCGCGCCATCAACGCCGAGATCAAGGCCGGCCGGGGATCACCGCACGGCGGGGTGTTCCTCGACATCGCCTCGCGGCGCGACGCCGACTTCATCCGCCGACGGCTGCCATCGATGTACCACCAGTTCAAGGAGCTCGCCGACGTCGACATCACCGCCGAGCCGATGGAGGTCGGGCCGACCTGCCACTACGTGATGGGCGGCGTGGAGGTGGACGCGGACACCGAGGAGTCCCGGGTCGAGGGGCTGTACGCCGCCGGCGAGGTCGCCGGGGGCATGCACGGCTCCAACCGGCTCGGCGGCAACTCGCTCTCGGACCTGCTCGTCTTCGGCCGCCGCGCGGGCCACAACGCGGCCTACCACGCGCAGCGGGTGAACGTGCGGCGTCCCGACCTGCCCGACGACGAGGTCCGCGCGGCGGCCGACCGGGCTCTCGCCCCCTTCGAGGAGGAGGGCGGCGAGAACCCCTACACGATCCAGAAGGACCTCCAGGACGTCATGCAGCGTCTGGTCGGCATCATCCGCAAGGCCGAGGAGCTCGCCGACTCCCTCGACGAGATCGAGCGGCTCAAGGACCGGGCGAAGCGGCTGACCGTCGAGGGGCACCGGCAGTACAACCCCGGCTGGCACCTCGCGCTGGACCTGACCAACATGCTCGTGGTCTCCGAGTGCATCGCGAAGGCGGCCCTGGAGCGGGAGGAGTCCCGGGGCGGGCACACCCGTGACGACTACCCCAAGCCCGACCCCGAGTGGGGTGCGAGGAACCTCGTGCTCACCCTTCCCGGCGACGCGCTGGACAGCGCCGTACACCTTGCGCACCAGCCGCTGCCGGTGATGCCCGACGAGCTCAGGGCGCTGTTCGAGGAGACCGGAGCGAGCTGATGGCCTACGACCTGAAGATGCGCGTCTGGCGGGGCGACTCCCGTGGCGGTGACCTCACCGACTACACCGTGTCCGTCGAGGAGGGCGAGGTGGTCCTCGACGCGATCCACCGCCTGCAGGCCACCCAGGCCGGCGACCTCGCGGTTCGCTGGAACTGCAAGGCGGGCAAGTGCGGCTCGTGCAGCGCCGAGATCAACGGCCGGCCGCGGCTGATGTGCATGACCCGGCTCGCCGACTTCCACCAGGCCGAGACGATCACCGTCACGCCCATGCGCACCTTCCCCGTCATTCGCGACCTCGTCACCGACGTGTCGTTCAACTACGAGAAGGCCGAGCAGCTCCCGTCGTTCGCGCCCGGCCCACCCGACGCCGACGGCAAGCGCCGGATGATGCAGTCCGATGTCGAGCGCGGCCAGGAGTTCCGCAAGTGCATCGAGTGCTTCCTGTGCCAGGACGTCTGTCACGTCGTCCGCGACCACGAGGAGAACAAGCCCGCGTTCGCCGGACCGCGGTTCTTCCTCCGGTACGCCGAGCTCGACATGCACCCGCTCGACACGAACGACCGGCGCGCGCTGGCCCAGGGCGCCGCGGGACTCGGCATGTGCAACATCACCAAGTGCTGCACCGAGGTCTGCCCCGAGAACATCAAGATCACCGACAACGCGATCATCCCGATGAAGGAGCGCGTCGTGGACCGGAAGTACGACCCGGTCGTCTGGCTGGGCTCGAAGATCTTCCGGCGCGACCGACGCGAGGAGGTATGACGTGAGCGAGCTGTTGTCCCAGGACGAGGTCGACCGGGCCCTCGCGCGCGAGCTCCCGTCGTGGGCCCAGGACGGTGACACGATCGTGCGGTCGGTGAAGGCCGCGTCGTTCCTGGACGGCATCGCGCTGGTGCGGCGCGTCGCCGAGGTGGCCGAGGACCTCGACCACCACCCCGACATCGACATCCGCTGGACGACCGTCACCTTCCGGCTCTCGACCCACTCGGCAGGGGGCCTGACCGCGAAGGACCTGCGGCTGGCGAGCGACATCGACAAGCTCACCCGGTAGGCCGCGTCGCTTTCCCACGTTCACCTGGGAAAGCGACGCTCACCGCGTGAAACATCACGAGGTAAGTAGTGCTTTCCCACGTTCACCTGGGAAAAAGCGCAGCGAGCCGAACCGGTCAGAGGTACATGCCCCCGCCGCGGCCCGGGGGGTGCTCCTCGGCCCGGCCGGCCTGCTGCTCAGCGGCGCGCTGCGCGGCCTGCATGGCCTCCTCGGGGATCATCCCCGCGGGGAGGGCCCGGCGCATCTGCTCGAGCTGTGCGCGGGCAGCGACCTGCTGGGCGTAGATCGCGGTCTGGATGCCGTGGAAGAGGCCCTCGAGCCAGCCGACCAGCTGCGCCTGGGCGATGCGCAGCTCGGCGTCGGAGGGCGTCTCCTCGGTGAAGGGGAGCGAGAGGCGCTCGAGCTCCTCGATCAGCTCGGGTGCGAGGCCGGCCTCGAGCTCCTTGATCGAGGAGGTGTGGATCTCCTTGAGGCGGGCGCGTGAGGCGTCGTCGAGGGGTGCACTCTTCACCTCCTCGAGCAGCTGGCGGATCATGCTGCCGATGCGCATCACCTTGGCCGGCTGCTCGACCAGGTCGGCGATGTTGCGCTCGCCGTCGTCGCCCTCGTCGTCGGGCGTCTCGGACCGGGGACCGGACATGGCCATGCCGTCGGGCCCGATCACCACAATGGTCGGGTCGTCGCCGTTGTCGCTGTCCTCACGGTTCTGCTCGGTCATGGCCTCACCTTACGTAGTCAGCACGATCTTTCCGACGTGGTCCCCCGACTCCATCATCCGATGCGCACGGGCCGCCTCCGCGAGGGGGACGGTCGCGTGGACGACGGTACGGACCGTCCCGTCGGCGACGAGCGGCCACACGTGCTCGACGACCGCGGCACAGATGGCGGACTTCTCCTCGACGGGGCGCGAGCGCAGCGAGGTCGCGATCACGGCACCGCGCTTGGCGAGCAGCTTGCCGATGTTCAGCTCGCCCTTGACCCCGCCCTGCATGCCGATGATGACCAGGCGTCCCTCGGTGGCCAGAGCGGAGACGTTGCGGTCCAGGTACTTCGCCCCCATGTTGTCGAGAATGACGTCGGCACCGTGCCCGTCGGTGGCGGCCTTGACCTCCTCGACGAAGTCCTGGTCGCGGTAGCTGACCGCCAGGTCCGCACCGAGCGAACGGCAGAGCTCGAGCTTCTCCTCCGAGCCGGCGGTTGTGATCACCCGCGCGCCGAGCGCCTTGCCGAGCTGGATGGCCAGGTTGCCGATGCCGCCCGCCCCGCCGTGGACCAGGAGCGTCTCGCCGGGTCGCAGGCCCGCGACCATGAAGACGTTGGACCACACGGTGCAGGCCACCTCGGGCAGCGCGCCGGCGGTCACGAGGTCCACCCCCTGCGGCACGGGCATCAGCTGTCCCGCCGGGACGGCCACCTTCTCGCCGTACCCGCCACCGGCGAGCAGGGCGCAGGCCTCGTCGCCGACGTTCCATCCGCTGACACCCTCCCCGACGGCAGAGACGGTGCCGGAGCACTCGAGGCCGATCACGTCGGAGGCCCCGGGAGGCGGCGGGTACTTCCCCTGCCGCTGCAGCGTGTCCGCGCGGTTCACCGCGGTCGCCGCGACGTCGAGGACCACCTCGTCGGGTCCGGCGACGGGTTCGGGCAGGTCGGTCAGGGTGAGGACCTCGGGTCCCCCGGGCTCGGTCGCGACGACGGCACGCATAGACCTCAGACTAGGCCCGCGACCTCACTCGGTCCCGATCAGGTCCTCTTCCTTGAAGTCGTCGGGACTCACATCGTCGCCGCCCCACTTCATCGCAAGCGCCTGGGCCCGGCCGGCGAGCTCCTCCACATCGGTGGTGCCGCCTCCCTTCAGGCCGGCCGCGAGGCCGACGAGGAAGGTGGTGATCGGTGCGGCGGGACGCTCCACCTCATGGGCTGCGTCACGGGCGAGGTCGAGGATCAGGCCCTCGTCGATCTCGGTGTCCTCGAGCTCCAGGACGTCGCACACCTCGTCGATCCAGTCATGAAGGTTCACCCGTCCAGCGTCATACGGGCAGGTCGAATTCGCAAGGGAATCGGCCAATACGTCGACCTGGTCCGCTCACTCCAGCAGGGCGCCGCGGACCAGGTCGATGACCGCCTCGTCGGCGAGCCCGGCGTCCCGGGCCGCGGCGACGAACGCTACGGCGTGGGCCCGCAGCTCCGGCCCTGCCGGAGCCGCGGGTGCCTGCACGATCGTGCCCACCCGACGGCGTGTCGTCACCAGCCCGCCGCCCTCGAGCTCGCGGTAGGCCCGGGCGATGGTGTTCGTCGCGACCCCGAGGTCCGCGGCGAGGGCGCGCACGACCGGAAGCTTGTCACCTGGACGGAGGCGGCCGGCGCGGATGTGGCCGGCCAGCTGGGCGCGCACCTGCTCGTACGGCGGCGTGGCGGCCGTCATGTCGAGCGTGAGGGAGACGCTCACGACGCGCCCGCGCTCACCCCGAGCACGACCCCGAGGATCGTGCCGGCGCCGAACAGGTTCTGCTGCCACCCCGGGTCGAAGGTCCTGACCGCGGTCATCCCGCCGAAGAACAGGTTGCCCGCGCAGGTGAGGACCAGTGCGGTGACGGCGACCCGGACGGCGCGCACGACGGAGGCGGCACGGAGCAGGTTGTCGGTCGGTACGTCGGACCGGACGACTGCCGGACGCAGCACGACCAGGCGCAGCACGGCGGCGAGCAGGAGCAGCATGAGGAGCCCCGCGGCGAGCTGGGGGATCGCGTACTCCGAGCCGGGGAACGGGCTGGACGTGTGCACGCTGCGCTCCGCGGGGTGCCTCACGGTGATGGAGCTTCCGGTGCCGTCGGCCGCCAGCCAGCCGGTGACGAGGACCGCCACGGTGAGCACCAGCGCCCCCGTCAGGAGGCGGGCCCAGCGTCGCGGCAGGAGATCCTTGGTCGTGCGGGGGTTGAGGTCGGTCGTCCGCTGCGATGTTCCACGACGCTGCCCAAGACCTTCACTCCAGCCGCCGCAGGTCCTCCCAGGTGTCCACGTCGTGCGCCTCGTCCTCGACCGCCGGGACCCCGACGATCCGCAGCCTGCTCATCAGCCGTCTCGTCGACATCCCGTGCTCCTCGGCCCGGTCGGCAGGTCTCGCGGCCGCGAGGGCGTCGTACCGGTAGACGCCGGCCAGCCACTGGACCCGCCCTCCGCCGTCGACCAGGCAGGCGGCGTCGGCGGAGTCGCCCGCGGACTCGAGCACGTCGACCAGGCGGGTGAGCGTGGCCGCGGAGAACCGGGGCATGTCGACAGCGAGGACGCACACCAGCCCGCCCTGCACGGCCAGCGCGTCGAGGCCGGCGAGCAGACCGGCGGCGGGCCCACCTCCGGGCGGGTCCTCGCGGGTCCAGCGCACCGGACGGGCCGTGTCCACCTCGGAGCCCACCACGACCGTCTCCGAGACTCCTGTCGTGGCGGCGAGAGCGTGCGCCAGCAGGGTCCGCCCGTCGAGCTCCAGCGAGGCCTTGTCCGCCCCGCCCAGGCGCACCCCCGTGCCGCCGGTCAGGACCACGGCCGCCACGGCGGGAGAGGCAGAGGTCATGGGACGCAGTCTTGCGGAAAGCCGAGGGGCTGGCACGCTGGGGGGCGTGTCCGAGCTGACTGTCGCCGCCGTCCAGATCGCCTCCTCGCTCGACCCCGCGGAGAACCGCGAGGCCCTGGGCATCGTCGAGGAGGTGTGCGCGAGCTCGCCCCGGCCCGGCCTCGTGGTCTTCCCCGAGGTGATGATGCGCGACTTCGGAAAGCCGGGCTCGGACGTCGCGGGGTTCGCCGAGGACCTCGACGGCCCGTTCGTACGACGGCTCACCGAGCTCGCCCGGGCCCACGACGTCACGCTCGTGGCCGGCATGTTCGAGCGCAGTGAGGACCCGACCCGGCCCTACAACACGCTCGTCGTCGTCGACCGTGGCGGGTTGCGGGCGTCGTACCGCAAGATCCACCTCTACGACTCCTTCGGCTACAAGGAGTCCGACCGTCTGGTCGCCGGGGAGGTCGAGCCCGTCGTGGTGGAGGTCGGCGGCCTCCGGGTCGGGCTGATGACCTGCTACGACCTGCGCTTCCCCGAGCTCGCGCGCGCCCTCGTCGACCGCGGTGCCGAGGTGATCCTGCTCCCCGCGGCCTGGGTGGCCGGCCCGCGCAAGGTGGACCACTGGCGGACGCTGCTCAAGGCACGAGCGGTCGAGAACACCGTGTACGTCGTCGCCGCCGCCCAGCCGGGGCCCCGCTACACCGGGCACTCCATGGCGGTGACACCGCACGGGGAGGTCGTCGAGGCCGGCGACGAGGATCGCTTCGTCACCGCCACGCTGCGGCGCAGTCTCGTCGACGAGGTACGCGCCGAGAACCCCTCCCTGGCCAACCGCCGCATCGACCCTGCAGGGGCCGGGTCGGTCGGTTGATACCCTCGGGCGGTCAGGTGGGGGATCTGGCTGTCCGTCGTCGTCGTGAGGGTTCTGACCGTGGTGCGTGCCGAGCAGAAGCCCGGTCGGCGTCGCGCGGAACCCCCGCCGAAGCGCATCCGGCGGAGGATCGCGCCGCGTCGACCACCCACCCCTCCCCACACGTCGGGGACGCCGAGGCCTCCCCGACCTGCCAACCCCTCTCGTGAGTCGCGACGCTCACGGCTCGGGTCCGTCGCCGCGAGGCTGTTCTGGTTCGTCCTGCTCCTGGCCGGGCTGACCGCTGTGGTGCTCCCGTGGACCGGGTTCGAAGCCCCGGAGGAGGTCCGCCAGGCCGGTGCTGTCACCGTCACCACGCTGTACACGCATGGTCTCGCGGTGCGCACCGGTGGACGTCCGCTGGCGGCCGGCGGGTTGGCGTTGCTGCTCGCCGGCGCTGCTGTGCTGACCGGGGCCGGCGTGCTGCTCGCCGGCGCCGCGGTGGCGACCGTGGTCGCGGCCGCCCTGCTCGGGGTGCTCGCGACCACGCCTGCCGCGAAGTTCTCCCGGGTGGTACGCGAGGTCCTGCTGGCCACCCTGGTCGCGGCCGGAGGCGCCTTCGGGGCGTGGGCCTACGGCGCGGACCTGTCGATGGCCCGCACCGGCTACCTCGTCATCGGCTTCTCCCTGCTCGGGGCGCTCGCCCTGGTCTACCGGCTCGGTGCCGGCATCCACGGTCTCGGGCGGCGCGGTCTGATCGTGATCGTCGGCGGAGTGGTCCTGCTGACGGTGACCCTCGCCTACACCGAGGCGCTGGGCCGTTGGGGCTCACCCGGGATGATCGAGACCGTCGAGGCAGCTCTCACGCGCGCCGAGGAGGTGCTCGGGGCTGTCCCGCGTCCCCTCGAGGTGCTGCTCGGATTCCCGGCCCTCGCCTGGGGTGTCTCCACCCGGGCACGGCGGCGGCAGGGATGGTGGGTGACGGCTTTCGGAGCGCCGGGCCTCGCGGTCGTGGCGGCCTCGCTCCTGGTCCCCGGGGCCGACCTGGCCGTGGTGGGGATGACCGTGGGGTACAGCCTGCTGCTGGGCCTGCTCCTCGGCTACCTCATCGTCCGGGCGGACCTGTTCCTCACCGGCGCGCGAGGGCGACGCGCCCGACGGCTCGAGGAGCTCGCCGCGCACCGTCCGGAGCCGGGCCGGCTCGAGCCCCTGCTCTGAGCGACTCGGAACGGGCAGCCGCTACCTGCGGGTAACGCTCGCGCGCGTGTACGGTCCACGCCATGCCCCGTGAGCCCAGGACCGCAGACATCGTCGCCGAGATGGCCGCCAGCGTGCTGAAGATCCCCGTCGGACCCGGCGACCGGCTCGCCGTCGGCGACACCGTGGTGCTCCTGGAGTCGATGAAGATGGAGATCCCGGTGCTCACCGAGACGGCCGGCACGGTCACCGCTGTGAAGGTGGCCGAGGGCGACGCCGTCCAGGAGGGCGACGTCCTGGTCTCCCTGGAGCTCTGACCCCACGCCGACCGGCTCCCCGGTCGGCTCGCCTACACTCGTCCGCGTGGCCGGCCCTGTGACCGGGACCGGTTCACGGAGGGGTGCCGGAGTGGCCGATCGGAACCGCCTTGAAAGCGGTCGCTGGCAGAGATGTCAGCCGCGGGTTCGAATCCCGCCCCCTCTGCTGGCTGTGTGCTGACTACTCGGAGCCGCCGAGCTCGAGAGCGACCGTGTCGTAGAGCAGGTCGTTGAGCCGCTGCCGGTGCCGCTGGAGCTCCGACACGACGCGCTTGAGCTCGCTGTGCACGGGCTCGACGTCGGGGGAGTCGGCGACCTGGCAGCCGAGGCGCTCCAGCTTGCGCAGCAGCACCTCCCGCTCCCGAGCGAGCGCGCTCTGCCGGGCGGCGAGCCAGGCGTCGGCGGCTCGCTCGGTCTCGTCGAGGAGGGCCTCGTGGACGCCGGCGACGCGGTGTCGCACCAGCCAGCGCCACATCTGATGGCGGCGCGGACGGTCGAGTGCCTGACTCAAACCGATGATCGCGTGGTCGAGAGTAGCCATAGGGGCCACCTCCTGCCGACGGCCGCGGGGGGCGGGGAGGGAAGTCTCAGTGTCGCCCCGGGGGATCGCCTGTGACAAGGGCCGTCGCCACCGCAATTTTGTCCGCGGCCGTGGGGCGGGTTCAATCGGGGCGTGCCATCCGACTATCGACTTTCCCGCCCCCTCGCCGCCCGCATGCTGGGCGTCCTCCTCGCAGCCCTCGGGGTCGTCGTGGTGGTGCTGACCCTGCTCGTGGCGCTGTTCGAGCTCCCCGCCTGGCTGCTCGGGGCGGGCGTCCTCGGTACGGCGGTGCTGGTGCTCGTCGCGGCGGTGGCGCTGTCACGACGTACCACCATCGTCCGTCTCGACGACACCGGCTACCGGGTCCGCCACATCCGCGGCGCAGGCACCGCCGAGGCGCGCTGGACCGACGTCGAGGACGTGGTCACCGCGACCTCGGCAGGCGAGCGGGTGGTGGTCCTCCGGCTGCGAGACGGGCGTACGACGACCGTCCCCGTGCGCATGCTCGCGGGAGACCCGGACGACTTCGTGCGAGACCTGCAGGCCCACCTCGACAAGGGCCACGGCTACCGCCGGATCGGTTGACCACGCCCCGATTGGCTCAGGTCGCCCGCCCACGGGTAACCTGTGCTCGCTGTCTGGAGGTGTCGCCTAGTCCGGTTTATGGCGCCCGCCTGCTAAGCGGGTTGAGGGTAATCCCCTCTCGCGGGTTCAAATCCCGCCACCTCCGCCAGACCCGAACGGCCCCTACGGAGTCTCGTCTTCGTCGGGGCCGTTCGTCGTCCCCGTCCCCTCGGTGCCCTCGTCGGCCGGACCGGGCGGCGGGTCCAGCGGGAGGAACGGGCTGATCGCGAAGGCGCCGTTCGTCCGGACCGTGATCGGCTGGACGCCGACTGGCCGGCCCTCCCGGTAGGTCACCAGCGTCACCATCGCGTCGCGGCGCAGCTTGCTCCCGATCGCGATGGCGTAGGCGGCCCCACCGGTGGTGCCGTTCGTGTAGGTGTAGCCGGTGCTGCCGTTGGCACCGAGGACCTCGCGGGGACCGACCTGCTCGTGGAGGTGCCCGCCCACGACGAGGTCGACGCAGCCGCGTCGCAGCGCCTCACGACCGGTGTTCGCGTCGTGGGTCAGGAGGGTGGAGACCCGGTCGCCCTGCTCGTCGTACTCACAGGCGCGGTCGGCGACGCGCTGCTCGTGCTCGTGGAACGACAGCCCCTCCTCGTCGCGCCAGGCTCCGAGGCCGCTGCTGCGCGGGTCGTCCGCGCCGAGCACGCGGATGCCGTCGGGGCCCTCGACCAGCTCGCCGTCGGGACGGGTGAAGCCGAGGTCGGCGAGGTACTCCCCGACGAACTCGCCCTGGTCGTGGTTGCCGGTGATCGCGAAACGGTCGTCGTAGTCGGCGAACACCTGGTCGAGCGAGTCCAGGCTGAACGCCTCCCAGGTGGACCCGGTGGACGTGTCGTCCCCGGCGGCGAGCAGCATCGTCGCCCCGCCTGCGTCGGCCAGCGCTCGGGCGACCTTGTCCATGCCCACGTTGTCGTGGCGGTCGCTCACCAGCAGCGCCACGGTCTCGTCGTCGGCCGGCTGTCGGACCTGCCCGGCGAAGCCCGGCACCGAGTCGGCCACCCTGCTGTAGAAGGCGTCGCCCTTGGCGTAGCTGTCCAGCAGGCTCTCGGCGATCCGCTTCGTCCCGCTCGTGAACAGGCCCGCCTCCACCTCGAGCGGCTGGGCCTGCTCGGGGATGGTGACGTCGGGCAGCTCGGCCGACAGTGGTCGCCAGTCGGGCCGGCCCTGCTCCGCGGTCGCCGGGCCGAGCTCCCATGGCCGGACCAGCACCCCCACGAGTACGACGACCACGGCACCGGCAACCGCCACACGCCGGCCGGAGAGCTGCTGGCCGAGCTCGGCCCTCCGCCGGCTCCCGAGCAGGACCCACAGGCCCGGACCTGCCAGGCCGAGGACCGCGCCGGTGACCGCGCTCTGAACCGCCATGTCGGTGAGGGCACCGGTGACCTTGGCGATCTCACCGCGCGGTTGGGTGCCGATCACCGTGTAGCGGTTGATCAACGCCTCGAACGACGTGAGGTTGGTCTTGCCGAAGTCGATGTGCGCACCGAGGACCCGCTCGGTCGGGTAGCGCAGGTTGGGCAGGTACGGGCCGAGGTCCAGCGTCGCGTAGCCGTCGAACGCGGGGGAGACCACCGCCTCGTGTCCCGCGAGCGTGGTCCGCTCCTCCGAGCTCGTGAAGACCGTGGCGGCCGCCGGCAGGGAGACTGCCGCCCATGCTGCCAGCAGCGCCCCCGCCCGGCGCGATCCTCGAGAAGCCATCTGATCCAGGGTAGGCGCTGCACGTTCGTGCAGGTGTCCGCCCCGCGGTGCACACATCGGTTGCGCCCCGGACCGACTGCGCATCAATCCTTGTAGAGCGCGCATACGTGGGCGAGGATGATGCGAGATAGTGCCGTTTCGCGGCGCGTTTCGGGCGTTCGGCGCGGGCCGCGACCACCCCGCCTGACGTGCCGGCGAAGGATACACCTAGATCGTTGCGTGCGCAGGAGATCAGGAGTTCTGCAGAAAGATGCAGTGCAAACCTATGAGGATGGGTTTGCTAGCAGAACCCCTGCGTAGTGCCGGAGACTAGAGGCAAGCCACTCACGTGGTCGCACCGACTATCACAAAGAGGTTGACCGATGAACAAGATGCGAATCGTCGGCAAGGTTGCCGCCGGAGCACTCGCCTCGGCCGTCCTCCTGGCGGGAGCGCTCGCTGCGCCGGCACAGGCCAAGGACACTGGCTGGGGTGGGACGAGCACCACCAAGACCGCGCCGAGCTCCGTCGTGCAGCTGAAGGACACCGGCTGGGGTGGCGTCTGACCCGCCGGTACGACCCACAAATGCGCCAGACTCGACGGCGCCACAGAGTTTGAGACGAAGGACGAACATCAAGCCAACCCCCCCGGCTGTTCGCTCCTAGTGCCATCCCCCCCGGCCCGTCTCAACCCCGCGAGGGCAGACATGTATCCCACATGGTCTGCCCTCGCCTCATTTCTCGGTCAGTCGGGGGTACGGCGGTTGACGTCGACGAGAAATCAGAAGTCCTCGAACTTGTCCCGCTTCTCCTCGTGAGCGTCGGCGCGTCCCATCGCATGGCCGAGCTGGAAGCGGGTCTGCACGGCGTACTCCTCCTTGAGAGAGGCGATGTAGCCGGCGTAGGTTCGCGTGCTCACGCCGAGACGCTTGGCGCTGGCCGGGTCGCTGTGTCCCTCTACCAACAGCCGAATCGTCATCGCCCGCACGTCGGAGGCGATGCTCTTCTCGCTGCGGCCGTCATGGGCGGTGAAGGGTCGCCCTCGCTCCCAGGAGCGTTCGAAGATGTCGACGAGATAGGCGACGACCGACTTGTCACGCAAGGCAAGTGCGGTGTGATGATCCTCGGAGCCTGGAATCACGGCGACGTCTCGGTCGACGATGATCAGCCGCTTGAAGAACTCATCAAGAGTGCGCACCTCGCCGCCATGGGCGGTGATCTCGGCGACGTACTCCCTCGTGGCGGGGCTCTGCCGTGCTGAGTGCTGGTAGAGCGTCCGCATGCGCACGCCGCGGTCGAGCGCCCGCAGGTCGCGGTTCTCGGCGCGCGCCAGGTCCTCCGCCGGCCGCCGTCCATAGGGCTGGGCAGTGAGGAGCTCGGTACGGCAGTCGCTGACGAGTGCCTTCAGGTAGTTGTCGATCTGGGGCAGACCCCGAATTTCGGTGATCGGCGCCGAGGTCGAGGTGGTTGCGCGTCGGTACGCCTGACCGAGGTCGGAGAACGCCTCGGCCCACTCGGCCGACTCGTTGAGCAGGTCGGCGCCCTCGCGGCTGAGTGGCACGACGACGCGGTTCTGCACCGACGCGGGGTCGACGGGCAGGTAGTGACCGCTGACCCCGTCGTGAACCAGCAGCCCGAGCTCGAGCAGCAGGTCGAGCGCGTCGTGGAACTCCCCGTCCTCCTCGAAGCGGGGGTCGGCCGCGGGCAAGCGGCCGTGCGTCGCGGCGTTGCTGTACAGCCGGCCCGCCGCCGACTCGAGGAGCTTGCGCTCGTCAGGTCCGAACCTGCTTGCCAAGAGACGATCCTCCCTCTCCCCCGAAAGCAAAGAGTATGCCGTAGCCGCACGTCAGGGATGATCTTCCACCACGCCGGGCGGAGAAGGACGAAGGCCCCGTCCCGGGAGGGACGAGGCCAACGTGGGGGACCGGTGAGGTCAGCCGGTGACGCCGAGGCGGGCCTTGAGTCCGTCCAGCTCGGTCCACAGAACGGCGGGAAGGTCGTCGCCGAACTTCTCGAACCACTCCGCGATCTGCGGGATCTCGGCCTTCCACTCCTCGGCGTCGACCGCCAGGGCCGCCTCGAGGTCCTCACGGGTCAGGTCGAGGCCGTCGGTGTCGAGCGCGTCCACGGTGGGGACGTGGCCGATCGGCGTCTCGACCGCCTCGGCCTGACCGTCGATGCGCTCGACGACCCACTTCAGCACGCGGCTGTTCTCCCCGAAGCCGGGCCAGAGGAAGCCGCCCTCCTCGTCGCGGCGGAACCAGTTGACGTAGAAGATCCGCGGCAGCTTGGCGGCGTCGTTCTCCTTCCCGACGGTGATCCAGTGGTTGAGGTAGTCGCCTGCGTGGTAGCCGATGAACGGCAGCATGGCCATCGGGTCACGACGTACCACGCCGACCGCGCCGGTGGCGGCCGCGGTGGTCTCGCTGGAGAGCGTGGCGCCCATGAACGTGCCGTGGGTCCAGTCACGGGCCTCGGTCACCAGTGGGACCGTGGTCTGGCGGCGTCCGCCGAAGAGGATCGCGTCGATCGGCACGCCCCGCGGGTCGTCGTACTCGGGCGCGAGGATCGGGCACTGCTTGATCGGGGTGCAGTAGCGGCTGTTCGGGTGGCTGGAAAGCTCGCCGGACTCCGGCGTCCACTCCTCGCCCTTCCACGAGGTCGCGTGGGCCGGGGTGTTCTCCAGGCCCTCCCACCAGATGTCGCCGTCCTCGGTCAGGGCGACGTTGGTGAACACCGAGTTGCCCTGGTTGATCGTGCGCATGGCGTTGGGGTTGGTGTGCTCGTTGGTGCCCGGTGCGACGCCGAAGAAGCCGAACTCGGGGTTGACCGCGTAGAGGCGGCCGTCCTCGCCGATCCGCATCCAGGCGATGTCGTCGCCGAGCGTCTCGACCTTCCAGCCCGGGATGGTCGGGGCGAGCATGGCGAGGTTGGTCTTGCCGCAGGCGCTCGGGAACGCCGCGGCGACGTACTTCACGACACCCTCGGGGCTGGTGAGTTTCAGGATCAGCATGTGCTCGGCCAGCCAGCCCTCGTCGCGGGCCATGACCGAGGCGATGCGCAGGGCGTAGCACTTCTTGCCGAGGAGGGCGTTGCCGCCGTAGCCGGAGCCGTAGGACCAGATCGCGCGCTCCTCGGGGAACTGCACGATGTACTTGGTGTCGTTGCAGGGCCAGGCGACGTCGGCCTGGCCGGGCTCGAGCGGCAGGCCGACGGAGTGCATGGCGGGGACGAAGGCCGCGTCGGTCTCCTCCATCTTCGCCAGCACGTCGGCGCCCATCCGGGCCATGACCCGCATGGAGGCGACGACGTACGCGGAGTCGGTGATCTCCACGCCGAACATCGGGCTCTCGGCCTCGAGGTGACCCATGACGAAGGGGATGACGTACATCGTCCGGCCCCGCATCGACCCGCGGTACAGGTCGGTCATGAGGGCCTTCATCTCGTCCGGGGCCATCCAGTTGTTGGTGGGCCCGGCGTCGCGCTCGTCGACGGAGCAGATGTAGGTGCGGTCCTCGACGCGAGCGACGTCGGTCGGGTCGGAGGCGGCCCAGAACGAGTTGGGCTTCTTCTCCTCGTCCAGGCGCACGAAGGTGCCGGTCTCGACGAGCTGGTCGGTCAGCTGGACCCACTCCTCGTCGGACCCGGTGCACCAGTGGATGCGGTCGGGCTGGGTGAGCTCGGCGACCTCGTTCACCCAGGCCAGGATCCCCTGGTGGGTGGTGGGCGCACTCTGGTCGATCGTCGTGTCGGCGGTCATGCCTACCGTTCCCTCTCGGCGCGTCCGGTCTGCGAAATGGCAAACCGGCCATCGAGCGTGTCGATGGCTTGTCGTTGAGTCGATGGTGTGCGGACCGCCGGCCTCGTCGCGGGCGATCCCTCGGTGGTGCGGTGCTCGTGAATGTACTCACAAGGTCTGGGGCCGACCATTGGATCGATCAACGCGTGTGACCCAGGTCTCGACGGCCGAACTCGTCCCATCGAGTCTGTCGCTCCCCCGACGGCCGGGCTTCACTGGAAGAGCCGCGGGTACGTCGACGTCAGCACGTCCTTCGCGCCGGCGAAGGGCTGCCCCGGCCGGAGGCCGTCATGCGTCTACCCCTGCAACGTCGACCCTCGGACACCTCCCCGGCCCACGGAGACCATGCCGTGGTGCTCGGGCCAGCATCGGGACTGGCAGCCGCTCGTCGAGGCGGTGGGGGAGTTCGCGCGCCGTCGCCTGGGACTTCCCGGGCTACGGAACGGCGGACAAGCCGGAGGACTTCGACTACACGGTGGACGGCTACGCGACCTTCCTCGACCATGCCCTCGACATCCTCGGCATCGAGCGTGCGCATCTGGTCCTGCACGACTTCGGCGGGCCGTGGGGCTGCGCTGGCCGGGCCCCAGACCCTGAGGGCATGGGGGACCTGTCTCCTCGCCTCCGCGCGCTCGACCGGCCGGCGCTGGTCGTCTGGGGCGCGCAGGACCCCTACATCAGCGTCGAGCAGGCCGAGCGGCAACGCGAGTCGTTCCCCTCAGCGCAGGTGCACGTGCTCGCCGACTCGGGCCACTGGCCGATGGTGGACCTCCCGGACCGGGTCCGGGAGGTCGTGGTGCCCTTCCTGCGGCGCGTGGTGAGGGGTTGAGCGGTCTGTAGGCTGCGTGGGCGAGGACACCTCGGCCCGATTTCGTGATGCTCCGCGGGTCACGCTAAACTCTCCGAGGCCCAGCGCTCGTAGCTCAACGGATAGAGCATCTGACTACGGATCAGAAGGTTGGGGGTTCGAATCCCTCCGAGCGCGCGTTCCCCAGAAGCCCAGGTCGTCACGACCTGGGCTTCTGTCGTTCCGGAGCAGGGGCGCCTGCAGTGGTCGCTCGGTCAAGGGCCGGCCCGGCCCCGGGGCCCCGGCTGGTTTTGCCTCTCTTGCTAGCGTGGCGTCTTTGTCTCTCGGAAGGATGATCGTGTTGCGGAAGAACTGGCTGCTGGGCCTGTTCCTGGTGATCGTGCTGGCCGGTGTCTCCGCCTGCGGAGGTGGCGAGTCGGAGGCCGGCGACGCCCCGAGCGAGGCGGCATCCTCGGCGCCCGCGGAGGAGGACGCCCAGGCGGGGGCAGAGGCGGACCTCGGAGACGTCCCCGACGTCGTGGCCGAGGTCAACGGTGAGGAGATCGGCCGCAGCGAGTTCGAGCAGGCCTACGAGGCCCAGCTGCAGCAGGCGATGGCGCAGTCGCAGGGGCAGACTCCTGACCAGGAGCAGCTCAAGAAGCAGGTGGCCGACAGCCTGGTCAGCACCGAGCTGCTCGTCCAGGAGGCCGAGAAGCGCGACATCACCGTCTCCGACAGTGACGTGGACAAGACCGTGGGGGAGCTCGCCGCCCAGAACGGGCTGCAGTCGGCCGACCAGTTCTTCTCCGCCATGGAGCAGCAGGGCATGGACCGTGACACGGTCGACGACCAGATCCGCACCCAGGTCGCGATCGAGCGCCTCATCGAGGACGAGGCAGGTCCAGTGCGGGCCTCTGACAAGGAGGTGCGTGCGCTCTACGACCAGCTCGTGGCGCAGCAGGAGCAGGCCGGTCAGCAGGCCGGTCAGCAGCAGGAGCTGCCGCCGCTGAAGCAGGTGCGGCCGCAGCTCGTCGAGCAGGTGACGTCGCAGAAGGAGTCGCAGGTCGCCCAGCGCCTCCTCGGGGACCTCCGCGAGCAGGGAGAGGTCGTCATCAACCTCTAGCCTGCGCGCAGGAGAGCAAGGAGCCCCGGGTCACGACCGTGACCCGGGGCTCCTCGCAATCTCAGCGCTCTACGAGCCCTCCGCCTCGCGGTCGAGCGCCTCGGCGACCCGGCGGTGGGCCTCCCAGATCGGCTCGGGCAGGTCGGTGAACTGCTCGAGGTGCTTCTGCCGGAACTCGATCTCCTGGCGCCAGCGGTCGATGTCGAGCGACAGGATCCGGTCCAGGTCGCCGCCGTCGACGTCGAGGCCGTCGAGGTTCAGCTCCTCCTTGGTGGGGATCACGCCGACCGGTGTGGGCCGCCCCGAGACCTCGTCGCGCTTGAGCTGCATGAGCCACAGCAGCGCCCGCAGGTTCTCGCGGTAGCCCGGCCACAGGAAGTGCCCGTCCTCGGGGTCCTTCTGGAACCAGTTGACGTGCGCGAAAACCGGCTGCTCGGCGGCCTGGCCGACGATCTTCAGCCAGTGCCCGGCGTAGGCGCCCTCGGGGTAGGACAGGAACGGCCGCATGGACATGGGGTCGTAGCGCAGCTTGCCCTCGAGGCCGTCCGCCGCGAAGGTCGCCTCGGCGCCCAGGGTCAGGCCGTCGTACACGCCCTCCGCCAGGTCCTCCATGGCACGGACCAGCGGCTCGCGGTCGCTGGTGCGGCCACCGAAGATGACCGCGTCGATCGGCACGCCCTTGGGGTCCTCGAAGTCCTCGGCGACGTTGGGGACGTTGGCGAGCGTTGTGGTGAACCGGCTGTTCGGGTGCGCCCACGGCTCCCCGGCCTCCTCGGGGCTCCGGTCGGCGATGCGCCGGCCCTTCCAGTCGAGCCAGCCGTCGAGGTCGGCCGGCGGCTGCTTCGTGCGTCCCTCCCACCAGACCTCGTGGGTCTTCTCGTTGTAGGCGACGTTCGTGAAGATCGCGCGCGTGCCCGGCGCGATCGCGTCGAGCGCGGTCGGGTTGGTCTTCTCGTTGGTGTCCTTGGCGACGCCGAAGACGCCGAACTCGGGGTTCATCCCGTAGAGGCGCCCGTCCTCGGCGACCCACAGCCAGGCGATGTCGTCGCCGTAGAACTCCACGTGGTACCGGTCGCCCAGGGCGTCCGGCGGGAGCGTCATCGCGAGGTTGGTCTTGCCCGAGGCAGAGGGGAACCCTCCGCAGATGTGGTACTTGCGGCCGGTCTGGTTGTCGACGATGCCCAGCAGCATGAACTGCTCGGCGAGGAACTGACCTGACGCCCAGCCGTCGTACGACGCCTGACGCAGTCCGTGGGCGATCTTGCCCAGCAGCGCGTTGCCACCGTAGGAGGACCCGAAGTGCAAGATGGTCCGCTCGTCGGCGACCGTGACGAAGTACCGCCTGTCCTCCGGAGTGCCCTGACCGAGGTTCTCGAGGTCACCGGTGACGTGTACGGCGCGCACGAACTCGCCCTCGCCGATCAGGTGGTCGATGTGCTTCACGCCGACGCGGGCCATCCGGATCATGTGCAGGACGACCGGGCGGTAGTCCGTGAGCTGCACGCCGGCGGCGTACCGCTCCAGGGGGGAACCCGGCGGCGCCATCAGGTAGGGCACGACGTACATCGTCTTGCCCGCCGAGGCGCCCCTCATCAGGCCCTCGAGCTTCGGCTTCATCTCCGAGGAGGGGTGCCAGTTGTTGTAGACCCCGGCGTCGGTCTCCCTGCCGGTCGCGACGATCGTGCGCTCCTCGGAGCGGGCGGTGTCCTTGTGGTAGCTCCGCGAGTAGTACAGGCCGTCCCCGGCCGGCTGCAGCTCACCGGCGTCGAGCGCCTCGTCGACCAGCCGGGCGTCGTCATCCGCACTGACCACCTCGATGCGAGCGGCTCCGGTCACCTCCGCCCAGTGCTTCACGTAGTCGCGCACTGCGCTGCCGCGCAGTCCTGCCTCGTCCAACACCGCGTCGATGTCCGACATCCCACCCTGCCTCTCTTGCCGGGCCCGAGGCTGTCCGGTCCACCGGCGTCGCGTCTGCTATGGACGGAGACTACTTGAGGCGCAGGGGGCCAGGACCGGGACCTACGACCTGAGTTCGGCCGCGCCGAACCCGGCGCTGCCAGGGCCGCCCCACCGCCCGGTGGGGCGGCCCTCGCCGTGACGGCGTTCAGCGTCGCTCGGGCGCCAGCTCCTTGTGCCAGAGCACGGCACCCGACTGGTCTCGCAGGCTGACCTCGAGCACGCCGTCCTCGTCGATCGCGACGTGGCCGAAGAACTGGTTCCCACCCCGCGGCGACTGGTTCGGGTAGTCCGCCGCCTTGCTGAACTCCACCCGTGGCCCGAACGTCATGTCGAGCTGGTTGGGTCCGAAGGTGCCGGCCGCGATGGGCCCGGCGACGATCTCCCAGAAGGGGTCGAAGTCGGTGAACGCCGCCCGGGACGGGTCGTAGTGGTGGGCGGCGCAGTAGTGCACGTCCGCGGTGATCCACAGGACGTTCTTCACCCGGTTCCGCCTGAACGCCGCGAGCACGGAGGCGATCTCGAGCTCCCGACCGAGCGGCTCGCCCGGGTCCCGGTTGGAGACGCTCTCCTGGTTCACCGGGCCGTCCGGGACCACCAGCCCGAGCGGCATGTCGGCCGAGATCACCTTCCACGTGGCGTCGGAGCGGGTCACCTCACGGACCAACCAGTCGACCTGCTCCTGCCCGAGGATGCTCGTCCGGTGGTCCTCGCGCCCGTCGGTGTTCGGGCCCTTGTGGGTGCGCATGTCGAGGGCGAAGACGTCGAGCTGCGGTCCGCGTTCGATCTTGCGGTAGATCCTCGCCGGCTCGAAGCCCGAGCCCCGGCTCATCGCCCGGGGGTCGGCGATCGGCATGTACTCCTGCCAGGCCCTGCGGGCCCGCGCGGCGAGAACGTCCACCCGGCGCTCGGTGTAGCGGGAGTCCTCGAGGACCTCCCCCGGGTACCAGTTGTTCGTCGTCTCGTGGTCGTCCCACTGCCCGATGACCGGGACCTCGGCGTACATGGCCCGGACGTTGGCATCCATCAGGTTGTAGCGGTGCCGCCCCCGGAACTCGGCGAGCGACTCGGCCACCTTCGTCACCTCGGGGATGACCAGGTTGCGCCACACCTGGCCGTCCGGCTCGGTGACCTCCTCCTGGATCGGCCCGTCGGCGTAGATCGTGTCGCCCGCGTGGACGAAGAAGTCGGGGTCGGTGGCGTGCATGGCGCGGTAGCCGACCAGGCCGCCGATCTCCTCGTTGATGCCCCAGCCCTGGCCGCAGGTGTCACCGGTCCAGACGAAGGTGGTCCGCCCCGGCCTCACGGAGGCGGTCCGGAACCTTCCGGTCCCCGCCTCGCCACGACGGCCGTCCTCGTCCTCGAACTCCACGCGGACGTCGTACTCCCGGCCCGGCGCCAGCCCCTGCAGGAGCAGCTTGGCGGTGTGGTCGGACTCCTCGGTGGCCCACGGGCCGGTGATCTCGCGCTTCGCGGCGCCGCTGGAGATCGTGGCGACGAGCCGGCCGGGTCCGCTCGAGCGCGACCAGAGGACGGCGGAGCGCGCAGAGACGTCCCCGGTCTGCAGGCCTGAGGGAAGCGACAGTCGGGAGGACACCAGGGCGGCCGCGGCCGGGCCGCGGAGGGCAAGAAGGCCGGCGCCGGCGGCGGCCCCGGTCAGCAGGGTACGGCGGTGAAGTGAGGTCATGGGCCCGAACCTCGCGGACCCGGGTGACCGGCACGTGGACCGCAGCTGTCACGGAGGGGAAGATCAGCTCCCGACGGGCGCCGAGGCCCGGATCAGGTGGTCGAACGCGCTGAGCGCGGCGGTGGAGCCCGAGCCCATGGCGGTCACGATCTGCTTGTACGGCTCGGTCGTGGCGTCGCCCGCGGCGAAGATGCCGGGCACCGAGGTGGCGCCGCGGTCGTCGACCACGATCTCCCTGCGGTCGGTGAGCTCCACGGTGTCGTCGAGCCACTCGGTGTTCGGCAGCAGGCCGATCTGGACGAACACCGACGCCGGCGAGGTCGATAGCTGCCTCGACGCCGGAGTTGCCGCCGCCGACCACCGCAACGCGCTTGCCCTTGAACAAAGGGCCGTCACAGTGCGGGCAGTAGGTGACGCCCTTGTTGCGGTACTCCTGCTCGCCCGGGCAGCCGATGTGTCGCCAGCGGGCGCCGGGGGCGAGTACGACGGACCGCGCGCGCAGCGCCGCACCGTTGGCGAGCTCGACGCTGTGCAGGTCGCCGCGCGTGCCGGGGACGAGCCGGGTCACCCGCTGAAGGTCCATCAGGTCGATGTCGTACTCACCGGCGTGCTGCTCGAAGTGGGCGGCGAGCTTGGGCCCCTCGGTGTAGGGCACGGAGACGAAGTTCTCGATCGCCATCGTGTCGAGGACCTGGCCGCCGATCCGCTCGGCGACGACGCCGGTGCGGATCCTCTTGCGGGCGGCGTAGATGCCCGACGCGATACCGGCAGGACCTGCTCCGACGACGAGCACGTCGAAGGGCTCCTTGCCCTCGATCGCCTCGGCTGCCTTCTCGGTGCTGCTGGAGTCCAGCTTGGCGATGATCTGCTCGAGGTGGCCTTGACCCCGTCTGGTGG